>CAZZIO010000001.1:0-9851 GCA_964654465.1 uncultured Dictyoglomota bacterium
TTTAAATCCCACATAGTTCAGATCAAACCCGGCACTCTTGATTGGTATTTCAATTTTCAGATTAAGATTTAAATCCCACATAGTTCAGATCAAACATAAAAGAAATAGAACTCAAAGATTTCATAGAACTGATTTAAATCCCACATAGTTCAGATCAAACGCGCATTCGCAGAAACCGTTGATTTTCCTTGCTCTTATTTAAATCCCACATAGTTCAGATCAAACTTTGGGGCCTTACCGCTGACGAGATGATGAAGGCAAATTTAAATCCCACATAGTTCAGATCAAACGCTCATCACCCATTCTGCGAACAATCTATATCTACGTAGATTTAAATCCCACATAGTTCAGATCAAACTAGTTTTGCCATCCTTGCTATTTCGTCTCCCCATTCATTTAAATCCCACATAGTTCAGATCAAACCAACTGTAACAGGATTGAGAAGTCCATATTCTCTCAATTTAAATCCCACATAGTTCAGATCAAACCATGTGGTGGGGAAAAACTTCCATCCCCCACCAACTATTTAAATCCCACATAGTTCAGATCAAACAATTTTTAATGAGGCAGGGTTTAAAGCGAGAAAGCAATTTAAATCCCACATAGTTCAGATCAAACCCAACAATCAGATTAAATTGTAACTATAGTATTATACAATTACTAATATAATTACAAAATTTTTAGATTAAAACCATAATTGCAGTGAACCTTAAGTTTAATTTTACCAAAATAAAAAATTTCATATTTAATGTTAGATTTTTCAACATTTTTAAAGAAAAATCATTTAAAAATAGGTTTACTGCAAAAATAAACAAATTAATATATATTGTCTGTTACATCTTTTTCTATTCCTAAAACAGTTTTGCTAATATTATTCCTATTGTCTACAAGATAAAAGTATACAGAATCCACATCCTTATCTATTATGAAACTCAATTCTAATTTACATTTTTCAAGTTTTGCTAAAGTTATCTCACCTTCAAAAACCGAATTTTGGACCCAATTGAAATATCTTTTTAATACTTTCCTTACCTTATTTACTCTTTCCTCACTTATATCATAAGTAATAATTACATACATGATCACCACCAAGCCTTCAATGGCTTATATAAATCATCCTCCAAAAAGTGTTTTACCAATTTATAACATTCAAGTCTTATAAGAAATCTATATGATACATTTCTATTTAGCTTTCTATGTTTAATCGTAGTTTGAATTTTGGACTCAAACTCTTGAATAAACTTTTTCCTTCCATCTTCAGTAAGGTAGCAATAATTTACATCTTTTTCAAAATCTGATAATTTTAGCATATTATTATTTATAAGCTTAAATATTACAGGATCTACAATCAAAGGCTTGAATATTTCAGAAATATCAAGGCTGAGAGAATATCTCCTTTCTCTTACTTCATGAAGATAACTTATCGCAGGATTTAATTGAGTTCTATAGATTTCAGATACAATTATCGCATAAATCAAAGAATTACCAAAAGAAATTAAAGCATTAATTGGATTTGTAGGAGGTCTTTTTTCTCTTTTTTCAAAATAAAAATTATTTTTTAAAAATATATTAAACGCTTGATAATAACTTTCTCTTGCTCTCCCTTCACATCCCATTAATTCATTTATAGTATTACATTCTCTTGCTTTTTTAAGCTCTTCTTCAATCTTCTTTTGATTTTCCTCAGTTCCATTATAATTTCTCAAATTCCTTATCATATGGTAAAGGGCGCCTTCCACGAAAGAATAAGCAAGATAAAATCTTTTTTCCTTATCTAAATAGTGTTCTACTTGTCTTACAATAACTTCTCCAGATATATTTTTTTCTCTGGGTAAATAAGATCCAGAGTAATAGCCGTAATAATTGTATACATGTAATACAATGTTGTTTTGTGCAAGGAAATTTAGGACTTTTGTATTTAAATCTATCTCTCCAAAAAGATGTATGCTGTCTATATTTTCTACTGGGAAAAACTTTCTTTCTCCATTAGATGTTTCAAAATACACAGTACTTTCTTTTCTCCGCAAAGAACCATTAGAAAATATATAATAATCTCTCCCCATCTTCATTCCCCTATGAAACAAAATTCATAATATGCACATTTTTTACAATAACTTTTTTTGACAACAGGAGGAGGCTTCTCCATTTTTATTATTTCTTCTATTTTAAGAAGAGCCTCCTCTATCTTCTTTTCATATTCCTGAGTAAGTTCAACTATCTCTCTTTTTCTTTGCTTTGGATAATTTAGAATACCCCTTTTCTTTACTCCTAATTTTTTTAAATAATATAGGTAATATAGAACTTGCATTCTATTTGCATCTTCCATTCTATTGCTATATTTAACTTCTCTTATCTCATCCTCAGAGAGAATATCAATACATATAAGCTCATCTATCATAATCTTTCTTTTTTCCTCTGAAAGATAACTACTTTCCTCCAAAATCTTACCTAATAATACTTTTTCCGAGGTATGTTCCATACCAATACCTCTATCAAAGAGCCATAATTTCCTTTCGCAAACAAATAGATAATTTATTTTTATTCCTGTTATTCTTAGATCTTGAGGTAAGGATAAATCTTCATTTAACATGATCTAATTAGATAATATTTTCTAATTCTTTTTCAGGAATTAAACCTAATTCCTTATCATACTTAAGATTTATAATATATAAATCTAAACCCTCTATTTCTCCTGTTGTAAATATATTTCGAGAACACATTTCAACTTGCAAGGGAATATCAACCACATAATTTTGCAATTCTCTGAGTCCCTTTAGTTTTTTAACAATATTTTTACTATATATCATATCTCTTATTTCAACTAATTTCTCTCTATTTCTATCGTAAATCTCAACTGGAATTGCTCGTACATTAGAAATTTTTCTAAATATTTTTTCTGCTTCCCCACGAGTCTCCACTTTGTAGTCAATATCCATTATTCTTTTATAATCTAAAAACTTCTTATAATAATTTGAATTTTTCAATATCTCCATAGAATAGACATGTTCGACCATGTAATTTTTATCATCATAATTTATTAATTTATTATCAAAATCAAAAAATATATTATATGTTTCATCTACTAACTTAGAATCATAAATCGCTCCTTTTCCAGAAGGCTTATTTGAACTTCCAGAAATAATAATATTAGGATCATCACTAAGATATTTTCTCTTCCTATATATTCTTCCCATACGTTGTATCAATGCATCTACTGGAGCAAGCTCAGTAAATAGAATATCAAAATCAATATCTAAGGATGCTTCTACGATTTGTGTAGTAATCCAGATACAAGGTTCAGAAGACTTTTCATCTAAAAAGATTTTATGCTCTTTATTCATCCTATCTATTCCAATAAATCTCGAATGCATTAAATTTACTCTATTACTTTTATCATTTATTTGCCCTTTTAAAGAAAAATATAATTGTTGAGCCTTTTTAACAGTGTTAACAATAACCAATACTTTTTTACCTTTTGAAAACTCAAAAACTATTTCATTAACTAAATCTTCTATAGCATGTTCAGGATAATATTTAATTTTATGATTTTTATTGTCCGTATCTTTTACTTTTATATTTTCAGCAATATCTTTAAAAATCACTTCTAAAATAGGATAAACAGTTGCACTCATTAAACAGAATCTTCCGCCCATCTCATGTATTTTCTTTAACCCCTCAACAATTACCGCTAAAGATTCAGAAGTATATGCCTGAGGCTCATCTACTATTATCTTCGCATAAGGGAAAATAGAAAAAACTTTCTCATAACCTGGAAAACGAAAAAAAGAAGTAAAAATCTGATCTGCTGTACAAATTATAATGGGATAAGACATTTGTCTTGAAAGGGATATTCTGTACAAATGCTCTTTAATCTCTCTTTCCAAATTTTCTAAATTATCAATATCATAATATATTATATCTCCGTGTAATATTCCTATATTTTCTTCACCAAATATATTTTTAAATCTTTCATACATTGCATTTACAGAAACTCTAAGAGGTAATGAGTATAGAGATTTAGTTTCTCCCATCCAATTAATGGCAAATTCAGTCTTACCAATTCCTGTAGGTGCTGTAAGTAGTACACTTTTATCTCTTAAATCTTTAGCTTTCCTTTGAAACCCCTTTAAATTAGATTTTTTTACATAAGTTATATAATATACTAATTTATCTTCTACATTATCTATTCTTTCTTTTTCCACTTCTACGTGAGCTGAAGAAGAATGATCTAATCTATACAAAAGACCCTTTAATAAAATAAACTCAAGCTTATTTTCAATAGATTTTAGTTTGCCACTATCTCTTAGTAGTAAAACAGTATATTTGTTTCCCAACACATTATTTTCATTAAAATTAGGATCAAGCTCATTAATCCATTTTATTAAATCTAACTTATTAAGAATCTCTTTACTTAAATATTCTTCTAAATATTTTTTATCAAAATTCATCTCTCTATGATGATGATAAATAATTGAAAAAATAAGCATAAAGAAATTATCTATACCATAGATTTCTTTATACCTTTTTGGTAGAAGGGCAGGAGAAAGATAATTATGAGGTATTTCTTTTTCAAATTCACTTAATAATTCCTCCTGCCCTATTAGTCTCCTAATTTTGTTTTGAAATAAAGAATTTAACTTACCAAGATCATGATAAATTGCAGCAATCCTTAGCAAATCCCAAAAAACTTCAGGATCATATCTTTCAACAAGCTTTTTATTTATTTCTGTACCATATCTTTCTTTCAATATTTCGTAATTATTAATTAATGAAAAAGTATGTTCTTTTAATGTTTCTGTTTTTAATATACCATCCTCATAATAACTTTTAGCATATACCTCATATGCACTATTCATAATAATCACCAACTAATTCTACTATGTCCCCTTCCTCATCTTCAAATACTTTATCTATAAATGTTCCACATTCTACATATACAGCATCAACCAATTCAAAATATCTTAATCCTTGATTAATGTCATACTTAAAAGGTAATCTATAATTAATACCAACTAAATAATTTTTTTGAACAGTTTCCTTTTTCAAATATATTGGATATTTTATTTCATATACAAAATCCACATCCTTTTCTATTACTGATACCATTTTTATCTCATCAATTCTTACTAAATCCTCAAACCTCCCTAATATTGGTATAGTATTGTAAATATTTTTCTTAATAATTTCTAAATATTCAGATTTCATACTTATATGAATAATTAAACTCACATTATATAGTGTTGCAACATAAAAAGGAGATTTTTTAACACTTTTCCTAATTTCAGGAATTATTGTACCCCTCTCTTTATCTGGATCATCAAATTTATAGAATGTTTGTAAATCATAAAAGATACTTTCGTGTATTCCTTGTATTGAAATACTCATAGGAATATATTCTTTTGCTCCTAAAATATTATGGATCCACCCTCTTACATTCGAATAAGTAGGTAAAGGAAAGGTATCTATAAAATTATATGAAAGAGGTTTTCTATAGTTTGCTATTTGTTGAAAAAGCTTCAATTTAAGCACTTTCATAGAATTTTCTAACATCCTCCTTTATCTTTTCAAAAAACTCATTTATATCTAAAGGAGAAAGGCTTTCAAAATCTTTCTCATTTCCCCAATATCCTTTTAAAAATCCTATATACGTATCTTCTCTTACCCCCACACCATCTATTTTTATACTAAGTACACTCTCAATTAATTCCTTATTTATGGAAAAAACTCTTGTAGATGGATTGTATATAACTTTAAGCCTATTTAAAAAGAATGGATTTTTTACAGGATAAACTCCTCCGATAGCAAAAATAGGATTTAAATTTTCAGTCCTCCCTTTTATTTCTCTATTCATTATCTTTAATGCATCTACTACTTTATTAACCCTATTTATTCTCTCCTCGATAGGCAATTCTGTATTATCATTTTCATCAACTCCTATTCTATTTAAATCTATAATTACTGAATAACTGTAAAGAGAATAATGCTGTTCAAATTGAAAAGGATTAGGATCACTTTTCACTCTATCCGCAAAATTTTTATTACTTCCAAATTCTAAATCATTTAAATATGGCTCTAAAGAGATAGCAGGAGAAAATCTAACTACAGCTGATCGCGTTAAGGCTCCTTTTCCTTTCTCAGTTTTCATATAACCAAAATAATCTAATTCCTCATAATCCTTAATGTTTGCATCACTTCTAAATTGTATAACATTTTGCTCTTTAGTTAATGGTGCTTCCTTAATACCATATTTTTCCTTAAGTATTTTATATAGTTCATACCTTAGAGCTTGTCTTGACATATATGTTAATACATGATCCTCACGGCTTAATTTCTTGAGTTCTGAAATATTACCTATACCTTCCCCATAATTTAAACTCATAGCTTCAAAAATAACACTAATAGTTAAACCACCTATTTTCATATTATTGACCTCCCTCATTTACTTTTTTATTATATTCATCTAATATTCCATTTAAAAAACCATATCCGTAAGCTAAAAATGAATTTTTATCATTCAACGCTTTAACAAATAAAGTAGGGACTTCTAAGTTATAGCTTAGATACAATCTCAAAACTAAATTCATAAAACTATTAACATCTTCAATCCTAAGACTTGAAAGTAATTTATAAGCTATAGAAGGAATTTTATTCTCTGCCTTTTCGCTTATCAACTTTTGTGCTAATTCTTTACCTTTTTGAAACATAAACCACAAACTTTCTTCTCCCTTAGATGTCATAGAAATATCACCCCCGTTTTTATTAAATTTTAAATTATAATCATAAACTAATTGATTTATATCCTGAATATCCCTTGGGTTAAAATAAATAAAAATATTATTATTACCTCTTAATTTTTCAATATATAGATATTCTAATAATACTAAATAATCATAATTAATAGAATTTGCTATAAACTTTTCCAAAAACTCCAAAATTACACTTCTCTGAATATTTTCTTTATTACTTTTGAAAACGTATTGTGCATCTGCAATTCTCTTGAACTCTTTATCTGAGTGAAATTTCAAATATTCTGCTTTCTTTCTATTTATATTTAAAGAATATACTTTAGGTAACAAATCCTTCTTAACTAAATCTACCTCTATAAAAGCAATGCTTTCTAAAGCATATGTGCTTTTTTGTACTTCCTCTTCTACTAATAATTCACTTAAAAAATCAATAAGAATGTTATCACTAAGATTTTTATTTAATATCTCCTTAAGTCTCAAATTAGCTTTATATAAGTCAATAAGTGAAATATCGTAATTAACAAAAAGATAAGATCTTGGCTTCCTTACCGATTCTGTAAACCCAGCAAATGTACAAAAATAAATTAACTCACATACCTCGCATAATGGTAATTTTGCGTTAAAATTCCAAAAAAAATTTACTGCATCCTTATTTATTCCTGTAAAAGGTGAAATACCAGTGTCAAAAAAAGTATCTTTCTTCGCTTTTCTTTCCTTACAATTTATACATAACAAGTTTTTATCTAGTTTATTTCTTCTCTCTATAATTTTATCTTCAAAATCTTCTTTAAATTTTTCCTTTAGATTTGATTTGATAACATTATTTAAAAAACTTTTTTGTCCATAGATTTTACTCAAATAAATTTTAACATCATTTTCCATCAACTCATTCATATTATTCTCAATAAAAGATAAAATATCCTTTAAAAAATTCTCATATACATCTACATTTTCCTTGATTTTATTAAAATCAGGGATCTCTATATTATTTTGTGATAACAATTTCTTAAGTTTATCAAAATTGTTTATTCTATTTTTAATATCCTCATAAATTTTCTTTATATCTTTTACATTTTCAGAATTCAACAATCCAAGTGCTTGTTTGACAGAATCAATAAAATTTCTCAACCTTCCATACCTATTATATGCATGATAAAAATATTTATCAGAAAACCCTATTAAAACATCTCTCTCAAACTCTATGTAGTTATCTCCTATGTAAACACTATAACCATTAGGTAAATAATTATCTCCTTTCTTAAGATCAGATTTCCCCTCAAACAATATAGTTAAAAAACCTACAATTCCAGAATTATATAACCAATCAGAAAGATAAACTCTTTCCATTTACACCACCTCCACCATACCAAAACCTTGAGCCCTTCTTAATCCAAAACCAAGCTGATATAAATAATTCAAGTCCTCAATATCACCATACAGTTCAAATACCCCAGAAAAGCATGTAAAGGTATAAAGCTTTGACTCTATATCCTTTTCCCTTACCCTATGTTTAACTACTTCTTTTCTTAGCTTAATAGGTTTAAAATCTAATCCCTCTTTTAATCCATATCCCCTTACACTTTTTAAAATAGTATCAGAGATGTAATTAAACTCTCTGAGAAAGTAAACAAAATCTTCACTTTCCTTATAAAGAGGTTTCCCATCTTCTGGACTAATAGGAAGAAGTGGCTTATCATTTTTATCCTCTATAAGGATAGGAGAAAGAGTTCTAAAAACTACTTTGTTTTCCTTTATACTTTTTTCTCTAAGAAGTACAATACTTTTTCTTTTGTGTATTTCTCCTTCTCCCATTTTAAATGGATATAATTTTTTACTTAATAGTCCATTGTAAAGAGCAACTAAAAAGCCTGGATCTGGGCTTGAGATATAAAATTCTATAGGCGTTTTAATATATAAAATATCTTTATCTTTCTTGAATTCTTCTTTATCATGTATAAATCTTACTGCAAAGCAAAAAGGCTTTCCTGATTTATTATTCTTAATCTCACCCCCTTCTTCATATTTATAAAGATTCTCAAAATATTCTTTTCCCAAATCTGATACCTTTAATGCTTCTTTTATAAAGCTCATAAAATGGTTACGATAATCAACAGGAAGAATATCGCCTTCTAATATTACTTTAAACCTCAAATTCTATATCCCCCCATCTATTAAATTATTTCTTATTATTATATTCTTTTTTTGAAAAAGTTAATATGTATAGGCTTATTTGCATAGGTTAAAATGGATCCTACATAGTTTTTGCTTGCAATTCTTATATCCCAGCCAAGGGCAGGAGATTTAAATTTTAATGGCTCTATAGCTTCTATTTCTTTTAAAAATTTTTCGTATTCATCTCCATAATCTGTATTATTTTCTTTTTTAAGAAGTTTGCTTCTGAATATATAGCTTTTTACCAATTTATCATGAAGATTTTTGTAGGCAGATTTTAGAGAGATAATGTCCAAACCATCAAATTTTCTATCTTGAAATACTATTATTCCATTCTGCCCTTCTATATAAGGAAACTTTTCTTTCATATTCTCATATAAATTCTTTCTTTTCTCAAAAACATCTCTCATAGCTGAAGTCTCAGATTTTATTCCAAACTCCTTTTGCAGCTTTTCAATCTCAGCCCATATCATACTTTGATCTGAATTGTATCTATTGCTATAAAGCAAAGAGCTTAATACACTCTCATTCTTAATCCTTCTAATATCAGCAGGTATTACTACATCAGGATCCCCAAAATGATGAGATTCATAGTGCCATCTTCCTCGCTCAGTACAGCTCACAGGTATAACAAATTCAGACTTATTTTTTATTAACAAAGATGTATTTACCACCCTATTTTGTTTTCCTCCTTTTAATTCTTCTCCATCTAAAATAAACACTTTTTGATCAAGCTTATTTATTACTTTTAAATTTGGTACTGTACCTGTTTGATCAACCTCTTTTATATAGAACCCATTTGTCTTCAAAGCTTCATCCAAAGTTATAAAGAAAGGAACTTTATTTATTTCTGCAAAAATTGGAATGATAGTTATACTTTCATATTTTTGAGGGTCTCCAAATTTTACCTGAGATACATAATCTATTATCTTC
>CAZZIO010000002.1:0-8304 GCA_964654465.1 uncultured Dictyoglomota bacterium
ATCAATATATTTATTTATTTTTTCTTTGTCTCCTAAAAGATATAAAATTAGGTTTTCCTTCAAAAAAGGAATCAGGTTTTGAAGATATGTACCTATACCTGAAGAATCAATCATTCTTGCATCAATAAGAATTTTAAGCATCTCTATAATCTTTCTCTAATATAGCCCTAATTATCAATTTCAATCTATCTATTTGTCTTCTTCTAATTCTATTTAAAATAATGCCAATAAAACTTAAATAAACTAAGGGTAGATACAACGGATAAAATTTCTTGGTAAAGAGAATTCTATTTCTAATACCATAAAAATCAGATAATTTACTCTTTTTAAGCCCCTTCGAATCTGAGCCAATACTTCCTCCCTCTTTATGATATACTTTACTCTTCCAACAATATATTATTTCATATCCCTTTCTTTTTGCCCTCTCTGACCAATCCAGATCTTCAAAATATAAAAAATATTGTTCGTCCATTAAACCTACGTCTTCCAAAAACTCCTTAGTAACAAACATACTTGCACCTATGACATAATCAATCTTGATTCCATCTCTGTCATATTGGCCTTTATCTTCTTCAAAACCACCTATATGTTTTGTTAATGCAAAAAACTTATTATATTTTCCACCTATTCCCTGAAGTATGTTAGGATTATAGTAATAGAGAAGTTTAGATCCAATAATCCCTATTTTCTTTCCACTATTCTTATATTTTTCAGCACACTCTACCAGATATCTTAAAGAGTCATTATCTACAATAATATCATTATTTAATATCCATATATAAGAAAAATCTCTTTTTTCTAAGGCATATTTAATACCTCTGTTTACACCATTAGCATATCCCAAATTCTTTTCAACCTTAATATACACTAAAGGATAAAGAAAAGAATCTAATCTAAACTCTTTAATTTCATCATTAACTACATATTCCTCAATTAATCTAATGTTCTTACTTTTCAGCCAATCTTTTATAGGATTCTCTAAATTTGACTGTGGATTGTTATTAACAATAATCAATTGAAAATTTGGATAAGAAATATATAAAAAACTCTCAATAAACTTTAGAGTATCATCAATCCCAGAGTAATAAACGACATTCACATAAACTTTATCATTATAGTTCATAACTTACCAATCCTTTCCACTTTTTAATAAAATCCCCTAAAACTATTTCCTTTTTAAAATTTTTACCTAACTCTTTAGCTTTAGAAGATAAAATAATCTTTTCACCCTTAGGCAAGTAGAAATATTCTATAATTTTTTTAGCAACTTTTTCTGAATCCAAAGGCAAAATAAAATCTTCTCTTAATTCTCTTATTATTTCCTTTGTGCCAGTATATTCTGAAATTATACATGGAATTCCCCCCAGTAGAGCTTCTAGATTACTGACAGGAAAAGTATCTCCTCTTCCTAAATGTACATAAAGAGATGTTTTTTGTATGTATTCATAAATATCAGAAAAACCCACAAAATTTACTCCTTCACAACTGAATTTATCTCTTATCTTATTATCCCAATTACCTAAGATAAAAAGCTGAGAATCTTTAAACTCTCTTTTTGCAATTTTAAAAGCCTCTACTAACAGATCCAAACCTTTATAGAAGTAATCTGGACCATTTCCTATGAATAGTATATTATGATTAAATTCATTTTTAATAGGAATGTTCAAAAGATATTTATATCTTTCTTCATTAATAAAAGGATATACAACTATATATTTAGCATTAGGGTAGATTTCCTTTAAAATATCTTTTTCCATGCTACCTATACATATAAACAAATCTACCTTAGGTATTGCTAATAGATGCAAAAACCTTTCTAAAAAATTCATTCTTTTTATTTTTATATAAAATAATTTAGGGTCTGCTGAAATATTAATAATAGTCTTCTTAAATCTTTTGATAGAAAGAAGCTTAAATAATGAAGGTATTAAAAAAGTTCCTTCACATAATAAAATATCATCTGATGATGAATTAAGAGTATAATTCAAATATGAAAAGATTCTTTTAAGAGTACTATTTTTATTACTTAATATATCTAAATCTACAGCACCTACAACATCAGCCAAACCTTTATGGAAAGAATGTGGAGCATAAAATAAAAAATAAATGTTCCTGTATCTACTCATACTTCTTTAAATAAAAAAAGGAATAATCTCCATATACCTTATTATTTCTCTCTCCCTAACTTTTCTTTTACTCTGTATTACTACTCTTTGCCTTATAGTATCTCTAAACTCTCTTATATTCCAAACTAATGCCCTTATATAAGATTTAAAATATCCAGAATTAAAAGAAGAAGCCGTCTTGAAAGAAACAGTAAGAAATTTGATTAATACATTTAAAGATAAAAACATAATAATATTAATTAATGAATAATTTTTAATTAAAACTCTAAGTTTATTTCTATAGTCCAAATAAAATGTATCGAGATTAAATTTTTTAGTAGTCTGTGATCCCTTATGATAACATATTGCGTCTAAACAAACTTTAATATCATATCCTAATAACCTTGCTTGCCAAGATAGATCTGCATCTTCAAAGTATGCATATAATTTTTCATCAAACAATTTTCCATCCTTATCAATCCCTAAAATTAAATCTTTGCTTATTAGAAGACATGCACCACTTAAATAAAAAAGTTTACTCCTTTTTAAGTTTTTTATAGGTCTTGTATTACCTATAACATCACAAGAAAAACCCAAATTATCTATCGAAAGATCATAGTAATTATAAATTTTGGGTTGAATTAAACCCACATCCTTTCCTGCTATCTTTATCAAATTTGTCAAAAGATTCCTATCTACAACCACATCATTACTAATTATTAGAATATAGTCTGGATCTAACTTTCTAATTGCAAATTGAATACCTATGTTATTTCCTTTATCAAAACCATAATTTTCTTTGGTTTTTATTAAAAATAGTCTTTTGTTATATAAATCTAAAGCAACAATTTCCTCTAAGTCCTTTATATCTATGTTTTCTTCTTCAGAAAACTCTAAGATTTTAATAGGTTTATTATCAAAATTGTAATGAAAATAATTTGAATTAACCTTTATTTTACCCTCACAATACTCTTTTATTCTCTCCACAGAATCATCAAAAGATCCATTATCTACTAATATAACATCATAATTATCGTAATTTAACTGGAAAAGAGATTCTAAGCATTCAACAGCATCTCTCCAACCATTCCAGTTAAGTAAGACAATAGAGATTTTAGGCTGATCTTGAATACTGTTTTTTATATTTTTATACATTACCCCTTTTATTAATAAATTCCTTAAACTTTTCTATTATATATTCTATATGCTCCCTATTTATGCCTGGCCAAACTCCTATCCAAAATGTATCCTGCATAATTTTATCTGTATTCTTCAATTCTCCTACAACCCTGTATTTAATTTCGTTATATACAAAGGCTGGCTGTCGTAAAATATTTCCTGCAAAAAGTAATCTTGTTCCTACACCACTTCCTTCTAAAAACTCCAATAATTCTTTCCTTTTAAACGGGGCATTATCTTTTATAGTTAATATAAAACCAAACCAACTTGGTTCTGCATGATCAAGCCATTGAGGAAGTATAAAATATTCATCTAATTTCTCCTTTTTAAATCCTTCATATAACATATTAAAATTTTCTTTTCTTTTTTCAATAAAATAAGGAAGTTTCTTTAATTGGGATAATCCTAATGCTGCTTGAAAATCCGTTGCTTTTAAATTATAACCCAAATGAGAATATATATATTTATGATCATATCCCAAAGGAAGATCACCAAGTTTCCAGCTAAATCTTTTTCCACATGTATTATCTTTTCCAGGTGGGCACCAACAATCTCTCCCCCAATCTCTATAGGACAATATTATTCTGTATAAATTAGGATCATCTGTTAAAACTGCACCTCCTTCCCCCATTGTTATATGATGGGCAGGATAAAAACTTACTGTCGCTATATCTCCAAATGTTCCAGTATACTTTCCTCTATACTTTGATCCTAAAGAATCACAATTATCCTCTATAATCCATAAATCGTACTTATCTGCTATTTCTTTAACTCTATCCAAGTTAAAAGGATTACCTAAGGTATGAGCCAAAAATATGGCTTTCGTCCTATCCGTAATTGCATTTTCTAACTGTTTAATATTTACATTATAGGTTCCTAAATCTACGTCTAAAAATACAGGTATAAGATTATTTTGTACAATTGGAGAAATAGTAGTTGGGAAACCTGCTGCAACTGTAATAACCTCATCTCCTGGCTTTAATCTCCTATCTCCTAATTTATAAGAAGTAAGGGCAGATATGGCTATTAAATTAGCAGATGATCCCGAATTCACTAAAGCACAATATTTTCTTCCTAAAAATTTAGGAAATTCTTTTTCAAATTCATCAGCAAATCTTCCTGCTGTTAACCACAGATCTAAGGAAGCATCTATAAGATTGTCCAAATCATCTTCATCTAGTACTTTACCCGACGGGGGAATTGTTTTGAGTATCTTATTTTTGTGAAAATTAGAGAAATATATATTTCCCGCATATTTTACAAATTCTCGCAAAATCCTATCAAGGCATTCTTTTTTGACCCTACCTATTTTTTTACATGACTTTTGAGGTACACTATAAAGTCTATATAGCCTCATCCAAAAATCCCCTGGTAAACTACTCTCTTCTATTTCCTCTTGCCTTATACATATCCCACCAATATTCTCGCCAATAGTTATTAAAGCCCCCAAAACATTATTTTCTTTGTTATCTATAACAAATAAATAATTTCCTTGACTATTTGTCTCTTCTAATGGAAGATTACAAAAACAAATATCTCCAGCTTCCAAAGTACAATCTCCTCCTTTACTCTCCTTTTTCCTGCCTCTTTCTTATATAGTTCTGTATTTCCATAAGAGAATATGCATACATATCCTGGGAATACCCATCATAATATCTTTTATACCAATTTACCGTCCTTTTTAATGCTTCATTTATGTCATACACAGGATACCAATTCAACAAAAAGTGGGCCTTACTACAATCAAGTTTTAAAAGCGTAGCCTCATGAAAATCATCTTCCTTTTCCAAAATCTCATATTCCCCTTCCCCCCAATATTCTATTACCTTTTTCGTAACCTCCTCTACTGTTAAAATATCTGTATCTGAAGGTCCAAAATTCCATGCTCCACTAAACTTTTCTCTGTTTTCTAACATTTTAACACCTAAAAGAAGATATCCATAAAGAGGTTCTAAAACATATTGCCATGGTCTTATTGCCTTTGGTTTCCTAATCTTTATAGCTTCTCCTTTTGACAATGCCCTTATACAGTCTGGAATTAGTCTATCTTCTTGCCAATCTCCTCCCCCTATAACATTACCTGCTCTAACGGAAGATAAAGCAATTCCTAAATTATCCATAAAACTTCTCTTATAAACTGATACAATTAGTTCAACGCATCCTTTACTTGAACTATAAGGATCATATCCACCCATAGGATCAATTTCTCTGTATCCATAAAACCACTCTTTATTTTCATAACATTTATCACTTGTTACAATAATTGCAACTTTTACACTATCAGTATCTCTAACAGCCTCCAATAAATTAACTGTACCCATAACATTTACTTCATAAGTATAACGAGGAGCTATATAAGAATACCTTACTAAAGGTTGGGCAGCTAAGTGAAAAACTATATCTGGCTTATATTTTCTAAATACTTTTCTAAGACTTTCTTCATCTCTTATGTCACCTACAATATGAATTATTCTTTCTTTTAAATTTAAAATCTCAAATAGTGAGGGATTAGTAGGGGGTTCTAAGGAATAACCTATTACCTCAGCACCTAATTCACTTAGCCATAGTGTAAGCCAAGACCCTTTAAACCCAGTATGTCCTGTCACTAATACTTTTCTGCCTCTATAGTTTTGAAAAATATTAGCCATGTTTCAATGACCAATCATAAGGTATTTTATCTGTAAAAGGATCTAACCTTATTATTTCTTCTGGATCATGGGGTATAGAGGCACAATTTGCAACTATAGCAGTTTTAGTACCTATTCCTTTAAAACCATTCCATATCATAGGAGGAATTTTTACTAATAAATAATTTTCTTCTCCCATAAATATCTCCATCAAATTACCTCTTGTTGGGGAATCTTCTCTATCATCATATAAAACAAGTTTTATCATCCCTTGAATCACAGCATAATTCAATATCATCTTCTTATGAAGGTGCCAACCTTTTATAACCCCAGGATATACTAAAGAAAAGTATATCTCTCCAAAATTTTCAAAAATAGGGTCATCAGCCCTTAACATGTGATATATTACTCCTCTTTCATCCGGAATCTTAGTTAACTGTTTTATATATACTCCTTGGATGTAATTACCTTTTACTCCTTTAATTTTTAAAAAGTCCTTATCTCCAAAATCCATTTTTTTCACCTTCCCATACTATAACATTCAAAAGTTTCTTCTAATCCCTTTTCTAAATCGTATTTAGGTATCCACTTCAAAAAATTTATAGTACTTGATATATCTGCTTTACTATAAAAAACCTCATTATTTGAATAAGGTATTTTTCCCCAATTAACTTTTATCTTTTTACCAGAAATCTTTTCCAGCAGACATATTAATTCACGTAAAGTATGCGTAATTCCTGTTCCTATATCAAAACTTTGATATATACCTTTCATGTTAATAATATAGTTCATAGCTTTTATATATGCCTCAACAATATCTTTAACATAAATAAAATCTAAGGATTGAAAGCCCTCTGTCATGTCTATTTCCTCATCATTAATTACCTTTTTTATTAAGTAAGGTATCAACTTATTAGGATTATCTCTATAACCATAAGGAGAAAAGATCCTCAAAGTAATAGCTTTAATACCATAATTAAAAGCATAAAATTTTAAAATTTCTTCAAAAGCCAGCTTAGTGGAAGCATATAAATTAAAAGGATACGATATATTCTGAAAACCATAACTATAAACTTTTTCAAAAAATGTACCAGTATTTATAAAATACCTAACCCCTATGGAAGCCATACTTTCTAATATTTTAGTGGGAAATCCTATATTTGATTCCAGCATAAAAGGTAAATCACTATAGTTGTGATATTTCCTATAGTATGTTGCTAAGTGAATTACCACATCAGGTTTTATATCTTTTACTATTTCCATTATATCTTCTTTATCTATATCAAAAGCCCTTATTTTACTTATATACTCCTTTATTCTCCATATATCTGATGTGCTTCTCTTTAATATAAATATTTCATGTATATTGTTTTTTATTAAATTTTCTACCAAATGAGATCCTATAAAACCTGTGGCACCTGTAATTAAAACCTTCATTCAGTCCACACCTTCCATGGAGGATTACCACTATTCCAAAGTTCCTCTAACTCTCTTTTATCCCTTAGTGTATCCATAGGCTTCCAGAATCCATAATGCTTATACGCTACAAGCTGTCCATCTCTTGCCAATTTTACCAAAGATTCTCTCTCCCAAATAGTATCATCACTATATATATACTCAAAAATTTCAGGTTCTAAAACAAAAAAACCACCATTTATCCAAGCTTTATCTCCTTTTGGTTTTTCTTCAAAACTTATCACAAGATTTTCATCACTGATATCTAAAGCCCCAAATCTACCCGAAGGTTGTACTGCAGTAACAGTAGCATATTTACCATGCTTTCTGTGAAAATCCAAAAGTTCTCTTAAGTTAATATCCCCAACCCCATCACCATATGTAGCCATAAACGTTTCATTTCCTATATACTTTTGTACTCTTTTTATCCTTCCTCCTGTCTGTGTATTTAATCCCGTATCAACAAGAGTTACTCTCCAAGGTTCACAATAGTTATTATGTACTTCTATTGTATTTTCCTTTAGAGAAATAGTAATATCACTATTGTGGATAAAGTAATTTGCAAAATATTCCTTAATCATATATCCCTTATATCCAAGACAGATTATAAAATCATTAAATCCGTAAGCGGAATATATTTTCATAATATGCCAAAGTATAGGTTTACCACCTATTTCAACCATAGGTTTTGGCCTTAAATCTGTTTCCTCACTTAACCTTGTCCCAAAACCCCCAGCTAAAATCACTACTTTCACCTTAAACTTCTCCTTTCCCCAATTCTTTCCCTAATTTATCAGAAAGTTCCCCCTCATCCTCATATCTTATTATAGTAGCATCTTTTATTCCTTCCAAAAGGGCCGAAAGTTTTACATCCTTTTTAGCCAAAAGTATTATTCTTTTCCCTTCCATATAGGCAAGCATTATCTCCATTCCTACTC
>CAZZIO010000003.1:0-2619 GCA_964654465.1 uncultured Dictyoglomota bacterium
TTAGGCAATAATGTTATTTGTATGGATAATGATGAAGAAAAGATAAACAATTTAAAAAGAGGTATTATTCCAATCTATGAACCTGGCCTAGAAGAATTATTAAATAGTGTAAAGAATTATGTTAAATTTACTTCGGATATGGGATATTCTGTTAAAGAAAGTGATGTTATCTTTATTTGTGTAGGTACTCCTTCCAAAGAAGATGGTAGTATTGATATGAGCTACTTTAGAGAGGCTGTAATTGAAATTGCTAAATTTATTAATAGATATAAAGTAATAGTGAATAAAAGTACTGTTCCTGTAGGTACAGGAGACTGGGTTAAAAAGGAAATTAGAAAATATTATAAAGGAGAAATTTCAGTAGTTTCTAACCCAGAATTTTTAAGAGAGGGCTCGGCATTAAAAGATTTTTTAGAGCCAGATAGAATTGTGATAGGAGTAGAAGATGAAAGATCAAAAGAAATTATGCTAGAGATATATTCTAAAATTGATGCTCCAAAACTTGTTACAGATATTAGAAGTGCAGAAATGATAAAATATGCTGCTAATGCCTTTTTAGCAATGAAAATTTCTTTTATAAATGAGATTGCTAATATTTGTGAAAAAGTGGGGGCTGATGTTAAAGAAGTAGCAAAAGGTATAGGTTTAGATAAAAGAATTGGTCCTTATTTTTTAAATGCAGGAATTGGTTATGGAGGATCATGTTTCCCAAAAGATATAGATGGACTCTTGATGATTGCTAATACTCATAATTATGATTTTAAGTTACTAAAAGCAGTTGCTGAGGTAAATAAGTATCAACAAGAGAAATTTGTAAGAAGAATTATAGATATTCTTAAAAGAGAGAATGGAAACACTGTTGCTATTTGGGGACTTGCTTTTAAACCCAATACAGATGATGTAAGAAAGTCTCCTGCTTTAAAAATTATAAAAATGCTTGCTGAAGAGGGATATAAAATTAAAGCATTTGACCCAAAGGCCATAGAAAATGCTAAAAAAGAAATTCAATTATTGAACAAGGAATATATAAAGAATATAATTTTTGTTAATGATCCATATGAGGCTGTTAAAGAAGCTTATGTTTTAGCATTAGTAACTGAATGGTCAGATTTTTTAAAGATTGATATGAAAAAAGTAAAGGATTTGATGCATAAGCCATATTTTTTTGATGGGAGAAATTTATTTGAACCTGAAGAGATGAAAAATATAGGATTTCATTATGAGGGGGTAGGAAGAAAGATAAAATGAAGATCCTTTATATACATCAATATTTTAAAACTTTAGCGGAAGCTGGAGGGACTAGATCTTATGAGTTTTCTAAATATCTCGTAGATAAAGGATATAAAGTTGTATTAATATCTGGAAAAAATAATCAAAAGAGATTAATAGAGAAAAATAACGTAGATGGAATTGAAGTGATATATATAAAAAACAATTATAGTAATTATATGCCTTTTAAAAGAAGAATAATTTCGTTTTTAGAATTTGCTTTTTGGAGTTTAATTGTATCTTTTTTTGTTAAAGATATAGATGTAATATATTCTACTTCCACACCTTTGACTGTTGCAATTCCAGCTTTATTTTTAAGTTATGTTAAAAAAATTCCTTTTATATTTGAAGTAAGAGACTTATGGCCTGATGTTCCTATTGAATTGGGAATTATCAAGAATAAAATTATCATCAAAATCTTACTCTGGTTTGAAAAGCTTGTATATAAAAGAGCTGCTAAAATAGTAGTGTTGTCCCCAGGAATGAGAGATGGTATTATTAAGAAAGGGATTAATCCAGATAAAATAGTGTTAATCCCCAATTCGTCTGATATTCATCGTTTTATGATAGATAAAAAAGAAGACATTATAAATTTATTTGATAGATCTGAAACTCTTAAAGAGGCTTTCCTTGTAGTATATATAGGTGCAGTTGCATTTGCTAATGATTTAAGAACAGTGATAGAAGCATGTAAAATATTACAGTATGAATTTGAACCTAATAGAGTAATGGTATTGATAATTGGCGATGGAAAAGAAAGGCCTTTGTTAGAGAAACTTAAGAATGAATATAAATTAACTAACGTATTATTTCTTGGAGAAATGCCCAAAAAAGATGTTATAAAATTTATAAGCATAGCTCATTGTGGGCTTTTGGTTTTTAGAAATAATCATATTCTTGAGACTAATTCTCCTAATAAATTTTTTGATTATCTGGCTGCTGGTAAACCTATTATTTCTAATGTAGGAGGGTGGACTAAAGAAATAATAGAGAATTACAACATTGGAAAAGTTGTAGAAGGAGGTAATCCTAAAGCTCTTGCAGAAGCAATTTTATCTATGTCAAAAATGGATTTAAAGGAATTGGAAAATATGGGTATAAGAGCTCGTGAGCTTGCAGAAAAAGAATTCTCGCGTCTAAAAATGGCCCAAATTTTTGAGAAAGTTTTGAATGAAGTCTATTTTAACATTTATGAGAAAACAATTCGTTAAGCGTCTCATAGATATAATAGGCTCTCTTATAGGACTTACAATAAGTAGTCCTTTAATAATTATTATCTCAATTATAATTTATTTAACTATGGGAAAGCCTATATTTTTTAGGCAAGTTAGACCAGGATTAAATGGAAAG
>CAZZIO010000004.1:0-22187 GCA_964654465.1 uncultured Dictyoglomota bacterium
TGTTTGCCTTACAGAATTAGCCCAGTCATCACTACTTCCCCTATATGTTTTTTTGCCAAACACTTATTGAAACTTCGGATTCATATTTAGATGTTAAACCAGATATTGAAAGGGTAAAAAGAAAAAAGACTAAGAGAAGATTAATAATCTTTTTCATAAGCCTTCTTTAACCTTTTTTTAAACAAATTTGGAGAAAAGAAAATATAGCTGAAGTTGTGATTTATCTTTAACAATAAGCTTTTGTTTATATTCTTCTCTTTTTTATTTTAAAAAGTTCTTTAAAAACAAGTATATTTTTCTTAAGCTAATAATCAATGATGAAATTAAATGAAAGTTTTGTATGGGAAGTGACAGAAAATTGAGAGATCCCAATTTGTTATTTACTTAATATCAATTTACTTTTTCAAAGACTCGTGAGGAAATATTTTATTAAAAGGACTATCTTCATCTGCTACACTTATATCATTTATTGAAATAGCTTGAATTGTTATAGTTACAGATACTGTTTTTCTATTTTTGGGTAAATAATTGAAACTTGTGGGGTTGCGTATGAAAAGAATATTATAAGTGAGTTTAATTTTGCTTGTCTTTAACAGTGAGCTTTATTTTCTGCCTTGTAATTATTTTAAAAATTTCCAGGGAGGGGTGGTGCCGATTATAGGTTAGTACGAATTGCCTGATTCTCTAATCATTATTTAATCTTCTATCCTCCTTTATCTATATGGTAAACTATGTTAATAAATTTTGAAAATTCAGGAGGATGAATATGGAATATGCATATACATCTTTAAGATCTCTGATGTTTCAGAGGAACATAAAGAGAAAGAGAATATCAAGTTATGATAAAAGTGGGGGGAATAAAGATTTTATACAAATAAAGGCAGGAGAAAGTAAGGTTTTAGCAGATATAGAAGGTCCAGGGGCAATAGTTCATATATGGATGACTTTTAGGTCAAATGAGAAGCATTTTTTGAGATTAGGGATTTTAAGAATGTGGTGGGATGAGGAGGAAAATCCGAGTGTTGAGGTTCCTATAGGAGACTTTTTTGGAGGTGGTCATTGTAAGACTGAGAATTTTGTTTCTTTACCAATACAGATGAGTCCAGAAAATGGTAAAGGATTTAACTTATGGTTTCCTATGCCCTTTAAAAAGAGAGCTGTTATTTCTATAGAAAATCAGAATTTTTCTCAAGATTTAATTGTATATTTTTATATTGATTACGAGTTGTGGCCAGAGTTTCCAGAGAATACATTATATTTTCATTCCCAATGGAGAAGGGAGATTGCGAAGGGTAAAAGTGAAGAAGATATAGTAAAGGAGATAATTTCAGGACCGGAATCTGCATTTGGTATAAGCTCAGGTTTTATCATGAATGATGTTTTTCAATTTGGGGGTGAAAATAGGACTGGTGAGAGTAATTATGTAATATTAGAGGCAGAAGGTAAAGGGCATTATGTGGGATGCTTTTTGTTTATACATAATAGGAGAGAAGTGGATTTATTCAATTGGTATGGAGAGGGAGATGATATGATATTCATTGATGGTGAAAAATGGCCACCATCATTACATGGCACAGGTACTGAAGATTATTTTAATATGGCATGGTGTCCTACTCAAAAATATTCTGCTCCTTACCATGGTTTGATATTACCAGGTGAGAATAATTGGAAGGGATATATTACTCTTTATAGGTTCCATATAGAGGATCCTATTTATTTTGAGAAGTCTATAAAGGTAACTATAGAAAAGGGACATAACAATAATAGATATGATGATTATTCCTCTACTGCCTTTTGGTACCAAACAGAACCTCATTTACCTTTTCCTAAGATTCTTGATCCTATATTGAGGATACCTTTCTCAGATTAATTTTTGGGATTAAAAATGTCTATAAAGGAAAATAAGAAAAGAGAGGCTTTTATTAATAGGACGTTTATAGCCTTTATGGTTCTTTTTTCTATCTTATTTTTATTCACAAGTATTTATTTTTATATAAATTATGGGGACAAGGAAGAAGAGCTTTCTGTTTTATTCATTATTTTGTTTTTGGCATCTTTTATTGGTGGTATAGTTTACATGCCGGTTCATCTTGAGTTCTTAAAGTATAAAGAATATAATTTATGCACTGCTATTTCTAATTATTTGTTAATGCTTATTGAGAGTACTATAATCTTTTATGGCTTTTCTCTAAGTGAGACAAATCTTGGATGGTATACCCAGTGGTTTATTATTGCTCTTTATATATTTTTGGGTATTCATTTTTTCTCATATCCTAAGTCTTTCAAAATGTCATTAATGTCGATAATGCCATATATTGTTTTTATCTTGCTAAATCTAAAAGATGGGGATGGAAAGATCAGCTCAATAATTTTTTTGATATCCAAGGAAGGATATATCTTTTCTCTTGCTCTTTTATTTTCTGGCTTTTTAATGTTTTTTATTCCTTGGTTAAGGTTAAGAGTAATTAATGCTGAAAAGAATGTTCTGTCAATTTTTAAGGTTTACAGTCTTTTATATTCTCTTTTTATTTTAATTCCTGGTTTATGGTTTCTAAGTTCAGGGTTAAGAAATTATTTTAGTAGTAGTACTCTTTATTCTAATGTTATAAGTATTGTTTATTTTATCTATATATTGGTGGAAAAAATTAAGAGTCTGACCAAGGAATTTTTGTTTTTTATTACCTTAAAAGATAATGATTAAAAGTAAGTGATGAAATTGTTAGAAAGGAGTATATGAAATGATAAGTCTTGATAATTATTTTAAAATTTATCCAAAGGTAGTAGGAGCAAATACAAAATCGATTATAACTTTAGAACCTAAATTTTCCCATTGGAAAATACCCGAAGTTGAAGTTAAAGTTTTCCATTCTCCTGTTAGTTATAATAGTAGACAAGAATATAAGAGGCTTGAAGTAAAGCGTGATAGGAATAAGCTTTATATAGAGGGTTTCTTTGAAGAGGAACAAGAACATGTGATCTATATAGATATAGGCAATAAAAATTTTTCTTTTTCAATATATTCGGTGAATGATGATCTTTTAATGAGAATACCCTATAAAGGTGATTTGCATATTCATACTTATTATTCTGATGGATTAGAATCTCCTTCCTATGTGGCAAGTTCTTGTAGAAGAATAGGTTTAGATTTTGTAGCTATTACAGATCATGGTAAATATTTTCCTTCTATTGAGGCTATTGACACCTTTAAAGATTTAGATTTGGGGTTTAAGATATTTCCTGGAGAAGAGGTCCATCCTCCCAATAATCCCTTACATATTGTAAACTTTGGAGGAAAGTTTAGTGTCAATGAATTATTTGAAAGAGAAAGAGAAAAATATAATCGGGAGGTCTGGGAGATAGAGGAAAAGTTAAAATTAGAAATACCAGATATTCCTGAAAGATATCAATTAGCATCCTCTATATGGTCTTTTAATAAAATAAGAGAAGCAGAAGGACTTGGTATTTTATGTCATCCATTCTGGAGAATTAAAGAAGGCTATTATATTTCAGAAAGACTCCTTCATCTCTTATATGAAAAGAGGGTTTTTGATGCTGTGGAGATAGTGGGAGGATATCATATTTCTGAATTATCCTCTAATAATCTTCAAATGGTTTACCATTATGAAAAAAGTAAGGGTGAAAATATTCCTGTAGTTGGAGTTACAGATGCTCATGGGTGTGATACTGGAAGTCTTTTTGGTTGGTATTATACAGTAGTTTTTTCACCAAGTTTGGAATTAAAGGATATTATAGAAAGTATAAAACTTGGATATAGTGTAGGAGTGGAGGCTATTCCAGGGAGAGAAACTAGGGTTTATGGAAGTTCAAGATTGGTACTCTTTACCCTCTTTTTAATTAGAGAAGTTTTTCCTATTCATGATAGGATATGTCAGGAAGAAGGAAATTTTATGATGAGGCATATGATGGGAAAAAGTTATGAGGATATAAACTACTATAAAAAAGATCTGGATGAATTTTATAGTTCTATAATAAGAAGATATGATTAATATATTTGGTATAATAAACTAAATTTTTTTATTATGGGAAGCAAGATGAAGAATGATAATGTTTTGTGGGCATTAATATTGGGAATAAGTATAATCATAAGTGCTTTTATTTTATCCTATACATTTATTAGGATAAGGTCTTTAGATAATACTTTAACGGTTACAGGTTCTGCAAGAAAAAGGGTTACATCAGATATAGTGAAATGGGTAGGAGTTTTTACAAGGACTGTACCTGCTAATTCACTTAATAAAGGATATCAACAGATGAGTAGAGATTTAAATTTGGTTTTAGAATTTTTGAAAAAGAATGGCATAGATACAAATACTGTTATCATATCTCCAGTATACCTTGAACAACCTTGGCTTTATAGTGATAGGCAATATTCAAGGGATTCCATTTTAAGACAAACGGTAGAGGTGCAATCTAATGATATTCGAAAGATAACAGAGCTTGCTAAGAATTTTCAAGAGTTAACTGATAATGGTGTAGCCTTCTCAACCCAGTCCTTAGAGTATTATTATTCTAAACTTCCAGAGTTAAGAATTAATCTTCTTTCTGAGGCAATGCAGGATGCTAAAAATAGGGCGGAAAAGATTGCAGAAAGTACTGGACAAAAAGTAGGTCCAATTAGATCTGTACATATGGGGGCTGTACAAGTCTTGGCTCCAAACTCTACAGAGATAAGCGATTATGGAACTTACAATACCTCAACAATTGAAAAAGAAGTTATGGTGGCAGTAGTTGCTACCTTTTACCTTAAGTAGTTTTACTTTTTCTCTTTTTTCTTTCTCTCCTCTTCTTTGAGATGGGCTATAAACATACGGGCTCTCATCTCCAAGGATACTGTTTCCAACATGGATGGAGATGAACTCCCTTTGAATTCTTCTAATATCTTCTTTTCTACTTCTTTATACCATTCTTGATCTTCTATTATTTTTACTTTTCCAAGGAAGTTTAAGATTATCTCCTTTATCTCTTTTAATCTTCTAAGGAAAAGTTCTAAAAGGAAAAGTATAAGGGAAGTTATAAGTAATATGGGAAGAAGATTTTTTCTTTCTATATCGGGATAGGATATTCTACGAAATACTTCTGATGGATTTGAGAGGAACTTTCCAGATGTAAAAGAAAGAATTTTTTGGGCTAAATTATTATTGAATTTTTTTGAGGAAAATTCAGGAGAGTTTCCAAACATCCATGGAACCTTTGCAATAATTTTTTCTTTTTCATAAATAGTAATTTGATATTTTCCTAATCTATCAATAGGGAAGGTGCCCTCATAATTTCCTGCTGATTTTTGTATCATATTTCCTGAGAATTCTTTTCCTTCCATATCTATTACTTTGTATTTTAAATCTGCAAAGTTTATGTAATTTCCTTTTTTATCAGTATAGATTAAGTTTATAATTCCCTTTCCTCCTTCCCCCCTTATGCTTATTTGAACCTCTGAAATCTGATGAGGAATAGATTCTCTCAACATCTCACTAAAAAAGCTTCCTAACTTAATCCATGAAAGCCATTCTCTTCCCCAGTAGGGTTTTAAAGCAGATGTAAAGGCTATAACCTGTCCTAACCCAAACTGGCCTTTTGCTAAGATGGGATCTCCTTCAGGAGATGATAACAAGACTGGGTAAGGATATCTAGAAGAAGTTAATACATATCCTTCAAGAGGCGGAAATTCTTCTTTTTCCTCTAAATTGGCTTGGGGTAAAAATCTTTTTTCTACTATGTTAGATCTTAATAACGCTTTAGTTTCAGAGAGAAGAAGTTGGGGAAGATTTCGGATATTCCATGTATGATAGAATCTCCCATTTCCCCAACTGGCTATATCTTTTAATAGTGGGATATTTGCATCTTCTCCTATTCCAATAGTGGAAACTGTGATGTTATTTTTTGCAAGTTCTCTTACAAGATTATAAAAATCTCCTCCCTCAGTTTGACCATCAGTGATAGCTATAATATGTTTACTCTTTAAGGGTACGCGTTGCAGTACTTCTCCTGCAGATTTTAGCGGAGGATATAAAGCAGTACCTCCCCCTGGGGATATCTTATATATAAGGGAGGATGCCTTTTCTTTATCTGAAAGAGGCCCTAAAGGTACAATCCATTGATAGGAGTGATCAAAGGCAATAAGGCCAAAATAGTCTTTTTCTTCCAAAAGGTCTATTACAAGTTGAGATGATTCTTTAGCAAGTTCTATTTTTGCTTCTCCTCCCGAGTAGCTTCCCATACTTCCAGAAGCGTCAAGTACTATTACAATAGCTACATTGCTTTTTTTAAGAATCTGTTCTGGTTTCAATGTAACAGGAAGAATGTCTTCCAAAGGAGTTCCATGATAGTTTCCAGCAGAAAAACTTTTGTCTCCTCCAAGTATAAGTAAGGTACCTCCTTTTTCTGTTACATATCTTTTTATAAGGTCCATTTTATCCAAAGAAATATCACTGGTTGGCACATTATCTATTATTACTGCTTGATAGTTATCTATCATTGGTATTTTTTTGTATTTAGGATAATCAAAATCTATTTCCCAACCTTGATTAATGAGAGCTTGAGGAAAGATGGAGGAAAAGCCCTTACCTACAAGATAAAGAATCTTGGGTTTGCCTTGCACATATACATAAGAAGAATAAAGATTATTTTCTTTGTAGGTATCATCTGAGGATAAGATTTCAACTTCTATCTCTTTTAAACCTGTTTTCTGAGAGGTTAATGAGAAGGAAAGGATATTATCTTCTTTAAGATCCTTTAGCTCATAAGTATATAGCTTTCCTTCAAATCTTATTCTTAATTTGGCGTTTTTTACCCCATAACTTTTAATTTTTATTGTTACAGGAAAAACCTGTCCTAAATGTACCATTTCCGGATTTTGAATTTTTTCTATACCTATCTCTTTATAGAAAGATGTATTAAGAGGAAAGATATCAATCTGTATTTTTTCCTCTTTTAATTTCCTGAGAATATTTTCTATATTTCCTGCATTTTCTTGTAAATCACTTAGTAATATAATTCTTGCTGGTGTATCTTTGCTTTTTAATCCAAGTACAGTATTTACCGCATCTTCTATGTTTGTAAAATATGGATTCTTTATCCCAGTAAGTGAGGATATATCTATGTTCTCTGAAAGATCATGTTCCACATTTGTATCTCCGCCAAAAGATACTATACCTACCCTATCATAGGATTTTTTATACCTTAGTGATTCTTTTATGAAGCTTATTGCTTTTTCTCTTTCCCAAGATGGTATACTGGCAGATTGGTCTAAAAGGAAAAATACATTTGTTCTATCAGAAAAAGATACAATCTGAAAGCCTGATAGCGCAAAGATGATAAGCAATATTTCTAGGGATCTTAATAGAGATCTTTTTCCGTATCTTTTAATGATTATATATATTATGGGGATAAGTATTAAAAAGATGGGATTTTCAAAAGATATCATGAATAGTATTTTCCTCCTTGATAGAAGAAAATCTCCATTATAAGAAGAAGAAAGACTAAGAATATTAAAGGTTTGGAGAGATCTATTTGTATAAAGCCTTTTTCTTCCTTTTTACTTTCTTCCTTTTTTGTTTCCATATTTATTTTATTAGATATATCTGATTCTTTTTGTGAAAATATGTTTACAGCGTAAAGGTATCCATTATATTCTTTAAATCCTGGAGAATCCATATAATTATCGCATCTTTTTTGAGGATCATAAGAAAGATAGTATCTTAATAAGTTGTATATGAAGATGGGGAAGGAATCACTATATATAAAAGATGAGGATAATAGGTCAAAGGATAATACTATACCTTTTGAATTGCCTTTTTCATAAATATAGGCTACTGGTCCCTTATCAGTATATATAAGGGGTTTTAAGTTTTCATCTTTAAAGGTATAAGCATTATCAATACCTATTCCATAAAGTTGTAAAAATCTTGTGATAGGATGCTCTTCCCAGCTTAGTATCTTAACTTTTCCTATCTTTTCTATATTTTGAGGATTAATGCCAGGATATCCACCTATAAATAGAAAATTTCCTGATATATCTGAGTAAGGGATTAGTCCATCGAAGATGTAAAAGTTATAATTTTTTAGGTCTACATTTATAAAATCTCTTTTGACATCGATTTTTAGATTGGGTATTGATCTTAATGCTTTCTCTAAGAATGGATTTCCAAGGGTGATAAGCAAAACCTTTGGAGAAAAGGTTGGTATATAAAAGAAGGCTTTATTATCTTCTTGAAGGTTATCTCTTACATCTATTTCTCCTACTATTTTTCCTTTAGCCTTTGTAATCTCAGTTTTTACTACTTTTATTTCCTTGGGTTCCATTCTTATTTTTTCTTCCTTTAATTTATTGTTGTCTTGTATTATCCTTAAATTAAATTCTTGAGGTTTATGTGAAAAATTCCCAATTTTTAAAAATATCTCATATATATATTCATTTTTGGGAAATATTCTTCCATCTAATATCCCTATATTAAAGCTTTCTCTTCCAATAATATGTAAAAAATATTGGTTTATAGAATCTTTTGGAATAGAGATAGGATCGCTTCCGTCAGTAAAGATATGAATTTCATGAGAGATTCCTTTGGATATACTTTCTGCCTTTCTAATACTTTCCTCTAAATTTCCTTCTCCAAGAAAGACTTTTTCTTTCTCTAATTCCTTTTCTATTTCTCTTCCATTCTTATTTAAGATAATTTCTGGTTTTTCCTTTGCTATTATCATCTTTATGTTAAAGGGATTTCTTTTGATAAGTTTTATAATCTCTGATTTTGCTTCTTGAAATCTGGATGGTAATATATCCCTTGATGCCATACTGGCAGAGGAATCTAAGATGATTATTGTGGGTTTTGATCCTATGCTGGGAAGACTAAGTATAGGTTTTGATAGAGATAATACAAGGAAAAAGAGGATAAGAAGCTGAAATAGTAAAAGTAGATTTTTAGGAAGCTTCTTAAACCATCTTCCTAAATTTTTCTCTTCAATGGTCTTTTCCCAAAGTATTAAGCTTGGTACTTTTATCTTTAGTCTTTTTGGTTTTATTAAGTAAAGGATTATAATGATAGCTTCTAAAAATAATAGGAATAGGAAGGATGGATTAAGAAATTTTATATTCATTTAAGCCATCCTCCCATCCTTAAGTATCTAAAAAGTAGATCTTCCACCGGGATAACGGTGGATGTTCTCATATATTCTGCATTAGTTTTTAAAGCGAAATTTTCTATATCTTTTAGGAATTTATCTAAAGTCTTTTTGTAATTCTCTATTAGGGATTTATCCAAATATAGATTGATTATTTCATTGGTTTCGCTATCAATTAACTGGAGATTTCCTTCATATGGAGGAGATATTTCCTCTTCTGAGATCACATGAATTAAATATACTGGAAGTTTTTTGTATCTTGCATATAAGATTCCATCTTTATAGGGTGAAAGAAAATCTGATATTACCATTAAAATAGCTCTTCTTTTAAGAGATGAGACATATTTTTTTATGACTTCATTTAAATTTGTTTTTCCTTGAGCCTCTAATTTATTAAGCTGATCTAATAATTTGAATATATTTTCTCTTTTCCTCTCTAAGGAGATGATTCCTTTTATATCATCTTGGAAGTATGTGACGGTGACTTTTTCCCAGGCTGAAAGGCTTAAATAACTGAAGGCTAAGGCTAATTTTTTCCCATAGAAGAATTTGGTTGGAATTCCAAAGTCCATAGATAAGGAGCTATCAAGTAGAATATGTACTTCTAAGTCTTCCTCTTCTTCAAAGAGTTTTACAAGAAATTTTTCAAAACGAGCGTATATATTCCAATCCAAATACCTAAGTTCATCTCCTATTTGATAAGTTCGGTAATCTGAAAACTCTGTGCCTTTTCCTGTTTTGGGACTTTTCCTTTCCCCCACATTACTTATTATCCTAATTTTTTTAACTGCTAATCTTAATTTCTCTATTTTTTCTAAAAATTCTGTATCTAATATTTCCATAGTTATTCTTTCACCTTCTCTAATATGTCTTCTATTATTTCATCTGTGGTTATTCCTTCAGCTTCTCCTTCAAAGCTCAATATTATTCTGTGCCTTAATGCAGGAATGGCTACCTTTTTGATATTTTTGAAACTTACGTTTGATTTACCTTCTATTAGGGCTAAAGCCTTTCCTCCAAGAATTAGAGCTTGGGCTCCTCTTGGACTTGCCCCATATCTTACATATTTTTTTACCTTTTCTGTAGCATGGGGGCTTTCGGGATGTGTCGCCAGTACAATCTTTACAGCATATTCTTTTACAGCCATTGGTATAGGTACACTTCTTACAATTTTCTTTAATTCTTCTATAGTATTACCGTCTGCCACTTTATTAACCTTAGGTGTCTCAATATTTGTAGTTCTTTCAATAATCTCTAATAGTTCCTCTTGGGATGGAGGGGTAAGAATAAGTTTAAAGAAAAATCTATCAAGTTGGGCTTCGGGTAATGGATAAGTTCCTTCCATCTCAATAGGATTTTGGGTTGCCATTACGAAGAAGGGTTTTGGAAGGCTATATATTACTCCTCCAGATGTAACACTTCCTTCTTGCATAGCTTCTAATAAGGCAGATTGGGTTTTAGGTGTAGCTCTATTTATTTCATCTGCTAATACTATATTGGCAAAGATTGGACCTTCTTGGAATTTGAAATATTTTCTTCCGTTTTCATCCTCTAAAATGATGTTGGTACCAGTAATATCTGCAGGCATAAGGTCCGGAGTAAATTGAATACGAGAAAATTTCAAATCCAAAATTTCACTTAAGGTTCTTACAAGTAGAGTTTTTCCAATACCAGGTACTCCCTCTAAAAGTACATGTCCTCCTGAGAGAAGAGATATAATAGTAAAATTAATAATTTCATCATATCCAACGATTACTTTACTTATCTCCTTTTTGATTCTATCTACCACAGCTGTAAAATCTTGTATTGATAAAGTCAATTTGTTAAACCTCCTTTACTGAGAAAAATAGGTTTTTAAAATCTCTTTAAATTCTAAAGGGAGAATTCTTGATGATACTGCTTTCTCCTTAGCATAAGAAGGATTGAAAGATAGGCTCTTATCTTGAGAAAGTCTTCTTCCTTCTAAGGTTGGTGCTTGAAATAGATAATTTTTGCCCAGTTCTTCAGATTGAGATGGTGGTACATATATCTTCTCTCCTGTAAAGACTTTTCTTTGAGTTTCTTGACCAAGTTTATCTGGCCTTTCTTCTGTACCTGGTAAGTTTCCTAATTTTGCATTTTTATCTACCTCTTTCCCACTCTCTGTAGGAACTGGTAATGTTCCCTCTTGATTTGATGGAGTTTCACTACCCTTCATATCTTCCTTAAGAGCTTTTTCATCTTGAAGAGTGCTCTTTTCTTTGGATTCATAAGGATTAGCATAAGCGTAGGATTTTCCTGCTCCTTGGAAGGGAAGATTACTTATATTCTGCTCTTTTCCCTCTTCTCCCTTTTCTTGATTATTATTTTTACTTGATGCTTCTTTTCTTTCTTCTTTATGTTTTTCAGCTTGATTATTTTCTTTTTTTAGGGTATTTTTATCCAAGTTATATTGGGATAGAAATTCTTCTAAGGATTTTGGTTTTTCCATTTCTTTTAACTTCTCTTTGTCAAACTCTTCTTGAGATATCTTTTCTTTTGGAATATTCTTCTTGGAAAGTTCTTCGTTAAGAGCTAACTTTTCTTCAGGTATTCTACTGACCTTACTTTCTTGATTTTCTTTGTTTTCCAATATATGAGGAATACTTTTTGGCATATCCTTAGAGGTTATAAGATTTAGTATTAAAAGAAATACAAAGATAAGGAATAGAATTTTCAAAAGAGGAGAGGGTTTAAATTTGTAAGCCTTTGATAAGTCTATTTTAGAAAGCTTTTCTTCTAATCTTTTTCTTAATCTTTCCATAAGTCCGTATGGATCATCGTAATCTTTGTATTCCCAAAAAGTTATTAACTCTTCATCTAAAGAGAAATATTTATCTGTTTGAAGAATTATCTGATAATAATTAGGTTTCTTCTTTTTTATAAAATATAAATAAAAAATAGGGAATGGAAGAAGAAGGATAAAAAAGTTCATTTTCACGGAAAGAAGATTAAAAATGAGAATAGTGTTTAAAAAAATTAATATAGAAACAAAAATGATATCGAGAAGGTGGTAGGAATTTACTTTATTAATAAGTTTTTCTATGTTATCAAAAAAATCTCATCTTTTATCAACTCCTTGATAATATTTTAACCTTTTTTCGGCGATAAGTATAGAGATTAAAAAAATAATTAAGTAGAAAATTATAATAATAGGAAGGTCTCTTGAAGGGTAAAAATTTACCTTTAAATATAGGATGTTTTCTGCCTTTACAAGCCAGAGGATGTTATTTAAAGGAAATAAAAAGAAGGTTGATGGGAAGAGAAAGGGAAAAATTATAAATAGGATATAGGTGGTCCAGTGGAGAAGCCAGTTTATAGATGGATTGGAAAAGGTTGACCAGAGAATTCCTAATCCCATAATGGGAAGGGAATCTAAAAGAAGAAGAAAGTAAAGAATAATTATTTTTGAAAAATCAACAGAGAAACCTATCATTAAATTAAAGGGAAGAAGGATAAGAAGGATAAAGATAAGATAAAGTAAGTTAGATAAAAATCTTCCCCTTATTATTTCTCTTATTTTAAATGGTGAAAAGCGAGCAAGGTTTATAATCTTAAATTCTCTTTCTGCAATAAGATTTCCTGAGAAAGTAAGGGAAGAAAGGTATGTTATGAATATGAAATGAGCAATGGAAAATATAAGAAAAAGATCTGTTATAGAATACTTATTTAGATCAAAGGATTTAGATGGCCAAATTATGACGGTAATTAGGGTTATGATAAAGAAATAAGTATAGATAATTCTTAGATATTTCTTATCAGAAATTTTTGCTTTTAAATCAATAAACCACCATATTCTCATATTTTCCTCATCCTTCTATAGGAATTATAATAATCCCGTCTATACTTTTTTGGGTTTTAATATTTAAAATCTTTACATGGTTCAGGGGCTCATCTATTCTTCCCCAAATTATTAATTTATCTCCAATAGGAGGTATTATCCTATATTTTTTTATGAATTCGTTTAAAAGAGAAGGCTCTTTTAATCCACTTTTCCAGATAATGAACTCTTTATATGCGTTTTTAGGAATATATCCCACATAATTTTCTTTATTTCCATGCTTAAATACACAATCTTTTATATTTATAGGAGAATTGTTGGAGATCTCCAATATATATCTATCATTTAACTCCTTAATTTTAATATCTATGGGTATAAAATGATAAGATATGCCTTCTAAAAAATATATTCTATTTCTTTCCAGGGATAAATTGGCTCTTTGATTATTGATATCTACCAATAGAGTAGTTTTGTTTTTTTGAGGCTGATAGTAGGCATTATAGAGAAGAAATATATTGGGGGGATATTCTATAGTGATATCTCTTTTGAAGGGAGAAAAAAGAGATATATGGATAAGGTTTTCTGCAACATATGTATTTTTATCAAGAAAAATTAGATATTTTTCTCCATAGGCTATGGCATCCTTGGTAAAGGATTGGTTTATCCCAAAACCTATTAATGATGAAAAAATAATTATGAATAAGAAAGAGATAAAAGAGTATCTTTTCTGAAAAAGAAATCTTATCCAAAGAAAGATAAGGATAAAGTACAGAGATAAAAAGATAAGGATCTGCCATCTATCAGGATAAAGGAACATTTGGCCTTGTAATGTAGAAGGATCAGGTGTGTATAGGAAAGTGTTATGAGGAATGCTTATAGTATAAGGTGTGGGTTTTATAGATTTGGAAAGTTTATTTATTTCATCGTTAAATAAGACCCTTTTTGTAAATATCTTTGCCATTATTAAAGAATTTTTTATAGAGTTTGAAAAGGAGTTAAATAAATTCCTATCTATAATTATTAAATCGTAGTTGTCATAAGCTTTATAATTGATAGGTAAAAGCTTCTCATCATATACTCTTACTATTCTTGCTTTTTTAAAGAAATCTATCTTTGGTATTTCTCTTCCTATTATTAATACAAGGGGTAAGGTTATTCTTTCTAATGAAAAATCTATTTTCTCTTCTTTGATAGTCTTATTATCTTTTAAAACTCTGGCTCTAACTGGATAGCGGAAATCTATTGGGGGAAGGAGAAATTCAAACCTTTTTTGAGAAAGAGGTGGTACTTCTACTTCTTTCTTGTATGTGGATTCACAATACCCTGCATATCGAAGTCCCTGAGTATATATTACTTCTAATATGAGTTTTACTTTGTTTCCTTCATTATAGATCTCAACAAATAGGGGGAGGAATCTATCAATTCTCCATTCAGAATTTATACCTAAGGAAAAATCTATCTTAATATCTTGTGCGTATAAGATATTTATTATGAATATGGTTAAAATAATTAATTTTATAAAAACCTTTTCTCTCATTCCACTTTAAATTATACAATCTTATAGTAAAATATTCATTATGATGGCCTATATATTTTTGCTTGGAAGAATTATTCTTTTAGGTTATGAAAAAATTGTAGTTAAGAAGGTAGGAACAGATAGTAATAGTATAGTTACATCTTTTTTATTTTTTGGTATTGCTGTTTTATTTTTACTTCCCTTCGCCATTATCAATCCTTCTTTTGATTTATCCACTCTTAAATATGGCATCCTTAGTGGATTCATATATTCCATCTCCTTTGTGTTATACGTTAAATCCCTTTCCATTGGTGAAGCTTCTCTTGTTGGTCCATTATATAATTTCAATGTTTTCTTTCTTCTTATTCTTACCAGTATATTTTTAAAGGAGCCTTTTACCATATCAAAGATTGTGGGACTTTCTTTATTAGTATATGGAGCTTCCTTTTTAAATCGCCAAGAAAATCTATATAAATCTCTCTATGGGCTCTTTAAAAGAAAGGATACCCTTTTTATGATGGGAAGTTCTTTTCTTATTGCTATTGGTAGGACTATTGATGGATTTGTAGTTGGTAAGATAGATTCTCTTTTTTATTGCTTTTTCTTGTATCTTGTTATTACTATATATCAGTTTTTTTATATACTTCTTAGAAAAGAATTAAAGGAAATATTCAAACTCTTAAAAGAAAAGACTTTATTAGTAACTATAGCTGCAGGTATTAATGCTTATTCTTATATGTTTCTTCTTATTGCTTTCAGAAGTATAGATGTAAGTGTTGCTGAACCCCTTTCTATGTTGAGTATGTTGGTCACTTTGTTTCTTGCTAAAAATGTCTTTAAAGAAGATATAAGAAAGAGAATAATAGGGGTTATAATAATGATCTTGGGGGCATGGATTTTGAATTGGAGGTAGGTTATGAATATATGTTCACCTCTTTTAGAGATTAATTTGAAGGCTATTTATCATAATGCTAAATTAATTGTAGAAAAGGGAAAGGAAATGGGAATATATATAGATGGAGTTACAAAGGTCTCCTTAGGGGATCCTAAAATAGCAGATATTCTTGTAAAGGCTGGGGTAAGAGGACTTTCTGATTCTCGGATTGAGAGCATAAAAAGAATGAGAGAAGAGGTAGATATAGAGTATACTCTTATTAGGCTTCCTTGCTTTTCTCAAGTGGAAGAAGAAGTAAAGTATGCAGATGTTTCTTTAAATTCAGAGATTATGACTTTAAGGGCTTTAGAGGAAGCTTCAGAAAGATTAGGAAAAAAGCATAAGGTAATAATTATGGTAGAGATGGGGGATATTAGAGAAGGAATATGGAAAAAAGATGAACTGATAATGGTGGTAAAGGAAGTTCTTAGGATGAAAAATTTAGAACTCTATGGTCTGGGTACTAATTTTACATGTTTTGGGGGTGTAGTACCTACTGTAGAGACTTATTGGGAATTTATAGATTTAGTGGAAAAAATTGAAAAAACTTTTTCTATAAATTTGCCTCTTATATCTGCTGGAAATTCCAGTAGTATTCCTCTTCTTTTTGAAGGGAAAATTCCAAAAAAAATAAATCATCTGAGAATTGGCGAAGGAATTATGCTGGGGAAGGACACTGCTTTTAGAAATCCTATTCCAGGGGCTCGTCTTGATACCTTTAGATTTATAGGGGAGATCTTAGAGATAAAGGAAAAGCCATCGATGCCTTGGGGAGTTATAAATGAGGATGCCTTTGCCCATAAGCCTTCCTTTGTAGATAAAGGGATAAGGAGAAGAGCTCTTATGAATTTTGGAAGACAAGATATTGATCCTCAAGGAATTATTCCTGAAATTCCAGGTATTGAAGTATTAGGAGCTACATCAGATTATACAGTAGTGGATATAGGAGATTATGATCTTAAAGTAGGAGATAGTTTAAGCTTTTCCTTAAATTATTCTGCCCTTCTTCAAGCCTTTACATCTCCTTATGTGAAAAAGATATATAAAGAATAAATTAGGGGAGTGATATTATGAGAAGAAAAGTCATTATAATGGGGGCAGGTGGGAGAGACTTTCATAATTTTAATGTCTATTTTAAAGATAATTCTGATTATGAGGTAGTAGCTTTTACTGCTACCCAGATTCCTGGTATAGAAGGAAGAATATATCCACCTGAACTTGCTGGAGAACTTTATCCCAATGGTATTCCTATAATTAGTGAGGATAGATTGGAAGAAACCATTAAAGAATATAATGTGGATGAAGTAATTTTTTCATATAGCGATGTATCCCATGAGTATGTGATGCAGAGAGCAAGTCTTGTATTATCTCTTTCTGCAGATTTTAAAATTCTTGGAACGGAGACCATGTTAAAAAGTGAAAAGCCAGTTATAGCTATTTGTGCAGTAAGAACAGGATCAGGGAAAAGTCAAACCTCAAGATATGTGGTTAAAACTTTAAGAGAAAGAGGATTTAAAGTAGTAGTGGTAAGGCATCCTATGCCTTATGGTGATCTTTTAAAACAGAGGATTCAGAGATTTGAAAAATTAGAGGATTTGGATAAATATGAATGTACTATAGAGGAGAGAGAGGAATACGAGCCCCATCTTAAAGAGGGGGCTATTTTATATGCAGGAGTAGATTATAAAGAGATATTAAAGGAAATAGAAAAGGAAGCAGATATAATAGTTTGGGATGGAGGGAATAATGACTTTCCCTTTTATAAGCCTGATCTTTTTATCACTGTAGTTGATCCTTACAGAGTAGGTCATGAATTATCTTACTTTCCGGGGGAGATTAATGTATATCTTGCAGATATAATAGTGATAAATAAGGTAGATACTGCTCCTTCTGAGAATATTAATAGGGTAATGGAGAATGTGAGAAAGAGAAATAAGAAGGCAAAGATTGTTTTAGCAAAATCACCCATAATATCCGAGAAGGAAGAAGATATTAAAGGAAAGAGAGTATTGGTGATAGAAGATGGACCTACTGTGACTCATGGAGAAATGCCTTTTGGAGCTGGATATCTATTTGCAAAGGAGAGAGGGGCTATATTGGTGGATCCTAGACCTTATGCAGTTGGAAGTATAAAGGAGGCTTATGAAAAATATAAACATATAGACAAGGTACTTCCTGCTTTGGGTTATAGTAAAGAACAATTAAAAGAGCTGGAAGAAACTATTAATAATGTAGATTGTGACTATGTAATTATAGGAACTCCTGTAGATTTGAGATCTGTGATAAATATAAGACATAAGACTATAAGAATTTATTACCATTATGAAGATGCAGGAATTCCCACATTAAAGGAATTAATAATGGATTTTGTAAGTAAGTTTTAATTATTTTATTGGCTTAGTCTCTTTTAGAATGAATTCTATAAAATAATCTGAAAGCTCTGGATCAAATTGGGTACCTTTATACCTTTTTATCTCTTGAATAGCTTCATCGATGGTTAATTGTCTTTTATATGGTCTAAAAGCAGTCATGGCTTGAAAGCTATCAGCTAATGTAATAATTCTTGATAAAAAGGGTATATCATTTCCTGATAATCCATCAGGATAACCCTTTCCATCCCATCTTTCATGGTGATGCCTAATTATTTTACTTATGTCTCTAAAGACTGATATATGGTGTAAAAGTTCTTCGCCCCATACAGGGTGCATTTTCATTATCATATATTCCTCATCAGAAAGTTTTCCAGGTTTTTTCAGAATAAAATCTGGCACTTTTATCTTTCCAATATCATGAAGATAGGCAGAATACTCTAATCTTCTCATATCTTCCTCATTAAGAAGTAAACTTTTACCAAAATTTACTGTTATGTTACCTACTTCTTTTGAATGTCCTCCTGTATAAGGATCTCTTGCATCTACCATCTCTACAATGGTGATTAATGTTTCACGATGAAGTTTAAATATCTTTTTTTCCATTTCCTCATTGTAAATATATGCAGAAATTAAAGGGGCAAATTTTTCTATAATGGAAAGGTCATCGTTAGTAAAAATTCTGTTTTCTCTTAGGCTGTTTATGTTTATTACCCCAACTGGTTCATTCTTGTGTATTAGCGGATAACATATAGAGGATTTGATTTCAAAACGGGGTTCTATAATTTTAAATCTTTTATCTTTGTATACATCTTCTAATATTAAAGGTTCTCTGTGCTCTAAAACCCATCCTGCTATTCCCTCGCCTTCTTTTAGAACACTATTCTTTATTACCTCATGAGGTATATTTATCCCAACTTTAATTTTTAATATTTTATTTTCTTTATCATAGATCATTATTGATCCTGCATCAGCTTTAAGAATATGTAAGACTCTTTTTAAAAGATTTTCTAAAAGAATATTTTCATCCTCTTTTTTGGAAAGTAGATTCATAATTTCATTTATCTCTTTTTCCCTATCTATCTTCTCTTTTATATATAACCTTGTTAATGCATTTTGAAATTCTTCTGATAAAAGGTTAAAGTAAGTAATAGGATAAGGAATATTTTCTTCAATTATTAATACAGAATAAATATTTCCCTCTACCATAAAATATCTTCTATAACCTTCCATATTTTCTATGTCTTCAATTGTTAATGAATATCCTTTTTCTTGAGGATAGGAGTAGGCAAGAAAAAATTCTCCATTTTTTCTCTTGTAATATTTGATATTGGAATTGGGAAAAAGTTCTTTTAATTTTTCAAAATATACTTTTTCTATATCATCTAAGTTTTTTTGAGCTATATCTTTGAGAAAAGTGTATGCTAAATTGATCTCTTTAGTTCTCTTTTTTACTTCCCTCTTGAGATATTCTCTGCTTCCTAAAATGCCGATTAATAGAAGGATAATTATAGTAATCATAAAAATTAAAGCATTAGATACTGCTTCTTTCTTTTTATATTCCAGCCTTAGTAATACTTCTTCCCCAAACCATTTAGTTAAAAGATTTCTATAATGTGTACTATTTAGTATCTCAGTTAAGCCTTTTTTAATCTCAGAATAATAAGGGCTTCCTTTAGGAAGGGCAATACCTGCAAAACTTGAAAAGAGTTTATCTTGGAGTATTTTAAGTTGATCATTCCAATTATTTTTATTTATGATATATCTTGCCACGTAGTAATTAAGTACTCCAGCCTCAGCTTTTCTTTCTATTAAAGCTTGAACAACAAGCTCAGAACTTTTAAAAGGAATAGTCTCTGTTATATCCTTTAAAAATATATGAGCTACATCTTGGTTTAAAACTGCAACTTTTTTATTTTTAAGATCACCAAAGCTTTGTATAGGTGAATCAGAGGGTATTATTATTACACTAAAGCTCTCTAAATATGTGATAAAATCATATTTTCTTTTTCTTTCATCGGTTACCCTCATAAACTCTATGCCATCAATTTCTCTTTTGTCAAGAAGTTCTACTGCTTCATTCCATGGTACTAGTATTATATTGATCTTTTTATTAATCCTTTTTTCCAACTCTCTTATAATATCTACTGCAAACCCTTGAGGAATTCCCTGGGAGTCTATATATTCGATAGGAGGAAAGTTATAATCTCCTGCAAAGGTAAGAGTATTTGTGTTCTCACCTTTTGCAGGAAAAAACATTAATAATAGAAGTATTATGATTTTTAGGATTAGAAATTTTTTCATGTAATAAGAAAAAGAAGGACCCCCTTGAGGGTCCCCCTCCCCCCTTCCAGATAATTTTTTTAGCTTACTTGTTAGAAAGATTTACTACAACCTCTACAGGTGGCTTAGAGGTATAGGTTTGGTTTTCACCTGGTGCTGGGTCAGCAAAAACAATATTAAATAATGATATAATCAATATTATTAAAATGGTTATTATTTTCTTCATTAACATATCCTCCTTTAAGATAACTTCTATTTTAACAATATATCTTTTTATTTGACAATCAAATATACTATTAATAAAGATTAAGATATTATCTACATTTTGAGATCCATGTTTCTATACTTTTTCTTATTTTTGATATTGCTGTATCTAATATTACTTTTTGATATAATAAAACAAAAATATGTATAAAAAGGTACATACTATCTCTTATATTTTATTTAAATATGGTAATTTTTCCAAACCCTTTTTAAATCTTATGTTAGAGGAAAAATTGCCAAAGGAGTGGTATTATTATTTTGTTGCTCAGAGATATAAGTGGTCTCAGGATTATGAACTGGCTCTACAATATGTGGAAAAAGCCCTGAAACTTTCCAAAGATAATTTAACCCTATATTATATTTTGCTTTCGGATAAAGTTAATTTTCTTAGGTTTCTTAAAGACAAAAATGCTGAATTTATATTAGAGGATATTAGGAAAAATTTTTCTAAAATTCCCATTCTTGCCAGGAAGATAATTGCACCTATCCTGTATGATTATTATCTAAAAAGGTCCTACGAGGGAAGATCTGCTAAGATACGTTTTTGGAGTAAGGAATATCTTAAAGATCCATCTACTTATGTTTTTATTCTTTGGAATAGGGCAAATATGGAAGTAATGGAGAATAACATAAGATCGGCAATAAGGCTATATTTTGAAGGAGCAAAAACTGCTTTAAAAATTCCCCATCCTACAGGAATTTTATCTAATCTTAATAATGCTTCTTGGTATCTTAAAGATATACATCCTTGCTTTTCTCTTAACATATCTAAAAAGGCTTGTTATTATTTAGGCTGTTTTAGGGAGGATATGGAGGGAAGGTTTTATATTCTTGATACTTTGTTTGAGATACAAAAGATTGTAAGAGATGAAGATATATGGGAGACAGCGGAAATAATTTGTCTTTTATATGATGATCTTCCAGAAAAGGGAGGATGGGGAACAAAGGAGCATTATAAGAGTTTATTTGAGTTTTGTAATACTAAGAGAATTAATTTTGATATCTCAAGTTATGAAAATACAAAAGAGCTTAGGGAGTATCTAATTAATATTGGAAAAGATAAAAAATTGTATGAGCTATCAGATATTTTGGGTATAAGTAAGCCTAATCTCTCAAAAATATTAAAAGGTTGGACTTTTAAGGTAAGATCAGAGACTATAAGAAATATACTTGAAAGGATAGATTTAAAAGTAGATTATATGAATGATCCATATCCCATTGTAAATGAGTATGTAAAGTTAAAGATAATTATGGAATTTCTACAAAACAAAGAGAAGTTAAAGAAGATTTCAAAGGAAAAAAGGAAGATACTTTTTATAAGTACTTATATGAGTTTAATTAAGAGGAATGATTATAAAGGTAATTTTAATTTAAAAGAACTTTATAGTCTTTTTATAAATGATATAGATCTTTTTATTCAAAAGGCTGAAAAAAATATGTTTATCATGTGGTTTACAAACAAGATTATTGGAAAATCTCATCCTCTTTTGGAGGGAAGAAAAGACCTTGCAGTTAAATTTTTTAATATATTGCCTTTGAAGAAAAGGGACAAATTTATAAATTACTATTTAAATCTTAATGAGAAAGATAGGATCTTAATTGATGAATTTATAAGGAATTATGTGAGGTATGATAGGAAATGGGGTGTTTCTTTTTCTAAGGGTATGTTAAAAAATTTTATTCAAGAATTTAGATTAAAACCTCTTCCTACATTACTTTCTGTCTACTCCTTGGATAAGAAATCAGAAAGAAAACGATTAGTAAATATACTTGATAAAATGGTGTTATAATAAAGTATCCTCTTTTATAAAGAGGGTGTTAATATGAAATATATAGATACTTTGTCATTACTTCTCGAGGAAATAAAAAGGGAAAAAGAATCTATTG
>CAZZIO010000005.1:0-12920 GCA_964654465.1 uncultured Dictyoglomota bacterium
TTTCCCATAGTTTATATTCTGCTGATTTGGTTCTTACTTCAATGATTAAATCCTTCTTATTCTCAGCGTAATTTAAAAACATGCTAAAGAAAGGAATGATATTTTCGAGGGCTAAAAGGTCTGTATTATAGGATATGGAAAGATAAATAGGATGATCTTTTAAAATTTTGTCTATTTCTTTAAAGTAATCCTCTATGTTTACAAATACCACTATATGGGCTGAAGGATACATCCCTTTTAAAAAACAATAATCACAGCTAAAGATACAGTTAAGGATTAATGTAGTATAGTAAAAATAATATTGTCCGAAATTGGGACATAAAGGGGGGCCTGGATATATAAATTCCTTTCTTTTCTTTGCCAATATTAGTTTTCTGCTTAGCTCTTGAATTTTGTAATTTTGGTTTGATCTTGAAAATACCTCTTTATAGTTATCAATCTCTATAATTATTGATTTAGGAAATCTATTTAGGATTTTTTCTGTTATAGAATGAAATAGAACCTCTTTTTCTACATATATATGGGAAAAGGGTCTAAGGGTAGAGAAGTTTTTTAATTCTTTCAAAGTATTCTTTCCTCTCCTTTTTTGAAGTAACTTTTATATTAAGGAAATCAAAGATTTCTTTGGGAATACTACCTTTTCTTATTATATAGCCCTTTAAATATTTCTCCAATTCATGGGTCATTGAGAAGGTAAGATTTAGGCTGTCTTTTAGCTTTTCTACAATATTCTTTATATTCTCCTCTTCAAATGGTAATTTCTCACATTCGTTTAATTCCGATAAAGAGTAAATAAACCTTTCTATCTTAGGGATATGATTATAAATAAGATTAGAAATTTCTCCCTTTTCAATTTTTTCGTAATCTAAGAAGTCGTAGACAATCTTTATACAATGGGTATTATGGGGAGGCAAAAAAAAGGATGCTGACTCAAAAAATCCAGCACCTTCCATATCTACAATGTCCCCTTCTATTTTCTCTTCCATATCTTTTTTTACAGGTGTCATAAAGCTTTCAAGAATGCCTTCCTTCATGTCGTGATTTACAATAATATCTGGATAAAAGGCTCTTTTTGAGTAATGATTTATGATTTTATGGCATAAAATAATATCACCTTTTTGAAATTTTCTATTTTGGGCTCCACATATTCCTAAATTTATGGCTATGTCCTTTTCTTGGGCAGAAAATTTTGTCAATAAATAGGTAGTGCCTATAGAAGATTTTATCATTCCTTCCCTCGTTAAAATAAGAAAGACCTGATTATTGGAAAATGTTTCAAATTTTGATGATGGAATTTTTTTTAGTTTAAAATGTTCTATTAATGGTTTTGCTTCAGGATGAAAGGCTATAACAAAAAATATCATAATTTGGCCTTTCATGGAGGGAGAAGATTATTTCTTCCCCCTCCCTATATATTTTTATTCCTCAAGGATTAGTACTTCTCTTGGAGGTATCTCTATCTCTCCTTCGTATATTTTTCCAGATATAAGGTCCTTTTTTCTATTTCCAATATTTATTCTTTTTGCTTCTTCTGTATGATTTAATACAAAGGTAAATACTTTGTTATTTTTTACCCTTTGAGTAATTTCAACTCCATAAGGTACATCTTTGAATAGTGGTTCTATATGGTGGGCTTTAGATATATATTTTATTAGGTCCTTTAAAAATTCATGGGAGGCAAAGGATCCCACATAGTAAGCATATCCATCTCCATACTTATTTACAGTAATCACTGGTTGGCCTTTATAATAGTCCTTTGTATATACACCTATAGCCTTTGCTGTGTCCTTTTCAAAATGGATTACATCAAATACTAAGTTGCATTCATAGGCTTCTTTTGAAAATTCCTTTTTAAATTCATCTGTTATTTGAATCTCATTTTTCATTTCAGGTGGTAAGGCATCAAATTCTTCTACCCATATTCCAAGAAGATCTCTTAATGGGGCGGGATATCCTCCCAGATATACCAGATCATTTTCATCTACTAATCCACTTAATGTGGTTGTTATGAAAATTCCACCTTTCTTAACATATTCTTTTATTTTCTCTGCCGTCTCTTTCCTAATCATGTAAAGGAGAGGTGCTACTACTACCTTATACTTTTCCAGATTGTCTTCTATTCCTATTACATCTACACCCATAAGATTTTCAAAGAGAGCTCTGAAGTAACTTTCTACACCTCCTACATAGTTTATTGCTGTACTTGGACCTTGAGAGTTTTCAAGAGCCCACCAATTTTCCCAATCAAAAATAACTGCTGTCTGAGATTTTACTTTGCCACCTAAAAGGATATCTCCTAAATTCTTTAATTCTTCTCCCAACTGTTTAACTTCTTGGAAGACCCTTGTGTTTTCATGTCCTGCATGGGAGATAACAGCTCCATGGAATTTTTCAGGTCCTCCTCTTGATTGTCTTAATTGGAAAAACATAACTGTATCTGCACCTTGGGCGACTGCTTGGTAGCTTTGAAGTCTCATTACCTTTGGCCTTTTTATATAACAGTAAGGTTGCCAATTAGTTTGACTGGGAGTTTGTTCCATAAGCATGAAGGGTTCTCCTTGTTTTAGACCTCTCATTAGAGAGTGTCTAAAAGCAATACTAATATAATCATCGGTTAGGTAAGGATAACTGTCCCATGAAACTACATCCATATGCTTTGCCCATTCAAAATAGTTGAGGGGTTTAAAAGTACCCATAAGATTTGTGGTTATAGGTATATTAGGATTGTACTTTTTTATTATATTGTATTCATTTAGATAGCATTCCAAGATACTTTCAGACATAAATCTATAATAATCAAGTACCATGCCTTGAGCTACAGTTGAAAGCTTTCCTGTCCACCAGTGTTGAAACATTACGCTCCTTAATGTGGGAGCTGTTATCTCATTCCAATCATAAATTGTTTGACTCCAAAAAGTAGTATACCATCTCTTGTTTAACTCTTCTAATGTACCATATTTTCTTTTTAGCCAATCTCTAAATCTTTTTGCACAATTATCACAATAACAATAAGTCCCATATTCATTAGCTATATGCCATACTAAAACGGCAGGATGATTGGCATACCTTTCTGCTAATTTTTCTACCAATTTTCCTGAAAAATATCTATATATTTTGCTGTTGGGACAAAAATTTACTCTTCCTCCATGTACCCTCTTATCTCCATTTATATCTACAGGAAGAATCTCTGGATACTTTACAGACATCCAGTGAGGCTGAGAGGCAGTGGATGTGGCAAGACAGATGTAGATTCCGTTTTTCCAGAGATTATCGATGATCTCATCCAGCATTGAGAAATCATAGGTATCTTCTGAGGGTTGTAAAAGAGCCCAAGAAAAGACGTTCACTGTAGCAATATTGATGTGGGCTAATTTAAAAAGTCTTACATCTTCTTTCCAAACTTCTTTGTCCCATTGTTCAGGATTATAATCTCCCCCATACCATATGTAGGGCAACTTAGGATTTATCATAAAAGACGACCTCCCACACTATTATTTTATTAACTCTTTTATTCAATAATAATCTAATCTTGGTGGTAAAGTAAAGATCTATTATTTTTAAAATAAAACTGAAAACTTAATTTTTTTTCTCGATATTGGTTGGTTATTGTGAGATAATAGTAATCGTTATCTTCGCTTGAGGTTATACCTGGAGGTAGTTCTTTTATTATGTAATTTTTAGGAATAGCAAGGGTTATGCCTTCTAAACCCTCATTATTTGATAAGGTTATTTTATTTTCTGAGAAGTTGATGTTGTATTTTGGGGGTTATTGATACTAAGGAATTAGGCCTAAAGTTGTACCCATGATTATCGGTAAAGTAAGCCGGGTTCCAATTTGGGTGTTCATATAAGATTCAGAGAAAGTTTTAATATCATATGGAAATCTTGAAGGAAAAAGAATAAAAAATATGGAAGAGATTGAAATTAAGAGGAATATAAATATGATCCAAAGTTGAATAGGTTTAGCTTTAATAAATTTTGAAATCATAATGCCAAAAATAGATAGAAATAATGTAAAAAGGGGAAAATTAAGGGAGGATATTTTTCCTTCCATATCTAAGACACTATATATTTTTAGAGATATTATTTTCACTTTTTACTATATTTATGTCCTGAATATGGGAAGGAATTTCTTGGTAGATTTACACATAAAAAGGGTTACTTGTGGATAGAAGGATAAGAGGAATATTTCAAAAGGTAAAACTATAAGTATCAAACCAAAGACAATGCTATTTATTGAGTAACTGAATTTTCTATAGGATCTATGATATTGAATAAAACTATCTCTTTTAATATATAGTTTATGTCTTGGGAACTTAACGTTTTAGATTATAATAATTTCTAAATTTTTGCAAGAAATATACTTGAAAATAGAAAAAAAATTAGGTTACACTCTATATTTAAATTATCTGAACAAGTTTTTTTGAGAACATAAAGGAAACCAAGAGCAATTTTTACAAAAATTTTCAAAATTTGATCTTGTTAGTGTTTTAAAAATCAATCTTTTTATGTCGAGAAAATTGTATTTTTCCCTTATGGTCAAGTTTAGATAATTTATAATTTCCTTATCTTTTGTTTCTATCTCCTTAGGATAGCTTTCTCTTAAACACTTATCATTTTTTAAATATGGGCATTTATCACAAATACTATCCCTTTCCGCAACTAATATAAATAAAGAGTTTTCCTCTAATTTTTCTTTTATTTTCTTCATATTTTCAATAAATTCCTCAGAATATCCTTTACCTTCAAAATGTAATAAACAGATTAGATGATGTCCTCTTATTTTTATATCTTTATCCTCCATATTTTTTTCCTTAGGTATATCTAAATTAGGTTTTGTAAATTTTTACCTCTTTTATTCCAAAAACAGCATTTGTAATAAATAATTTTTCTGCTTTAAAAACTTCTTCTACATTTATCTTTTTCTCTTTAATTTTTTCTTTATTCTGTTCTATCAAAAACCTTTTAAATATACCATTTAGTAATCCTGAGGATTTTGGAGGTGTATAGTAATGATTTCCTATTTTAATGAAGATATTTGCACGTGATGTTTCTGTAACTTCACCATTCTTGTTAACAAATAATACATCAAAAAATTTTTCTGAGTGTTTTTTATATTCTCTATTATAAAGCCTACGGTTAGTGGTTTTATGATACAAGAAAATATTGTTTTTATCTACCAGGTATTTGGAGAGGACAATCTTTTCCATATTTTTTAAACAAAAGTTTTTTATATCATATACAATTTTTTGTATTTCTATATCACCGTTTTTTGAAAGTAACAGTCTTATTCTGTATGCTTGTTCTGTTAGATTTTTTCTTAACCTGTATAACTTATCTAAAATTTGGTCTTCATCAAATTGGAAATCAAAATATAAAGCTGAATTCTTAAGTCTTTCTAAATGATATGTTAAGAGAAAATATCCTTGTTCAAAATTCTCTTTTGTGATATTTAGATTTAAGTCATAAAAATTTTTAATCTCATTATTAAAGTTAGCACAATACAAAATTGTTTCAATTAATCTAAACTTTGGAAGTTTTGTTACTAAAAACTTATACTTAAGCTTGCATTCAGCATATTCTTTTTGAGGGTCAGAATCTGCAACTATTCCACTTCCTATCCCTAACTCACCTTTTCCATTTTTGTCTATCAACAAAGTTCTTATTGCCACATTGAATACTGCATCGTAATTTGGTTTTATAAATCCCACAGAACCCGTATAAACATACCTTGGTTCTGTTTCCAGTTCTTTTATTATTTGCATACTTCTAATTTTAGGTGCACCAGTTACAGAACCAGAAGGAAATAAGGAATGAAACAGTGTGTATAGATCGATATTTGGTTTTATTCTTGCTTCTATTGTAGAAGTCATCTGAAATAAGGTTTTATATTTTTCTATTTCAAGAAGTTTTTTTGCTTTTACTTCACCCAATAAAGAAATCTTTCCCAAGTCATTTCTTAAAAGGTCAACTATCATTATGTTTTCTGCACGGTTTTTGATACTTTTTTGTAATTTATAGGCTTGAATTTTATCTTCATAGATATCTTTACCTCGAGAAATTGTTCCTTTCATGGGTTTAACAATAACAATATCCCTAGTTTTTCTAAAAAATAGTTCTGGTGAGAAGGATATTATAGAAAAATTATTTGTTTTAATAAAAGCACAATAGGAGACACTTTGGGTTTGTTTTAGTTTATTGTATAATCCCAGAATTGAACCTGTAAGGTCAAACTTTAACTTTATTGTGTAGTTAATCTGATAAGTATCACCGGAAAAGATATAGTCCTTTATTTTCTTTATGTTTTCCACGTATTCTTTCTTGGAAATATTAAGACGTAGATTAGTTAATTTAAACCTTGGGTTTTTCTTATCAAGTTTTATAGGGGAAAAGTTATTTATTAAATCAACTCCTTCTTCAAAAACTCCGGTTTTATGATTATAGATTATTGGTCTTTCATAGACATAAAAAAAGGCTAATGGAAATTCAAGATTATATTCTACATTGTCCTTATAATCTAAAAAATATCCAAGTTCATAGGATAAAAATCCTGCAAGATAAAAGCCTTCTTGAAGTTTTTTCTCTAATTTTTCAAAAAATTCTCTTATATTTTGTGTTTCTTTAAGTATTAACTTTTCTTTTGGGAAGAAGAAAATATAGGAAAGAAAATTATCTTCATCAATTTTCAGTGTTTCATATATAGCAAACTCTTTTTGTGTTAGAATAACTTTTTTTACAACATCTTCGAAACTGTACATTATATACCCCATAGAGATCTTTATATTCTTTATGGATCTTCTCTCTCAACTTTAGAGTTTGAAATTTTTACTCTCTTCCTACGCCTTTATAGATAAATCCATGGTTTTTAGCTTCCTTAGGATCTAATATATTAACGCCATCAATAATGATAGGCTTTTTCATAAGTCTTTTTAACTTTAAGAAATCTACTTTTTTAAATTCATTCCATGCGGTAAGAATAAGCACTAAATCTGAATCTTTTGAGGCTTCATATATATCGTTACAATATTCCACATCTTTTATGATTTTTTTTGCCTCTTCCATACCGTAAGGATCATAAGCTTTTATATTTGCTCCGTCATTTTTTAATAAATTTATTATTTTTATAGCAAGAGAATTTCTCACATCGTTAGTGTTAGGTTTAAATGTAAGTCCCCATATGGAAATGGTATAATCATATAAAAGATCAGAAAGTTGCTCTTTTACTTTATATACAATATGTCTTACTTGATGTTCATTCTTTTCTAAGATAGCTCTTAAGAAATCAGGTTCATATCCACTTTTTTCTGCCATCTTAATGAGTCCCATAAGATCTTTACTAAGACAAGGGCCTCCAAATCCAATTCCTGGGCTTAAATGTTCTCCTCCTATTCTTTTATCGTATTTCATTCCTTCTATAACTTCAAAGACATCTACAGAGAATCTCTCACATATATTGGCTATCTCATTGATGAAAGATACTCTCATGGCAAGGAAGGCATTGGAGGCATATTTAATTAAGATTGCGGTTATGGGAGTGGTTATTACTATTGGAGCTTGAAAGGGAGAAAATAAATCTTTTAAAGAGTTTATTACATAATCCTTTTCTGCCCCGATAACTATTCTCGAAGGATTGAAAAAGTCATAAACCGCTTTTCCTTCTCTCAGAAATTCAGGTACTATTGCTAATTCATACTCATCTCCTTCTTTTTTACCTTCTTTACTAAAAATCTCTCTTATTTTGGATAATGTTCCTATGGGAATTGTGCTTTTTATAGCTATTATTTTTCTATTCTTTAGAAATTTACTTATGGATTTTGCCGAAGATATTACTTGAGATAGGTCTACCTCTCCATCTTCCTTTGAAGGGGTATTCACGCATATAAAGATAATTTCTGATTTTTCTATTGTTTCTTGAAAGTCTGTAGTAAAGAAAATTCTTTTTTCTTTTATATTTCTATTTAAAAGTTCTTCTATTCCTTCTTCGTGAATGGGAGATATGCCTTTCTTCAAAAGATTAATTTTCTCCTCATCTATATCTAAACATATTACTCTATTTCCTACTTCTGCAAGTCCTAATGCTGTGACAAGGCCAATATATCCAGTTCCTATAATTCCTACGTTTCTCATCTTTTTCCTCCTAACTTTCGTATGAATATATTACAACTTTATAAAAATCTGTCCTGTTTTTGTATTTAAATTTATTATCAAGCCATTCTTTTATTTTTAAAGTTCTTGGATTTATATCGGATAAGATTAGAATAATCTTTTTATAATTCTTAATTTTTTGTTCTATATTTTCAGGAGAGAAAAAATCTGGATTCACAGGAATATATGGGAGCCTTCCTCTATTGTAATATTCAAATGGTCTATAGTAAAAAGGCTCACTAATTAATACTATATGCTCTTCTTGAGAATTCTCATGGATATACCTTACCACCTCTCTCCATGGACGATTTAGGTAGCTCATGCGTTGATAATATGATATGTTTAAAAAGAGATATGTTCCAGTGATAAACAATATTATTATGGTAATTATGGGATAATATCTAAATTTCTTAATTCCTCTTGCCATAAGGATAAAAAGAGCAGGTATAAAAGGAGAAAGATATCTACTACTATAAAAACTTTTTCCAAAAGAGGAGATTATAATTAAAGTTATGAAAGGTATAAAAAAGTACGAGATATTTAATAAAAAACCTTTTTTGTTTTCATAAGGTGATAATAATCCCAAAATAATCAGCCCACAAAATATTATAAATAAGAAGTAGTGTAAGTTTAGTCTTTCAAGGAGACTTCTTGCAAACCCGAAAAAGGCTTGATAAAAGGAGACACTAATAGTGTAGAGGGAAAGTTTTTGAGCCCCTTGATATACTTCTGGAGTATTTCTTGTGAAGATTACGTAAAGCCATGGAGAAAAGAAGAGTAATGTTATAAACTGTATTATAATCCAATTTTTAAGATTCTTAAAATTTTTTCTTTGGCATATGAACATATAAATGTTTTCAGCTATTATTAGAAGACTTGAGAAAAAGTGAGTATAAAGCAAAAGAGAGTTTATTATTAGGAGTTTGATAAGATTTTTCTTGTTAAATTCTTTATTGCTTAAATCATATATATAGTTTAGAGATAGAAGGGCTAAGAAAGTAAATAATGGATACATTCTTGCCTCTTGGGAAAAATAGATTAAAAAGGGGGATAGAGCAAAAATAAGTGAAGAAATTAGGGCTGTAGTTTCATCATAGAGTTTCTTAACTAATTTATATAAAAGGGGAATACTTAAAACTCCAAAGATCATAGAAAGAGATCTTAAGGCTAATTCTGAATCACCAAATATGCATGTCCAAAAATAAACAAGTATAAAATATAAGGGGGGATGAATTCCTGTTTGTGATCTATTGAGAATAATGCCTAAAATTCCGGTTTGGGATATTTGGGCAGTTATAGCTTCATCAAGCCAAATACTCCTTTCTGTTATTTTATAAACTCTTAGAATGAATCCTATGATAGTAATTATAGGAATTAGACTGCTTTTTTTTATATCTTTGTTTAATTCTACCAATCCTATAATAGCAGGAAGTGCGGTATTTATTAAGAACAATAAAAAGGCACTGTTAAAGGAGGCTGCTTGAGAAAGACCTAATCTTCCTAAAATAAAGACTGCTGTTCCTTCCCTAATACCTAATCCCCCAATTGTAATAGGGATGAGATTTACAAGCATGACTATAGGGTAGCCAATAAAGGTGGATAAAAAAGAAAATTTTTCAAAGGAGTTTGCTAAAAAGTATACCTCTACTAATACGATAGTGTAGGATAATAGAGAAAGGAGAAAGTTTATAAGAAGGGTTTTCCTTTTTATTTTTAAAAATCCTTGTATAAAATCTGGAAATTTGTTGAAGGGAAATATGTTATTTATGTTTTTTATTGCTCTTTGATAAAAAATCACAAAGAGAGAGAAAAGAATAAAGATTCCTAAAAGAAAGGAAATAAATTTTCCAAAGAATATATAAAAACCTGCTAATGCAAGGATTAAAACTGCTAAAAGGTCAAAGGCTTTATCAAGTATGACTAAGCTTAAACCCTCTACCCTTTTTTCTTTGTCAATATTTCCAACTCTTGCTATCTCTCCTACTCTTCCTGGAGTTATAAGCCCTATACTCATACCTATAAAATAGCTTTCTACAGATTTTGAGAGACAATTTTCTTTGGATAAGTCTTTTAAGAGTAGATGCCATTTGATTATCTTAAAGAAGGTAAATAGAAAACCAAAAACTACAGCTAAAAATAAAGGTTTTATGTTTATGTAAACAAGGGATTTTACTATTTCCTTTGTAGGTATTTTCTTAAATATAAAGTAAAAAACAAGAACAGTAATTATTGACTTTAAAATGTTAATAAGTAAGTTTTTCTTTACCTTCTCCATCATACTCTCTTCTTATTTTAATAAATTTGTTATTCACTTCTAATATATGATAGCTAAAAGAATCTTTCAAATCTTGTATCTGGAAATATCTTGAGGAGGGTATGAATATGTATGGATTTTCTACTCCAATTCCTATCTTGTCTATTATGTAAGGGGAATTTATTTCTTCTTCAATGACAAATTTATCTTCCATTACCTTTATTTTTCTCTTAAGAAAAATAGGTCCTCCTTTTTTATAGGAAATAAGCATTCCTCTTAATATATTTTTGATCAAAAAACTTATTTTTTTATTCCTTCCAAAAGTTATCTGGAATAATCTTAACAGTATGTTTTTTAAAGGTGTCATTTTGTTAAAGGGAATCTTTAAAAGGTATCCTTCTGTAATGTAACAATCTTGAGAGTATATTTTGGAGCCTGGGTTTAAAAAGGGTGAATAAATTTTGCCTTTGGTATATACTATAGGTCCACTATCTTTTAGAGAAAAGTTTGTTTTTTTAAAATCTATCCTGAAGACACCTTGCTTTTTAAGATTTCCTACAATATAGAAATTTTCATTACTCTCTATAAATATACCGCTTTCTGGAAAATATTGGGAAAATTTTTCTTCATAAATAGGACTTTTTAATTCTCCATTATAGAAATTTTGGTGTGCTTGAAGATAAGTATAGCCTATATAAGCAAGATAACGATCATCTAAGTTAAAGGGGCCAATGCCTTTTTCTTCTTGTAGAGCTTTTCTCAAAGAATATAAGATTCTTCTTGCGGAATCATTCCATTTTGCTGAGTATTCTATTCCAGATGGGATTATATATTTTGTGTTTCTGGAGGCATATTCACCTCCAAAAGAAAGGTCAGGATGGGAGAAGTAAACTAAGAAATTAATGGCCTTTGTTATCATGTGTTGTACTTTTTCATTCATTGTCTTCTCATGATATTTTGAAAGATAGTCAATAGCTAAGGATAGATATCCTATATCTGGACCTTGATATTCTGGAAACCATCCTTCTTCCTTTTGTATCTCTTCTAATTTTTTTAATTTTATTAATGCTCCTTTTTTAAATCTTTCATCCGATGTTAATAGATAAATATTGTACAAGGATATAATACTACCTGCTACTTGATTGGAGGCTGAAAAGTCTTCATGGGATAATAGAAATTCACCTGCCTTTTTTAAATGCTTTATTACTTTATCAGTATCTAACTTCTCCTTTAAGATAATTAAAGTTTCTGATATAGCATAGGTAGAAAATGCTGTAGCTACAAAGCTATGTTCATTAGGATACCATTCCTCGAAAGATCCATCATTCTTTTGTATTTTGCACCAAAAGTCTATTCCACCTTTAATAAAAGATAGGATCTTGTTGTCTTGGAAGTAGATGTTTTCAGGGTCATTTAAATTATAAAGAAGAGCTAATGTTAATACTGCTTCTTGAAATCTTGCACAAGCAAAATCAGTAATATTGTAATGCCAGAAATTTCTATCAAAACAACCAAAAGTTGGACTTTGGAAATTCTTGTCCAAAAGACCTAAGAGTCTTGGGATTTCAGGAAGAAGCTTTTTTAGATATATACTACTCAAACCCTACTTCCTCTAAAATTAGATATTCTTTTTTTCTTCCATGGGTAAGATGACTTAGCATCTCGCCTATAAGTCCTATAGATAGAAATTGTATACCTACGATCATTAATAATACTCCAAGAGTTAGTAGGGGTCGTGTACCTATCTTTTCTCCTGTTATAAATTTGTATATTACTAAATATAGGTTTATTAAGAAGCCAAATAAGAAAAACAATATTCCAGTACCCCCAAAAAAGTGCATAGGTCTTTTAAGGAATCTTGTTAGGAATATGACGGTTATCAAATCTAAGAATCCTTTAATTATTCTTTCCCATCCATATTTTGATTTTCCATATTTTCTTTCATGGTGGGTTACAGGAATCTCTGTAACACTGAATCCTTTGCTATACGCTAATGCAGGAATATATCTATATAGTTCTCCATAAATTTCTAAATTTTCAATAACCTCTCTTCTGTAGGCTTTATATCCACAGTTAAAATCATGTATATTAACACCAGAAAAAAGACTTGCTAATTTATTAAAAATCTTTGATGGTAAGGTTTTTGTAATAGGATCTTTTCTTTCCTTTTTCCAACCTGAAACTAAATCGTAACCTTCTTTTATCTTTTCAATAAATCTGGGGATTTCTCTTGGATCATCTTGAAGATCTGCATCCATGGTAATAATGATATTACCTTTTGCTTTTTGGAATCCAGCTGATAATGCAGAAGCTTTTCCAAAATTTCTTCTGAATTTTATTATTTTTATTCTGTTATCCTCTTTATGGAGCTCTTTTAAAACTTGGTAAGAATTATCTGTACTTCCATCATCAATAAAGATAATTTCAAAAGATAGATTTAAGGGGGTGGTATTCTCAACTATACCCCTGTATAGCTCTTTTAATGTGCTTTCTTCATCCTTTACAGGTATTACAAAAGATA
>CAZZIO010000006.1:0-15133 GCA_964654465.1 uncultured Dictyoglomota bacterium
TGCTTTTATTTCTTGATGCTGATGTGGAACCAAGAGAAGATTTTATAGAGGTTCTTTTAACAAGTTATGAAAAATATAAAGGATTGGTATCTTGTTGGCCATATCAAAGATTTGAAAGGTTTTATGAGCATTTGAATTTTATATTTAATCTTGGAGCAGTTATTACCATGTCTTCCTTTGGTAAGGAAGGGGCATATGGTCCGGTGATGCTTATATCCAGAGAAGATTATGAGAGAGTTGGAGGACATTTAGAGATAAGAGATAAAGTAGTGGAGGATTTTTATTTTGGAAATCTTTGTATGAAAAATGGAATAAGCGTTACAAACCTTCTTGGGGGAGATCATGTAAAATTTAGGATGTATCCTGGAGGTTTTTGGGATTTATTAGAGGGATTTACGAAGAATACTTTTCAAGCTATATATTCTTTGAGTATTAGGAAGGTTTTATATCTTTTAGCTTGGTTTTATGGAATGTTAGGAAGTTATTTTTATGATGGTATTTTTAATATTTTTTATCTGCTTTTTGTTTTTCAGCTCTACATATTTACAAAGAAATTAGGAAATTATAATATTTTAGATTCCTTTCTTTATCCTTTACATTTTCTTTTCTTTATCTTCGTACTTATCTATTCCACAGTAAGGGGATCCTTTTTAAAATCTGTTTCCTGGAAGGGGAGAAGAATAAATGTGGGATAGTTTGATGATAATTTTTCTTCAATTTCTCTCAGGATCTATGATGTATTCCTATTTTATAGCCAAGCTTCTTAATATAGATTTAACAAAGGTAAGGGATGGTAATCCAGGAGCTTACAATCTCTGGATTTCTACAAATTGGAAAATAGGAATATTGGGTGTGCTTCTTGATTATCTTAAGGGAATGTTTCCTCTTCTTTGGTTTATAAAATATAGGGATCTAAAAGATAGGTTTATAATAACAACAGCTGCTTTGGCAGGAATACTGGGTCATGTTTTCTCTCCCTTTCTTGGAGGTAAAGGGGGAAAGGCTATATCAGTTTCTTTTGGTGCTTGGACAGTAGTAACCGGTCTTCAAGGACCACTTTTTTTAGGTCTTTCCATGTTTATATTTAATCTTACAAAATGGCATGGAGCATCCCCCGAAGAGGATGCTCTCAAGGTATTTTATGGTTTTTTGTGCTTAATTCCCTTTGTAACTTATAAGGTTCTTACTGGAGATATTTATATCTTATATTTCTTTTTAGTCAATTTTATTATTATCATTTATACCCATAGAAGAGAACTTTATAAAGTTCTCGTTAGTGCATAAATTATTCTAAGGATATCTTTAGATTTACAGGATTCTTAATGATATCCGAGACAGGACATCTTCTTTCTACTTCTTTCATGAGCTCTTCAATTTTTGCCTTGTCTACGGGGGTTTCAATCTTAACCCTTACTCTTACTTCATCATATCCAGCTCTTATATTGGGATCTCCCATAAATCCTCTTGGATCAAGATCACCTTCTGTATAAATCTCTACATTCTGGAGAGGGATATTTTTCTCTTTAGCTACCACCTGAATTACAATTCCTAAGCATCCAATTAGGGCTGCTAATACTACTTCTACTGGGTTTGGAGCAGTGTCTTCACCTCCAAGAGAGGGTGGCTCATCCATGTTAATGATGAATTTATCCCTAATTTTTGCCTCTACTTTGAGGTTACCAAGCCATTTTCCCTCAGCCTTAAAAGTAACTTTTCCCATTACTATATACCTCCTTTTTAATTTTAACTTCTGTTATTCTAACATCTCCTACTAAAAAAGTAAATATTTAATAGTTTAATTCATAAAATCCTTGATATATAATATTAACATGAGAAGTAAGGGGTTGACTTTCATAGAGGTAATGGTAGCAATCTTTATCTTAGGACTTATTGTCCTATTCCTTTCAAATTTATTTACCAAAAGCCTGGATTTATTCTTTGGGAAATCAGAAGAAAATGAAATATTTTCTAATGCTCAGATAATTCTGGATAGACTTGCCAGGGATATAAGGCAGGGAAGGGAAATCTTATATATGAGTACAAATACTCTTACTATAAATCTTAGTACAGGTGTGACTCATACATACTCCATAGTAGTAGGTGCTGATGGTAAAAAATATTTTGCCCTTGATGGACAGATTCTTGCAGGACCTATTGAGAACATAACTTTTACAGGTACAAGGCTTGATAATACTTATACTTCCAATCTTCGTGAAATAAGGTTCATTATATTTACCTTAACTATGACAAATGGAATGAAGTATTCAGGCAATGTGGGATTGAGGGCAGATTTACCAACAAATTTGGGCGGAGTTGTGATAACAGAGATAATGTATGTTCCTCCTACAAAGGATAAATTAGGGAATAATATTGTAACAGCAGATCTCCAGTTCGTTGTAATTTACAATAATACTCAAAATCCTATTGATCTAAGGGGATGGAGTATTAATGGAAATCTATTTTCAGTATCAGTAAACAATACGTGGACTTTATTTCCAGGAAAGTCTGCTGTTATAGGAACAAGGAACTCTAATTTAATCAATTCTTATTATTTCCCTTTACCAGAATATGCTATTTATATAAAGACAAATAGTTCTGGACTTGGAAATGGTGGATTAAGTTTAAATAGTGGTGGAGATACTGTTGTAATAAAAGATAGTTTTGGAAGAATTGTTGACCAAATAAGTTTTACATCTTCTTGGGGTGGTCAACCTGGAAGTACCTCAGGACGATTTAGAGTATGGTATTCCATGGTTAGAAAGTCTCTTTCTTTGCCAACACAAGATGCATCTAATTGGACAAACTCTTCTAATTTAAATTATATAACCTTCCAAGGAAATGTAGCGTATGTAGCATATTGCCTTATGCCTAAATTAGTAATATCTGAGATTATGTATTATCCTTCTCCTTGTACCATACAAAGGTGGAATACGTCAGATCAAAGAATGATGGAATATATTGAGATCCACAATCCCACGTATTCTACTATATCTGTTGAATATGTAAATTGGTTTAATAACTATGCTGTATATACTTCTTCGAATCCTATTATGAGCCTTGTAAGTGAAACATGGACTCTTATGCCTGGAGGGTATATGGTGGTTAGTGGAACTTCTGCAAATATTTTGGATTGGTATGGGTTATCTGGTATAAATTATGCTAAAGTTTCAAATAATGGATTAGGACCATCTTTTGGTGAACTACCTAACGATTCTTATACTTTAACTTTATTAGAGAATCGAAACATTAGTGATAGAGTTATTCGGGTATGTGATGTATATTACAACTCCTCGATGGGCGGTCAACCTGTTCTTGATGGTAATACAGAGAAGTATTATTCTTTGGAATTAAAGAATGTAGGGCTTTTAGGTCTTTTATATGATTCTTCCAATTTCGCATCTTCTACTAAGTTGTGTTATAGTGTCCAAGGATATGATGGAAAATATTATTATATTTATGCCACACCTGGCTCAAAAAATTCTGTATCTCCATGAAAGAGATTAAGAAGGTTATTCTTAAAAAGGGTGTTCATACAAAGATTGTAAGGGGTAATCCATGGATCTATGCCAATGAGATCTCTAAGATTTTAGGGGAGATAAATCCTGGAGATATAGTAGATATTTATGATAGCAGTAATAGCTTTATAGGTAGGGGATATATAAATCCTAATTCAAAGATAAGGGTAAGAATACTTACAAGGAAAGAAGAAGAAATAAATAGGGATTTTTTTAGAGAAAGAATTATTAGGGCATGGGAATACAGAAAAAAAGTTGTGGAAACCTCATCTTGTAGAGTGGTTTTTGCAGAGTCTGATTTTCTTCCAGGACTTATTGTAGATAAATTTGAGGATATTCTTGTTATACAGACATTAACCCTTGGTATTGATAGATTTAAGGAGATAATAGTTGAAGTATTAGATGAAATTTTTAATCCTCGGGGAATATATGAAAGAAATGATGTGCCTGTAAGAGAAATAGAGGGCCTTCCTCAAATAAAGGGTCCTATAAAGGGAGATTTTGATCCTAAGGTAATAATTAATGAAAATGAAGTAAAGATATTGGTAGATGTAGAGGATGGTCAGAAGACAGGATATTTTTTGGATCAGAGAGAAAATAGGAGGGCTTTAAAAGGTTTGGTAGATGGGGCAGAGGTTCTTGATGTATTTTGTTATACAGGGTCTTTTTCTCTACATGCTTTAAAATATGGAGCTAAAAGAGTTTTAGCGGTAGATTCTTCCAAGATAGCTCTTGAATTAGCCAAGGAAAATGCTAAGTTAAATGGATTTTTAGATAAGATAGAATTTGTTGAGGAGAATGCCTTCCATCTTTTGAAAAATTTTCATAAAGAGGGTAGAAATTTTGATGTGGTGATTCTTGATCCTCCTGCCTTTGCAAAATCCCAGAGGAATCTTGATAATGCTTTAAGAGGGTATAAGGAGATTAATCTTAGGGCTATGAAAATAATAAGGGATGGAGGTTTTCTTATCACTTGTTCATGTTCTCAGCATGTTATACCGGAAATATTCCAAAAAGTAATTGAATCTGCAAGCTATGATGCAAACAGAATATTGCGACTTGTAGAGTTTAGATATCAGGCAAAAGATCATCCTATTCTTTTTTCCCATCCAGAATCGTTATATCTTAAATGTGGAATATACCAGGTTTTAAAAAAATTATAGTTTTATAACAGAGGAAACTTCCTCTTTATTTTCTATTATTATGGAAAAGATTTCCTTGTCTATATATTTTTCAGTAGCTAATTTCTTCATATAACTTAATACTTTATTTTCTGAAAGCCCCAATCTATAGGGTCTATTCTCTAAGAGAGCTGAATAAATATCGGATATAGTGATTATCCTTGCAGGAATTGGGATACTCTCTCCTGATACTCTAAAAGGATAACCTTTTCCATTTAATTTTTCATGGTGATATGAAGCCCATATAGTAATATCTTCGTATGGAAGTCCCTTTTTAAGGGTAAGATAGGTTTTAAAAGGATGTATTTTAATATAATCGGTATCTTTTTTAGATAATTTTTCTTGCTTTAAAAGTATGGAAGGGGGTAATGCTACCTTTCCTATGTCATGTAGATATCCTGCTATTTTTATTTTCTTAATCATTTCTGAATCATAGCCTAATTTTTCTGATAAATAGGAGGCAACATTGGTTACATTTCTTGAATGTCTAACCTGAATCTTACTTCTATAGTCTACGATTCTTGCTACAGCTTTCGAAAGTAGTAAAAGACCATCTATATCTAATTTTAAATCACAGGAGAAATCTTCAGGAGATGGGGTATCATAATTTACCTCAAACCAAAAAGATTCCTTGTTAGATAGGGATAAGAAAGCCTCCATTACATCTTTGTTAAATAATTTTTCTCCTTCTTCCTTTACCCTTTTGATAATCTTGTTTTTTTCCTTTAATATATATTTTTGCTTATTTAATTTATGATCTATAAATTCAGCAAGAAATAAGATTTGGCTCTCCATAGGTACAGGTTCTTCTTTATATATATTTCCTTTCCCAAAATCCCATGCTATATGGTGATATTTTATGATTTTGGAAATATTTTCTAAGAAGGGTATATCAGATATAAAAAGGCTTCCTTTCAAGGCATGCTCGTCTATCTCTTTGGAAGAGTTTTTAAAATTATTGTTACCATTTCCAGCATCGTGTAAAAGAGCAGATATTATTAGGTTATATTTCTCCTTTTCCGATAAATTCAGTTTATCTGCTATGAAGAAAGAAATGTTAGCTACCCGAGAGGAATGTCTCCTTTTTTCAGGTACCTGATCGTCCAAGTTTTCTGAAAAAGCAAGCAAAAATCCAAGTAACGACACTTTTTCTTCCATAATCTCCAAAATTTTAACACAATCCAAATTTTTTTGTCAAAAAAACTTTTGTTAAATTATTTAAAAATTTTTTTAAACAGGTTAAGCCTTATACTTTCTGTCTTTTTATAGATTTTACCCAAAAGGTTTGATTTTTATTTTATTTTTTAGTTAACAATAACTCTATCTTTCCCTTCTTTTTTGGCTTGATACATTAAGTTATCTGCTCTTTCTATGATTTTCTCCTTATTATCATCTTCCTTTACTAAGGTTCCTCCTATGGATACGGTGACATTTAGAATTTTTTCTTCCAAATGTATATGTGAATTTTTTACTAAGATTCTTAATTTTTCAGCAAGCTGATATAAAATATTCTTTTTTTCCAAATCAGAATATACCACAATAAATTCTTCTCCCCCATATCTTCCTACCATATCTGTAGCTCTTATATTATTTTTTAACGTTTCAGCAACGGTTTTTAATACCATATCTCCTATCTTATGTCCATAAGTATCATTAATTTTCTTAAAATCATCTATATCTATAAAAAGTACTCCAAAGCTATGATGATATTTTTGGAATTCATTTATCTTCAAATCTAAATAGTAATCTAAGAATCTTCGGTTGGGAATTTCTGTAAGTTCATCTATATAAGTTTTTCGATAAAGTTCACTTACCATTTTCTTTAAATGTAAAGTTTCGGAAGTCTCTCTGAAAATTTCAACTGCCCCTATAATTTCCCCATTCTTAGCTTTTATGGGATTTACACTTACAAGTACTGGTAATCTTACTCCGTCCTTACGATGAAGAAAAACTTGTTTTTCTACAATTTTATCTTCTTTTATAGCATAAACTAAGGGACACTCTGAAAGACATAGCTCATTTCCCTTTTCATCTATATGTCTAAGGATATTATCATGGCAGTATTTTCCTATAATTTCTTTCTTTTTGTATCCTGTAATTATTTCTGCTGATTTGTTCCAATATATGATTTTTCTATTGGTATCTACAAAATAAATACCATCAGTAATATGCTCTAACAATTTTTTGTAAAAATTTTTAGGAATAATTTTGGTTTTATACTTCTTATTCATATAATTGTTATAGTCTCTCCTTTCTTTGGGTAGATTACTTTGCAAAAATCCTTAAATTGGTCAAAAAAGTCTATATTTTTATCCCTTTCTGTGTGTATAGGTATTAAGTATTCTGGTTTCGCATAATCAACAAGCTTTATTATTCCATCACCATGAATATGTCCACTGGCATGAAAAGGAGATTCTTCTCTTTTTTCTACCAAGTTTCCCCTTATCTCTATGTGGAAGTAATTTAGCCAATTTTCTATCTTTTTTTGATCTATTTTCATCTCTTCATTAAAAGCTTCGCTGGAGGAGAATATATAAGTACCACCATGGGGTAATATATCAAGTAGAATATGAAAGTCATAGTAAGACATACAGAGGATAAAATCATCAGGATTGTTTCTTATTTCTTTTGCGGAGATACCTTTTCCTTGAATATCATGTCTATCTAAAAGGTTCTCTTCCCACGTTTCATAGGAACCTTTTGGTTTTTTGTAAAAGGTTATGTATTCATCTTCCTTAGGGTCAGGATATCCAACCAAGGATAGAGCTTCCAAGAGATATATATCCTTTAGGGTTAATACAAGTCTTTTTCCTACCTCTTTTGCTATTTCCAGAAAACTCATTAATCGATCAATATTTCTTGCTCCAAAATCAGCAATTATATATCCTTTTGAGTTTTTAACAATGTGATATATATTTTCTTTAACATCTTCTTCAGTATATAGGCGATCTACTTTTGGATGGGTACCTTCACATATTAGGACTTTTATTGGTATTTCCTTTAATTTTTCAATAAATTTTTCTGAATGATCTTTGTTTCTTCCATGTAATCTCAGATCTCCCGTATATACAACCCAGCCTATTTTTGTATTTATGGCAAAACTTACTGCTCCCGGTATAGAGTGGTCTACAGGAAAGTAAGTAATCTCAAAAGAACCTATCTTATAAGTTTCATAGTCTATTATGTTAATTGGTTTATTTTCTATATCAATGTTTCTTTTATCCTTTCTTTCAAGCTTATTCCAAAATTCTTCTATCTTAGATATTGATCCATTACCAAAGGTGATATATGGTCTTTTTATAAATTTGTTTCTTTCTGTTTTTAAGACTCCGTTTTCTTGGGTTTTTCTCCTTATTAAGCATAGATCAGATATTATTCTGCTCGTATCTTCTAAGCTTTTTATGATAAGGGATGATATAAGGGATGTAATAATAGGTATATCCTCATGGAGATAGGAAAGGTATCCTACATGATCTAAGTGGGCGTGGGATACAAGAATAGCTATAGGATTTATTTCCCGATACCATGGATGATTTTTAAAGTTTTCCCAAATTTCTGGGATTATTAAATCTTCTCTGTATACTCCTTTCAAAGGGGGTATAAGGTTTAGATGGAAAAGATCATAAATTCCTAAATAACTTCTTGGTCTTAAGAATTCATCAAAGTATTTATTCTCGTCATTGAAATTAATGCCGAAATCTAAAATAAGGGCAGATTCATCCTCTTCTAAGAGTATTTTATTTCCCCCTATACAACTTACTCCATCAAAGAAAGTAAGTTTCAAGCTCATGTTTTATTTTATCATATGATACAATAAGGGAGAAAGAAAAATTGGGAGGGATTTTATCATGCTTGAGACTATTAAAGTTATTAAATCAAGGGTAAGTGTGAGAAAATATTTAGATAAGGAAGTACCAAAGGAAATTTTAGAGGATCTTGTGGATTGTGGCAGATTGGCACCTTCTGGATATAACAGACAGCCATGGGTTTTTTTAGTAGTAACAGATAAAGCTCTTAAAGAGAAATTGGCAGATGTGACGCCATGGGGTAGGTTTTTGAAAGAGGCAGGAGCTGGAATTTTGATCTTTTGTGAAAAAGATGCAGAGACAGCATTAGAGGATGCCTGTGCAGCTGCAGAAAATATTATTATTTCTGCACAAGCATATGGATTGGGTACTTGTTGGATAAATTCGTACAAAAAAGCTCATTCTGAGGATGTTAAGAGACTTGTTAATTGTCCTGATAATCTGGAACTTATGGTTATGCTTGCAGTAGGTTATCCTGCGGAGATACCCCAAAGGCCAAAGAAAAAGGAACTCCATGAGGTTTTAAAGTGGCAGACTTTTTAAATCTTGATATATTGTTTGAAGATAATCATTTACTTGTTTTAAATAAACCTGCAGGTATCCTTGTACAAGGAGATATTACAGGAAAGAAGACTCTTTTACAAGCTGCAAAAGAATATATTAAGATTAAATATAAAAAACCTGGTAATGTCTTTTTAGCTATAGTGCATAGATTAGATAAGCCTGTGTCTGGAGTAATAGTTTTTGCCAGGAATAGCAAATCAGCGGGCAGGCTTTCAGAGGCTTTTAGAGAAAGAAAAGTAGAGAAAATATATTTAGCGTTAGTAAAGGGCATTTTTAGAGAAAAAAGTGGTATTTTAAAAGATTATATTCATTGGGAGGAACCTGAGAAAAAGGCAAAGATTGTATCAGATGGTTCCTTGGGTAAAGAGGCTCTAACATTTTATGAAGTAATAGATGAGGATAAAAATATGTCATTAGTAAAGCTTATACCTTATACAGGAAGAAAGCATCAACTAAGAGTACAGCTTTCAAAAATAGGTCATCCTATTTTGGGAGATGAAAAATATGGAGGGGGTAAAATCTTTAAAGACAAGATATTTCTTCACTGTTATAAATTAACCCTCCTCCATCCTGTAAAGAAGGAGAATATGGATTTTAAAGCTAAGTTTCCAGACTTTTGGAAAGATTTTTGGAGATATGATATTAATAAAGAGATTCCATATCCTCTGTAATTCCATTATTTTTCGCTATTTTAGAGTATAATTCTGCACTTTTTCTCCAGATTCTCTCTTTTGTATCAAAGTTTGTCTCAAAAAGCCCAAATCTTTGTTTAAACCCTTCTGCCCACTCAAAATTATCCATAAGACTCCAATGAAAATATCCCCTTACATCTACTCCTTCTTTTATTGCTTTATGTAATGCTATTAAATGGGATATTAAGTATTTTGGCCTTCTGTCATCTTGGGCATCTGAGATACCATTTTCGGTAATATAGATGGGTTTTTTTGTAAGCTCCCAAAATCTTTTAACTACTTTATAGAAGCCTTCTGGATAGATTTCCCATCCAAAATCTGATCTTTCATTATTGGTAGCTGTATTTATGGAAGGGTTAAAAAAGGTCTTAATTCCCATTAAAATTCTTGTGTAATAATTTATTCCTAAGTAGTCCAATGTATCTTTTGCATATGGGATATTTTCTTTTAAGAGAGGGGAGGAGAATTTACCAGTAATAAGGGTTTCTATGAAAACCCGATTATATATTCTGTCTGCAAAACTTGCAATTTTCCTGTCTATAAAAGATTTGGAATTCAAAGGCTCAATAAGGAGTACATTATAAGCTATACTTACTTCTGCATCTTTTCTTATATCATGGATTAATTTATAGACTTTAGCATGGGCTTTTACCATATTATTTAGTACTTTTAACATCTTTTTTAGGCTCTTTTCCTGGGGAGGAAATTCTCCATAAAGATATGCCATAAAGGCATAGGCATTGGGCTCATTTATGGTCATGTAATATTTCACAAGATCTTTAAATTCACCTACTACTTTTTCCACATATCTTAAATAATAATCAATAGTTTCTGGATTTAGCCAACCTCCTTTTTTAGCTATCCATAGGGGATTTGTAAAATGATGAAGTGTAACAAAGGGCTCTATATTTCTTTTTCTTAAAGAGATGATCATATCTTTGTATCTGTTTAATGCTTCTTCATTGAATTTTCCTTCTTCAGGCTCTATTCTACTCCATTCAATGGAAAATCTATAGGCATTATTATTTAACTTTTGTATTAGGTCAAAATCTTCTCTATATCTGTTCCAGCTATCACAAGCAGATCCTGATATCTGTCCATCTTTGACTTTTCCTTGACTTTCAAACTCCCACCAATCGTTGTAAATATTACCCCCTTCTATTTGGTGAGATGAAGTGGCAGTACCCCAATAAAAATTCTTGGGAAACTCATATTTTACCATCTTATACCTCCCCAAAAAGAAAGATATATATTAGTATATCAAATCCTTTATCTTATTCCAGCTCCTGACATAAGTCCCCTTACAATATATTCTTGTAGAAAAGTATAAATAACAACTACTGGGATAATAGTAACAAAAAGGGCTGCCATCATAGCCCCATAATTGGTTCCGTAAGCGCTGGATACCAGGGAGAGTAATACACAGATAGGTTGTTTCTCTCTTAAGGGAAGGAGAATAAGAGACATAAAGAGGTCATTGTAAGACCAAAGAAATACAAATATTCCGGCTGTGACAAGGGCAGGTATGGAGGTAGGTAATATGATTTTTAGAAAGGTTTGAAGTACAGATGCTCCATCTATATATGCTGCCTCTTCCAATTCTACTGGTATAGATTTCATAAAGCTGGTAATAGTAAGGATGGAGAAGGGGAGAAAACAAGCGGTTTGAAGAAGTATTAGGGAAAGATAACTTCCAGAAAGACGAACTGTTTTGAAAACAATAAGGGCAGGAATTACTATGGAGAAGGCAGGTACTAATTGGGCTCCTACGAGGAAGGAATTTATTAAATTTGCTCTTTTAAAGTTAAGTCTGGCAATAGCATAAGATGCAAGACTTCCTAAAAATAGTACCAGTAAAGTTGTGCTAAAAGAAATAATTGCACTATTTTTAAATCCCTTTAAGAAATTTATATTTCCGTAGTTTGAAAGTTGAAGATAATTTTCTATATGAAAACTTGTTGGAAAAGATAATGGGTTTAGCAATATTTCACTTGTGGGTTTAAAGGAATTTATCATTACCCAATATATGGGGAATAATGTGGTTAGTCCCCATAAGATTAATAATGTATATTTCAAAAGAGAATATAATTTTCTCATTTTGATTCCTCCTTAAGCCTGATATATAATTCTTTCTCTTTTGGTTATTATCTGGGCTATAAGAGAGAGAATTATACCAAGGAATATAATAACAGTACCTATAGCACTTGCATATCCTTGATTTTGTCCTGTAAAGGCCACAGTATAAAGGTAGGTACCTAAGACTTGACTTGCATCCATAGGGCCTCCTCCTGTTATCACATAGACCACATCAAAAACCTTAAATGTACCTATAATTACTAAAGAAATACATACAGCTAAGACATCCCATATAAGGGGAATAGAAATATAAAAGGCTTTTTTAAACTCACTGAATCCATCTATTTTTGCAGCATCATGAATACTTTGAGGAATTTGATATAGAGCAGATAAAATGATGACAAAATAGAAACCTACATATTGCCATATGACAGGTATAAGTACTGCCCATAAGGCAGTTTTGGGGGTAATCCATAAAACCTTTTCTTTACCTAAGAGGGAAAGTAAAGAATTAAGAAGCCCATAATCATAGCTATACATAAGATAGAATAAAAGACCTATTGCGCTTCCTGAAATTATTACTGGAAAAAGATAAATGGTTCTAAAAAATTTATATCCTCTTCTTAAAGTATCTACAATAAGGGCTAAGACAAGAGCTATTCCTATTTGAAAGACAACAGCAAAAAGGAGCAGTATAAAAGTATTTTTTATGGCTTTAATAAAGGATATATCTCTGAAAAGATACTTATAATTTTCTATTCCTATAAAAGATTTGTATTTTGAAAAATCTCTCCAATTAAATAAACTGTAATAAAAAGTAGCAAAAAGGGCATAGTATATAAATATGCCTATGATGATTAAACTTGGTAAAAGAAACCATAATTTATATTTTTTTGTATATTTCTCCTGCATATTATTACCTCCTTAAAAACAAAAATCAAAAGGGGGAGAGGGCTTTTTGTCCCCCTCCCCCCAAAAGATTTATATAAAGGGGGAGTAAGTATTACTTTTGTGCTCTTTCATGAATTTCTTTTGCTTCTTTTAGTAGATCCTTTGCTGATCTTTCTCCTGTAACTACATAGGAAAGTCCTAATCTTATCTTTGTAAAGGCTTCTGGTACAATTTGAGCATCAATTGGCATACAGATAGCTCTTGCTTTTGCCATCATATCAAATCCACTTTTTGCAGCAGGTGAAAGACCAGTAAGATTAACTTTTACTGCAGGAACTCCTGCTATGGATACAAATTTGGCTACAATCTCTGGAGATGTCATGAATTTTACAAATTCAACAGGAAGACCTTTCTTTTCTGCATTTGCCTTTTTGCTAACATACCAACCAGATCCAAAACCACCGATTATGTCAGTGGGATGAGCTTTTCCACCAGGAACTACTGGAAGAGGCATAATAACAGTATTTTCTTTATCTTTTAAGCCTCCTACACACCATGATCCATTAACCATCATACCAGCCTTCTTAGTATAGAAAAGTTCACGAGCTTGATCATCTTTTATAGTAAGTGCATCCTTAGGAAATGCTCCCAATTTATATACTTGTCTAATGTAGTTTAATCCTGTCTCCCAAGATGGATGGAATGGAGTATCGTGACCTTCTGGACCCCCAGCGGAAAGAACAAAAGTCTCAATTAAGTAATAGGATTCAAGAATTGATCCAGCAATTGGGATAATATTCTTAGACTTCAAAATGCTAATAGCTTTAGTGAATTTACTCCACTCAGTAGGGAGAGCAAGATTATATTTCTCAAAAAGATCTTTATTGACAAAAAGTCCTTCGTAGAAACCAATTGTTGGTAATGCATAGATTTTTCCATTATATTCTTTGATATCTCCTTTGTATGTTGTGAATTTTAATGCAGCTTTATTGAAATTATCGCTCCATTTTTTATCCTTTTCTATTTCTTCATCCCAAGCATATACTTTCCCAGTCTTTAATAATGGTACAGCATCAGCTCCAGTAAAGAAGAACATAACATCGGGCTCGTTATCTGTAGCAAAATCTGTTTTTACCTTTGTTCTTATAGCATCATTAGCGGTAGGAACAGCTTCATCTATAATCTCTACATTTGGATATTTCTGCTTAAAAAGAGCCATGGCTTCTTTCCAAGCAGGGGAGAAAGGATCCTCTCCTGTGAAGTATGTAACTACTCTTAATTTAACTGTACTTTGAGCAAAACTCATAAAGGTACTGAGTAATAGTAAAACCGCAATTACTAATAGAAGGGTCCTAAATTTGGGTTTTGAGAAAGACATTTAAAACACCTCCCTATAAATTAGTCAACTAAGTTGACTTTTGGGGAATTATATCATTAACTTTTTATTTAGTCAATATAGTTGACTAAATTTTTTAAAATAATATCCCTTATCCCCAAGTTAATTAAGGAATAAGGATTTACCTATACAATAAAAGGCTTGATGATACTTTTGATAAAATGTTAATATTATCCTTAGAATATGAAAGAACAAAAATAAATATTTTAATAACGCAGAAAAAAATAAAATTTGGGGGAGGTGTACTGTGAATATTAAGCTTGACCACATATCCATTATTGTAAAGGATGTAGATGAAAATATTAGATTTTATAGCGATATATTAGGTTTTAATGTAAAGTTGGATTTTTATGATGAAGGAGAAAAGGCAAGAATTATCTTCTTAAATATGGATAGTTCAATGTTGGAATTAATAGCACCAGATGACCCCCCAATTTATATGGAAAAGAAAAAATGGGAAGATAGGAAAAAGACAGGAGTAGAACATATTGCTTTTTTTGTGGATGATATAGATAAAACTTGTGAATATTTAAGATCAAAGGGCATTGAATTTGTTTTAGGACCTTTGGAATTTCCTGATGGAAAATATGCATATTTTTATGGTCCTGAGGGAATTTTGTTAGAATTAATAAGCTGGAAGATGTAAATATGAAAAAGATATATCTTGCTGTACCTATCATAAATTACTACAATAATGAACTTACGAAAAAATTGGCTAATTTAATACAAGATCTTGGCTTTGAACTTACTTCTCCTTGGGTGCTTTCAGGAGTTGATACAGATATATCTCCCCAAGATGTATTTATCAGAGATACTATGGGAGTTAAGGCCTCGGATATAATTTTGGCAGAAGTTTCCAAACCAAGCCATGGAGTAGGAATGGAGATAATGCTTGCCTATATGGAAGGGAAAAGAATAATACTTTTGGCTAAAAAGGATGTAAAACTTTCGGCCCTTTTGGAAGGAATAAAAGATGCTACTATAATAAGATATGAGGATGAGGGGGAACTTT
>CAZZIO010000007.1:0-53302 GCA_964654465.1 uncultured Dictyoglomota bacterium
TTTGGTGCGAGGGGTGGGATTTGAACCCACACGGGAAATCCCACTAGATCCTAAGTCTAGCGCGTCTGCCATTCCGCCACCCTCGCACAACTGGTGAGCCGTGCAGGAGTCGAACCTGCAACCCCCTGATTAAGAGTCAGGTGCTCTGCCAGTTGAGCTAACGGCCCGTGAATGGCGCGCCCGGAGGGAATCGAACCCCCGACCCACGGATTAGAAGTCCGTTGCTCTGTCCTACTGAGCTACGGGCGCTTTTTATATATTATGGGGTGAACGGCGGGACTTGAACCCGCGACCACTGGGGCCACAACCCAGCGCTCTACCATCCTGAGCTACGTTCACCATCCTCCAAATTTTTTAACCTACTCTTACTGGCGCGCCCAGGAGGACTTGAACCCCCGACCCGCAGATTCGAAGTCTGCCGCTCTGTCCACCTGAGCTATGGGCGCAAATGCCCATCAAAAGTGGAGCGGGAGACGGGATTTGAACCCGCGGCCCTCAGCTTGGAAGGCTGATGCTCTACCCCTGAGCTACTCCCGCTCTTTTATTATATGGTCGGGGCAGCTGGACTTGAACCAGCGACCTCCTGGTCCCAAACCAGGCGCGCTAAACCAACTGCGCCATGCCCCGATTGCTAAATAAATATTATAAAAAATTGTCTCTAAAGTCAAGAGTTACCATGTAATTATATTATCACTTAGTCAATTCCAAACTAAAAATTTCTTTTTTGCTTATTATTTCTATAATTGAAACTTTATTTTCATCAAGAAAAGCTACAGATTTATATTCTGTCTTTGGTAAAGCAGGACTTCCAGGATTAAGTATTATTCTTTTATTTCTTTCTTTAAGAACTGGGATATGGATATGTCCAAATATTAAAAGATCTACATCAAAAAGTTCTGCAAGATTAAAAAAATCATCTTCATTTCTATTTTCTCCATGAGTAACAAAAATCTTCAAAGAATTCACATATAACAGAAGATAAGGAGAAGAAATAGGAAATTTTATAACTAATTGATCCACATCAGCATCACAATTACCCTTTGAAATAAAGAAAGGTTTTGAGTTATTTATAAGTTCAGCAAGCTTGCTAGGATTATATCCTGCAGGTAGTGGATTTCTTGGACCATGATAAAGAACATCTCCAGCATGTATAACGAAATTTGCTTCGGACAAAAAATCATTTATATATTCCCAAAAACTTGTATCACCATGAGTATCACTCATAATAAGTACTTTCAAATTAATCACCTCCCATATTGGAGCCTTTCCCAAAGCTGTTTAGGAAAACCCAAAAGTTTCATATAATTTTGTATTTTTCCTACATCATATTCAACTCTCTTAAATTTTAAAATCTTTTTATCAACATCATATATAACAAAGCTTGCTTTCCAATTACCATCTCGAGGTTGACCTACACTACCAGGATTTATTAAATATTTACTATTTTTCTGTAACTTTAATTCTCCTCCTTCGCTAAAATTTACATAGTATATTTCTTTATCCGAATATACAAAAACCCCAGCTAAATGAGAATGTCCAAAGAAACAAATATTCTCATCCATAATCTCAAAATTGGCCAATACTGAATAATAATTTATTAAATATTCATCAAGAGGTTCTCTGATGCTTCCATGAACTAAACAAAAATTATTATTTTCAATAATAAGAGGAAGCTTTTTCAATTTTTCAATATTCTCCCAACTTAATCTTTCTTTAGTCCAATCTATTGCAAATTGAGCATAAGGATTAAAATCATCATAGGTTCTCAAATCAACTACTGCAGCATCATGATTACCTAATACAGAATAACCAAATTTATTCAGATATTCCATACACTCATTAGGATATGGGCCATAGCCTACTATGTCTCCCAAAAAATATATCTCATCTACTTCTTTCTCAAGTTCACTGTAGACCTTTTCTAATGCAGGCAAATTAGCATGAATATCTGAAATAATCCCAATTTTCATTTTTATTTAACCAATGAAAGATCTCTTTCTAAAGGAGAGGTTAAATCCATATGTCCCACTAAGGTCTCTACCACAGCACCACTTATTAAAATTTGAACCTTTTTAATTTCTGGAAATTCTGTAAGCGTATCTACAATGCTATAAACAGTTAACATCTCTCCCAAACTACCACCAGGATGGTTCTTCCTTAATTCATCGGAAAAATCTATATAAGCTATATTGTTTTTGACAGATATATTAAGGATTTTTGTCCCTTTTGGTATAGGTAGATGATATATATTATTGTCAGAATAAGAAATAAGATTATTGATTGCTTCTTTATATATTTTTTCCTTTATAAAATATTTTTCAAGTCTGGTTAACTTAATATTTATATCCTTGCTTTCTAAGGCCTGTTTTTGAGGATTGTAAATATATAACCTTATAGAAATATCTTCTTTAGTAAGAAGAAAAGCCAAAGTCACTATTATTAGAGATATAAATAAAATAATTAATATTATTTTTCTCACCTTAACCTACCTTCTTACAGTATTTCCTTTCTTTATAATCCCATCAATAAATTTCAGAAATTCCTCATTATTTCTTGTTTCTCTTAACATTCTCTTTAAACCCTCAATAGCTTCTCCCTCTTCTTGCCCTATCAAAGTTCTTCTCAAGAACCAGATTTTCTTTAACTGATCCTCAGGATATAAAAGTTCTTCTTTTCTTGTACCAGATCTTGAAATACTTATAGCTGGGAATATTCTTCTATCTGCCAATTTTCTGTCTAAAACAAGCTCCATATTTCCAGTACCTTTAAATTCCTCAAAAATTACATCATCCATACGACTACCAGTCTCAATAAGAGCTGTAGCAAGAATAGTCAAGCTTCCTCCACCCTCTATATTTCGGGCAGCCCCAAAAAATTCTTTAGCATGATGTAAAGCTGCAAGCTCAACTCCACCTGAAAGAGTTCTACCACTTGATGGTACTGCCCAGTTATATGCCCTGGCAAGCCTTGTTATACTATCTAAGAGAATAACCACATGTTCACCATATTCCACCAATCTTTTTGCTCTTTCAAGAACTAACTTAGCAACTTGTATATGCCTTTCTGGTGGTTCATCAAAAGTAGATCCAATTACTTCACCTTGAACAGATCTTCTAAAATCGGTTACCTCTTCAGGTCTCTCATCAATTAGTAGAATAAATAATTTAACTTCTTTATGATTAGCAGAAATTCCATTTGCTATTTTCTTTAAAAGAGTTGTTTTACCAGCTTTTGGTGGAGAAACAATTAAACCTCTTTGTCCCTTTCCAATAGGAGCTAAAAGATCAATGAGTCTTGTGTCTACTTCTTCTGGGGTTGTTTCTAATTTTAGTCTTTCTGTAGGATGGTACGGAATAAGATCATCAAATTTGGGCCTTTGGCGAGAATGCATTAAGTCTCTTCCATTAACCGTATCTATCCTTAATATAGCATACCATCTCTCATTCTCTTTTGGTGGTCTTACCATTCCTCCAATTAAATCACCATACCTAAGTCCAAATTTTTTAATTTGGGATGCAGATATATATACATCTTCATCACTTGGCTTAAAGTTTTTCCTTATAAAACCATATCCCTCTTCCTGAATCTCTAAATAACCCTCTCTAAAAACACATTCAAAACCATCAATAATAACCTTATCCTTTTGTTCTTGCTTTTCCTCGATCTTTATCTCCGTCTCTCCTTTACTTTCAATTAAAACATCTGGCTCTACTTTGGTTTTCATCTCTTCACCTTTTTCCTCAATTAAAATTTCTCCCCCCTCTTCTAATTTCCTACTTATTGCTTCTATCATTTCTTCTTTTGTCATACGATAGTACCCAGGGATTTTCAATTCTCTTGCTATTTCTGCTAATTCTGCTCTTGTTTTTATTGCTAAATCCTCATAAGGCATTCCTCAAACCTCCTCTTGTAAGGAAATTTTTTTATGGATGTAAAAAAATACAAGTAATAAAATAGATAAGGTACATTCTTGAAAGTTCATGGTAGTATAGAACAAAAGTAAAAAATAGTCAACAAAGGAAACACAAAATTTTAAAAATTTATAATTTTTTATGATTCTATTATATAATATTTAAGGGGTAAATAAAAGTGGATATTTATATTGGAACATCGGGATGGAATTATAGTTGGAATCCAAAAAGAAGCTTAGATTGGTACATTGAAAATACTCCTTTCAATGCTATAGAAGTTAATAGTACCTTTTATCATATTCCTAAAAAACAAACAACTAAAAAATGGTTGTCCTTTGCAGAGAAATTAAGATTTGTCATCAAAGTGAATCGTTCAATCACCCACCTACATAGATTTAACGATAAAGCAATGGAAGAATGGAATAAATTTTATGAAGTTTTCTTAGATTTAGATCCCTTTATTGATTTTTATCTTTTTCAAATTCCTCCAAGTATAAAAATAAACTATTTAGAAAAAATTATTAAATTTTATGATTTTACCAAATTAAAAGAGAGGTTCGCCTTTGAACCAAGAAATATAGAATGGTTTGATGACAAGATTATTAATATAATAAAAAACTATGGAATAACTATAGTGTCAGTAAGTGCTCCTAAATTACCAGATAAAATGATACTAAATTTATACTCTCAAGTATATATGAGGTTTCATGGAAAAGAAAAATGGTATTCATATTATTACAAAGACAGTGAAATTATAAAATACGCTGAAGAAGTCAAAAAATTAAATTCTAAAAAAATATATTTATTCTTTAATAATGATTATATGTTAGAAAATGGAATCACTATGTGGGAACTCTTAAAGTCTTAAAGAATCCAAAACCTTCTTGTACTCTTTTGGAACCTTTGCTTTAATCTCTACAAAATTATCCTGATATTTTTCTTCTTCGATATAAATTCTACTTTTAATTTTTTGAAATGTACCCCATCTCTCATATGGTATTTTAAATTTATATGTTCTAACACCTTTTAGCAATTCTTTTACAATTGCACCTTTTAATTTCTTAATTCCTATTTTATGATAAGCTGAGATAAAAACCGAAGGCCTATAAAATAACTCTTTTCTCAGATAAGCTAACTCAGCTTTAGTTAACAAATCAATTTTATTATATACCCTTATTATAGGTTTATCTTCAATTCCCATTTCTTCTAATAAAGATTCAACAGTTTCTATATGCATCTCAAAATTTTTGTTAGATACATCAATGACATGTAATATAACATCTACATAATATATCTCTTCTAATGTTGCTCTAAAAGCTGTAAGCAACTCTTCGGGAAGATTTCTAATAAAGCCAACTGTATCTGAAATTAGAAATTCCCAACCATTCTCAAATTTCACCCTTCTTACCATTGGATCCAAAGTTGCAAAAAGTAGATCTTCTGCCTTAGCATTCTCTCCTGTAAGTACATTAAACAAAGTTGATTTTCCAGCATTTGTATAACCTACAAGAGCAATTTGCGGAATATCTAATCTTTTTTTCCTTTGTACTTCCCTTTCTTTCCTTAACTCTTCTAATTCATTCTTCAAGGTATGAACTCTTCTTCTAATTTTTCTTCTATCTATCTCTAACTTTGTTTCACCAGGTCCTCGAGTACCAATTCCTCCTCCTAATCTGGAAAGAGCTTCTCCTCTTCCCACAAGCCTTGGTAGAAGATATTGAAGTTGGGCAAGCTCAACTTGAATCTTACCTTCCTTCGTCATAGCGTGTTGCGCAAAAATATCTAAAATAAGCATGGTTCTATCTACAATCTTAACTGGTATTTCTCTCTCTATATTTCTCAGTTGTACAGGAGTAAGTTCATTATTAAAAATTACCACATCAATTTGATTTCTAAGAACCAGATCCTTCAGCTCATTTAATTTTCCAATTCTTAAAAATGAGGAAGGATCTGGTTCACCTCCAAAAACTAAAACATCCTTTACTAATACCCCTGCAGTTTTTGCTAATAGTTTTAATTCTTCTAAATCATCTAAATTTTCTATTTTAGCAACAAGGATGGCTTTTTCGATTTCCAATCCCCCTTACTGAAAAATTCCTTTATCCTTCTTAAAGCTTCTTTAAGTTTATTCTCCTCTACAGTAGTAGAAATCCTTATATAACCTTCTCCATAATCTCCATATCCAATTCCAGGTACTACTAATACTCCTATTTCTTCTAATAAAAAGGCAGCAAAATCAGTAGACGTAAAACCTTCGGGCACTGGTACCCACACATAAAAAGTTCCCTTAGGAGGAAGAATTTCAACTCCTAAATCTTTGAAAGCATCTAATACCATATCTCTTCTATTTTGATAAATCTTACTACTTTCCTTTGGAAAATCCCTAAGATTATATAAAGCCTCTATCCCTGCATATTGAATAGCCTGAAAAACTCCTGAGTCCACATTGGTTTTAACAGTAGAAAGAATAGATATTAGATCACTATTTCCTACAGCATAACCAATACGCCAACCAGTCATATTAAAAGTCTTAGAAAACGAACCAAACTCTAAAGCTATATCTTTTGCTCCTTTAACTTCTAAAATACTTGGAGCAATAAACCCATCAAAGGTTATCTCTGAATAAGCATTATCGTATAAAATCACTATATCATTTTCTCTTGCAAATGATACAGCTTCTTCTAAGCCATGCTTATCTATCACAGCCCCTGTTGGATTACTTGGATAGTTAAGAAACATTACTTTACTCTTTTTAGCTATATCCGATGGAATATCCTCCCATTTAGGAAGGAATTTATTTTCTTTCTTTAAAGGTATGGGATAAGGGATACCTTCTGCAAGAAGTGTTGCTATTTTATAAACTGGATATCCTGGATCAGGACATAAAACTATATCTTCCTTATCCACAAGTCCCCAAATAATATGCACTAATCCTTCTTTTGAACCAATAAGAGTTAAAACTTCTTTTTTAGGATCTAGGTCTACATTAAACCTATACTTATACCAATCTGCTACTGCCTTTCTAAATTCTAACATTCCTTCATAAGATGGATACCTATGATTTGCAGGATTTAATGCTTCTTCACATAATTTCTGAATTACTGGCATTGGAGTAGGTTGATCTGGATCTCCTATTCCTAAACTTATTATATCTATACCTCTTTTTATTGCCTCTTCTTTTAATTGATCAATTCTTGCAAAAAGATAAGGGGGTAAACTCTCTATTCTTTTAGCCTTTTTAATCATTAAAACTTTCACCTTCCCTTTCTTTGAATTTATATCCTAATAATTCCCAATCTTTGATTATGGTATTATAAACTAATATTGCCAATTGGTGAAGATCATATAAAGAAACATCAAACCAATGAATATTTTTGTCCTTTTTAAACCATGTATACTGTCTTTTTACAAATATTCTTGTTCTTTTCTTAATTAATTTTATACTTTCATCCAAACTTATCTTTCCTTTTATATACTGTAATATTTCTTTATAACCTATACCTTGCATTGAAACCTTATCTTCATCTATTCCATTTTCGTAAAGCCTTCTAACCTCATCAACTAAACCCATTTCTATCATCCTATCAACCCTTTTATCAAGAATCTCATAATGTAATTCTTTTGGTAAAAAAAGTCCAACTTTTGAAACTAAATATTTATCTTCAATTTTAGTACCAGCTAACTCACTGATAGGTTTTCCTACCTTATAGTAAACTTCTAATGCTCTAATAATCCTTTTATAATCATTAAAATGGATTTTAGATGCTGTTTTAGGATCAACTTTTTTCAATTCTTCATATATCTTTCCAATACCTTCCTTCTCTATTCTTTTTTTCATTTCTTCTCTAAACTTATAATCGGGTGGAACATGGGGAATATGAAATTCACCAAATAAGACTTTATAGTAAAGGGGAGTACCACCTACAAGTAGAGGATATCTACCTCTTTCATATATTTCTGGTATAATTTTTTCTACCCTTTCTTTAAACTCTGCCACTGTAAAGGGATAATCAGGAGAAACAATATCTATCATATGATGAGGTACTTTTTTCCTATCCTCTTCAGAAGGCTTTGCGGTACCAATGTCCATATCTTTATAAACTTGCATAGAATCAACAGATATAATTTCTATTGGAAGAAGATTAGCAAGTTCAAGAGAAAGTGCCGTTTTACCTGTACCTGTTGGACCCAAAATGACTGCAATTGGTATCTTCATTTTCTATGAAAGTATTTCTCTAACTCTTCTTTTTTTATTTCCCATATATAAGGTCTTCCATGAGGACATGTAATAGGGATTTGATTATCAAAAACCATTTGTATAAGAGCTTCCATCTCCTCCTTTATTAAAATATCCCCACTTCTTATAGCTCCATGACAAGCCATACTTTTTACAATTTTATCTTCTAAAACTTCTAAATCTTTTTCATTTATCTCAGAAATTATTTCTTTAAAAAGACTTTCAATGGATACAGGCTCAAAATTCAAAAACTCATATGGTACCTTTATAAGCCTTATCCTATTAGGGCCAAAATCTTCCCATGAAAAAGCAAATTTTTCTAAAATTTCTCTTTTTTCTTCTAACTGCTTTTTTTCTTCTAAGGAAACATCAATTATAATAGGTAAAATAATCTCTACATTTTGAAGAAGACCTAAATTTAATTCTTCTTTTAACCTTTCATATCTAATCCTTTCATGGGCAGCATGTTGATCTATGATAAATACCTTATCTCCAGTTTCTACTATTACATAATTATTAAATATCTGTCCAACTATTCTAAAACTAAAACTTTTTTTGGTTTTGGGTAAATATTTCTCGGTCTTTTCAGAAATATAAGTCTTCTCAATTGATGTTAAGGGTAATTGAATATTTTCTTGGATAATTTTTTTATCAGTTTCATAATTTTCCCCATTAACTTTTATGTTCTGATCTAAGTCCACTCTTCTAAATGTCTTTTCATAATTCTCTAAAGCCTTTCTTATAGAATTTTCTATAAAACTAAAAATCTCTTTTTCCTTTTCAAATTTTACTTCCCTTTTTGTGGGATGTACGTTTACATCTACTTCATCATAAGGTACCTTTAAAAATAAAATTGCAAAAGGATAATAACCCTCCAATATTCTGCCTTTATATCCTTCCTTTAGTGCTTGAAAAATACTAAGATTCCTTACCCATCTTTTGTTAACATAAAAGAAATCTTGAGGCTTTATGGAAACTAACTTCCCAGGTTTACTTAGTAATCCCCAAATAGAATAATCACCATGTGTATTCTCAAATTCTATAAAATCATCCAAATTTATATTTTTAAACACTTCAATTATTACATCCTCTATTTTTCCACTCCCTAAAGTGGTAAATTTAGTCTTTCCATCATCAATATACTGAAAAGATATATCAGGATAAGCCAATGCAATCTTTTTTACAAAATCTACTATAAGATTACTTTCTGTGATCTTAGTCTTTAAAAATTTCTTTCTTGCTGGCACATTATAAAAAAGATCTTTAACCCTAATACTTGTTCCCACACTTCCTTCCCATGGTAATACATCCAACATATTTCCACCTTCTACTCTTATAAAAACCCCCTTATCTTTTTCAGTCTTTGTTCTTATTTCCATTCTTGAAACACTGGCTATACTTGCTAATGCCTCCCCCCTAAAACCTAATGTTTTTATCTTAAATAGATCATCAATTTTTTTTATTTTTGAAGTAGCAAACCTATTAAGTGCAAGAATAGCATCATCCTTAGACATACCTTCTCCATTATCGGTAACTGAAATTAAATTTTCTCCTGCATTAATAATTTCAATTATTATTCTCTTTGCTCCTGCATCTATTGAATTTTCCACCAGTTCCTTAACTACAGAAACTGGCCTTTCTACAACTTCTCCTGCTGCTATTTTATTTCTAATCTCTTCCGGAAGTATTATTACTTTTCCCATTCTTTTATAATTTCCTTCCACTCATGGATTTTTAAAAGGGCCTGAATAGGTGTTAATTCGTTAGTATTAAGAGATAATATCTCCTTTTTTAATTTCTCAAATCGCATATCTGTAACCTCTGAAAAAAGTGGGAGTTGAATAATTTCTTTCTTTTGAATTTCTCTCCCCTTTTCCAATTCTACGAGTATTTTCTCAGCTCTTTCAATTACCTCTTTTGGTAATTCGGCAAGTTGGGCTACATATATTCCATAACTTTTATCTGCTGGTTTTTCAACTATTTTATGAAGAAATATTATATCCTTCCCTCTTTCTTGCACAGCAACACTTAAATTTTGCAGATTCTTAAGCTCTTTTTCAAGTTCAGTAAGCTCGTGATAATGGGTTGCAAATAGGGTTTTGGCCTTAAGTTTATTATGGATATATTCTAACACCGCCCACGCAATACTTATTCCGTCATAGGTACTAGTTCCCCTTCCTACCTCATCCAAAATAAGTAGACTTCTCTCTGTAGCATGAGAAAGTATATTTCCAACTTCTTTCATCTCTACCAAAAATGTACTTTCGCCAGATGAGATATCATCCCATGCTCCAATTCTTGTAAATATCCTATCTACAACCCCTATTTTTGCCTCCTCAGCTGGAATAAAGGACCCCATTTGAGCAAGAATAACAATAAGAGCAACTTGCCTTATATATGTTGATTTACCTGCCATATTTGGTCCCGTAATAAGTTTTATAAATTTATCCTTACTTAAATAGGTATCGTTGGGAACAAAGGTACCAGGAGGTAACATTCTTTCAATTACAGGATGTCTACCCTGTCTTATTATTATTTCATAATCATTTGTAACTTGTGGACAAACATATCCATAATCTTTAGCAGTTTTAGCGAGAGATATATAGACATCCAATTCTGCAACAACCTGAGCAAAAGTTTCTATATCCTTAGACCTTTCTACAACTTTTTTTCTCAACTCTTGGAATAAATTTTCTTCTATTCTTTTAATATTTTCTTCAGCATGGAGAATCTTATTTTCCCATTCTTTTAGCTCGGGTGTAATAAATCTTTCTGCATTTACTAATGTCTGTTTTCTTATATATTCGGGTGGAACAAGGTTCAAGTTTGCCTTAGTAACCTCTATGTAATATCCAAAAACCTGATTAAATCCAATTTTGAGAGACTTTATACCTGTTCTTTCTCTCTCCCTATTCTCAAGATCAATAAGCCAATTCTTACTATCTCTAAGAAGTGCTCTTAACTCATCAAGCTCCTCATTATAACCATCTCTAATAAAGCCACCTTCTTTTATATGGGATGGAGGAGAATCAACTAAAGCTCTATTTAACTCCTCATAAAGAGGTTCCAAATTTGGTATATTTTCCTTTAACTCAATTAATTTTGAAGATTCTACTTTCTCAAAGACCTTTCTTAAGGAAGGCAAGAAGGATAAAGCTTGCATGAGATATATAAGTTCCTTCGGAGTAGCAGTATTATAATTTACGCGAGAATTTATTCTTTCAAGATCTGGTATGTTCTTTAATAGTTCTTCAAACTCTCTTCTTAATACTTCTTTTTCTAATAATTCCTTGATAGCTTCCTGTCTTTTTCTGATAATGTTGACATTAAGAAGAGGCTGCAAAAGCCATTTCTTTAGAAGTCTTGCTCCCATTGAGGTTAAAGTTTTATCAATCACCCATATAAGGCTTCCTCTTCTCTGTCCCTCTCTAACAGTTTCTAATAATTCTAAATGCTTTATAGCAGTACTATCAAGGATTAAATATTGATGGGGTTTATAAAACTCTAACCTATCTATATGAGTAGGTATCGTAAACATTACGTCTTTTATATAATTTAAAATACCATAAGAAGCCTTTAAGGCTAAGGGATAATTCTCTTTTGGTTCGGAAAATTCCAAACTATGTTCTACCTCTTCGAAATATTCCTCAGGTACGAGAGTAATTTTAGGATCTATATCCCTCTTTAAATCAGTTAATATATCCACCAAAATATCCTTTGCTGAAAAAGGTAGAATAATCTCCTTAGGTTTTAATCGCACAAATTCAGAGTAGATTATTTCCTCAGCATCTTTACCCATCCACTCGGTTCCGAAGAATTCTCCAGTTGAAACATCAATAGTAGCTATACCTATATATTCTTTATTTAATATATAGATTGATGATAGAAAATTATTATTTCTATCTTCCAAAAGAGTATCCTCAACAAGAGTTCCAGGAGTAATAACTCTTACTACTTCCCTTTTTACAAGTCCTTTAGCTAAAGCAGGATTTTCAACTTGCTCACAAATTGCAACCTTGTATTTTTTTTGTACCAATTTTGAAAGATAGCTATCTAAAGCATGATAGGGCACACCTGCCATTGGAATTCTTTTTCCTTTTCCAACCTCTTTTGAAGTAAGCACGATATCTAATTCTTGAGATATAATCTTTGCATCGTCCTCAAAAGCCTCATAAAAATCTCCAAGTCTAAAAAGGAGGATTGCATCTGAAAATTGATCTTTTATACTCTTATATTGTTTATAAAGAGGAGTCATATTTTCCATAAAATATTTAATCATTCACCTCTCTTACAACTTCGCCTTTTAGAGACCATAATCTAGCTTCTTTTATTTTTACCACTAATAATTTTCCAAGAAGGGATCTATTACCTGGGAAAAATACAAGACGAAAATTTTTTGTCCTACCGCTTATTTCTTCTGGATTTTTAGGATTAATTTCTTCAGCAAGTACTTCTTCTTCCTTTCCTATCATACTTAAGTTTTTTTCATATATTATCTTTCTTTGAAGATTTTCTAATTCTTCAAACCATTTCTTTTTGGTTTCAAAAGGAATTGGATCTTCAAAATTAGCTGCTGGAGTTCCAGGCCTTGGGGAGTAAATAGCTAAATTCACAGTATCAAATCTTAGCTCTTCTAAAGCTCTTCTTGTAGCTTGAAAATCTTCTTCTGTTTCTCCAGGAAATCCTACTATAATGTCGGTTGAAAAAGACGAATCCTTGATTTCAGATCTTATTTTATATATTAAATCCTTATACTCTTGGTAAGTATATCCTCTACCCATTCTTTTCAAAACCCTATCAGATCCAGCTTGTAATGGTAGATGCCAATGCGGACAAACTTTAGGAAGTTTTGCCACTTTTTTAATGAGCTTATCAGTTACATCTCTTGGATGGGAAGTAAGAAATCTTATTCTCTTAATATTAGAGATCTTATGAATCTCTTCCAATAGATCCGCTAAATCAACATCACCAAGATCTTTACCATAAGAATCCACATTTTGTCCAAGAAGAGTTACTTCTACAACACCTTGTTCCGCCAAATATTTTGCTTCCTCTACAATATCTTCTAATTTTCTACTCCTTTCTCTTCCTCTAAGATAAGGTACTATACAATACGTGCAGAAATTATTACATCCATAAATAATAGGTATCCAAGCTTGAAATTTACTATCTCTCTTTATAATTTTCCAATCCAGGTCCTCTGGATAAGGCTCGTCATCAAATAATATAACTTTTTTATTATCTTTTAGTTCTTCTAATATTTCGGGAAGTCTTATAAATTTATAACTTCCTAAAACAAAATCCACATGAGAAAATTTTTCTGCAAGTTCATCTTTCATCCTTTGAGCCATACATCCAAAAACTCCAATTTTTAATTCTGGATTTCTCTTTTTTAACTTTTTGAGTTCTCCCAATTTACCAAATACCTTCTCTTCCGCTCTTTCCCTTACAGAACAGGTATTCAAAAGTATAAGATCCGCATCTTCTTCCCTATCAGTAGGAAGAAAACCTAATTTTTCAAGTATACCTGCCACTTTCTCCGAATCTGATTTGTTCATTTGGCAACCATAGGTAATTATATGATACTTAGGCATATTATTCGTCTCCTCTTGAAAAGATCAACTTAATTTTTAATGTATCATCTACTTTATCAATATCTATTTTACCTCTAATTTCATCTACTAACATTTGAACCAATTGAAAACCTAAACTTCCTTTAGATGAAAGAAGCTCTGAACTTTTTGTTTCTTTATCTAAAAGAGTATTTGTCACCTCTAATATTATATACTTATCATCCTGATTTATGGAAAGGATAATTTCTGTAACTATATCTTCAGAAGTGCCATGCTTTACTGCATTTTGTAACAGCTCATTCATAATTAAACTTACTGATGTGGCTTTCTTAGATGATAAGAAAATATTTTTTTTGTTTTTTTCAAATTTAAAATTACAAGGAAGCTGCTGATAAGTCTGCTTAAATGCATTAAGTAATTTTTCAGCCACCTCTATGATATCAACTCTATCTTCTTCAAATTTAGATAAAGATTCATGTACTAATGCAATACTATTTATTCGATTAATACTTTCTTGTAGTGCTATCTTGGCACTCTCAGAGTCAAGTCGCCTCATTTGTATCCTTAAAAGACTTGCTATAGTTTGCAAGTTATTTTTTACCCTATGATGAATTTCCTTGATAAGTACTGATTTAAAATTTAATTCCCTTTCCTTTTGACGAAGCTCAGTTGTCTCTTTTATTAAATAAAATATTCTCCATAGAGAATTATCCCCTTTTGAAACTGGAAGTATTCTCTTATAAAAACTTCTTGTTTCTTCGCCATATTCTTCAAAGAGTTCTTCCCCATATGCCTTAACAGTACCCATTTCTTTATAAGCATCTACGAATTTATAGAAGAAAGGATCTTTAATTTTTTTTCCCAAGATATTTCCCACTTCTCCAAGAGTTCTAAATAGTCTCATTCCAGCCATATTAGCAAAAAGCACTATACCATCTTTATCAAGGATTAAAACCCCTTCATTATCTAATAGTGGGTCCACATATCCTTTCCAACTTAGTTCTTGCTTAATAAAAGATTTTATTAACCAATGGGATGTTTCTTTGAATACCCTTGAATTATAAGGAAATTCATTATGTATTAAAAGATTTCTCTGTATCTTAAGAATTCCTATAATCTTTCCTGATTTTTTAATAGAATAAAACTCCTCTTCTACTGGAAATCCTCCTATTACAATATCAGTTTTTCTTATCTTTGATTTATCGGAGTATATTAGCTTAAATATCTCTGGCTCATCTTCAAAAAATATAAGCTTTCCCACTTCTTGCCTCAAAGAAATTGGAGGTACTACCTTAGGATGAGCCTCCGATATTAAAACAACAGCAGATAAATCCCAGATAGGTTGATATAAGTAAAGATCTGCTCCTAATAAATCAGAAATCAGATATAAATAGGGTAAATAGTCTTTAAATTCTTCAAAAAGATATATGGTATCTTTTTTATTATTAAGCATTTACTCCTGTAAATTTTGAAGTTTAGATAATGCTACTTGTATTTTCTCCTTAGTTCTCAAAACTATTAATATCGTATCATCTCCTGCTACACTACCTACAAAATAATCCCAATCTTTCATAAAATTATCTAACATAAAGGCGACAGCCTGTGCATTACCAGGTAAAGTTTTCACCAAAATAAGATTTTCTGCATAATCAATGTTTATCACGACCCTTTTGAATAGGTCTTTTAAGGATAGTAAATTGAAATTATTCTCCGGAATAATATATCTTTTTCCAAACTCAGTATTTTGTCTTATGACTCCTAATTCTTTAAGATCTCGAGATAAAGTAGCCTGTACCACATTAATGCCTTCTTTTTTTAAGGCTTCCATTAACTCTTTTTGGGTACCTATATAATTTTGTTTTAAAATAATTTTGATTTTTTCTAATCTTTCTCTTTTACTTAAAATATTATCTACTCCTTTTTGCACATCCTTCACAAATACCATAAATAATCATATGAAAATCTACATCTTTAAAAGAAGTACTTTTCTCTATTTCTTTCCTAATCATTTCACTATTTAAATTTTCTCCCTCCCAATCTTCAACCTTCCCACAGATCTTACAAATTAAATGATGATGAGGTACTATCTTTGCATCATATCGGGCGACTGCACTTCTATCATAAAATTTTAGAGCCTTACCCTCATTCACTAAAAGCTCTAAAGTTCTATAAACAGTACCCAAACTTATTTTTGCTCCTCTTCCCTCTGCTCTTCTAAAAACAGTAAGAGCATCTGGATGATCCATACTCTCCATTAAAATCTCCGAGACTAATTTCCTTTGTCTTGTTTCTCGTTGCATAGCTTTTTTCATCTCCTTTCCATATTAAAGTTTAGATTATAATTATTATTTTGTCAAAATAATCTATTTTTTGTGATATAATATTTCAAAATAAAAATCAATAAGGAAGATATATGAAAAAATATTTTCTTAAAGCTCAAAAAATATATTCATTTGACCCTTATTTTAACATTTATTCTTGGATTTTAATAGAAAATAACAAAATTATAGATTTAGGAAACGAATCCTTACCTTCTGAAACTAATATACCCATATATAATTTTGAAGAAGGCTATATATTACCAGGATTTATTGATTCTCATGTTCATCTTTCATCCACTGCTATCAGTGATATTTTATTGGATTTAAGTAATTTTTCATCTCTAAAGGAAATAATTAAAGCTTTAGAAGCATTAAGAGATTCAATGCCAGAAGGTGAATGGATTATTGCAAAGGAATTTGATCCTGAAAATATGGAGGAAAAAACAAATATTACAAAAGAAGATTTAGATAAATATTTTCCAAAACATCCAGTTTTAATAATAAGAAAAGACGCACATTCAAGTATTATAAATACAATAGGAGAAAAAGTTCTAAACTTAGATTTATCATACTCAGAAGGTGAAATATTAACAGGAAGAGATCATCAGATAGTGGTTGGAAAGGTTTATCAAAATATTGAACCTTCTTTATTGGTAAAAGGTATTTTAAAGATATTAAAAAAATCAGCAGAAAAAGGTGTCACAACAATACATGCCTTAGAGGGCGGATACACATCCCCTCCCAATATTCCTCAACTTTTATTGGGATTAAGGCAATATTTTCCAATAGATGTACTCATATATTACCAAACAACCTCTATAAAAAAGGTAAAAGAACTTGGCTTAAATCAAATTGGGGGATGTCTTCTTGTAGATGGTTCTATTAGCAGTATGACTGCAGCTTTGTCGGAACCATATAATGTAGATAACGAAAATTATGGCGTCTTATACTGGGATTTAGACTCCTTAATAAACTTTATCAGATCTGCCCATAACGAAAACTTACAAATAGCCTTCCATGCTGTAGGAGACAGAGGAATTGATCTTCTCCTCAAAGCTTATAAGAAGGTATTAAAAGATTACCCTAAAAAAGATCACAGACATAGGATAGAACATTTTGAATTACCTAAAAATGAACATATAAAAATGGTAGCAGATTCAGAATTAATGTTATCTATGCAACCAAGCTTTTTATACTTTTGGGGAGGAGAGGGGAAATTATATGAGGAATTTTTAGGAAAAGAGAGAAGTAAAAGAATAATACCATTAAAAAGTATTATAGAGAATAATATAATTGCTGGAGGTGGATCTGATAGTTCAGTAACTCCTATAGATCCATTTTTGGGTATTTATTCTGCAGTCAATCATCCAAATCGAGAGGAAAGTATATCTATAAAAGATGCTATTAAAATGTTTACTTTTAATAGTGCTTACATTGGTTTTTTGAATAATGAAAAAGGCTCTATTGAAAAAAATAAACTTGCTGATTTAGTAATATTGGATAGAGATCCGTTAGATATAGACACAAAAGATATTTTGGACATAAAAGTCTTAGCAACCATCTGTAGAGGAAGATTTGTATATAAAAATCCTTCTTACGATTTTAATGAATAAGAAGTAAGCCTCCTAAGAATTTCTTGTCCAACTACTAAACCTGAAACCGATGCTTGCATAAGACCTCTTGTAATTCCTGCACCATCTCCTATAGCAAATAAATTTTTAATTTCTGTTTCAAGTGAAGAGCTTAATTTTACTCTTGCTGAATAAAACTTAACCTCTACACCGTAAAGAAGAGTATGTCGAGAATAAACTCCTGGAGTAACTTTATCTAAAGCTTGAATCATCTCAATGATATCCACTAAATATCTATAAGGTAATACCAAACTTAGATCTCCTGGAACTGCATCTTTTAAAGTAGGAACAACCATTCCTTTTTGTAATCTATCCCATGTGGATCTTCTTCCCGCTAATAAATCTCCTAATCTTTGTAATATAACCCCATTACTTAATAGATTGGCAAGACTACCTATTGCTCTACCATATGCAATTGGGTCTTTAAAAGGTTCGGTAAAATTCTTTGAAACAAGAATAGCAAAATTTGTGTTTTCAGTTTTCTTTTCAGCAAAACTATGTCCATTTACCGAGATTATTCCTTCATTTTGTTCCATTACTACCTCACCATATGGATTCATACAAAATGTTCTTACCTTATCATCAAAAGTTTTTGTGTAATATATAAATTTTGCTTCATATAATTCATCTGTAAGTTCCTTCATAACTGCTGCAGGAATTTCCACCCTCACTCCTATATCTACAGGATTTATGACCCAAGAAAGCCCAATTCTTTTACCTTCTTCAGAAAACCATTTAGATCCCTCTCTACCAGGAGCAACAATCACAAAATCAGCATAATAAATTTTTCCATCCTCTAATTCTACACCCTTAACTTTATTTTCCTCAACAATAATTCTAATAACTTGCCTATTCAAAATAACATCTATTTTATCCTTTAGATATTCATACATGTTGAGTAATATAGGTGCACACTTTTCAGTACCGAGATGTCTAATAGCATAGTAGACTAATCTTAAATCTGCTGCTATTGCTTTTTTATGAAAATACGCAAACTTATCAGGATCTGGTTTTACAATAGGTTGATCTGCTCCAAATTCGGTATAAATTTCGTTTACATCATCCATCAATTTTATTAGCTTTTGCTCGCCAATATAATCCTTTAACCAACCACCAACCTCAGTTGAAAAAGTAAGTTTACCATCACTAAAAGCACCAGCTCCACCCCATCCAGATACAATATTACACCTCGGGCATAAAACACATCCTTGTCTATTTACAATAGCTGGACATATCCTTCTACTGGTAATATCTCCTTTTTCTACCAGCAAAATTTTAAGGGGCTTATTACCCCTTACTAAAGAAATGGCACTGAATATACCTGCTGGTCCGCCACCAACTATAATTACATCATACTTCATACTGGATACAAATTCTCCTGTGATAATCTTGGCAGATATTCAAGACCTTCTTTCAATCTCACTCTACCACCTTTAACTAATTTTACAAGTTCCGGTATAATTTTACCTCTTTCTTCTTCAATTTCCAAGAGGATTTTTTCCATATTCATCTTTCCATCCATAATCTTCAGCATCTTTTGGACTGCAGGATCATTAGATGAAACGTTACCCACCTTCTCAGGCACCACATACCGCAAATTTACAAGATCTCTTAATGCAAGCCTCCCTGATTCTAAATTATTTAATACTACATCTATAGCCAATAATGTGCCTAATCCACTTATTCTTGCAATTGTAGCAAAATCTCTCCTACCATCTATATTTGATAAAATGAACCTTTCCTTCTCTTCGGGTGTCATATTCTCTGGATCTTTTCTTAAAAGAAGTATTTGAACATTTGATGGTATAGCAAGAGATGGATTAGGAAAGAAAGGAACGACTGTAAGGGATCCTAATTTTTTTGTTTTTTCTTGCCACTCATCCATAATTCTTGCTGCTTCTAAAACTAAAGCTTCAGGAGACATAGATATAGCAACAGGAACATCTATATTTGTTTCTTCCACAAACTCAAAATTTCCATCATCCCAAGTAAATAGCTCAAGGAAAGCCGACATTCCTTTAAGTTTACCAACCTCGCCATTGATTACTCTTCCGTCTTTAAAATAAAGAATTCCTTTCTTAAAAGGTTTATTAACGATGAGTTTACCAGTAGAAAATTTTCCAGATAGTATCTGTATCAAAGAGACTAAATCGAATTCTTTTAAATTACCAGTAAGTGGCATATACCTCTCCCCTCATATATATGGTGCGCCCGAGAGGACTTGAACCTCTAACCTACGGATTCGTAGTCCGCCGCTCTATCCTGTTGAGCTACGGGCGCACTCTTCTAGATTGATTATAAAATGTTTTTTTTTAATAAGTCAAGAAAGTTAATGACTCTTATTTATTAGAACAGTGATTGAAGATCTCTTAATAATTCACTTATCTCGTTTTCTAAATCTTTATCTCCTTCAGCAAGACATTTTTTTGCATAATTTTCTACTAACAATACTCCTACTCTCTTTAAGGCAGATCTCACCGCAGCGATTTGAGAAATAATCTCTTTACAGTCCCTATCTTCCTCTATCATTCTTTGAAGTCCTCTAACCTGCCCTTCTATTCTTCTTAAAGCCACAAGATAATCTTTCTTATCCAATGTTTAATTCTCCTCCAATAAATGTTTAATAATACTCCTTGCTGCTATTTTTCCTGCACCCATAGCGTTTATTACCGTAGCTGCACCGCTTGCAATATCTCCTCCTGCATAAACCCTTTCTTTAGATGTTTTTCCTGTTGTTTCATCGATTATTATAGTTCCATGTTTGCTTATAGCTAAACCTGGAGTAGTCATACTTATTAGTGGATTTGGTACGGTTCCTATAGCTACTATTATCATATCTAAAGGGAAAAAGAAGTTTGAATCGGGAACAGGAATTGGTCTTCTCCTCCCACTACTATCTGGTTCTCCCAATATCATTCTTTGAAGTTCTACACCTATTACTCCACCATGTTCATCACCAATAAACTTAACAGGAGCAACTAAGAAATTAAATCTAATTCCTTCTTCCTTTGCATGGATGATCTCTTCATATCTTGCAGGCATCTCTTCCTCAGTACGTCTATATAAGACATGAACTTCTTCTGCACCTAATCTTAGAGCTGTTCTTGCAGCATCCATAGCTACATTTCCTCCTCCTATTACACCCACTCTTTTTCCTATTTTTATCGGTGTGTCATATTCAGGAAATCTGTATGCTTTCATAAGATTGACCCTCGTTAAAAATTCATTAGCAGAATATATACCCACAAGATTTTCCCCAGGTATATTCAAAAACTGAGGAGCACCAGCTCCCGTACCTATGAATACTGCATTGTATTCCTTCAAAAGCTCATCTATGGTTATAGTCCTTCCAACAACTATATTTGTGTAAATATTAACCCCTAAATTTTTAACATATTCTATTTCTGCTCTAACTATTCTTTTAGGAAGTCTAAACTCAGGTATTCCATAAATTAAGACTCCTCCAGGTTCATGGAAAGCTTCAAAGATACTTACATTAATTCCCTTCTTCGCTAAATCTCCTGCTACTGTAAGCCCTGCAGGGCCAGAACCAATTACCGCTACTTTTTTATCATACCTTTTCTCTATTTTGGGAATTTCTATACCTTCTTTTAATTCGAGATCTGCAACAAATCTTTCTAATCTACCAATTGCTACTGGTTCTCCAACTTTTTTTAAAGTACATAGTGCTTCACATTGGTTCTCCTGAGGACATACTCTTCCTGTTGTAGCTGGAAGATTATTAGTCTCCTTAATTTTTTTAATAGCCTCATCATATCTTCTTTCTCTTATAAGTCTAATAAAACTGGGAATATCAATATTTACAGGACATCCTTTTATACAAGGAGCACCCTTACATTGCAAACATCTACTTGCCTCAATTAAAGCTTGCTCCTCAGTATAGCCTAATGCCACCTCATCAAAATTCTTAATCCTTTCTTTTACTGGTTGTTCAGGCATCGAAGTTTTAGTCTTTAGAACTTTCAATTCTATTCGCCTCGCTTTCTTCAAGAATCTTTAGAGCGAGCATCTCTTCTTCCTTATAAGTCTTTAACCTTAATAAAAGTTCGTCAAAATCAACCAAATGCCCATCAAACTCTGGACCATCCACACAGGTAAACTTTATCTCACCACCCACAGTAACTCTACATCCCCCACACATACCAGTACCATCCACCATTATAGGATTAAGACTTACTATAGTTGGCACATTATATGGTCTCGTAACCTCAGAAACTACCTTCATCATAATAGTAGGACCTACAGCCCATATTCTATCTATTTTCCTATTTTCTAATAATTCCTTAAGTACATCAGTAACAAGCCCTTTTCTACCCAAGGTACCATCATCTGTTGTAATATAAGCTTCATCTACTAAATTTTCAATTTCATCTCTATAAATTACATAATCTTTACTTCTTCCACCTATAATACTTATTACATAATTTCCATAAGATTTTAGAGATTTTAATATAGGAAAAAGTGCTGCTATTCCTACTCCTCCTCCCACACCAATTACTACTCCGTATTTATCTATTTCACTTGGTTTGCCCAGGGGGCCAACCACATCAAGTATATATTCACTCCTTTCTAATTTTCCAAGAAGTTTTGTAGTTTTCCCTACTTCTTGAAAAACTATTGTAATACTTCCTTCTTTTTCATCTTTATCTGCTATAGTTAAAGGAATTCTTTCACCTTTCTCATAAACTCTTATTACAACGAATTGCCCTGCTAATGCCTTCTGAGAAATTAAAGAAGCTTTAACTTTAATTAACTTAACTCCTGGAGCTAATATTTTCTTGTCCAATATTTCAAACAAGAATTAACCCCTCCTTTTTTTTGAGAAAAAGTATAGCATCAAAGGATAAACAAGTAAACCCAAATGGGTATATTATGCTTTTGGAGGAGGCGATTCTATAAGAGGAAAATTTTCAAAAAACATAACATTTACATTAATCTCTTCTATCGTTATTTTAAATGATTTGGGTAAGTTGCTATAAGTAAAAAGAAGGATAAAAGAAAATGATTCTTTAGTTTTTAGAATCTTATTTATTGGAATATATATCAAAGAATCACCTAAAAGTTTTCTAAAAATATCATCATTGTTTAATAATTTTTCTTCGCTACGAGAAACATTTTCTAACACAAAAATTGCTTTACTTAAATCTAATTCCCTCGTCCCATTATTGTATATACTTACAAAGAGTGGTAATGTTTTATCATATAAATAATAATCAAATTTAGGATAATTCTTAAGATTAAGAACAGAAACTTTTAGAGGATAATTTATAGCATAACCATAATGAAGGTTAAAAAAATTAAGATTTTTAGCATTAATCCTAACACCTTCAATGTGCAACCTAACCAAGTTTTCCTGAAGCTCTAAATAATTTGCCGTTTGATACAGCTTAGTATAATAATCTACTGCAATATTCCAAGCCACATAACTATTATCAGGATTCTTCCAAAATCTATCTTCTTGGTCTTTTGCTATCTTTAATAATACATCATCATTCTTACCTTCAGATATGGTAAGAAGTCCAAATAGAATCATGATAAAAAGTGGAAAGAGTTTTTTTATAAACATATTTTCTCTTCTGAAAGAATATCAATAAAAATTGGTGGAGCTGGGGGGACTTGAACCCCCGACCTCTTCCGTGCCATGGAAGCGCGCTCCCTCTGCGCTACAGCCCCACCAAGATTTTTCAAATTGGAGGCGGCACCCGGACTCGAACCGGGGAATGGGAGATTTGCAATCTCCTGCCTTAGCCGCTTGGCGATGCCGCCACAAATTCTAAACAATTTTTGGAGCGGGCGACGGGATTTGAACCCGCGCCCCTCGGCTTGGGAAGCCGATGCTCTACCTCTGAGCTACACCCGCCTTCCCAAGTATAAAATCAACTCATTTCTTAATAGAGAATAAATTCTTTTTTAAATTTTGTCAAGATTTGTCAAGAATCAATTAAAATAATTATTTTGGTTGACAATAATTTATTTTCTTATTATTATAAGAATTAAAATTATCTTCATCGGGAGGTGTTAAGATGCCAAAGAGAGGTATTAGGGTTCTTTTATTAGTAGTATTTCTTTTAGGCCTATTCCTCTTATCTTCTCAAGCACAAACCGTTAATGTGAATCCAAATGGATGGCTTGACCAAGTAGCCTTCATTCCTGAAAAGGATATGGCAAAGGCTGTAGAAATGATGTCCAAAGGAGATATTGACATATATTTCAACGAAATAAGTGACCCACAACTTTTCAAGAGAGTCAAAGAAGATCCAAATTTAACCTATGGAACATCTTTTGGACTTTATTATGAACTTACCTTTAACCCAGTAGGACCAACCTATAAAGATGGAAGATTAAATCCATTTAGTAATAAGAGAATTAGAGAAGCAATGAACATAGTAGTAGATAGACAATATATAGTGGATGAAATCATGGGAGGACTTGCAGAAGTAAAGCTTTTACCTCTCAATAAAGGTTTTCCAGAATATGAAAGATATAAAGACACTATAGCAGGTTTGGAGAAACTCTATAAATATGATTTTGCAAAAGGCAAAAAGATCATTGATGAAGAAATGAGAAAGATGGGAGCAGAATTAAAAGGTGGAAAATGGTACTATAAAGGAAATCCTGTAGTAATAAAATTTATCATCAGAACTGAGGATAGAAGAAAACAAATAGGAGATTATGTATCAACACAGCTTGAAAAATTAGGATTTACAGTAGAGAGAATGTATAAAACATCAAGAGAAGCATCTCCACTCTGGGTAAGAGGCAATCCTGAAGATGGCCAATGGGATGTCTATACAGGCGGCTGGATAACAACTGTCCTTTCAAGAGATATGGCAGATAACTTCAGATTCTTCTATACACCAGATTCTGAAATGTCCTATTCTCCACTTTGGAGAGCTTATAAACCAGATAAAGAATTTAGAGATATAGCCAACAAACTTGCTCAAAGAACCTTTAAATCTATAGCTGAAAGAAACTACTTAATGAGAAAAGCCTTAGAACTTTGCTTGAAAGATTCAGTAAGAGTCTTTTTGATAGACCAAAAGGCTGCATGGGCAAGAAGAAAGAATATTGATATTGCAGTAGATTACGCAGGTGGAAATTCATCAAGAGCATGGCCATACACATTGAGGATTGTTGGAAAAGAAGGCGGAAGTGTTAAAGCAGGAATGGCTGAAGTAATAATTGACCCATGGAACCCAATAGCTGGATCTAACTGGGTTTATGATACTATTTTCTGGGAAGCAACTTTTGGAAGAAACTGGATCTACCATCCATATACAGGTCTTCCTATACTCTTTGGAATCAAGAGTGCAGATCTTACTGTTACAGCCGATGTTCCTACATTCCCCAATAAAGGCTCAGAAAGCTGGTTGAAATTTAAGAAAGTTAAGATTGTTACTGTCCCAGATGATGCATGGTATGGTTGGGATGTAAAGAAACAAACTATGGTTACTGTAAAAGAAGCTGGTGTAAAAGAAGCTAAAGTAAAAGTAGTAATTAACTATGGAGATGTTATTGGTAAGGATAAATATCATGACGGAACAGTTCAAAGTATTGCAGATTATTTAGTAGACTTTATTGTAGGCTTTGAAAGAGCAAGTAAAGATAGCAAACTTTACGATGAAAGTTTTGTGGACTACTTCAATTCATGGAGAGAAAGTTTTGTGGCTTGGAAAATTGTAAAAGAAAATCCACTTATCATCGAATACTATACTAACTATGCTGAACTCGATGCAGAATTGACAGCTCTCTGGCCAACTACCTCTGTATTATTCCCATGGCATGCCCTTGCAATTGGAATAAGAGCAGAAGAAGAAGGTAAACTTGCCTTCTCTGCTGATAAAGCTGAGTCCCAAAAGGTAGAATGGATGAACTACATTGGCGGACCAAGCTTAGGAGTACTTAAAGAAATGCTTGATAAATCACAAAAAGATAACTACCTACCATTTAAGAATTTCGTAGGAAAATATGTAAAAGAAGGAGAGATCAAAGAAAGATATAACGCTCTTGCTAACTGGTATAATAGATTTAAACATTTCTGGGTAAGTAATGGTCCATACTATCTTGAAAAAGCAGATACTGTTGCCCATACAGTTCTCTTAAAGAATACTAAATTTTTGAAGTAAAATATAGTATAATATAAACCCAGGGGAAAAAATCCCCTGGGTTTTTTTTTTGAACTTTTATAAAAAGGAGGTTGATGAAGATAAAAGAGCTTAAAAAAGTACTTCTATATTTTCTTAAAAGAGCAGTAGCAATTTTTATTACCGTTGCTATCGCTATTTATTTAACAATAGTAATAGCAAATGCAGGTGGATATGTAGATAAAATTGTTGAAGATGAAATAAGAATGAATGTCGCAATGAATTTAAGAAATGATCCCACAGTACGAGGATATACTGATGAACAGAAACAAAAGATCATTGAAAGTAGAGTAAGAAATGAATTAAAAAGAAGAGGCCTTGACCAACCCTTTTTAATAAGAAGTATCTATCATTTGAAGAGAGCATTACTCTTGGACCTGGGTACTGCTACTACCATGACCAGTGATAGTGGATCAATGCTTGTAAAAAACATTATCTTAGAGAGAATTCCTTTATCTGTATTACTTTTTACAACTATTACCCTTTTAGAATTTTTAGTAACTTTATATCTTGGTCTAAAACTTTCAAGAAAATATGGTTCCTTTTTTGATAAATTAATAGTATATTTGTCACCCCTTTCTACCATTCCAGGATGGTTTTATGGAATTTTTCTTATAATGATTTTCTATTCATGGCTTCATATATTACCCCCAGGTGGATTTATGGATTTTCCACCCCCCAACGATATTTTAGGAAAAGTATTAAGTGTTTTAAAGCATATGATTCTTCCTGTTTTTTCATGGCTTTTAAGTTATCTTTTCTTGGGAACATACAGCCAAAGAAACTTTTTCCTCATATATTCCACAGAAGATTATGTAGAAGTTGCTAAGGCTAAAGGACTTCCTGATAAAGTTATTGAAAGAAAATATATATTAAAGCCTGCCCTTCCACCTATAGTGACCTCTTTTGCTTTAGCCCTTATATCTTCATGGATGGGAGCAATAGTTACAGAAAGTATTTTTAACTGGCCAGGATTAGGTATGGTTCTTTCTCGAGCTATAGGATCTTTTGATGCTCCAGTGATAGTAGGAATAACTGTAATATATGCATACCTTTTAGGAGCTACTGTTTTACTCTTAGACTTTATTTATGCTCTAATTGATCCAAGAGTTAGAATATGAGGTGAAAAGTATGGATAATATGGAATTTACATCATCTTATAGTTTAAAAGGAATAATAAAAGAAGTTATTAAGAGTAAGGCTGGTTTATTTTCCCTAATTATATTTTTTATATTAATTGTACTCTCTATGTATGCATATTTGAGCATGCCTTATAATGAGGTTAAGACTTTATGGAATGATAGTCAGGTATGGCTTAAATATCCGAGAAATGCAATACCCTCCTGGTGGGCTTTATTTACAAGGAAAAATCTTCCCAAAAACATAAATCTTAAAGAACCTAAGATTGAGACTATATCAGATAATCCTAAGATTCTTAAATACGAGTATAGTTTTTCTTATTTTTATGATGATTTTCCCAGTGAATTTAATATATTCCTTAAAAGCAGTTATAAAGACACCCCACCAATTTTAAGATTTTATTGGATAAATTCAAAAGGAGATAAAATTTTTCTTTTAGAAAAACAACAAAGATCAGAAACAGATACTTTTTATTTAGCAAATGAATCATCTATTGAAGAAAATTTAACTAAATATATTCAAGACAAGTTGGGATATTATCCTCCTTTTCCTGTAACTACAATGAAAGGACTTTTTATTGAACCTAATGAGAACCAATCTATTGCCAAGGGATCCTATTCTTTTATAATTGAAGTGCAATTTTCAGATAAATCAGATACCATTGAGATAGAACCTATAATATATGGAAAGGTCTATGGTATAGCTGGAACTGACCACTTAAGAAGACCCTTAGAATTAGGAATATTGTGGGGGATGCCTATAGACCTTGCCTTCGGTTTAGGTGCTTCTTTAAGTATTACTATTATTCATCTAATTCTTGCAACAATAAGTGGTTGGTATGGTGGTATTGTGGATAACCTAATTCAAAGACTTACAGAAATATATATGCTTCTTCCATTTCTACCCCTCATGATCATGATTTCTTTATTCTATAAATTAACCATATGGAAACTACTCGTTGTATTAATAATATTAAGTCTTTTTGGGTCAGGTATAAAAACACAAAGAGCTATGGTATTACAAGTCAAAACCTTACCATATATAGAAGCTGCAAGAACTTATGGGGCAAGTAACATGAGAATAGTGTTTTTATATATTATTCCTAAAATCCTACCACCTGTAATTCCTGGTTTAATAATAAGTATACCTTCATATATATTTTTAGAGGCTATCTTATCCTTATTTGGAGTATTAGATCCAACAGAACCAACTCTTGGAAGAATTATTGAAGAGGCATTTCAAAATGGAGCCTTATATAAAGGATTCTACTATTGGGTAATAGAACCATCCATCATAATCATTCTTATGGCTATTTCCTTTGCATTGCTTGGATTTGTAATTGATAAGATAGTAAATCCAAGACTAAAAGAGATATAGGAGTGAAGAAAATGGCAGATGTAGTACTTAAGCTTGATAATTTTTCAGTATCTTATAAAACTCAAAAAGGAAGTTTAGAGGCAGTAAGAAATGTAAGTTTTGAATTAAAAGAGGGGGAAACTTTAGCTATTGTTGGAGAATCAGGTTGTGGAAAGAGTTCTCTTGCAAGAGGTATCCTAAGACTTTTTCCAAGAAATCTGGAAAAAGCAAGTGGAAAAATATATCTTGATGGTGAAGATATTTTATCTTTAAAAGAAGATATTTTCCGTAAAAACGTACTATGGAGTAAAATCTCTATGGTTTTTCAAGGAGCCATGAACTCTCTTAACCCAGTATTAAAAGTCATCTATCAAGTTGCAGAACCATTAATAGTACATATGGGAATGGATAAGAATTCAGCCTTTAATAGAGCAAAAGAGATGCTAAGTTTCGTAGGTATTTCTGAATCCTTCGCAGAAAGATATCCTTTTGAATTATCTGGGGGTATGAAACAAAGAGTTGTTATTGCAATGGCATTAGTTACACATCCTAAGATAGTGATATTAGATGAACCAACATCCGCTTTAGATGTTATTACGCAAGCCAACATTTTAAACTTATTAAAAATTTTGAAAAAAGAACTCAACCTTACATATATTTTTATAACCCACGATATAGCAACTACAAGTGAACTGGCAGATAAAGTAGCAGTAATGTATGCTGGTGAAATTGTAGAATTAAGCCCTTCTGAGAACTTTTATAATTTACCAGCCCATGGTTATACCATGATGCTTCTAAACAGTGTACCAACTTTAAAGACAATAAAAAAGTTAAAGTCTATTCCAGGATCTCCACCAAGTCTTATATCTCCACCAAAAGGATGTAGATTTCATCCAAGATGCCAATATGTTATGGATATATGCAGAGAAAAGGAACCTCCCATGTTTAAAAAAGGTGAAGAACATTATGCTAAATGTTATATAGGTGAGAGCCATGAATAATAATGAAATCTTACTTAGAGTTGAAAATTTAAAGGTTTGGTTTGAAATCAGGAAAACAATAATATCACAGCCTCTATACGTAAAAGCTGTAGATGGGGTAAACTTTGAGTTAAAGAAAGGAGAAACCATATCTTTAGTAGGAGAAAGTGGATCTGGAAAAACTACTCTTGGAAGAACAATTCTGAGGCTTTATGAACCTACTGATGGTAAAATTTTCTTTGAGGATAAAGATATTACAAATTTACCTTTTAAGGAACTAAATTGGTACAGAAGAGAAACAGGATTTGTACAACAAGATCCTTTTGGAGCATTAGCTCCCCATTTTACTGTTTATAGAATCTTAGAAGAGCCTTTAATTATTAATAAGATAGGAACACCAGAATCAAGAAAAGAAATGATTATAAAGGCACTGGAAGAAGTAAAATTAACACCAGTTTCGGATTTTATAAATAAGTATCCCCACATGCTTTCCGGTGGACAAATGCAAAGAGTTGTTATTGCAAGAGCTCTAATTATGAAACCTAAGCTAATAATAGCTGATGAGCCTGTATCTATGTTAGACGCATCTGTAAGAATTGAGATTTTAGATCTTCTAAGAGACATACAAAGGAACCATAATATGAGTTTAATTTATATAACTCATGATCTTGCTACTGTAAGATCATTCTCAGATTGGATTTTCATTATGTATGCTGGAAACTTAGTAGAAAGAGCGAAAACTGACGAATTACTAAATAATCCTTTACATCCATATACAAAAGCCCTTCTTTCAGCTATACCAGATCCAGATCCCACAAATAGGTTTAAACTAAGAGAAGCACCACCTGGAGAACCTCCAAATCTTATAAATCCACCAGAGGGCTGTCGTTTTCATCCAAGATGTTCTTTTGTCATGGAAATATGTAAGAAGGAAGAACCAAAGGAAATTAATATTGCAAAAGATCATTGTGTGAAATGCTGGTTATATAAAGAAGGGTAGGATTAAATCCTACCCTTCTTTTTTTATCAATCTATCTAATATAGTTTTGTAACCATCTGCTCCATAATATAGAAATTTTTTCACTCTACTAATAGTAGCAGAGCTTGCTCCTGTCTCTTTTTCGATCTCTTCATAAGATTTTCCCTCATAAAGCATTTTTGCGACTTTAAGCCTTTGAGATAACTCTTGAATTTCATTAATAGTACATATATCTTCAAGGAATCTTAATACTTCTTCTTCATTTTTTAAAGAAAGAATTGCTTTCACCAAAAATTTTACATCATCAACTACCCACTTAGGCTGATAACTCAATAACATTACCCCCTAACTGAGAAACAACCTCAACAAAATTAGGAAAAGAAATACTAATACTTTCACTTTCTACTATCGTTTCTCCTTCTGCTACTAAACCCGCAATAGCAAATGCCATGGCAATTCTATGATCATTAAAAGTATAAATCTCCGATCCTATAAGTTTAGAAGGACCATATACTACAAATCCTCCATCAATTTCTTCTGCCTTACCCCCCATTTTATTTATTCCATTAACTATAGCTTTTATTCTATCAGATTCTTTCACCTTCAGTTCTTCCACATCCTTAAAAACACTTTTACCTTTTGCCTGTGTTGCAATAATAGCCAAAATCGGGACTTCATCAATAAGCCTTGGTACAATGTCCCCCATAACTTCTATTGGTTCTATCTCTGAAAATTCCACTTTGATATCACCAACAGGTTCTTTTCCAGCCTCCCATTCCTTTAATATTTCAATTTTTGCTCCTGATTTTTTTAATACCTCCAACATACCTATCCGCGTTTGATTTAATCCTACACGTTTAATAACTATACTCGATCCTTCAGAGATTAGCCCTGCTCCAATCAAAAATGCAGCAGAAGATATGTCCCCTGGAATATAAAAATCCTTTGCCTTATAACCCTCTATTTTGTGAGTCTTTAGTGTCAAACCGTCTCTTTCCAATGGTAATCCTAAATATTCAAATATTCTTTCTGTATGATCTCTTGATAATGCAGGTTCAGTAACCCATGTCTCACCTTCAGCCAATAAACCAGCTATAAGAAGAGCTGATTTGACCTGAGCACTTGCTACTTTTAATATATGTTTGAAACCTTTAAGTTGGTTACCTTTTATAGCTAATGGGGGATTATTGTTATCATTTCTTCCCCAGATCATTGCACCCATATTTACCAATGGATCTATAACTCTTCTCATCGGTCTCCTTCTTAGAGAATTATCCCCTGTTATAACTGAAAACATGTTTGGTATACTGCTCAAAAGTCCCGTAAGAAGCCTAATTGTAGTTCCAGAATTACCTGCATCTAAAACATCCTCTGGCTCTTTAAAACCTTTAATTCCTACTCCTTTCACTTTTATTACTTTTCCAATAATCTCTATGTTTACTCCTAAGCTTTTCAAACAATTCAATGTGGAAAGACAATCTTGAGAAAACAAAAAATTTTCTATCTTAGCTTCTCCCTCTGATAGAGCAGAAAAAATTAAAGCTCTATGGGAAATAGATTTATCTCCTGGTACTAAAATCTCTCCTCTTAAAGATACACTCTTCTTAATAACAATTTTTTTCATATTTTACCCCTCAATTTTCATTCTTTTTTCTCTTGCTCTTCTAAATATTTCTTCTATTTTTTCGAAATTTTTATCCCTTAAATAGTTAATAAAAAAATCTATATTATTTTTAAACTCACAAAATACATTCAATATTTCATCATAGTTTTCCTTTATAATATCCATCCAAAGTTTAGTATCACTCTTTGCTATTCTTGTTGTATCCTTAAATCCTGTTCCAAAAAAATTAGTTGAATTTCTTATTGACGTATAAGCCAACAAATAAGCAACAATCTGTGGTAAATGACTTGAGTATGCAAGAATCCTATCATGTTCATATGGATCAATCAAAACTGGTAAGGCTCCTATATTTTCGATAAAATTCATCAAAGTCTCTATTTTATCTTTTTCTACCCCCTTAGCAGGGGAAAGAAAATAAATCTTGCCCTTGAATAAATCAGAAATAGCCCCATATGCTCCTGAAATCTCTCTTCCTGCTAAGGGATGTCCCCCTATAAAAACTTTACATAATAATTTATCATTATTTACAAAAGTCATAATTTTTCCCTTAGTACTACTGGTATCACTTATGATACTTCTTTCTGGTATATAATTCTTAAGCTCTAAAAGCACATCCCTAACCCCTGAAGGATATACTGATATAAATATTATATCCGTATTATATATTTCTTTTTCAATTTCAGATATATCGATAGAGATATGGCTAAAAATGTCTTTATCCTTCAGAAAATTTAATGTATCACGATTTGTATCAATTCCCCATATCTCTATATCTCTATTTTCTTTTTTAATTGCCATTGCTATAGATGTACCAATTAATCCTAATCCTATTATTCCTATCTTCATAATCTTCTACCTATAGCATTAGCTATGCTTTTTAATTCATCCATAAGTCTTCTGAAATCAGAGAAGGTTAAAGATTGAGGACCGTCTGAAAGAGCTCTTTCTGGATGCGGATGAACTTCAATTATTAATCCATCAGCTCCTGCAGCTATAGCTGCCTTTGCCATACTTGGAACATATCTAAAGTTTCCAGTCCCATGACTTGGATCTACAAATACAGGAAGATGGGTTTTATACTTTAAAGCTGGCACAATAGTTAAATCTAAAGTATTTCTTGAATAATCCGAAAAGGTTCTAATTCCTCTCTCGCATAAGATAACCTCCGAATTTCCACCTACCATTATATATTCAGCTGCAAAAAGAAATTCTTCTAAAGTAGCAGAAATACCTCTTTTTAATAGAACAGGTTTTCTTAATTTACCCACTTCTTTAAGTAAGGTAAAATTCTGCATATTTCTAGCACCTATCTGAATTATATCTGCGTACTCTGCTACTATTTCTAAATCTCTTGGATCCATTACTTCTGTTATTACTGGCAATCCATATTTTTGCTTTGCTTCATAAAGTAGCTTTAATCCTTCTATTCCAAGACCCTGGAAACTATAAGGAGATGTGCGAGGCTTAAAAGCACCTCCTCTTAAAACCTTAGCTCCTACACCTTTTACAAATTCTGCAATCTCAAATAGCTGTTCTTTGCTTTCCACGGCACAAGGACCTGCCATAATTACTATTTGATCATTTCCTATTTCCACATCAGGAGAAATTCTTATTTTTGTTCCTGAAGGATTAAATTCTCTTGTCACTAATTTATATGGAGATAATATAGGAATTACCTGCTCAACAAATGGTAATGAACTTATCTGTTCCATTATCAAAATTTTCTCTTCCATTCTCTTCTCCCCTATCGCACCAATAACAACTCTATTTTCACCTCTTGAAATGTGGGCACCATAATTAAATTCTTTTAATTTTTCAACAACTCTTTGGATATCTTCATCAGAAGCTTCTGCTTTTAATACAATTATCATTTTATTACCTTTCCTCCTTTAACAAGATTATAATTTAATATAAAAAAGATAAGTTCTTAAACTCATAAAACTCAGATTCCATAACTATCACCCTCTTTCATAACCCTTAGTATATCTTCTTCTTTTAAATAATCTATGATCTTTACCTCTCCGATCTTTTCAGGTAATATAAATCTTAATTTGCCTTTGAAAGCTTTCTTATCTCGCTGTATAAATGGAATAAGTTCTTCAAATTTATAGGGGTTATTCACTACAAACCCAAAATTTAATAAAAGTCTTTTTAACCTTTCATACACTGAGAAATCACACATCTTCAGTTTATACGCCAACTGGGTTGCTAATATCATACCAATAGCTACTGCTTCTCCATGCAAATACTTTTTATATTTACTTTTTGCCTCAATTGCATGGCCAAATGTATGTCCAAAGTTTAAGATCATTCTTAAAGATGATTCTTTTTCGTCCCTTTCAACCACGTATTTTTTACATTCAAGACTTTTCTTTATAATCCATATTAATTTTTCTTTATTTCGATTTTTAATATCTAAATAATTTCTCTCCAAATATTCAAAAAGCTCATAATCCATAACTAATCCATATTTAACAATCTCTGCTATACCACTTATATATTCCCTTTGTGGAAGGGTTTCTAAGGTTTTAACATCAATAACAACAGCTCTTGGATGATAGAAGGTACCCACTAAATTCTTTCCTTCTGGTATATTTATCCCTGTCTTCCCTCCTATGGAGCTGTCAACTTGTGCAAGTAAAGTAGTAGGTATTTGTATATAATCAATACCTCTCATATAAATGGAAGATACAAATCCTGTTAAATCCCCAATAACACCACCACCAAAAGCTAATAAAACACTCTTTCTGTCAGCACCTAAATTAGCCATATTTCTAACAATTCTAATTACTTCTTTAAAGGATTTACTTTTTTCTCCTTCAGGAACAAATATATATGAATCTTCCTTTATATTTACGAAATCATTTTTGTAATAATTAATTAAAAATTTATGAGATATAACAAAATATGAGGAGTATGGCAAAATTAATTCATTAATCTTTTCCTTTAATATATCATCACCAATATATATTGGATATTCTCTTTTATCTGGCAAATAAATCCTTAACTCTTCCATCCCAACCTCTTATATACATAATTTTTATAATTTTCATAAGACAATTTAATCTCCTCTATATGATCTCCAGAAAATTTCTTAAGGAGTTCATCTGCAATTATCCAAGCCATCATTGCTTCACCTACAACTCCTGCAGATGTAACTACACAAACATCACTTCTTTCATAGTATCCTTCCGTTATCCTCTTTTCTTTTATATCAAAAGTTTTTAATGGTTTTCTCAAAGTTGGTATTGGTTTTACTGCAGCTCTAATCATTATTATTTCTCCGTTTGACATACCACCTTCTATTCCCCCTGCATAATTTGTTTTTCTCAACTTTGTACTTTCATTAATAAATTCATCATGAACTCTAGAACCCTTTTCTCTACTTGATAAAAAGGCCTCTCCAATTTCTACTCCCTTCACTGAGGGAATGCTCATAACTGCATATGCCAACAATGCATCAAGTCTTCTATCCCAATGAACATGACTTCCTATCCCAATAGGGACATTTTTTGCAAGTAAAATAAATCTTCCACCAAGAGTATCTCCCGTTTCCTTTGCTTCATCTATTAACTTTCTTGCTTGTTCTTCTAATTCATCGTCAATCATTCTAAGCTCTGAGTTTTCTACTTTATTTTTAATATAATCCCAAGAAAAGTTATTAATATCAAATCTACTTTCAATATTACCTATCCCTTCAACAAAACTTATTATATCTATATCAAATTCTCTCAATATACATTTAGCTACAGCTCCTACTGCAACCCTTGCAGATGTTTCCCTTGCACTTGCCCTTTCTAAAATATTCCTTATATCATCAAAATGATACTTTACAACTCCAGCAAAATCGGCATGGCCTGCCCTTGGTTTTGTTACAGGAACATAATCGTAAATTTCTTCAGGATCCATAACATTTTTCCAATTTTCCCAGTCCTTATTCTTTATTAAAAACCCTATAGGTGACCCTAAGGTATATCCACCTCTTATTCCTGAAATGATTTCCACCATATCTTTTTCGATTTCCATCCTCTTTCCTCTTCCATATCCTTTTTGCCTTCTATGAAGCTCCTTATCTATATCTTCTTTGTTTATCTTAATCCCTGCAGGAACTCCTTCTATTATTACTAATAAACCCTTTCCGTGAGACTCACCAGCTGTTAAGAAGCGCATATTATTTTTTCTGCCTCCTCCCTCATAATATTCACAGGTCCCATAAATCCAAACCATCTCTCCCAAGAAAATGCCGCCTGATATATGAGCATATCAAGACCATTTTTATAAGGAATATTATTTTCTTTTGCCATCATCAAAAGAGGCGTCAAAGGTGGGTTATATATAAGATCATAAACAAAAACAGCCTTATCTAAAGATGAATCCCAAGGATTACTCTTACTATCAAGTCCTAATGATGTAGTATTTATAAGTACAAATTTATCTTTAACTTTCTCCTTCTCTTCCCAAGGTAATAATTTAATAGCAATGCCCTTATTATTCCATATTTCTTCTGCTAATTTTTCTGCCCTTTCATAAGTTCTATTTGTTAAAAAAATCTCCCTTACTCCATACTCAACTAATGCATATAAAACTGCTCTACATGCTCCTCCTGCTCCTAATACTAAATAAATTATGTCCTGAGGAAGATTTAATTCCCTTAATGTATATAAAAAACCTGGTAAATCTGTATTATCACCCAACCAACAATTTCTTTTATCTCTATAGATAGTATTCACTGCCCCTAGCATTTTGGATGTGGGTGAAAGATCATCTAAGAATTCTATAACCTTCTCTTTGAAAGGTACAGTTACATTAAGTCCCCAAATAGGTAAATACTTTAATCCTAAAAATGCTTGGTTAAAATTCTCGGGTAAAATGGGTATATTTAAGTAAATAGCATCAATACCTGATGCCTGAAAAGAGGCATTGTGTATATAAAAAGATATAGAATGCCCTAATGGGTATCCAATAAGTCCTAATAATCTTGTCGATGAGGAAATCAAAGAAAATAATTCACCCCTCTTTCCACTATTTTCTCCCCTTTGAGCTTTTTAGTTAAAGGATAATTTACCAAAAAAAGCGTATTTTGTCAAACAGAAAGGATTTTACTTAGAAATTCAATGGTTCTCTCCTCCTTAGGGTTTTCAAAAAATTCCTTAGGATTACCTTCTTCTACTATCTGTCCTTGATCTAAAAATATAACTCGATGAGCCACATCCCTAGCAAAACCCATTTCATGAGTAGCAATCATCATAGTCATGCCACCATAAGCAAGTTCCCTTATTACATCTAAAACCTCTTTTGTCATTTCAGGATCTATAGCAGAAGTTGGTTCATCAAAAAGCATTACTTCTGGTTCCATGGCTAATGCTCTAGCAATTGCTATTCTTTGCTGTTGCCCCCCAGAAAGTTGAGATGGATAACTATTAGCTTTATCCTGAAGCCCTACTCTTTTCAAGAGTTCATATGCCTTCTCTTTAGCTATTTTAGGATCTATCTTTTTAACTTTTATTGGAGCTAAAGTTATATTTTCAAGAGCTGTAAGATGAGGGAACAAATTAAATAATTGAAAAACCATACCTACTCTTTGTCTTATTTTATTTATATCTACCTTAGGATCCGTGATTTTTACTCCATCTATATATATTTCTCCTTCAGTAGGTTCTTCCAACCTATTTATACATCTTAAAAGTGTGCTTTTACCTCCTCCACTTGGACCAATAATAACTAAAACTTCTCCTTTTTTTACTTCGAGATTTACGCCCTTTAATACATGAAGATTTTTAAATTTCTTATGAAGATTTACAACTTTAATCACCTTTTTTCAACCTCTTTTCCATCCACATTGATAAACGGGTTAAAGGTAAAGTCATAAGAAGATAAATAAGCGTAACTCCTAAAAAGGGACTAAAAACATTTGCTTTCCAAGCAACTATCTCTCTACCAGCCCTTAAAAGCTCAGTAACAGCTAAAGTAGAAGCTAATGAACTTTCCTTTAACATAGAAACAAATTCATTCGTCAAAGGAGGAAGAATTCTTTTAAAAGCTTGCGGCAAAATTACATATCTCATGGCTTGAAAATAGGACATACCTAAGGATCTCGCAGCTTCCATTTGTCCTTTCTCTATAGATTGAATTCCCCCTCTAAAAATTTCTCCTGTATATGCAGCACTATTAATCGATAGACCGACAATAGCAGCAGTAATAGCTCCTAAATTTATACCAAAGGACGGTAAAGCATAATATATGATAAGAAGTTGCATTAATAAGGGTGTACCCCTTATAACTTCTACATATAATGTGGCTGGTATCCTAAAAATATATTTTTTTGAAATTCTTGCAAGCCCAATAAATAACCCCAAAACTACACCAATACCTACAGATATAATCGAGAGGCGCAAAGTCACTAATGCGCCTCTCAATAGATATGGGATACTTTCTATGAAGATATTTATATTAAAATCCAAAATATCACCTCTACTCTATTGGCTCTGTACCAAACCACTTTTTATATATTTCTTTATATTTACCAGTTTTCTTTAAATTAACTAAAATTTCGTTTATTTTCTTCAAAAGATCAGTATCTTCTTTCCTCACAGCAATACCATACTGTTCCTTAGTAAAGGGTTTTCCTACACATTTTAACTTTGGGTTATTCTTTGAATAATAAAGGGATACAGGAAGATCATTTATAACTGCGTCAAGTCTTCCAAGTTCAAGATCCATAAATGCTTCTGGAATTGTTTCATAGCTCCTTATCTCTTTAATCCCTACCTGATCCTTTAACTTTTTAGCACTTATTTCTCCTGTAGTACCTAACTGTACTCCAACTATTTTACCCTTTAAATCCTTCTCACTTCTTATATCTTTATTATCACTCCTTACAACTATAATTTGTCCTGAATCATAATAAGGGATAGAAAAGGATATTTCTTTTTTTCTTTCCTCTGTAATTGTCATTGCAGAAATAATCATATCAAACTTCTTCGCTTTTAATGCAGCTATTATTCCATCAAAAGAAGTATTTATAACTTGTAATCTCACTCCTAAGGCTTTTGCAATTTCATTAGCTATATCTATATCAAAACCTACAGGCTTATCACCTTCCATAAACTCGAAAGGTGCATAAGCCACATCACTACCAACTTTAAGAATACCTGCTTTCTTAATCCTCTCTAAAGCAGAAGCTCCAAATGTTGGTAAACTTAAAACAAATATTAATAGGAATAATATTAACCATAGTTTTCGCATAAATTTTCCTCCTTTTTGAAATTTTTAAAAGTATAAGAATAGATATTCATAAAAGTCAAGTATAATATATGAAGTGGAGGTGAAAAATTATGGATTACCTAATAAGAGGAATCTCTAAAGACAAAAAAATTATTGCTTATGTTGCTAAAACAACAGAACTGGTAGAACAGGCCAGGATTATACATAATGCCTCTCCTACTGCAATAGCAGTTTTAGGAAGAACTCTTACCCTAACAGCTATTATGGGGAAAATGCTTAAGAAAAAAGATGAAAGAATTAGTTTGCAAATTGTAGGGAATGGCCCCTTAGGAAATGTTTTTGCTGATGCTGATGCTAATGGAAATGTAAGAGGGTATATTAAAAAACCTTACATAGATTTGCCACCTACCCCAGAAGGAAAGCTTGATGTAGCTTCTGCAATAGGAAAAGAAGGAGTACTAAGTGTCATAAGAGATTTTGGACTTAAAAAGCCATATCAAGGAATGACACCACTTGTTTCTGGAGGAATAGCAAAAGACTTAGCTTATTATTTTGCTTCCTCTGAGCAACAACCATCAGCTGTTGCTGCAGGGGTTTATGTCAATAAAGAAGGAAAAGTAATTGCGGCTGGAGGTTATATTGTACAGATATTACCAGATTCAGAGGAAGATATTGTAAGTAAGTTAGAAGAAAATATTAATAGATTAAAACCACCAAGTCAAATGATATTAAATGGACTAAATCCAGAAGATATAATTAATAAAATATTTGAAGGATTTGATTTCGACATGTTTAATAGAGAAGAATTGAAATATGCATGTAGGTGTAGTCGAGAAAGAGCTGAGAATACTCTCATAGCTTTAGGATTAAAGGAATTAGAAGAACTACAAAAAAGAAAAGAAGACATAGAAGTGAAATGTGAGTTTTGTGGTAAGAAATATATTTTTCAAAAACATGATATAGAAAAAATTATTCTTGAACTTAAAAACAAAACTTAAAAAACCCCTGGAAAAACCAGGGGTTTTTTATACATTAACTCATTAACTTAGTACGTTTTCTAAAGGAGTGTAAGGCAGGTTAAAAGCGTTAGCAACTGCCTCACAAGTAATTTCCCCTTTTACTATATTTACACCTTTGGCAAGACTTTTGTTCTCTTTCACAGCTCTTTCCCAACCTTTATCAGCAATCTCAATTACATAAGGAAGAGTATTTAGAGTTAAAGCTCTTGTTGCTGTTCTTGGAACAGCTCCAGGCATATTAGCCACACTATAATGTATTACTCCTTCCTCCTCATAAATAGGATTTAAATGGGTTGTTGGTCGTGATGTCTCAGCACAGCCACCTTGATCAATAGCTACATCAACAATAACAGCACCTGTTTTCATTCTCTTTAAAAGATCCCTCGTAATTATTTTGGGGGCTTTTGCCCCTGGTACTAATACTGCTCCAATAAGTAGATCTGCGTATTCTACAGCCATCCTAATATTGTATTCATCAGCTATCATCGTATTCACCTTTCCTTGGAAATAATCGTCTACAAATCTTAATTTTCTTGGATTTATATCCAATAAAGTTACAGATGCACCCATTCCATAAGCTATTCTTGCAGAGTTAAAACCAACAGTTCCTGCACCTATTATAACCACATTGGCAGAAGGAACTCCTGGAACTCCACCTAATAAAATTCCTCTTCCACCAAAAGGTTTCTCTAAATATTTAGCACCTTCTTGGGGAGCCATTCTTCCTGCTATCTCACTCATAGGAGCAAGAAGTGGTAAAAAACCATCCTCTGTTTGTACAGTTTCATAAGCAATGCATATTGCTTTACTTTTAATAAGATTTTTTGTAAGTTCTTCAGATGCTGCTAAATGCAAGTAAGTAAATAAAATTTTTCCTTCAGAAAGAAGAGAGTACTCTTCAGGTAAGGGTTCTTTTACTTTTAAAATTAATTCTGCCTCATAAAACACATCCTCATGTTTTTCTAATATTATTGCTCCTGCCTTTTCATATTCTTCATCTGTAAAACCACTTCCTAATCCTGCACCTTTTTCAATATGTACTTTATGTCCTTTTTTGACCAATGTTTGTACTCCACCAGGAACAATAGCAACACGATTTTCTTCAGGTTTAATCTCCTTAGGAACACCTATAATCATATCTCTCTTAAGCCTCCTTGTTGTCTTATATCTTCTTTGATCTTAAGAAATAATAAATAGCAATTAAGGTTTTAGAATCCTCAAACTTACCACTTTCTAAAGCTTTTATTATCTCATCTGCTGTTAAAGAAATTATTTTTAAAAACTCATCATCATCAGGATTTGTATTTGTCTTCTCAAGATCTGTAGCTTCATATAGATATAACACCTCATCACTTATTCCAGGTGATGGGTAAAAAACATGAATTAACTTTAAATTTTTTGGAATATACCCTATTTCTTCTTCCAGTTCTCTTTTAGCACAATTTATTGGTTCTTCTCCAAAATCAAGTTTTCCGGCTGGAATTTCTAATAAGACTTTTTTAGCTGGAAGTCGATATTGCTCTACAAAAAATACAGATCCATCCCTTGCTATTGGTAATATAGCTACTGCACCCGGATGATGTACTACTTCCCTCTTAGCTAATTTTCCATTTTCAAGTACTACATCGTACTCTTTTACTGTAATTATTCTTCCTTTATAAATTTCCCTTTCATTTATTACTTTCTCATTCAACTTTCATCCCACCTCCTATTTCTCTCAATTTTTCTCTATTTTTAAGTTCTGACGCTTTTACTAAAAGCTCTTTAGCATGCTGTTGACTTACTTCAGAAACTATACTACCTCCTAACATTCTTGATATTTCCATCACTCTGATTTTATCCTCTAACATAGAAACCCTTATTCTTGTTTGATCATTTATAATCTTCTTCTCCACATGGAAATGATAATCAGCCCACGCTGCTATCTGAGGTAAATGTGTCACACAGAAAACTTGTCTCTTCTTAGATATATTCCATAATTTTTGAGCAAGTAGATAAGCCGTTTCCCCTCCAATACCTGTGTCTATTTCATCAAATACCAAAACAGGTGTATTATCCACTTCGTTAAGTATAGTTTTTAAGGCAAGCATTATTCTTGAGAGTTCTCCTCCAGATGCTATATGTCTCAAGGGTTTAAAAGCCTCTCCAGGATTTGGAGAAAGCATAAACTCTACAACTTCTCTTCCTTTTTCTCCCACTTTTACCCCATTAATAAATATAAATCCTCCTGTTGGTTCTTGAAAATCAACCGAAAATCTTGCATGTTCCATTCCTAAATCCTTTAACTCATTTTCTACCTTTCTTACAAAATTATCAACAATCTCTTTCCTCATTTGAGAAAGAACTTCACTTTCGTATAATAGCTTTTCCTCTAATTCCTTTATCTCCTTTTCTATGTTCTCTAAATGGGCTTCCATATTAGATAAAGTGTTAAGTTCTTCTTTAGCTTTTTCTTTATAATCTAAGATTTCCTCAATATTTTTACCATATTTCCTTTTTAATTGAGAGATTCTATAAAGTCTTTCTTCTATATATTCAAGATCATTAGGATCTATCTCTAAATTATCTTTATATCTCATTAAATTATCAACTGCTTCACTAAGATATAATTTAGCATTTTCCAATAGTTCTAATATTCCAGAAATATTTTCATCTATAGAAGAAAGAGCTTTTATACTATTTAATCCTTCTCCAATTAATTCAAAAGCAGAATATCCTTCGTTATTTTCATACAGATATTTTATAGCATCCTCAATACCATATCTTATTTTTTCAAAATTTTGTAGCTTTTGCCGTTGCTCTAATAGTTCCCCCTCTTCTCCTATTCTCAAATTTGCCTTTTCAATTTCTTCTATCTGAAAAGATAAAAGATCTATTCTTTGCTGTCTCTCTTTTTCCTTTGCATAAATTTCTTCCCTTTCGGAATAAAGACCTTTTAATCTAGAAAACAATTCTTTAACCTTTCCTTTTTGTTTTATCAATGAATCTCCACCTAAGAGATCGAATACTTCCAACTGAAAATCCTTATGAAGAATTTTCTGATGTTCGTGTTGTCCATGTATTTCAAGAATATTCGAGAGTAAACGCTCTAACATTCCTACTGTAACAAGTTCACCATTTACCCTACATTTACTTCTTCCATTTTTATTTAATTCTCTTGATACAAGTAATGTTCCATCCTTCTCTTTTGGAATCTCCCATTCATCCAATAGTCTTTCTGCTTCTTCATTCATAGCAAACATAGCTTCTACTAAACTTCTATTACTTCCTGTTCTAATAATGTCTGTTGATGCTCTTTCTCCAAGCAAAAAGGCTAAAGCATCCACAAGCAGAGATTTACCAGCACCTGTTTCTCCAGTGATTACGTTTAAACCATCATGAAAATCCAGAGTTAGCTCATCTATTATTGCAAAATCCTTAACTCTAAGAGCAAAAAGCATTTCTTATCTACCTCCAATGTAATTTCTTTTTTAATCTATTAATAAAATCCCAACCTGGAAGGAAAATAAGTTTTCCATAAAATTCCGCTTTAGTTATAATAACTTTTTGTCTATTTCCAACAAGATCTACTTTTTTACCATCAACCCAAACTTGCACTTGTAATGACCTTTTTGAAAAACTGATCTGAATTTCCGAATTAATTGGAAAAACAACAGGTTTAGATATAAGAGAATGGGCACATATGGGCAAAAATTCAAAAGCTTCAAGATCAGGAAAAATTATAGGACCACCAGCAGATAAAGCATAAGCTGTAGAACCAGCAGAGGTAGCAATAATTACTCCATCTGCAGGTTGTGTATTTAACAAAGCCCCATTTATTAATAGATTTAAAGATATCAATGGAGTATTCTCAGATTTCAAAAATACAACCTCATTAAAGGCATAATAAATATTATCATCAATTTTTAATTTGATTACAGGATGCTGTTCTATGAAATACTTCTTTTCATCTAAAGAAAATAAAAATTTACCTATATCTTTAAACTCAACAGTAGTTAAGAATCCAAGTCTACCCGTATTTATTCCTGCTATAGGTATACCCTTAGATGCCAACCTCTGTAAGGCATACAAAACAGTACCATCCCCACCAATTGCTATTCCCAAATCCACATCAGTATCATCTATTAAAACCTTATAATTCTTCTTTATTGCCCACTCTTTTATTATTTCTATTCCCTTTTTCGCATCTCTTTTTTTAGGGTTGTAAAATATACCTATTTTTTGGAAAGTAATTTCCAATTTGTAAAAGCCTCCCTTACTATCTCTTTTATCTTATCCATAGACAACTCATCCTTTTCTTGCAAAACAAACAATGTTGGATATTCTATATTTCCTTTTCCTTCCTTGCTATAAAAATACGTAATATTTTTTAAATAAAATCCAAGATCTTTTAAATTATTTTTAATATTTTCTATTACTTTTAAATGGACGTCAATATTCTTTACTATACCCCCCTTATTAACATCCTTTGGTGATGCTTCAAATTGAGGTTTTATCAATGAAATAACCATTCCTTCTTCTTTTAAAAAAGATTTTATAACAGGAAAAATCTTTAATATTGATATAAAGGATATATCTATAGTTATAATATCAACCTTATCGGGAATATCACCTTCTTTTAAATATCTCGCATTTATCCCTTCCATTACTACTACTCTTGTATCCTTTCTTAATTTTTCGTGTAAAACGCCCTTTCCCACATCAACAGCATAAATTTTCTTTACACCTTCTTGTAATAAACAGTCAGTAAACCCACCAGTACTTGCACCTACATCAATAGCTATAAATCCTGTAACATTTATCTTAAATTCATTTAAAGCCTTTTTTAGCTTAAATCCACCCTTACTAACATAGGGAAGAGATTGTTGAATTTCAATGGAAACAAAAGGTGAAAATTTTATATCAGGTTTATCTGCTACCTTGCCGTCTACTTTAACCAGTCCAGCAATAATAGCAGACTTAGCTTTTTCTCTACTTTCAAAAAATCCTTTCTTAACTAATAGAGTATCGAGTCTTTCCTTAGGAGTTTTTTCTTTCAACCTTCCACCCTTGTTTTATCAAGAACCCTTATTACTTCTTTTACCACATGATATTCTTTTAAACCGTATATTTCTTTTAAGATTTCCACATTTCCATGCTCTATGAATTTTTCTGGAAGTGCTATGGGATATACATTTACGTTAAAATGAAACTTAGAAACAAATTCAGAAATTGCACCAAAAAGTCCTCCTGTTACAATGTTTTCCTCTAATGTAAAGATATATTTAAACTTAGGGAATAATTCTTCAAGCAATGGAATATCTAAAGGTTTTAAAAATCTTAAATTGACTACTTTAGCATATATTCCCTTCTCCTTCAAAATATTATGGGCTTCCAAAGCAGTATAGACCATGGAACCTATAGCCAAAAAAAGAACATCCTCACCTTCTTCTAATATCTCAGCTTTACCTATCTCAATCTTACTAGGATTAGAAGGAAGTTTTACTCCGTATCCTTTTCCTTTGGGATATCTTATTGCAAATGGACCAGGATAATTAACTGCTGTATATAATAAATCTCTAAGTTCAGATTCATCCTTTGGAGAAGAAACAACTATATTGGGGATAAGCCTCAAATAAGAGAGATCAAAAATTCCTTGATGAGTAGGTCCATCATCACTAACAAGGCCAGCCCTATCTAATACAAATACTACAGGAAGCTTCTGTAAACAAACATCGTGAATGATCTGGTCAAAGGATCTCTGGAGAAAAGTAGAATATATAGCAACTACAGGTTTTAATCCATTCATAGCAAGTCCTGCTGCAAAGGTCACTGCATGCTGTTCTGCTATTCCAACATCAAAAAATCTTTCTGGAAATCTTTCTGCAAAATAGGAAAGTCCAGTACCATCTGGCATTGCAGCTGTAATGGCTACAATCTTTTCATATTTTTCCCCTAATTCTACCAATGTCTTACCAAAAATCTCTGTGTAGGTAGGTACCTTTTTTTCGCGTTCTTTCCTTGATCCCACACTATGGAACTTGGAAGGTACAGCTTCTGCATCTTTATGGCCAATTCCTTTTTTTGTTGTGACATGTATCAAAACTGGACAAGATAGATTATCTTTTATACCCTTAAATACAGAAATTAAAAGGGGTATATCATGTCCATCAAAGGGGCCAAAATACTTAAAACCTAAATCTTCAAATATGGGATTTTCCAAAAGGAGACTCTTTAAACTTCTCTCCAATTTTAGATCCAAGGATAATAAGGTCTTTCCTAAAGGTAAATTCTTCAAAAAATTCTGGGTTGTCTGCTTAAAAAATCTATAAAGAGGATGTTTCCTTAATTTAGCCAAATAAACTGCCAAAGCTCCTACATTCGGTGAAATAGAATGTTCATTATCATTTAATATAACAATAAGATCTGTATTTAAGAAGCCAATTTGGTTCAATGCCTCCCATGCCATTCCAGAAGTCAAGGCACCATCACCTATCACTGCTACAACTTTATATTTTTTCCCTTTAATATCCCTTGCTTTAGCGAATCCTAAGGCAGCAGATAAGGATGTACCAGCATGTCCTACAGCAAAATGGTCATATTCACTTTCCCAAGGAGCAATATATCCACTGATTCCACCATATTGTCTCAATGTATGAAAATCTTTGGCTCTTCCAGTTACTAATTTATGAGTATATGCCTGATGCCCTACATCCCAAATTATCTTATCCTTTGGTGTATCAAAAACATAATGAAGAGCTAAAGTTAATTCAACAGTTCCTAAATTAGATGCTAAATGACCACCATTATTCTCTACTGTATTAATAATTACTCTCCTAATTTCTTCAGCTAAATTCCTTAGCTCTTCTACAGATAGAGATTTTAAATCATTCGGAGAATTAATTCTCTCTAACAACATTTAAATATTCCTCTCTAATTTTTAAAATCTCATCCCAATTCCTAACTATATTCCTTAAAATACCATTAACAAATCTACCAGCTTCTGGACTGACATATTTTTTAGCCAACTCAACAGCTTCATTAACAGTAACACCAGGTGGAATATCTTCAAAAGCAAACATTTCAGCTATTGCCATTCTTAAAATGTTTCTCTCCAAGCCTCCTATTCTATCTAATCTCCAATTCTTACTAAATTTACTTATAATAGCATCAGCAACATTTCTAAAATAAAGAGTACTTTCATAGAGTTTGTGAGCAAAAGCTTGAGCTTGTAGTGAAAAATCATCAAAATCTACTTCAACATTTTGACCCAATTCTTGCTGGAATAAATACATCAAAACCTTTTCTCTACATCTTGTTCTTTCTTTGCTCATTTTTACCTTCCTATCATAAATATCTCTTTAATTTTTTCTATAAAAAGAAACAATAGATTCTTATCAATTATATTACCAATTAAATACCCTAAAAGTAACATAATGATTAGAAATAAGGTTCTCCAAAAACCAATAGTAAGAATAAGGATTCCTAATATTAAAAATACTAATGAGAAAATAAATCTATATTTATAATTTTTTATCCTTTCAAGATTCATCTACTTACCCCTTTTTGAAGGAACCACATCATCAATTATTACGTTTATTTTTTCTAAGTTCAAAGGTAAAACACTTTCAAAATAAACTTTTAATCTTTGTTGCATCTCATTAACAATTCTTGTTATATCTGCACTAGCAGGAATTTTTATCCTCAAAGTAATATATATTTTATCTTTTATAATTTCAATCTCAGGTCTTATATCTTGAATTTCTGAAAAATATCCAGCTATCTCTCTGATAGAACTTTTAATACCATTAACAGAAATCATTACATCACCTAAACCTGTTCTATTTCCTATAACAACAGAAGTTTTCTCTCTATTTATAATTAAAGCAAAACTTGATGAAAAAGCAAGAACAAAAAGAATTATAAACAAAATAGCAGAAAACAAAAAACCAGGTCCCTTAGCCCAATTTATTATACTTAATGCTAATTCCCATTTAAAAAGTCCAAGGATTAAAATAAGATCAATAAAAGAGAAAATTAACAAAATTATAGAGTAAATAATAATTTCATATCTATTAAGTTTCATTTCTTCTCCTCCTTATCTTTTTTACCTATCAATACTCCTTTTATAATAACATTCACTTCCCTTACATTTAATCCTGTCATACTTTCTATCACTTCCTTAACATGGGATTGAACTTCTCTTGCAACTTCAGGAAAAAAAACATTTTGTTTTACATAAATAGGTATCATTATGTATACATCTTTTTCATATAGATCAATTTTTATGCCCCTTCCAAGAGGTATACCCGATACAAGTTTCATAAATGAAGAAGAAGGCTCTCCTACTTGAGCGACACCTTCTACCTCTTGAGCAGCAATACCCGCTATTACAGAGATAACCCCTTTTGATATATTTACCGTTCCATATGAAAGTTCTTCTTTCATAGCTTATCACCACTCTCTATTTTATCAAAAATTAATCCTCTACTAACACCCTTCTTGATAAAAAGTTAGTAGAATAGTCTCCTTTTATAAATGAACTGTTATTTAGTACTTTTAAATGAAGAGGGATTGTCGTTTTAATTCCTCTCAAAACAAATTCCTCCAAAGCCCTTTTCATCCTTATTATAGCCTCATTTCTATCTTTTCCCCAAGTTATAATCTTTGCCAGTAAAGAATCATAAAAAGGTACCATTTCATAACCTTCATAAAGATGAGTATCAATTCTTACAAAAGGGCCTCCTGGAGGTATATATTTATCTATTTTTCCAGCAGATGGAGCAAAATTATTATCAGGATCCTCAGCATTAATTCTACACTCTATAGCATGTCCTCTTAATGTTACTTCTTTAAAATCTAATTTCTCTCCAGCTGCAATTAGTATTTGCCATTTTACAAGATCAATACCAGTTACCATTTCTGTTACAGTATGTTCTACCTGAATTCTCGTATTTACTTCCATAAAATAAAATCTCCCATCTTTGTCCAAAAGAAATTCAAAGGTTCCAGGACCCACATACCCAACCTTATACGCCCCTCGAATTGCAGCTCTACTCATAGCCTCTCTCAATCTTCTATCTACTACTGGGGAAGGAGATTCCTCAATTAATTTTTGATATCTTCTTTGAATAGTACAATCTCTTTCACCAAGAGAAACAATATTACCATAAGCATCTCCCATTATCTGTATCTCCACATGTCTTGGTTCTTCTATAAACTTTTCAATGTACACGCCAGGATTTCCAAAATTTTTCTCAGCTTCCAATTTAGCAAGTCTTATATTTTTTACCAATTCCTCAGGACTGTATGAAATCCTCATTCCTTTACCGCCACCACCAGCAGTAGCCTTTATAAGAACAGGAAAACCTATCTCTTTAGCAATTTTTACTGCTTGTTTTTCATCCTCAACAAGTCCTTCAGACCCAGGTAACAAAGGAACACCTGCTTCTTTCATTATTTTTTTGGCTCTGGCCTTGTCCCCTAAACTTTCAATAACTTCCTTTTTAGGACCTATAAACACTATACCGTGGTCTTGACAAATTTCAGCAAATCTTGATGATTCTGCTAAAAAACCATATCCTGGATGGATAGCATCAGCATTTGATATTAAAGCGGCACTAATAATGTTTGGAATATTTAAGTAGCTTTGTGAGGCAGGAGGTGGGCCTATACAGATTGCCTCATCTGCCATATATACATGAAGAGATTCTTTATCTGCTTCAGAATATACAGCTACTGTTTTAATGCCTAATTCTTTACAAGCCCTTATAACTCTAACAGCAATTTCGCCTCTATTTGCAATAAGAACTTTCTTAAACATTGCTCTCTGTATCTATTAGAAAAAGTTTTTGTCCAAATTCCACTGCCTGACCATTTTCAACTAATATTTTTTTAACTCTTCCTCTTACATGACTCTTTATCTCATTCATTAATTTCATGGCTTCAATTATACATACTGTTTGTCCTGGCTCTACCAAATCACCTTCTTCAACAAAAGGAGGGGCGCCTGGAGCGGGGGAACGATAAAAAACTCCAACCAAAGGAGCAGTAATATATACACCTTCCTCAGCAACCTCTTTTATGGCTTGTAATTTTTCAACTTGAGATTCTACCTGAGGTGATGAAATAGAAACAACATGATCACCTCTTCTTAAAATCAATTTATTTTCTCCATTTTCTATTATCAATTCTGAAAGATTACTCTTGTTAAATAGACATATTAACTCTTTTAACTCTTCTAAAGACCATTCTTTCATAGTAATACTCCTTTTTATTAAAACTCATTATTAAAATCTATGCTCTTTCAACATATTTTGCATAACGAGTATCCACTACAACTTTATCTCCAATTTGTATAAATAAAGGGACCTGTATTACTAATCCCGTTTCTAATTTTGCAGGTTTTGATCCACCCGAAACTGTATCTCCTCTAAGACCTGGATCAGTTTCTATAACCTCTAAAACAACTGTAGTAGGAAGCTCTATACCAATAGGATTTCCTTCATAAAAAAGCACACTAACGATAGTTCCTTCTTTTAAGTATTTAATTGCATCTCCTAATTGCTCCTCAGTGAGCATATGTTGTTCATAGGTTTCATGATCAATAAAATAATACTCATCTCCTTGTTTGTAAAGAAATTCTGCTTCTCTTTTATTAATAAAAGCTTGAGGAACATATTCATCTGATTTAAATGTTTTTCTCAATACATTTCCTGTTTTCAAGTTCTTTAATTTTACTTTGACTGTTGCCTGACCCTGAGCCATATGTACATGTTGGTATTCAAGTACTATATATATTTCTCCATCTAATTCAATAGTAAGACCAGGATAAAAATCATTTACTGAAATCATCTTTTTTATTACCTCCCTTTCCCTATATTATTATAAGTTCGTTAGTAAAACTATTTAATATAGTTGCCTTTTCCTCTTCAACAACTACCATATCTTCAATTCTTACCCCAAACCTTCCAGGAATATAAATACCAGGTTCAACAGTAACTACCATATTTTTCTTTAGAACCCAATTTCCTTTTGGGGATAACCTTGGTAATTCATGTATTTCAAGTCCTATACCATGCCCAAGGCCATGACCAAAATAATTTCCATAACCATTTTCTTGAATTATATCACGAGAAACTTTATCTACAAAACTACTTTCTATACCTTCTTCTATTACTTCTTCTGCCCTTTTCTGTGCTTCAAGAACAATATTGTATATTAATAGTTCTTCTTCAGTTGGGTTTCCGATATACACGGTTCTTGTAATATCCGAATGATATCCCTTATAAACAGCCCCAAAATCAAATACAATAAACTCATTTCCATATATCTTTTTATTGCTCGCCTTTCCATGAGGAAGTGCAGCTCTTGGTCCTGATGCCACAATTGTATCAAAAGCTATTTTCTCACTACCTTTTTTTGCCATTTGATACTCTAATTCTATTGCTAAATCTCTTTCAGATATACCTGGCTTTATAATTTCTAATACTTCTTCAAAAGCCTCTTCTGCAATTTTTAAAGCTGTTTTTATTTTCTCTATTTCATTATCATCCTTAACCATTCTCATCTCCTCTACCCAATTTTCTACTGGAATCAACTCAATATTCAATAAACTTTCAATCAATTTTTTATACTTAAAATAATTGAATGATTGTCCCTCAAAAGCTATTCTCTTAAAATCTTCTTTTTTTGAAAGATCCTTTAAGAAGGAGAATAAATTCACATCACCATTAATAAGAACAGGCTCCACCATATCAACTTCCTGGTGTACTTGTTCCCAATACCTTGAATCAACTAATATGTAACCCCCCTCCTTCAGAAGCACAAGTTCAGCTGTTGAGCCCGTAAATCCTGTAAGGTATCTAATATTCACTATACTACTAATAACAATCCCATCTATTTTTTCTTTATTTAGTTTATTTTGTATTTCTCTAAGTCTTGTATTCATAAAATATTTATCCTCATTTTTATCTTATTCTATTGTCTTAGGAGTTATAAGTATAATAAGCTCCTTCTGAACATTTTGAGTCTTCCTTGCTTTAAAGAGTTCTCCAAGAATTGGGATATCTCCTAAGAGTGGTACCTTAGACATACTTTCAATTTCTTCTTGTCTTAACAAACCACCTAAGGCAAGAGTTTCACCATTCTTCAAGTTAACTATGGTTTGAGCTTCTCTGGTCGATATTATAGGTACATCTCCATCCTTTCCTGCATAACCACTTATTGTGCTAACCTGAGGCTTAATATTTGCAGTAATAGTACCATCAGGATTTATAGTAGGTGTTACATCAAGTATTATTCCCACATCTATATATGTAATTGATCTATTACCTTGAGCATCATAAGATACCAATGGTACCCTATCACCTATCATAATTCTTGTAGCTTTACCACTTATAGTTGTCATACTTGGTTGAGCAAGTATTTTAGCTTTATTTTGGGTCTCTAAGGCCTTTATAGTAGCAAGCACACTTTCAGGATTTATAATACTTAACTTCAGATCTTGCCAACCAACATTAGCTTCTATTTTAATACCTGTACCTATATTTTGTGTACCCCACGCTATACCTATATCCTTTACATTTTCTCTTGATACCTCTACTATTTGAACATCTACTTTTACTTGTGGGGTTGGCTTATCAAGTTTTGCTATCATATTTTCCACAGCTGTAACTTGGTCTACAGGACCTTGAACCAACAAAAATCCTGAGGTTTGATCATAATAGAAGGATACATCTTTAGCAAGACCTGAAACTACAGATTTTAATGTATCTAAGGATATATATTTTAGCTTATACTCTTTTGTAATAGTTTGTACTCCCTCTTTAGCTGTTATAACTGGTGGCACATAAGGTCTAACATATGTCACAACACCCACTTTTTCAAAGGTTATATTTCCTATTCTACTCAATATATCAATAGTATCTTGTAACTCTACCCTGTTTAGATAGAGATCTACTTCTCCTACTACCTTTGGATCTATCACAAAGTTAATATCTGCTTTCTTACCAAGCTCCCTCAATACTTCCCTTATATCTGCCTTCTTCAAATCACAGCTTACATATATCTTCCCTTCTTCTTTCTCTACACTTAATAACTCCTTCGCTACTACTACCTCTTCCCCTTTCCTCTCCACATCTATCCTGCTTATTAGATCATCA
>CAZZIO010000008.1:0-17359 GCA_964654465.1 uncultured Dictyoglomota bacterium
GACATTCTTATTGATGGTATGCCAAGTCTTTCAATGGGTTTTGTGTGCCAGAAATCAAGTCCAGAGCATAAAGAGGCTTTTTCTTCAAGAGTCATCTGTGAGATAAGTTTTTTTATATCCCTCTCCATTTAATATACCTCCCTAACAAATTATATTTATAGTATATCATGAAAATTTCACGTTGGTACTAATAAAATAATTAAAAGGTAATTTTATAAAAGGGGATTAGGTAACGTGGATAATATTAATAAAAAAATAAAAGGGGAGAGAAAGCCTCTCCCCTATGCTCTTTTTTCCAGTTCTCCAATATCTTCCCACTTCTTATATAGGGTTGGTATACTTCCAATTAGGTTCTTTGTATAATCGTGTTTTGGAGATGAAATTATTTCATCAGGTGTTCCTTCTTCTACTATTTCACCCTTATACATTATGAAGATTCTATTTGATATATAATAAGCAAGTCCCATATCATGGGTAATAAATATAATAGAAGTTCCTGTTTCATCCCTTAATCTTTCAAATAGCTTTATTATACCACCACGAGTTGATGCATCAATCATGGATACAGGTTCATCAGCTATAATTAATGATGGTCTTAAAATCCAGCATCTTGCAATCATTATTCTTTGTTTTTCTCCTCCAGAAAGCTGGTGAGGATATTTTCCAAGAATGTTTTTGGGCTCTAAACCTACATTTACTAATGCTTCTTCGATTAGTTCCTTAGATCTTTCATTTTTGGGATCTATACCTATTAAATTTAAGGCTTGATGTAGTATTCTATCAATAGGATAAAATTGATTATAACTGGCAAAAGGGTCTTGGAATACTGCATGTACTTTTCTATAATAGTTTTTCTTGTCTTCCACTGTCTTTATATCTTTCCAAACATTTATACCATCCACAATAATATCTCCAGAGGTTGGTTTTTCAAGCCTTAATATCATCTTTGCAGTAGTAGTTTTACCAGAGCCGCTTTCTCCTACAAGAGATACTATCTCTCCCTTTTCTACTGTAAAATTAATACCTTTCACTGCATGTATATGTCTTCTTACAAAAAGACCCACTTCATATATTTTATTTAAATTCTTAACTTCTAAAAGTGCCATTTTATCTCACCTCATTTATTAAATAGAAAACATGCTACTTCTCTATTTGTATCTATCTTTATAAGAGGAGGCTCCTCTTTTTCACATATTGGCATCTTATTAGGACATCTGGTATTGAATCTGCAACCCATAGGTGGATTAGCAAGATCTGGGGGTGTACCTGGAATGAAAGATATACCACGTTTCTTTACTTCTGGCTCTGGAGTTACAACTGACATAAGTAGACCCTTTGTGTAAGGATGTAGAGGTTCTTTTACTATGTCATCAGTAGGGCTATTTTCAACAATTTTTCCTGCATACATAACCACCATTCTTGTGGCAATCTGTCTTACAGTAGCAATATCATGGGTTATAAATACTATAGACTCTACAATTTCTCTTACTCTTAATTGTTCAAGGGTTTTCAATACTAATTTTTGATTTGCCACATCAAGGGCGGATGTAGGCTCATCACATATAAGAAGTCTTGGATTTAAGAGAGTAGCAATAGCTATTACTGCTCTTTGTCTCATACCACCAGAAAGTTCAAAAGGATATCTATATATATCGTTAGGGCTTATTCCTACATCGGTAAATCTTTGTTTAGCCCTTTCAACGATTTCTTCCTCATTTAAGGCTCTTTCAAAATGATCTTTTACCAAGTCAGAGATGAAATCTCTTATTTTTTTTGTTGGCATAAGGGCATTCATTGCTGATTGAGGAATAATGGAGGTTTCTCTCCCCCATATAATTTTTTGTAGCTCCTGTCTTGACATATTATTTAGCTCTAAGAAGTTTGCTCCCACATTTAATGTTACTTTTCCGTCAATAAAAGTTAATGGTTTTTTGATATTCATTATCATAACGTTTGATAGAGTAGATTTTCCAGAACCACTTTCACCTACAATTCCTACTGTTTCTCCTTTATAAACATTTAATGTTACTCCATCTACTGCCTTTACATAATATTCTCCTCTCGCATAGTATGCTTTTACATTATCTAAGCTTATTATTAATGTTCCTTTCATTTCTATCACCTCTCTCTTAGCTTTGGATTAAATACTTCATCCATTGCTGTGGTTATTATTAGAAGAGAGGAAGTAAGAAGAACTATGACAACACCAGGAGGGATAAACCACCACCATAATCCCCTTCTTACTGCTTCCATAAGTACTGCCCATTGTAGTACAACGCCAAGGGTTACTCCCTTTGTTGGTCCTAAGCCAATTAAACTTAATCCTGCTTCACCTAAAATACCACCATTAATAAAGAGTATAAAAGCCATAAAGGCATAGGTAGCTATTGCAGGAATTAGGTCTTCAATTGCAAGTCTGAAGTCGCTATATCCAGCAAGTCTTGAAAGATATACATATTCTCTATTTATCAAACTCATAAGTTGAGCTCTAATTGCTCTTGCAAACCATGGCCATGTAAGAACTCCTAAGATTACTGCTATGACTTCTAAGCTTCTAATTCTTAGGTAACTTGCAATTAATATGGCAAGAAGAATGCTTGGTATGGTTAGTACAATATTTGTAAAGGACATTAAAAGCTCATCTACTATTCCACCTTTCATTGCTGAGAAGATTCCTACTAATAAACCTATGATCATTGAGATAATAGCAACTAAGAATCCGATATAGAGTGAAGATCTAGTACCATTTAGAAGTTTAGCTAATAGGTCTCCCCCATAAGTATCTGTTCCTAAGGGATAATCTTTACTTGGTGGTTGTTCTGGCATTCCTGCAAAGGAAGTGGGATCTTTGGGATAGACCACTGGTCCTATTAAAGCCATAAGAACTATTAATAGGAATATGGTCAATCCAACAATAAATTTGGGATTTTTAAATAAAGGTCTTATCATTTGTTTCCACATTTTAGCTTCCCTCTCCTTGTCCTAATCTTATTCTTGGATCTACAATGGCATAAACAAAATCAACAATAAAGTTGGCTAAATAAACAGCAACTATTAAGATTACAAATATGGCCTGTATTAAGGGGTAATCTAAGGTGCTCAATGCCCTAAATAGTATATATCCAGTACCGGGATAGTTGAAAATTAACTCTGTAATTAAAGCACCGCCAAGGGCAGAACCTAAGTTTAAAGCAAGACCTGTTATTTGGGGTAAGAGTATATTTCTGAAAACGTATTTAAAAACTGTGGAATCTCTCATTCCTAAGTTTACAGCAAAAACGGTATAATCTGCATCAAGTTCATAAATAACAAGAAGTCTTGTACCAATGGCCCATCCCCCTATAGCTGCAATTACTATAGAGAGAAAAGGTAGTATATAGTGATGAAGAACATCTAATATAAATTTGATATTTAGACTTGGGATTATTCCTTGAGAATATCCTCCTTGGTTCGGAAATATATTTAGTTTTACTGCAAAAGTATAAATAAGTAACATACCTAACCAATAGTAAGGTATTTGGCTAATTACAAGAGAAGAATTTAGGACTATATTATCTATCCATGTACCTCTCTTATTTCCGGCTACTGCTCCTAAGGTATTTCCAATTATCCAGGCTGTAAGGGTGGCTGGTATAAGTAAAAATAAAGTCCAAGGAATAAAAGGTGCTAATACATCAAGACATTTTTTAGGATAATAATGAATAGAAGTTCCAAGATTTCCTGTAAAAAGTCTTCCTATGAATCTTAAATATTGTATTATTATAGGTTTGTCTATATCAAATTCTTCCATAAGAGCTTTATGTACATTTGATACGGTTTCTGGATTGGCTGCACCCTGTACAGCTATACGTTGAAGAAGGGTGGCAAGAGGATTTCCAGGGATTGCCCTTGGTAGTATGAAGATTATGGTTATGGCAACGAGATATGTTAGTACTAAGAAGAAAAGCCTTCTTCCTATATATTTTAAGAAAGGTTTTAAGGCTGATTTTGGCATTTATTTATAAGCCTCCTTTTGTATTGTTGTGTTTACCTATTGCATTTTTTAATCAAAATATACCCCCCGGAATCTAATCCGGGGGGATATGTTTCGTTATTAACCTTTAGGACCTTAGAGCATGATCCATTTTGCTTTCCTAAATTATTACTTGGCTTTTGCTTTTGCTAAGGCATTGAGTATATCGTTGGTTGGTATCAAGAGTCCGCCTTTTGCTTTAAATTCTACCCATGTAGGAACTTTGGGTGTTTGACCTTTTGGTGCAATACCAAAGAGAACAGGAAGTGCATATCCACTCCATGGAGCAGCTGGGAACCACCATGGTTTTTCTGCATTAGGCCATCCTGTCCATACTGTTTCGTTGTATTCATACCAGTGGGCACCATAGAAGAGAGGTATAGCAGGAAGGTCTCTGTAAATAATTCTTTGTATCTGGTAGAATAATGTCTTCTTTACTTTTGGATCAAGAGTTGCTGCAATCTTATCTAAGAGTTTTCCTACTTCTGGATTGTTATATCTTTCAAAGTTACCATATTGATCCTGACCAAATGGCTTATAGAGTGCTGGATCAAGTACTAATCTGTAGACGTTCCATGGATGATCAAATCCGGGGCCAGCAGACCATCCAAGTATGAAATCAAATGTTCCTTGTGTCCATCTTGTCCACCATACAGAGAAGTCTGGGAATTCAGTCTTTACATCAAGTCCGATTGCTCTCATATTTGCTGCCATCATTTCACACATCATCATCCAGTCGGTCCAACCATTTGGAACTTGGATGGTGAAGGTACCCATTCTCTTTCCATCTGGGCTAATTCTTATTCCATCTTTTCCTTTCTTGTATCCTGCCTTATCAAGTATCTCGTTTGCTTTCTTAAGATCAGTCTTAGGTTTTCCATCTGGAGAACCCCAGTAATATCTTGCATATGCATGATCAATGTATTCATGATATGCTTCAAAGTCATCTATTACCATTGATGGATGGGCTTGGTTACCGTAGCCAAAGTATGCTTTATCAAGCATTTCTTTGTATGGAATAGCGTAGGCAATAGCTTTTCTTACAGCAGGATCTTTAAGAAGTGGGTTGTAGTAGCTTATGTAGAGTAAATCAAGTCCATCTGGCATGAAGTATGGTTTATCTTTGAACCATGTACCAATTGGGAGTTTCTTGGTTTTCCAGAGAGAGCTTACATCTGGTATAAATACTCCTGCCCAATCAGCATTTCCTTTCTCAAAGTCTAAGTTTGCAACTGCGTTATCTCTATAAATCACGTTGGCAATATATTTTGGTACAGGAAGTCCAAATACAGATTTACCCCACCAATCATCAATCCTTCCGTATACAACGATGTTAGGATCTGTGTAGTAGAGTTTATATGGTCCAGATACTACTTGTTTGGCTGGATCATCGTTTTGGAAGTCTTTTACAGCTTGAACGCCTTTCTTTAAAAGTGGTTCATATACGTGTTTAGGAACGATTCTTGTTGTTAATGCATAACCTAAGAAAGATGCATAGTTTTGAGCATCTGGTCTCATTACAAATTCTACAGTTTTATTATCTACTGCTTTTACAGATTTAATGTAATCCCACCAACCATTACCAGGACCAAATCCTACTTCCTTTGTACAATTAAAAGTGAACTCAACATCTTGAGCTGTAATTGGTGTACCATCACTCCATTTTGCAATATCTCTAATCTTTACTCTTAATGTGGTTTTATTTACTGCTGTGAATGACTCAGCAATAACTGGTAACCATCCGTCTTTCATGTTGCTGTAGATAAAGAGTGGTAAGTACATGAAATGTTCTGTTCCATAGGTTGCTGAGGGTGCATATAAGCTATAAGTAGTTGCTGACCAAAGAGCTCCAACAGTATATACAGTCTCATTACGTGGTAAAGAAACTTGACCTAAGGTAGAAGGTACAAACAAAAGTGTTAAAAGTAAAACTGTTAAAAGTACCCCTAAAACCTTACCCCTCATCTTTACACCTCCTATATTTGGGGTAAATTAGATCTTGGACCATGCTCTAAGGTCCCTTTGTGTTTAAAATAATATCATATAGAAACAATCTTGTAAAGGGGGTAATTTCATTTTGAAATTATTAAAAAATTTTAACAAAAATTGTAAGAAAAATACTAAAGTTAGAGTTGGGGTACTTCTATGAAATTTATTTTATTTTCTGAAATATACTTTATAAGGAAATAAAAAGGATTTTTAGGAATAATACCATTTATATCCTTCCAAAATATAAATATATTAGTACCATGATTAGGTACATTGAAAAAGGCTAGACAAGGCTTTCTATCCTTATTTTCCCATATTTCTACTGCTTTATTAATGGCATATCTGCTCATTTCTTGCATAAGATCTACTCCACATCCAACTGGTGGATAATTTTCTATATCTACTGGTACTTCTATGAATTCATCATTAAAAGAATGAATTTTATATCCTCTATGAAGATGAACAATTCCTCTTATAGGAGGCATATATTTCCCTTTTTCATCATATGAATAACCATTTTCTACCTTTTTAATTTTTATCTTTTTATCATGTTCCCATAATGGTATAACAAATTCTTCTGCTTCTACAGAGGGTCCTAAGGTTTCTTCGCCTTCCTTTTTTATTACTCCAATTCTTCTTTCTTCTATAGGAATGACAAAAGCTATGTCCTTAGAGGTAAGATTACTCTTTATAGTGCCATATTTTCCTGAACATGTTACTGCAAAAACACCATTATATATATCAGGCTCATAAGCCATGAAAGCTCCTTCAGCCTGTCTTGAGTAATTGATTAATCTAGTAATAAATTTATATAATTTTTCGTCTTTTATTAGATTTTTTATCTCTACAGGAGAAGAAAGTAATCCTTTTTCTCCTAAGAATTTTCCAAGTTCAATCACACTATTTAAAACTATTGATTTTTGCCATACTTCTTTTGGAATTTCTATATTTTCTATTTCTTTCCAACCACCCACCTCTTTACATGAACCAAAAACCATAAGTCTTTTGGCAATTTCATTTAAAGAAAGGGATGGATGTCCTCCTTCTAAGGTTCCTAAGATAATTTTGTTATCTTTTATTTTATTTTCTTTTATCGGAACTATTATATTTTTAAAGGCTCCTAATTTTGCCATAAGGAATCTTATAAAAAGCACCTTTGTGGAGGATTTAATATGATGAATGTCTATATTATCTTCCATGAATATCATATTTATAAAATTGGGGTGAAGCTCTGGATAAATTTGTAGATTTTCACAAATTTTTTTGCCAATTTTTACAGCTAAGGGTTCTACCTCTGGGAGTTCCTCTCTTAAAAGGTTTATATCCTCTGTATTATTTTTGAGTACATTTTCTACTTTTTCATTTAGGCTAAGATAAACTGGATTAATTATTACTGCATAAGTGGAATTTATTGGTTGATGATATTTATCTTTATCCCAAATAATAACCTCGCAATTTGCTTTTTTAAATTCTTCTTCCAAAATTCTATAAATATAATTTTTTTGATTTTCTATCTCTATTTTCTTCTCAGGTGTCAAGGGAGAGATAAATGTGATTTCATATATAAGAATAAGATAGGGTTTTTTAAACCACCACATGTACTTGCTCCCTTTCCCTTTCCTCTTGTATTATTTATATTATTATAATCCTTCAAGATATTATTTTTAAGGAGGAATGATAAAGTGATAAAAGTAAAAAATCCAATTGTAGAACTTGATGGAGATGAAATGGCAAGAGTTATGTGGAAATGGATAAAAGAAGAGCTTATATTTCCTTATCTTGATATACCTATAATCTATTTTGATTTAGGAATTGAAAATCGAGATAGGACTGATGATATGGTAACTTTGGAATCCGCTAAGGCTATAAAAGAATATAAGGTAGGGGTAAAATGCGCCACTATTACTCCTGATGATGAAAGAGTAAAAGAGTATAATCTAAAAAGAGCTTGGAAAAGTCCAAATGCAACAATAAGGGCATATTTAGATGGTACTGTTTTTAGGAAACCTATTATTGTAAAAAATATTCCACCTTTTGTTAGAACATGGAAAAAGCCTATTATTATTGGAAGACATGCATATGGAGATATCTATAATGCCTTTGAATACAAAGTGGAAGGTAATGTTTCTTTGGAAGTAAGTTTAAAAAATTCTGAAAACAAGAATTTCTCAGTTCATAATTTTGATGGTAAAGGTGTATTTATGGTTATTCATAATACAGAGAAGTCTATTAGAAGTTTTGCGAAATCGTGTATAAACTATGCTTTAAGCGAAAAAGTTGATTTATGGTTTTCAGCAAAAGATACTATATCAAAAATTTATCATGGGTTTTTTAAGGAAATATTTAGAGATGAGGTAGAAAAAAGAAAGAAAGACTTTGAGAATAGTGGTATAAGTTATAGATATTTTCTTATTGATGATGCAGTAGCCCAGATAATAAAAAGTGAGGGTGGAATTTTGTGGGCTTGTATGAACTATGAGGGGGATGTGATGTCTGATATGATTGCTGCAGGGTTTGGAAGTCTTGGTTTAATGACATCAGTTTTAGTATCTCCATCCGGAGAATATGAGTATGAAGCTGCTCATGGAACTGTAAGAAGGCATTATTACGAGTATTTGAAAGGTAATAAGACATCTACTAATCCTACTGCTTCCATCTTTGCTTGGACCGGAGGTATAAGAAAAAGAGGAGAATTAGATGGAGATAGGGATGTTATAGAATTTGCTGATAAGCTTGAAAAGTCGGTGATTATGACTATTGAAGGTGGAATAATGACAAAGGATCTTCAACCTCTTGCAGTACCGCCTGTTGATAAATATGTAGATACGGAAACTTTTATAAAGAGTATTAAGGAGAATTTAGAGAAATTATTAGAGAAGTAAATCCTTAAAAAAATGAAAGATGTCATTTAGATCTTTAAAAATGAAATTAGGAGATGCCTCTTCTAATCTTTCTGGGGAGACAAATGAAGAATAAACTCCAATAGTTACTACCTTTAGTCTTTTTCCCATTAAAATATCTTGAGGGGCATCTCCTATATATATAATCTCATAGGGAGATAATTTCATCTTTAGTAAAATCTTTTTTAAAGGCATAGGATCTGGTTTGGGTTTTTCTGAATCTTCCCAAAAAATCCATTCGTCTATAAATCTTTCGGGATGTAAATAGGGAGTTTCCGATTCAATATCTTTTCTTGTACTTGCAGTTACCACTCCTAATTTAAGGCCAAAACCTTTTAAGAAATAAAGTAATTCTTCTGCCTTCTCTCTCCACTTAACTAGAGAATAGTCAAAATATTTTTTCCAAAGCTCATCTACTTTTTCCCAATATTCTTTTGGTAAACCGTGATTTTCATATATTTCATACCAATTTGGAGAAAAGTTTTTTCTATATTCTTCTTCTTTTACCTCTATACCAAAATGAGAAAAGATCTTTTTAGTGGTTACAATACAAGCTGTATAAGAGTCTACTAATGTACCATCCCAATCCCAAATTATCCCTTTAAGTTCCATGGTTTATATAATTGTTAAAAATACTTCTACTAAATTTGGATCAAATTGAGATCCTGCACATTTTTTTAGCTCTTCTATTGCCTCTTCTTTTGTCTTTGCTTTCTTATATGGTCTTCCTGAGGTCATTACTTCATAGGCATCAATTATTGAAAAGATCCTTGATACAAGGGGAATTTCTTCTCTTTTTAATCCCCTTGGATATCCTTTACCATTCCACCACTCATGATGAGTAAGAATGTAGTCTGCAATTTTGGTTAATTCATAAGATGCTTCTGCTATTCTGTATCCTACCTCTGGATGGGTTTTTATTTTTTTAAATTCTTCCTTAGTAAGGGATGTATACTTTTTTAAAATTTCAGGGGGTATGGTAATTTCTCCTATATCATGAAAATAAGAAAGAAGTATTAAATCTTCTCTTTCTATATCAGAAAGATACAGTATATCAGACATCCTTATGGCAAGTTCCTTTATTCTTTCCTCATGCACCTTGCTTTCGTAAGAGTTTGACCAAAGCAATTCCTTTAAGGTTTGAAGCACCGTATCTCTAAATCCCTTTCCTTCTATTAATTTATTTCTATACATTCTATCTTCTGCTATCTTTAATATTTCATCTATTTTTTCATCCTCTATTTCCTTTGTGGCATATCCTAAAGCGATGCTTAAAGGTATAGGGGTTTGATTATTGTTTTTATTATGTTCTTCACAGTTTTGCTTTATTCTATCACAGATTTTCTCTGCTATTTCTTTAGGTGTCTTAGGAAAGATTATTACAAATTCATCTCCGCCCCATCGGGCAATAATATCCTCTTTTCTACACGATTTTCTTAAAACATCCGCGATACTTATTAAAAGTTCATCTCCCTTTTCATGTCCGAAGGCATCATTTACTAATTTTAGACCGTTTAAATCTCCTATTACAATGCTTATAGGAAGCTGTCTTTTTGTATCTAATCTTTTTAATTCTTCTTCAAAAAAGGCTCTATTGTAAAGACCTGTAAGTTTATCATGGAATGTTAAATATTGAATTTCTTTTTCCATTCTCTTTTTCTCTGTTATTTCTTGTACTATCTCTACAACACCTACTATATCTTGATTTTCTTCATTTATTACAGGATACCCTTTTATATACCAGTATCTTCCATCGGGGGTTACCACTTCTCCTTCATCGGGTTCTTTTTTCTTCATTGCTCTTATTACTGGACAATTAATGCATGGTTCTTTTCTTTGATGCCATAATTCATAACAATATTTATTTATCATATCTTCTTTTTGAAGTTGTAGGGATTCTGCTGCCGAAGAATTGGCAAAAAGAATCTTTAAATTTTTATCCAAAAGAATTACAAACTCCTTTAATGTATCAAGTATTAAATTTTCAAGAATCTTTCCATTTAGTTTTTTCATAATTTAGTCCAGAAATAATTTAATAATATTTTCTAACTCCTCCATACTTTTATACTCTATAGTAATTTTACCCTTATTAGGGGATTTAGGTTGTATCTTTACCTTAGTACCTAAGTGCCTTTGTAGTTTTTCTTCTATGGATCTTATTTCTGGAAGATCTATATTTTCCTTTACTTTTTTCTTTTTTACCAAATCTTCTGTTTCTCTTACTGAAAGCTTTTCTTTTATAACCTTTTGGGCAAGAAGTTTTTGAATGTAGGGGTCATCTACTCCAAGAAGTGTTCTTGCATGGCCATAGGTAAGATTTCCCCTTCTTACCTCTTCTTGGATTTCTGGAGGAAGCTGTAAAAGCCTGAGAAAGTTTGCTACCTCAGATCTACTAATTGATAATCTCTCTGCTAATTCTTCTTGGGTCACATTAAAGGTTTCTATATAGTATTGGAAGGCTTTTGCTTTTTCAATAGGATTTAGATCTTCTCTTTGAAGATTTTCTGTAAGGGCTATGTCCCATGCTGTTTGGTCATCGATATCTTTTATGATTACAGGTATTTCCTTTAAACCTGCTACTTTTGCAGCATGGTATCTTCTCTCACCAGCTATGATTTCATATAAATCATTTTTTGGTCTTACAAGAATAGGCTGTAAAAGTCCCACATTTTTTATCGAATCTATTAGTTCTTGTAATGTCTCAGGGTTAAGGGTCTCTCTTGGTTGTTTAGGATTTGGAATAATTTTATCTATGGGAACAAATTCTATTCCTTCCCTTTCATTTTCACCAAGAAGTGCTTCTAATCCTCTTCCTAAACCCTTCTTTTTAAGAGACACGTTCTACCACCTCTTTGGCAAATTCTTTATAGGCTTCTGCCCCTGTAGAATCGGGGGCGTATTCAAATATGGAAAGGGAATAACTTGGTGCTTCACTTAAACGGACATTCCTTGGTATAAGGGTCTTGAACACTTTGTCTTTAAAATAATTATAGGCTTCTTCTACTACCTGCTGAGCAAGGGTAGTTCTTGCGTACATGGTAAGTACTACACCTAATATGTCTAAATCTTGATTTAAATTTTTCTTGATTATATTTATAGTCTTCAAAAGTTGGGATATTCCTTCTAAAGCATAATACTCACATTGAAGGGGTATTAATACAAAATCTGAAGCAACTAATGCATTAACAGTAAGAAGGCCAAGAGAGGGGGGTGAATCTATAATAATAAAATCAAAATTATCGGAGATTTTTTTCAACAAATCTTTTAATTTTAATTCTCTAAATAACATTGAAACCAGTTCAACCTCTGCCCCTGCCAGATCTATGTTAGAAGGTATTAGAAATAGCTTTTCTCTTATAGGATTTTTTCCATCCCTTAAAGGATATATAACTTTTTCTATAGGTACCTCTCCTATAAGGGCTGAATAAAGATTTGGTTTTTTATTTTTTAATGGAGAGATTCCACTAGTAGCATTTCCCTGAGGATCTCCATCCACAATAAGTACTTTTTTACCCATTTCTCCTAATGCATATCCCAAATTTATAACTGTAGTAGTTTTACCTACTCCTCCCTTTTGATTAGCAACAGATATGATCTTACCCATTCTATCCCCTCAAAAGTGTTTCACGTGAAACATTTTTTACTCTTTTTCCTCTTTTATCATCTCTTCCACTTCTTCTTCGCCTTTTTTGTAGAAGTCTTCTTCCTCTTTATGTAATTCTTTCAAAAGTCTTAAGAATTCACCAGCATGAACTTTTTCTTCATTGGCTATATCATAAAGGACCTTTTTAGCAAGTGGATCATCAGTAGCCTCTGCAATTTCCTCGTATAATTGGATAGCTTCATACTCTGCAGCAATGAATAATCTTATAGCTCTGATAAGTTCTTCCTTTGTAATTTTTCTTTCTAAGCCTAATACTGAAAATGGTGTACCAAATTCTGGCATTTTGCACGCTCCTTTCTAAAAATTTTTATTTATTATAGCACAAATTATCTTTAACAATTACTTAACCTTTTTTTATACAAATTTAACTGAAGATTAAATGGACTTTAAATTATAAAAAATAGAATCTATAATGGAAATAATTGGAAAGGGAGGTGATAATAGTTAAAAAATTAGATTTCTTTTAGGAATATTAATTCTTAAAAGGGAGGGAAATTCATGAGAAAGGTTCTCATTTTAGTGTTTTTACTTCTTCTTTCTTCTATATCCTTAGGTCAAAGTATTCTTATAAACGGTGCGGGAGCAACTTTTCCCTATCCTCTTTATTCTCGTTGGTTTTATGAGTTTGAGAAAGAAACAGGCATTAAAATAAATTATCAATCTGTAGGAAGTGGGGCAGGTATTCAGCAAATAAAGGCAAGAACAGTAGATTTTGGGGCAACAGATGCACCTCTTCCTGGAAAAGATCAGGGAGAAAATGGTTTAATAATGATACCTACTGTTATAGGTGCTGTTGTGATGATCTATAATTTACCTAATATAAATAACTTAGTACTCACAAGAGATCTTATAGCAGATATTTATCTTGGAAAAGTAAAGAACTGGAATGATCCCAAAATAAGAGCAGTAAATAAAGATTTAAATCTTCCCAATATGCCTATTATTGTAGCAAGAAGATCTGATGGTAGTGGTACAACTGCTATTTTTACCAACTTTCTTTCTACTGTAAGTTCAGAGTGGAAGGAAAAAGTAGGAGCGGGTACATCTGTTAACTGGCCAGTAGGAATAGGTGGAAAAGGTAATGAGGGAGTGGCAGGAATTGTTAAAAATACTATAGGTGCTATTGGATATGTAGAGCTTGCTTATGCAAAGCAAAATAATCTTCCTTATGCAAAAATAAGAAATAAATTTGGTAATGTGGTAGATGCAACTTTTGAGACTATAAAGAGTTCAGCAGCTTTCTTTAAGGTACCAGATGATTTTGCAGTATATATAGTAGATGCTCCTGGAAGAAATAGCTATCCTATTACAGGTTACACTTTCTTATTGATCCCTAAGGAACAGAAAGATTTAGAAAAAGGAAAGGCTCTTGTAAAATTTATTAGATGGGCATATGAAAAGGGAGACAAATATGCTGAAGAACTCTTATATGTACCTCTACCTGATAATGTGAAAAGATTGGCCCTCAAGAAATTGGACCTTTTAACCTATCAGGGCAAAAAGATAGTGGATCTTTTGAAGTAAACATAAATAATAAGTAATAACCTAATTTTATTTTGGGAGAAAGGAAATATATTCCTTTCTCCCTTTTATGTTATAATTCATTCTATGAGACTTCCTCTTTTAGAATCAGCGGAAGTTATAAGAAGAGAAAAAAGATTCAGATTATTTATAAAGTATGATGGAAAAGAGGTACTTTCATATCTTCCAAATCCTGGGAGATTGGAAAATATAATTTATCCTTCATCTGTGGTTTATATATCTAAGAAAGAAGGAGAAAAAAGAAAAACATCTTTTGAGGCTGTTCTTGGGGTAGAGAACGGAAATCTTGTTTCTTTAAATGCATCCTTAGCCAATCGTATATTTGAAGAAAATCTATATAGATTTCCTGTAAAGGTCAAAGATTTAAGAAAAGAATTTACGTTCCATGGCAAAAGATATGATTTTCTAGTAAATAATAAAATACTTGTAGAAGTAAAATCAGTTACATTAGTAAAAAATCATATAGGATTTTTTCCAGATGCACCAACTTTAAGGGGGACAAGACATTTAGAATATATGGCAGATTGGATTTTTGAAAAATGGGTAGTGTTTGTGGTACAAAGGGAAGATGCTAAGTTAGTAAAACCAAATAAAGATCTTGATATGGATTTCTTTCTATCAGCGAGACTTTTAAAGGAAAGAGGAGGAATATTTTTCGCCTTTACTTGTAAAATAGATCTTAAGGAGATAGGGTTTAAGGAATTTATAGATGTGGAAGTATAGATCAGCAGTAGAAAAGATAAAAAGTATAGAAGAAGAGGCTTATCCTCTTGTTGAGAAAAGAATAAAGGAATTTGAAAATTTAGGAAAATATGGAACTGAGCTTGATCTTTTTTCAGAGCTTTCCTTTTGTGTACTTACTGCCAATTGGTCTGCTCAAGGAGGTATAAAGGCCCAAAATTATATAGGAAAATTAAACTTTGCAAGACTTTCAGAAAATGAGTTAGCAGAGAAGTTAAAAGAAGTAGGTCATAGGTATCCTTTAATGAGAGCTCGGTATATTGTGGAAAATCGTAAGCTTATTGGAAGCTTAAGAGATCTTTTTAATCTACCTGAGAAAGAAGCAAGAAGGATTTTGGTAAAAGAGGCAAAAGGGATAGGTTGGAAGGAAGCAAGCCATTTTTTAAGAAATATTGGCAAATTGGATGTGGCAATTCTTGACAAACACATTTTGAGATTTCTTTTTAATGAAGGAATAATCAGGGAGATTCCAAAAGCTTGGACAGAAAAAAGGTACGAAGAAATAGAAATGGAATTTAAAGAGCTCTCCTTTTTACTCAATAAAGTCTCAGGAGAGTTGGATCTCTATATATGGTATCTATTAAAAGGGAGAGTAGATAAATAATCTATACTAAGAAATTTCTTATATCTTTCAAGGTAAATATTACTTCGCCTACTTCTCTTACCCGAATCTTTATCTTTGGATTTTCTTCTATTGCTTCTATCTCAAAATTGACCCTTTCTCCTATATTCCATACAAAAGGTATTTCTTTATTTATCTTTATATTTCCACCTTCTATACTTAGTTCCTCTATATGTAGGGGAATAATATAGTTAACTGCTTCAAAACTTATTAATTTGTTTCCTTTTTTAACAGTATCCTTATCAATCATTTGAAGAAAATAGGATAAATATGGACTGTTAAATACCATTTCTTTCCCTCCTTTAATACCTTCTAAAATTCTGTCAGGAAAATCTGTTATGATAGCGAAGGTGTCTCGTTTTTTAAAATATTTTGCTTTTTCTTCATCATTTACAGTCCAAGGTATGGTAACCTTAAAGTAATTCCTGTAATCATCTGTTACATAGTTATAATTTGGTTTTAAAAAATCTGCAATTTGGAAATACTTTTCTAATTCTTCAGGTCTTGGTTCATGGACATAAAGAAGTCCTATTTTTGCACTTTCTTGAAGCTTTAAAGCATAAAGTCCCTTGTGCCAAAAAGAAGATATCACATAATTTTCTAAGGAAAAATTCTTAACCATTTTGTATGTATCTATAAAATCCTCAGGGTTTTTTACTTCTATATCTACAAATTTATTTTTACTTTTAACAAAATCTAAGACCTCTGATAGGGTTGGTATCTTTTCTCCTTGAATATTTATCCTTTTTATATTTTCAAAGCTTGTTCTTCTTATGTTTAGATCTATTCCTGTAAGTCTTTTAAGATTTTCGTCATGAGAGATTACAAGAATTCCATCTTCTGTTTTTTGTACATCAAGTTCTATACCGTCTGCTATTTTTAATGCTTCCTCAAAAGCCCTCATAGTATTTTCTGGATAATATGCACAGCCCCTATGTCCTAAAATTAACATCTGCTTTTTTCTCCTTTACTTCTAAAATCGAGATTAGGGCAAGTATGGCAAAAAAGGCAGAAAAAGGAAATATGATAAATCGCGTTTTAAATATATCGGCTAAAAAGCCAGCTAATGGGGGAGAAATAATACTGGCAAGTTGGGAAGAAAAATAATAAAAACCGGTATAGGTACCTTGAAATTGTAAAGAAGCAAAATCTAAAACCATAGGTAGAGAGTTTATATTTATTAATGCCCAAGATATTCCTCCAATTATAAAGAGATATCTTATTATATTTATGTTTTTCAAAATAATAAGTCCCATTAAGGTTACAATCATGCCCAATATCCCCAAAAGAATAGCCTTTTTTCTACCAATCTTTTTGCCAATGAAACCTGATGGAATAGAAAATATCATAAAGGATAAGGATAAAATTCCCAAATTTGTTTTGGCAAGGGTTTCTCCTACAGATGGGTCAAGACCAGATTCTAATGCCATATACACAGAATAGAAGGTTTCTATTGCATTAAAACTTATGAACCAGAATAAAATAGCTATTAGTAAAAATATAAGATTTTTATCCCTTATATTTAGAAGGTTTTTAAAGGATTCATTCCAGGAGACCTTTTCTGAAGATTTTAAAACTATGGAATCTTTATGCTCTTTTACAAAGATAAGTAAGATTAAAACAGCTATAATCTGTATAATTCCAACGATAAGGAAGCCTAAGGGGCGATTTTCAGCGGATATTCTTCCAACAAAAAAATAAGCGATAAGAGCTCCTAATCCCCCCATAAAATTTATAATCCCATTGGCAGGAGATCTTTCCTCAGGAGGTACCAGATCAGGCATTAAAGATATTACAGGACCTCTTCCTATTCCTTGTGCAATATTCATTAAGAAAATTACAAGAATGGTCAGAAGCAAGGAAGCAGTATTTATTCCCCATACAAGAGG
>CAZZIO010000009.1:0-4714 GCA_964654465.1 uncultured Dictyoglomota bacterium
GCAAGATCACAGATGGCAGAAGGTATTATGAATGCTTTGTATGGAGATAGGTTTCAAGCTTTTTCTGCAGGAACTAATCCCTCTAAGGTAAATCCTCTGGCTATAGAAGTACTAAAGGAGATAGGAGTAGATATTTCTCATCATAAAAGCAAAAGTATAGATGAATTTAAAGGAGAAAACTTTGATTATGTAGTTACAGTTTGTGATAATGCAAAGGAAAATTGTCCCTATTTTCCTGGTGGAAAAAAATATGTTCACAGAGGTTTTATGGATCCAGCAAGTGTAGAAGGTACATATGAAGAGAAGCTTTCAGCCTTTAGAAAAGTTAGAGATGAAATATTAGAATGGATAAAGGAATTTTTTATAGAGAATAAAGAAGAGAAAGAGCAATTTTTCTTACCTTAAATTATGAAAGAAGAAATTTTACAAAAACTAAAAGATTATTTTAATAAAAAAGAAAATGTGATAATGGCTTTTCTTTTTGGATCTTTATCCAAGGGAAAGGTTCATAGACATTCTGATATAGATATTGCTATTTATCTAAAGGAATATGACATAAAAGAAGTAGAAAAAATATGGGATGAACTTGAGGATTTATTAAAAAAAGATATAGACCTTATTGTATTAAATAATGCAAAACCTCTTGTTGCCTTTGAGGCTATCAGAGGAGAAAAAATAATAATAAGAAATTACGATTTTTATACTGATTATATGTTAGAGGTATCCTCTGAAGCTATAGACTTAAAGGAATTTATTTTAGATCTATACAAGATGAGAAGAGAGAATGAAAGATATAAATAAGATTAAAATAATTAAGAGAATAGATTTTATTAATACGGAAATGCAAGATTTAAAAAGATATGAGAATATAACTTATGAGGATTACAAAAGTGATAGAAATACTCAAAGGATAATAGAGAGAATTATAGAAAATATTGCCAATGCATTAATAGATATAATTAAAATAATTCTTTCTGAATTTAACATTACCCTTCCAGATACCTACAGGGAGATAATTCTTTCTCTAAAAGAGATAGAGTTTTTTAAAAAATATAAATTTTGTTACTCTCTCAGATATCACAAAGATGAGAAATATATTAGCATATTTAATATCTTGATCTTAGATGGGAGTTAATTGAAAAATTTATAAAATATGAGAAAGGAGAAATTGAGAATTTTATTAAAGACCTTGAAATCATGTTAGAAGGTAGTTAACAAATACAAACAAGATTATTGAGATAATTGTATTAAGAGCTAAAACACCTGCTATAAATTCTGCATCTTCTTTATCCTCATCTCTCATATATAATGGAATTATAAAGGGAGCTGGTAATATAAACATAGTAAATAAGGCAGATTGAAAAATTTTATCCAAGTGAAGGAGTCTTATTATAAGTATCTCATTAAGAATAAAGGCTAAGATCAAAAGTATGATATGCCTTAATACTACTGTAGAGATGGTAAGGGTGAGATTTTTCTTTTTGAATCCTAACTCATATCCTATTACTAAAGCAATCATAGGTACTGTAATATTTGATAAAAGCTTTAAAGTTTCTATGAGCGAAGAGAGAAGTATATTTTCTTGAAAAATATTTATTAATCCAGTTTTTTGAAATATAATTCCTAAGATAATAGCAATTATTACAGGTGTTTTTATAAAAGAAGAGAGCATGTTCTTAAAACTTTGTTTTTGAGTATCTTTAAAGCTTGTAAGTATACCAACCATAACAAAAAATACAAAGGTAACTTGTCCCAAGTCTATAAGGGCAAATTTGAATACATTTTCTGGGCCATAGAATAATGTAAAAATTGAGTAACCAAGCATTCCTGCCTCAAATCCTGTAAATAATAGAGGATAATACTTTGAATTAATATTAAGAACCCTTTTAATCCCATAACCCATAAAAAGAAGAACTCCACATGTAACAAATATAGTAAATGCAATTAAAAGATGCTTATATTCTACATTTGTTTGGGAAAAAGAGAGAAAAATTAAAGAGGGTAAAAATAAGTTAACAACTAACGTTTTAATTTCTCTTAATGTATTAGGACTTAAGTATCCACTTCTTTTAAAATATTGTCCAAGGGTAAATAAAATTAATACAGGAAATATTTTGCTAATTATTGATAAAAGCATGGTAAAGCTCCTTTTTATATATTTTTATAATATTTTCATCTTGAATTTTATTTTAGCATATTTTAACATAAATGTTTAATATTAGATATAATTTTTATTGCAAAATTAATTTATTTATCAAATAATTATATCTATGGTAAACTATTTAAAAAATAATATAGGATGGAGGTTAAAGTTATGGAAAAAAGAACAGATGTATTAATAATTGGTGGTGGTCCTGCAGGTATTGTATGTGCTTCTACTGCTAAAAAATACTATCCTGATAAGCAGATTAAAATTATAAAAAATGTTAAGAACAGTGTAGTTCCATGCGGTATTCCCTATATGTTTTATAGTTTGAAAAATCCAGAAGATAATAAAATGGGGTTTACGTCTCTTGAAAATGCTGGAATAGAAGTAATTGTGGATGAGGTAGTAAAGGCTGATAGAGAAGGGAAATATGTGGAGACAAAAAATGGTGATAAGTATTATTATGAAAAATTAGTGCTTGCTATGGGTTCACTTCCTATCATTCCTAAAATTCCTGGTATTGAGAAGAAAAATATTTTCCCTATTTATAAGGATTTAGATTATCTTAAAACAGTAGTAGAAGAGGTAAGAAAAGCTAAAAATGTTCTTATTGTTGGTGGTGGATTTATAGGCGTAGAAGTAGCTGATGAGATATCTAAATTAGAAGGGATTACTGTATATTTGGTTGAATTACTCCCCCGTCTTTTAGCCCAATCCTTTGATGAGGAGTTTTCAATATTAGCTGAGGAAAAATTAAAGTCCAAGGGAGTAAATATTCTCACTAATGCTAAGGTAGTGGAATTTCTGGGTGATGAAAAAGTAAGAAAGGTAAAACTTGAAGATGGAAGAGAAATTGATGTGGATGTTGTAATTCTTGGAATTGGTGCAGTACCGAATTCTTCATTAGCAAAAGAGATGGGCTTAGAGACTATAAATAATGGAGCTATCTGGGTAGATGAATATATGAGAACTTCAGATCCTGATATATTTGCTATAGGTGATTGTGCTTTAAAAAGAGATTTCTATACCCGTAGGAATACACCTGTGATGCTTGCTTCTACTGCTACTGCAGAGGCAAGGATAGCAGGAGCTAATTTATATCAAATAAAATTGATAAGGGAAAATAAAGGTACTATTGCTGTTTATTCAACTTATATAGACGGTTTAGTATTAGCCTCTGCTGGACTAACTGAGAGCAGTGCCAAAAGAGAAGGATTTGAAGTAGTAGTGGGTTCGGTAGATGGTATTGATAAGCATCCAGGGACACTTCTTGGTGTTAATAAAACGAAGGTTAAGCTTATCTTTTCAAAATATTCTGGAGTACTTTTAGGTGGACAAGTAGCTGGCGGAACATCATTTGCTGAGTTAATTAATCTAATAGGTGTTGCTATTCAGCAAAGAATGACTGCCTCCGAACTTGAGACATTACAAATGGCCACTCATCCATATTTGACTTGTGCTCCCACTGTATACCATGTGGTTATGTCAGCCCAAGAAGCGATAAATAAAATATTTCTATCTAAATAGATATGGAGATATTTAACGAGTTTTTTAAAGAGTATGATCAATGGTATGAAGATAATAAGTGGGTCTATCTCTCAGAGGTAGAAGCTTTAAAGAAGGTTATTCCAAAAGGTAAAAAAGGGCTTGAAATAGGAGTTGGAACAAGAAGATTTGCAGAAATCTTAGGTATAGAATATGGGATAGACCCATCTGAAAATATGCTAAGTATTGCAAAAGAGAGGGGAATAAAGGCTTTTGTAGGGAGGGGGGAGAATTTACCCTTTTCTGATGAGAAATTTGATTATGTAGCTCTTATTATTACCATATGTTTCGTGGAAAATCCCCATGAGGTGATAAAGGAAACAAGAAGAGTTCTCAAAGATGGAGGAAAGATAATTATAGGAATTATTGATAAAAATAGCTATCTTGGAAAAATCTACCAAGAAAAAAAGGAAAAGGGACATAAATTTTATAAATATGCTAATTTTTATTCAGTAGAAGAAATTGTAGATTTGTTAAAGAAATATAATTTTAAGAATTTTACTTTTTATCAAACTCTCTTCAGGCATTTAGAGGATATTAAAGAGGTAGAAAAACCAAAGGAGGGTTTTGGAGAGGGAAGTTTTGTGGTTATTTCTGCGGAAAAATCTGTTTAATCACTATTAACCTATTTATAATCTTAACTTAATCTTTTGTAATAAACTATACCTTTTATAAACAACGAAAGTGCTTTTTTTCATCCCTACAAAATTTAAAAGTCATATAGTTTTTGATATATTTATAATAAAGAAGGCCCTAAATTATGTTAACATCAATGTAAGAGGGGTGTAATGATGAATAAAAAGGATTCAGATATTCCTTTTTTATCTCAGGAAAAGATAAATTACTCAAAGCTTAAGATCCTTTTTCCTTATATTAAGGAGTATATAAGAACTTTTATTATTGCAAGTTTGTTTCTTTTAATTACATCTTTAATTGCGACTCCCATTCCTTATATTTCTAAAATTATTTTTGACAATGTATTCTTAGGAAATAAAGATATTAGATTTTTTGGTTATCTTGTAG
>CAZZIO010000010.1:0-2529 GCA_964654465.1 uncultured Dictyoglomota bacterium
TTTAAAAAATTTTTTTCTTTTAGAGAAAGAATTATCTCTCTATATGTATCTGGAATAGGAATATCAAATTAAGAGAATAGATTTTATTAATACGGAAATGCAAGATTTAAAAAGATATGAGAATATAACTTATGAGGATTACAAAAGTGATAGAAATACTCAAAGGATAATAGAAAGAATCATAGAAAATATTGCTAATGCCTTAATAGATATAATTAAAATAACTCTTTCTGAATTTGATATTCCTATTCCAGATACATATAGAGAGATAATTCTTTCTCTAAAAGAAAAAAATTTTTTAAAAATATAAATTATGATTAAATTTCTGAAATTGCGAGAATGAGAAATATATTGGCTCATCAATATCTTGAAATTAGATGGGAGTTAATTGAAAAATATATGAAAGATGAGATAGGAGAAATAAAGAAATTAATCAAAGATTTTGAGGTTATGTTAAAAAGTAGTTAGCAAATACAAATAATACGATAGTAGAAAGGGTATTGAGGGCTAAAATGCTGGCTATGAATTCTACATCTTCTTTGTCTTCTCTTACCCTCCTGATAAACTCTAACTTCCTCCATTTTATATCTTTCATTCATATCTACACTTACAAAATAAAAACCCCTAAAATGAGATTTTATTAATAAGATTTAAATTAGATCTAATAACTTTTTAAATTTATTATTATAAAATCTATTATGGGATATATCCCTAAATTATTTAATAAAGAAGGAGACTAAAATGAAAAGATATTTAATCATTTTATCTCTTTTATTGTTTTTAGTCTTTTCTTTTGTTCCTGCTCAAGAAGCAAGAGTTCGCAATGTTATATTTTTTATAGGAGATGGCATGGGACTTGAATGTGTTGATATTGCAAGAATAGTTCTTGTAGGGAAGGAAGGATATTTAGATTTTGAAAAAGCACCCTATGTAGGAATTGCAAAAACATATGCAGCAAACACATTAGTTACAGATTCTGCAGCAGCAGGAACTGCTTTAGCAACAGGATTTAAGACAAACAATGCATGGTTAAGTATAACTCCAGATGGAAAGGTTGTAAAAACCCTTTTAGAAGCAGCAAAAGAACTTGGAAAATCTACAGGGTTAATAACTAATGTAACTATAACCCATGCAACTCCTACTGCTTTTTCTGCTCATACCACCTCAAGAGATGAGCTTCCAGTAGCAGATCAATATGCAGAATTCAAAACTGCAGATATATAAATGGGTGGTGGACTTTCTTACTTCCTTCCTAAATCTGATCCAAAAAGTAAAAGAAAAGATGATAGAAATTTAATAGAGGAATTTAAAAAAGCAGGATATGAATTTGTATCTACCCCTGAAGAACTTGAAAGAGCAGTTGCAAAAAATGGGAAACTTTTAGGTCTCTTTGATTATGAATATCTCCCATATTATATGGATAGAGAATTCTTAAAAGCAAAAGTTCCATCTCTTGCTGACATGACAAGAAAAGCTTTAGAAATATTAAATAGAAATGAAAATGGATTCTTTATAATGATTGAAGGTGGAAAAATAGATTGGGCAAATCATGGACATGATCCTGCAAATGCGATTTGGGAAGTCTATGAATTTAATGAAGCAATAAAAGTAGCCTTAGAATTCTTAGAAGAAAATCCAGATACTTTAATAGTCATCACTGCAGATCATGAGACAGGAGGGATTGGACTTTCCACTGGAAAATATGAAGTTTCTCCTGATGTTCTAAAGAAGCAGAAAGTCTCTACAAATGTACTTGCAGAACTCGTGAAAGGGAAGAGTGATGAAGAGATAAAGAAGATTTTTGAGGAGTATGTAGGAATTTCTGATCTTAAACCTGATGAGATAGAAAAGATTAAGAAAGCAAATGCAACTCTAATTGGAGATGTAATTTCTGCAAGAGCTCAAATTGGATGGACTACAACATCTCACTCCGGTGGAAGTGTCCCTGTATATGCCTTTGGAGAGGGAGCAGAGGTCTTTACAGGAGTTTATGATAATACCGATATAGCAAAGAAGATTGCAGATCTTGCAGGATACATCCTTTTAAAATAAAATATGACATATAAGGTTGATGCAACCTTTGGTGTATTAGTAAAGATAGGGGAGAGAGTGAAAAAAGGAGATAAATTAGGACTATCTTCAGAATTGAAAGAGATAATTTCTGAAGAAGAGGGAATTGTAAAAAATATAATCTTTGATGGACAGGAACATGTATTTATAATTGAAATTGATTAAAAGGAGGAGCATTTGGTTCCTCCTTCAGATAGTTTCTTGAATAATTGTGAAAAGAACTTATTATGAATAAAAAAGATTTGGATTTTCCTTTTTTATCTCAGGAAAAGATAAATTACTCAAAGCTTAAGATCCTTTTTCCTTATATTAAGGAGCATATAAGAACTTTTATTATTGCAAGTTTGTTTCTTTTAATTACATCTTTAATTGCGACTCCCATTCCTTATATTTCTAAAATTATTTTTGACAATGTATTCTTAGGAAATAAAGATATTAGATTTTTTGGTTATCTTGTAG
>CAZZIO010000011.1:0-2946 GCA_964654465.1 uncultured Dictyoglomota bacterium
CCAAAACTATATGTGGAAAAAGTAAATAGCCCAGAAGGATATCTCATTGATCCAGTAAAAACATATTTTATAGAAAAGATTAGAGCAAAAGGTATAGAAGTAGTGTATGATAAAGCACAAGCAGACTATATAGCAGAATTGACAATAGTATCTGCAAATAGTAGAAGAAGTTTTAATTGGGTATTTCTATTCCTTTTCTATTTCTGGCCTATTGTTCCTGCTACAACTGTTCAAGGAGATGCCATTGTAGCTGTAAGAATATTTGATATAAATGGACAAGAAGTAGTTTTTGATCAGGCAGGATCAGTGAAAAGTGGAATGTGGTTCTTTGGTGATTTTGTCTCAGGAAATTCTGTGAAAAGGGATGCAGCTTTAGATTGTATAAATAAAATAGTGTCAAGACTCAACATAAGATAAAATTTCTTTTTAGGGGGGAAATTTATATCCCCCCTATTTTATTGATGATCAAAATTTTTAAGAGAATTTTTTCATTGAGGGGTTTAAAAATGAAAAAAATTTTTTAATTTTTTTTCAATCTTTCTTTTTTTATTATGATTTCTGGCTGTACACCGAAAGATACATTATCACCTCAAATATCTATTTCTCTGTCATCCTCTGATCTAAATAATCTTTAAGGAAAAGTGACAATAAGTGTAAACATAGTTGATAGATCCCTGACTAAAGATAATCAAAGGGGTCCAAGTGGGATTAATAAAATAGAATTATATATTGATATGACAAAAGTTATGGAAAGTACAACAAGTTCTCTCACCTATGTGTGGGCTACAGAACAATATAAAGATGGTTATCATACTATAATGACAAAATCTTATGATAATGTTGGAAACGTGGGAATTGTAAGTGTAGGCGTTAGGGTTGTTAATGCTGAGTGGCTCTTTTTAGTTTACTTAGATGGTGATAATGATCTGGAAAAATTTGCTATTCAAGATATGAATGAGATGGAGATGGTAGGCTCTACAAATAAAATAAAAATTCTTGTCCTTTTTGATCGTATACCAGGATATGATACATCAAATGGAGATTGGAATAATGCAAGGCTATATTATGTTACTAAAGATTACGATGCAAATAATATAAACTCAGTTTTGATTAAAGACTACAATGAATTGGATATGTCAGATACAAATACATTAAAGGATTTTATTATCTATGGAATGACAAATTACTCGGCTAAGAAGGCTTGTTTGGTTTTTTGGAATCATGGTGATGGGGTTTATCCAAGATCACCCTCAAAGGATGATGTTCAAAGAGGTATTGCTTGGGATAATACTACACCTGGTTACCCATGGAATTGTTTAACTATTGATAAGGTGATAATTGCTCTTGAATCTGCAAGGCAAGTTACAGGAAAGAAAATAGATGCGATTAATATGGATGCTTGTTTGACACAGATGTTTGAAGTGGCATGGGAGTGGCAGTATGGGACGGATTATTTAGTTGGATCAGAGGCTATAGTTCCAGGTTATGGTAATGATTATTACACATTACTTTATCATCTAACTCAGAATCCTACGATGACACCATCGCAATTTGCAAAAACCATAGTAGACGATTACTACGCTTTTTATAATGGAAAAGATGATACTACCTATTCTTATATAAAATTGGGATCTACTTTTGATACAGTAAAGAGCAAGTTTGCAGTCTTCGCAAAAGCTCTTTATGAAGCTGATGATAATCAAATGGCAATTATTAAAAATGTTTGGAATAATGTAACATACTTTGATAAGACGGAGTTATAATGATCTTTGTGATTTTGCATATAAGTTATATTTAAATAACACAAATTAAGATATAATGATAAAGGTCTATGATTTAGTATATACCCTTTTAAATAATGTTTATTATGAAGATACTGGTAAATATGCAAATACAAATAAAGCATATGGTGTATCAATCTTAATTCCTACATATAGTTCCTGGCAAAATTATAATGGATATGATCAATATAATCTTCTTAAAATAAATCAAGATACTTATTGGTACTATTTTGTTCAAAGATTCGCTTATTATACTCAATATTAATTTATTTGCATCAAAAATATGGCTGGATATGAAAAATATATTTTCCTGCCTTTTTTAATCTAAAAATTTATAAGGACAGTTTTTGTCACTTAAGGAATTTATAATAGTAACCAAAAATAAAATGTGAGGGGTGAGAGTATGGAAGAGCCAAGAAAAATTACATTGGGTTTAATTTTTTCCTATATATTTGGGGGTATGTTTATCATTTCAGGATTAGGGCATTTAATGTCAGGAAATATATTTGGGGGAATAGCAATTTTAATTTCAGGCTTAATTATTTTTCCATCTACTTATAAGATAATAATTGCAAAGACAAATATATCTTTATCAACAGGTGTTAAATTACTAATTGTTTTAATAGCTTTGATTATTTTTGCAAATACTACAGATAATAGTAATTTATCAGAAAAAAGTAATGTGAATTTAGTATCTGAAACTAAAAAGGTAGAAGTAGTAAAAAAGCCTGAATTGGAAATAATTAGCTTAAGAATGGAGAGAGATGAGCTTGGGGGTTATGTAATAGGTATAGTGAAAAATAATACTAATAAACAATATAATTATGCACAAATTGATATAAACCTATATGATAGTCAGGGGGTACAGGTTGGAAGTACTTTTGCAAATATAACCAATTTAGAGCCTGGAAGTATATGGAAATTTAAAGCTCCATTTTTTGAAAAAGAAGCGGTAAAATGCAAGGTAAAATCTCTTTGGGGATATTAGAAGTTTAGATTTGGTGAGATGGGGAGGAATTTTTTTAAGGTCAGTTTTTGACCCTTTAAACATTTATAATATCTCTTAGGAAAAAATTAATAAGGGGGATATCTATGAAGATAATAGATTATGTATCTCAGGTAAAATTTGGAGACCCTCAAAAATATGAAAGTATAACTATCATTC
>CAZZIO010000012.1:0-31601 GCA_964654465.1 uncultured Dictyoglomota bacterium
TTGAAGGCTATTAATATATTAGAGAAATATGTAGGGGGAGAAAAAAAATGAGATATGAAGAAATAATTGGCCTTCATGAATATTTTCAGCCAGTTTATGATATCATTCAAGAACCAAAAAACTACTGGAAACAGTTTATTCCAACAAAATCTTTTTTAGAAATATTAGAGAAATTTCTTAATTCATTAGAAGCAACAAATCCTAAGGATAGAAAATCTATTTGGATTCAAGGAACATATGGAACAGGAAAAAGCCATGCAACAGGTGTAATAAAACATCTTTTATGGGATGATCCTTCTGAAATAGATGATTATCTCAGAAATATTGAAAAAGTACAATTAAGAGAGAGACTTAAAAATTTTAGAAAAGAAAATAGAGTACTCCCTGTTACTCTAAAAGGTATTTCTGGTATATATTCTCCAAAAGAATTTAGCTTAATAATTGAAATAGCGGTTAAAGAATCCTTAAAAAAGTACAACATTTCAGTGATAGCAGAAAGTGAATTTGATAAATATTTAAAATACATAGATGATCCAAAAATCAATTGGCAAGATGTTATAGAGGGAAATCCACATTTAAAAAGCCTTGTTGGCGATATAAATGGTCTTAAAAATAAATTACATCAGAATGATCCTGAAATAATAAAATTAATAGAGGAAGCATTAGGAGATTTAAAAATTGTTCATCCCAATATAGAGGATTGGCTTAGTGAAACACTGAAAAATTTAAGTGATCAAGGTATAAAATATATGACCATATATTGGGATGAATTTACTCCTCTTTTAGAGCTTTCTCAAAGCCCTGCACTGCTTAATATTCTTCAAAATATAGCAGAAAAAAGTTTCAATGAAAATATATTTCTTTTTATAATATCTCACAGACACCCTCAACAAACTCAAATTGAAAAAGAAGATCAAGAAAAAGTATTAGGAAGATTTTTAAGCATAAACTACTTTATGGAAAATATTACCACGTTCCATATAGTTTCGAAAACTATAGACAAAAAGAGAGAGGAAGATTGGAAAAAATTAAGAGATAATATTTATAACACGTATCCTGGATTAAATAAAGTATTAAATAAGCTCGTACCAGACAATACAGAGACCGCAAAAGTATTAAAAGATTTATTTCCTATCCATCCATACACAGCTCAACTTGCGGTAGGAATTTCAAGATACATAGGATCCACAGAAAGAAGCATCTTTAGCTTCTTATATGATGAAGAAAAAGGTTTTATAAATTTCATAAAGAATTACCCAGATAAAAATAATGTATACCTCTTGACAGCAGATAAACTGTGGGATTACTTCATAGATGATTTAAAAAGAAGACAAGATGATAAAATAGGAAATATTTTATCAAAATATTATTCTTATCATGATTCTTTAAAAAATAAAGGTGAAGAATATCTGACCATCTTCAAAGGCATACTAATTCTAAATCTTCTACAATCAATAATTACTTTAACTGACGAATCATCTTTATTCATACCCAAACGAGAAAACATAGAAGACATGTTTTTAGGAACCCACTATAGAGACCACATAGATCAAGTTTTAGATTATATCGACAAAAATATAATTCCTAAAACCCCAGATGGATTATATCGAATATTCCAAACTCCTCTCCCAGAAGAAGAATTAAGTAGGGAAAAAGAATCTGCAAGAAGAGAATTTGAAGATATAACTAAATTAATAAATGATGATACTAAAAACTCTCTGTTAGATACCATTAAAAACAACCTTTTAAGAGAACCGAATCTAAATATATACTGGGCAGGACTTTCTGAAAATGAGATCTTAAGAAAAATAGACAGAGATTATAGAAATTCATATGAAATAAATATTGCTCTTTTCCTCCCAAAAATCAATGAGGAAATATCAATAATCAAAAAAAATATAAGGAAGATAATAAATGGAAATCCAAAAGCTCGAAATATAGTATTTGTAGTATCAAATAGGGAATTTGGAGAGCAAGACTATGAGAGATTATTAGAGTATATCGCAAGGAAAAAAGTAGCTTATAAACACTCTTTTAATGAAGAAGCCCAAAACAACGAAAAATATATAGATAAATTGATCAATATATGGATTGAAAAAGTTGAGAAAGATTTTGTTAACATATTATTTAGGGATAAAGAAGAAAAGATAACTTTCTCATCAATAGCAGATAAAATCAATAAGGATTATTCAAAAGAAATATTTACCTCAGGATTAGAAAATATCGAAGGTTTAACTAAAAATAGAAATCTTTGGACATTTAGAAATTCAATAAAATACGCTAAAACATTTCTTACAGTTGAGAATAGAAAGCAATTAGAAGATGAATTAAAAACCGCTTTAGATAAGCCAATATTAGAAATATTAAAATCTAAAAGTGGTGAGTATATTGTTAACAGCAATTTCGAATTTTACAACAATATAGATCCAGATCACCCAACCTTTAAGATTTTCAAAGAGGTAGAAAACAGAATAAAAGAACATGCTGGTAAAACCTTCAACTTAGGTGAATTATTAGAATTTTTAAAAGAACCTCCATATGGTATTTATCCTAATATAATACATTATGCCTTATTAGGATTCGTTTTAAGACCACATACAAATAAATTATATGAGACAGGAACAGGCAAAAAAGTAAACCCAACAGTTATGGAAGATAAAATCAAAGATATTTTTGAATATTTTACTAAGGGGAAAGAAAAAGAAAAGTTAGAAGTAAGGCTTGGAACTCAAAATGAGTTAGAACTTACTGAAATTTTAAAAGATATTTTTGGATTAAAGGAGGCTGAAAATCTAAATAAAGCGAAGTGGGAAATAAGAAATTGGATTAAAGAAGTAAATCTACCTATTTGGAGTTTAAAATATTTACCACAACAAAACGAAGGTGTAACAATAGCTATTAAAACAATTGAATATTTAAGTAAAAGTATCGATAAAGAATTAAGCGAAGAGAATGTTATAAAATATCTTCAATTATTTAAGAATGTAAAAACTGATTTAAAACTAATTTTGAAGAAAGAAAAAGTAAAAGAAGGATTTAAGAATTGGTTATTAACTCAGCAAAAAGAGGTAAAAATTAATGAAGAAGAAATAGAAGAAGTAATAGATTACCTATATAAGCACATGCAAGAGGAAGTTGCGTTATGGGATGAAAAAAATGTACTTTTAAAATTGAAGGACTGGGCGAAAGAGAAAGACAAAGAGAGATATAAAATTGAATTTATAAACAATTTATGTAATATATTTAATCTGCAGAAAAGAGATAATATTCAAGAGCTAAGGGAAGATATCAAGAATTATATAAATAACAATTTAAGATATCCCTTGTGGAGCATAAAGTATGTTTTAAAACTTGATGAAATAAACCACATAATCAATTTCTTGGAAGAGTTTATAAGAAGTAATAAAGATCCATCTCAAGAAGATATAATAAACTTCTCTAATTTACTTCCTACATGTGAAAAAATCTTGTATTTAAATCTTAATCCAGAAACAGCGGAAAAAGGCATCCAGGAATTACTAAAAACAAATAGTAAAAAATTGTTAGATAATAATGAAATTAATGACTTTTTAGATTTTACAAGGGAAAATCTAAAAAAGGATATTTACTTATGGGAAGAAAAAGATTTAAAAAATTCTCTTACTTTGTATGAATTTCTAAAACTAATAGCAGAGCTCTTTAATATAGATAAAAATTACATAAAGATACCAGATGATCTAAAAATAAAAATAAAAAATCAAGTTACGAATAAGATATATCCCTTCTGGGCCGTTGGATTAATAGATGATAATTTAGTTAAGAAAACAACCGAGGAACTATCATATTATATAACATCAGATAAAAACTATTCATTAACCGACATAGAAAGTTTATACCAAATGCTTGAAAATAATAAAGAAAAAATTAAATCCATTTGGGAATCCACTCAGATAGAAAAATTATATAAAGAATGGTTGAGAGAGATTTTAAAAACCACGGAAGATGTATCTAAAATAGTAAGTGAGATTAAAGCCAAAATACGAAACGAAGATTACTACTGGAAAAAGACTGTCGTAGAAAATCTAATTCTGAAAGAAAAAGAAAATCTCATAAGAATATTGAACAAAGAGAAAAAGGAAAAAATAGCACAAAAGATAAAAAATACTAATAGAGACTTAAGAGAAATATTAGTAAAACTCATAGATAAATATCCCCAAATTATTTCTGATCTAGAGGAACTTCTTTAAATGGACAATATAAATGACTTGTTAAGAACAATTGAGAAAGATAGGAAAACATCGAGTATAACTTATAATAGATTTCCTGTAAGGTTTATATTGTTAAATAATTACTGGGATCTAAAAAATCTTATAAATGCGCTACGATCTATTTTAGATATAGATTTCTTACATTTAACAGATTTTGATATATTTAAATATTATAACGATGCATGGATCACCATATATGATATAATAAATTTAATAAATAATCTTAATCCCCAAAAAGATTATCTTCTCTTATCGATATCAGAATATTGCAGGTTTCTCTCTGATGATAGCTTTTACTCTCTTTTAAGTAGTATTATGAGTATAGAAAACACTCAAAATAACCTTGAAAGAAGAATATATATACCATTAATAGGAATAAAAAATAAATTTGAAAAGATCTTTTTTGATAAATATCCAAGAAGAAGAGAGATAATACCTTTTTGGATATTAGAAGGGAAAAGAGAAAAATACAATTTATATTTCATTAACTTTTTAGATAAAGCAGAAACTCAAGACACACTTATTATCGAAAATTCAAAAGACTTTCTAAATATATGGGAAAAGAATTTAAATAACTATCTTAATATTGTATGTCTTTCTAAAACATTAAATACACACTCTGACCATGTAATAAGTGATGATATATTTGATGTTTACAAAATTAAAAATTATAAAGAATACTTAAACCATCTATTTTACATTAATATCCCCATAGAATACAAAGAAGAAGAGAAAGACAATTGGGAAATATTATGTAAAACACTACAAAATAAAAAATTCACAAACTTTTATGAATTAACAGAAGATCTTCTAAATGTTAAAAAGATCAATATAACAGACCTATTAAAGCTTTGGGTTAAAAATGATAAGTTCCATTTATGGCTTCTAAAGAATTATATAATAAACAAGGAAGAATACAAAGAAACTTATGCATCAAGAGTTCTTAAATCCATAGAAAGCTACGAAATAAAAGAAATTTTAAGTAAATATTACACCCTCATCTTTGAAGATTCAAAACCTAAAAATGATATTTTAGAAGAAAGAAGTAATACCCTCAAAAATCTATTAAAAGAAGATATAAATAATATAGAGCCTATAATCTTAGAAATTGATAAAATTCTCAAAGAAAAAAGTAATATTTTACCTCCAGACAAGTTTAAAATCTATTTAACTGGAACCACATATTTCGAAAAATCATGGATTATGCAAAATTACGATAAAGTAGAAAACTTAAAAGAACTATATCCTGAACTTTACTATTACTTAGAAAAAGATGTTAAAATTGTGAATTTAAAACCAGACCAAAATTGGATTTTAGATTACTTTAAAGAATACCATATCTCGAGATTAAAAAATAAGCCTACAGAAAGACTATTAGAAATTCTTAATGAAAAAAATAGAAATGAAGATACTTTTTACGAATGGTATCATTCCTTTCCTAAAGTTAATAATTACAAAATAAAAGATGAATATGAAAAATTATGGATTGATGCTTTATCCTTAGAATTTCTACCTTTAATAGCAGGAATATTAGAAGAAAAAGGATACAAAATAGAAGCTCATATAGTAGTATCTAATCTCCCTACAATAACAGAGATAAATAAATTTGAAGTAATTGAAAGAATAGATACTCTAGATAAATTTATCCACGAAAAAAAAGATCCAAATATATATCCAGGACTGATTAAAGAGATGGAAATAATAAAGAATATAATAAAAAACAAACTTCTAACTGGAAGTGATAATTTTGTTATATTATCAGATCATGGATTTACTGCCTTTTCCAATAAAGTTTTACAAAATCAGAAACTTCCAGAACTTAAGGTAAAAGAAAATGAGCCAAGGTATGCTGTATTAGAGAAAGATATAGCTCTTAAAGCGAAAGAAGATATAATAGTTTATGACCATGATGATAAAAAATATGTTATAGCATTAAAATACACCTCTTTTTCCTATCCTCAATCTCTTGAAACACATGGAGGTGCAACTCCAGAAGAAGTGTTAGTACCTATTATTTATGTGACAAAATCAAAAGTAAAGGAAAAAATACCATCTTATAAAATTGATATACCAGATAAAGAAGTTAGTATTAGAAATCCTCTTCTAATTTTCTACATCACTCCGTTTATAGAAGATGTCGTAGTTAAATACAAAGGTGAAAAGTTTGAACCCATATATTCAGAAGAAAAAAAGTGTTATACAATTAATTTAAGTAAACTCAAACCTGGTACCTATGAATTAACTTTTCATATAAGAGGTTATGAGGAAAAACATAAAATTATAATAAAAGGAGGCATACAAGAAAAAGAGTTATTATGAACAAACTCAGTAATTTAGATGAAAAAATTAAAAAAGTTTTTCCTGATGTATCCCTCTTAAAAATTAAAGAGAATTATAGCGTTTTTAATGGTAAAAATCTTCCATCTTTTATTAAAGATTGGCTTATTAGAAAGTTTTCTGATGATGAAGGAAAGGTATATAAAGAAGAAATAATAGACTTCATTGATAAACATATTCCCCAAAAAGAATCAGCCAAAAAACTTAAAGGTACTCTCATGTATAATAAAGAATCTATAGATATATTAACAAGAGTATCAATAGAACCTGACATTAAAAAAGGAATTTTCAAATTCTCCATTCCTGACCTTGAAATAAAAGATTACGAAGGAAAAGTTATGGAACATGTCATTGAAAAACATCCAGAATTGAAAGGTGGAGAAATTTGGGGAGTTTTTACTCTTAGATATATAGCAGATACGAAAGAAAACTTTATCGCCATAATAGGATATAAGCCTTTTAAACCTTATGACATAGACTTAGAATACTTTAAGGAAGGAAGAAAAGAATTTGCTCTTGAAGAATGGGTAGATTTATTAATAAGATCTATGGAATATAATCCTATTGGATTTGCTAGTTTTGAACAAAAGTTACAATTTATATCAAGACTCCTTGTCTTTGTAGAGCCAAGATTAAATATGATCGAACTTGCCCCAAAAGGAACAGGAAAATCATATATTTTTAATAATCTTAGTAAGTATGGATGGTGTGTAAGTGGAGGAAAGGTAACAAGAGCAAAAATGTTTTACGATATGGGAAAAAATATTCCTGGATTCATAACAAGATATGATTTTGTAGCTTTTGATGAAGCACAAACCATAGAATTCTCAAACGATGAAGAAATGAGAGCTGCATTAAAAAGTTACTTAGAATTGGGCAAATTTACTATTGGAAACTACCACGGAGAATCAACAGCTGGATTTATACTTCTTGGTAATATTCAACTAGATAGCAATTTAAATCCTATAAATCCCATTTATTTTAAAGATTTACCAGAATCTTTTCATGAATCAGCCTTATTTGATAGGTTTCACGGTTTTATAGAGGGCTGGAGACTTCCAAGAATTAGAGAGGACTTAAAAATAAGTGGATATGCATTAAATGTTGAGTATTTCACAGAAATATTGCATAGTCTAAGAGATCGCTCAGAATACTCTTCTATTGTAGACGATATGTTAGAAATACCTCCTAAAGCTGATACAAGAGATACTACCGCCATAAAGAAATTAGCCACAGGTTATCTGAAATTATTATTTCCTCATGTGAAAGATCCAAGTGACATTGATAAAGATGACTTTGAAATTTTTTGCTTAAAACCTGCTCTTGAAAAAAGAGGCATAATAAGAAAACAACTACACTTGATGGATCCTGAATATAAAGAGGAACTACCTGATATAAAGGTGAAGAAGTAAAATGATGGACTCAGATTTTTGGGAACTCGAAAATCTGTTAAGTGAAATAGATGAATTTCTAAACAAATATGAAGAAAATAAAGAAGAAATTCAAGAAATTATATTGTCTTTCATAGAAAGAATAGAAAAAACCAATAAAGAGCTTATGAATATTTCAAAAAAATTAGAATATATTACTTTAAAGCTAAAAAATCTTGTTAATAACTCCCAATCACCTTCTAAATATGAAGAAAAAGGTAATAGAATTAAAGGAGAAATAACTCCCAAAGCTTTTTTTAGGCTCCATATACTTCTCACATTATATGAATTAGGAGGTAAAGCCCCCGCCTTAGAGGTCCATAAAAAATTAGAAAAAAAATTAAATGATCTATTAACCCAAAAGGATAAAGAACTATTACCCTCAGGAACTGTAAGATGGATTAAAAATGTAGATTGGTGTAGACTAATATTAGTACATGAAGGCTTGATGAAAAGAGATTCTCCTCGTGGTATATGGGAACTTTCTGAGAAAGGATATAAATATATAAAAAAATATTTAGAAGAAATCAATGGACGAGAATGATTTATACTTAGAAAGCCTATTAGATGAGATTAATAACTTTTTAAAAAGCAAAGAGCAAGAAGAAGCACAAACAAAACCCCAACAAGTATTCCCTAAGAAAAGTAAATTTAAACTTAAAGAACACAAAGATGATTTTGAGGAGATTCATTTTAAAGACCCCTCAAAATATGAATTACTCTCTCCTATTCAAGAAAAAGAATTATTTAAAAGAGTTGAACAAGGAGATAAAGAAGCAAAAGAAAAGTTAATACTGTCCAATCTCAAATTAGTATATTCTATTGCAAAAAGATATAAAGGAAGAGGTTTAGAGTTCTCAGACTTAATACAAGAAGGATGCATAGGTCTCATAAACGCTGTTGAAAAATTTGATTGGAGAAAAGGTTATAAATTCTCTACCTACGCAACGTGGTGGATAAAACAAGCAATTACAAGGGCTATTGCAGAAAAGGGTGGAACAATTTATGTTCCTATCCATCTTCAAGAAAAGATAAATTATATTAAAAGATGTAGAAAAATACTTATGGAAAAGTTAAATAGAGAACCAACTATCCACGAATTATCAACATACTCAGGATATAGTAGAGATTCATTAAAGTCTCTCATGGATTGTAATTTTACAACTATTCCATACGATGTTCAAATAGAGAATCTTTCAGAGGAAGAATTTGAGAGTATCTATCCCTTAATAGACCAAAACGAAGATTTTACATTAACTATAGATGACATTTTACCTAATAATGACCAAAATTATGACCTCTTCTCCCAAATGGAAATAACATTTATAAAAAAGATTATAGATGAGTTATTAAATACTCTATCAGAAAGAGAAAGAGAAATTATATACCTAAGATTTGGCTTTAAAGATGGAACTCCCAAAACCCTCGAAGAAATAGGTAAAATATTTGGAATAACAAGAGAAAGGGTAAGACAGATAGAGGCAAAAATTATAAAGAAATTTAAGCATCCTTCAAAAAGAAAATACCTAAAATAGGGTAGCAAGTAATTTAAACTTGCTACCCTATAATCTTTTTTACCAAACTATCTTTACAAAGGCTGTTTTCCCTTCTTGAGCCACATAATCCCTTAAAACATTAGAAAATCTTATCATCATTTTATCTCTGTTTTTCATTGTTAACTTCTTCAAAAATGGATATGGCTTTAAATTTACATATACTCCTTGCAATTCTATACTCACGTCTCTCTTCAGATCATTTATAAGCATTACTTCAATAGACAAATCATTTATTTCAATTGATTGATAGAATTTATTAAAAATACTACTGTTTAGCCCTTCAAAAAGAGAATTGTTGAAGTTAACATATAGATTATCATCCTTAAAAGAAAATGATATTACCCTATCCTCTACTTCTTCACCTTTTGTAAGGGGAATTTCAATATCTGCCACATAAAAGCTTTGAAGATTATTCTCTTCATACCTTACATTTTCTACATTATCAAAATACTCTTCTAATACACTGGTAATTTCATCCTTATTTTCCTTGAAAGTATCCTTAGAGACAATTTCAAGTCTCAACAATGAATTAACCCAAATCATATCAGTTTTACTATCATTAACAAAATCATATAGGTCACTAAGATAAATATCTGAAGAGATGTCCAACTTACAGCCTGATAATGTGATAAAAAGACATATAATCAAAGAAACCATTATTAGCTTTTTCAATAAACCCACCCCCTAATTAATTTTTTTATTATACTCCTACATCACTTCTATACTAAATATAAAACTATATGTAATTGTTTTTGCTGAATCCTTTATATATACAGGAATCTTTATTCCTACATTATAAATTCCCCTCTTAAATTCAGAATATATTTCTCCTTCTATAGAATAATAATAACTGCCCAAATAGCTATCATATTCATATTCCAAAAGGTCATAAGGAATCATATATGCTTTAACTTTCCCATAAGGAAGAATATTACTTACATAAAAAGGATTGTAACATGTATAGTAATAAACATCATCTGGGTTAAAACACGCTAAGTAAGTAGATTTTCCTGATGAGTAAGTAAAGGTTGCGTTACGCCAATTAATTTGCAATTCACTGCTTATCTTATTCTCCAATTCATAATATATCTTGTTTTCGTAAAATACAAAGCTTATTTTTATCAAATCATCCTCAAAATAAAGATTTTCAGACTCCACCGGATAAAGCATCTTTACCTTTGCATGGGGCAACAAACTACATCCTGACAAAATAGCTAAAAGTAAGAATAATATAAATATTATTAAATATTTCTTCATTTTACATCACCTCCTGTAATTAATAATAACCAGTCAAAGGGTCAAAACCTGACCTTATAGAAAAATGTAAAAAAGAATTTAATTATGGAAAATGAAAGATTAATTTCTGTTTTTTAAAAGTCAAATTTTTATTTTTTATGTTAAAATGAACTTAATAAATTTTGGGTTTTACAAAGCATCTATGGATATAAAAGGTAAAATAATTATCGGAGATTCAAGAAAAATGAAAGAAGTAGATGATGAGAGTGTGGATCTTATTATCACCTCTCCTCCTTATTGGCATATAAAAGATTACGGTAAGCCTAATCAAATAGGTTATGGTCAAACCCTACACGAATACTTAAAAGATCTTTATTATGTATGGAATGAATGTTATAGGGTATTAAGAAAAGGAAGCAGATTATGCATTAATATAGGCGATCAATTTGCAAGATCCATAATTTATGGGAAATATAAAGTTATACCTTTACATGCGGAAATTATAACTCAGTGTGAAAATTTAGGTTTTGATTATATGGGAGCCATTATATGGCAAAAGAAAACGACCATGAATACTACTGGTGGTGCAAATATAATGGGATCTTTCCCTTATCCGCCAAATGGTATTGTAGAGATTGATTATGAATTTATCCTTATTTTTAAAAAACCAGGGAAAACTAAAAAAGTTTCAAAAGAAATTAAAGAATTATCTTCCTTAACAAAAGAAGAATGGAAAGAATACTTCTCAGGACATTGGAATTTTGGGGGAGCAAAACAAATAGAACATGAAGCCATGTTTCCTGATGAATTGCCCCGAAGACTTATTAGAATGTTTTCTTTTGTGGGAGATACTATATTAGACCCATTTCTTGGAAGCGGTACTACAGTAAAAGTTGCCTTAGAATTGGGAAGAAATGCAATAGGATATGAGATAAATAAACATTTTCTTGAAATTATTAAGAAAAAAATTGGAATGAACGAAAATTTATTAATAAAACCATTTAATGTAGAAATTATTGAGAGAGAAGAAGATATTATACTGCCAGAAATCAATTATATACCATTAATACAAGATGCCAAACCTCAGGTTGATCCCAAAAAATTCAGATTTGAAGGAGATAGATTATATAAAGTTGTTGATATTATAGATGAGGAAACATTACAGGTGGATACAGGTCTTTTTGTTAAATTTTTGGGTGTAAAAATTATAAGAAAAGAAGAAACCTTAAAATATTTAGAAAACTACCTCTTAGGAAAGAATATCATTCTAAAGTTTGACCCTAATTTTATTGAAGAAGATTATGTAAAGGCATATGTATATCTTAAAAATAAAATCTTTATAAATGCATATCTTATAAAATCAGGTTTAGGTGTTCCAGATATCACTATTCAACACAAGTACAAAGAAAAATTTATAAACCTTTGGAGGGAAATAGAAAATGCCAAAAGAATGGATATTAAATATGGCAACAAATAGATGGGGCTTAAATAAAAAAGATAACGTTGGGCCTGTATCATTATGGATAAGAGAATGTGATCCTAAAAATCCTAATGAGTGGGAAATTTTCTATTATAGAAAACTCGAAGAGTTGTTAAAATCAAAAAATATTGAACTCTCTCCTGAAAGTTATATAAACGAATTAGGTAGGAAACTGTATATAAAGATATCTGAGGTAATGAGAGCAGAAATTGAAGAAATTACTGAAGATGATTGTATAAATTACATTAAAAATTTATTAATAAATAGAACTTTTGAAGGATACATAACTGAAAAAGAAACCATTTACAGCCAATTAAAAAAACTTCTAAGTATAGATATAAAGCCAGCACCAGACAAATGGGATAGATTATATAATGTAGATTTCTACATAGAAATTGCAGGTAAATATATAGGAATACAAATAAAGCCAATAACTTATGAACAAACCCCAGAAATTTATAAATGGAAAGAATGGTTAAGCAGAACTCATGAAAAATTTGAGAAAGAAATTGGTGGTAAGGTTTTTATAATATTCTCTATAAAAAAAGATGGTAGAAAAGAAATCTATAATAAAGAAATAATAGAAGAAATTAAAAATGAGATTGAGAGGTTAAGAAAACAAAAATAATTTATTTAAGATATTTTAATGTGATCGTATATTCTATCAATAAATATTCTAAAAGAATAACAGAAAAGATTAAAAATCTCTACTTAGTGAATAAATATTAAAATAATAGTATAATTGAAAATAGATAAACCGAGATTATATAAAATTTTTAGATTTTGTTTTTAACACTTAAATCTTGAAAACTTTATATAATCTCAAAAAATTAAGGAGGTAACGTGTTAAAGCATATATTTTTAATCTTATTTCTAATTTCCCTATTTCTCTTTTATGGTTATGGTTTCCAAAATATACAAGAAAGTGGAAAAATATATTATGTATCTCCAAAAGGGGATAATTCAAATCCTGGTACAAAAGAACAACCTTGGGCAACTCCAGGATATGCCTCTCGAAAGCTAGAAGCAGGTGATACTCTAATTATCTTAGGTGGAAAATATATTCTATCTCAATACGATGATGACATAATAATACCCCAAAATTCTGGAACTTCTGAAAAATGGATAACTATAAAAGGAGAAGAAGGTAATAGGCCCATACTTGCAGGCAGAGATAACCTTCTCACAGCAATCGATCTTTCCGGAAAAAGCTACATTAAAATTGAAAACTTAGAAATAACAAGTGATAATGGAGAGCCTTTTAGAGATGGTATTGAGGCTCTAAATGGACCAATTAGTAATATCATAATAAAAAATGTCTATATACATCATATGGATGAATTTGGAATAAATATCTCAGATGTTAATGGAATTCAGATTTTAAACTCTCAGATAAGCTATTGTGGATTTGGATGTATTGGAGGACCTGAAGGTCAGGAGGGTGGTTGGCAAAATGTTCTAATAAATAGATGCATTCTTTCTTATAGTGGCCATTATTATCAAGGAAAAAGGGGACCAGGTCCTTATGATAGACCAGACGGATTTGGTATTGAAACCTCTAATGGACCTATAGAAATAGCAAATACCTTAGTTGAGCATAATAGAGGCGACGGTATTGACTCTAAAGCTGAAAATACTTATATACATCACTGTATTGTAGCTAATAATTCATGTGATGGTATAAAATTGTGGGGCGATAATAGTAAAATAGAAAATACTCTCATATATGGAAGAGGAGATGGAAAAAGAGAAATTACCCCATGGTCAGCTATTGTAATATCTACTGAAAAAAGCAATTCTTCATTTTTAATAATTAATGTTACTGTTGATGACGAAATTGGTAATAACTATCTTATGTATGTTCAATATGACTACCCTGACATACCAATTATTCTAACAATGAAAAACAATATATTAAGCGCAAGGGGTCCAAATTCCCCAATTTTCTTAGGAAATTCTGTTAAATTTAAAATAGAAAACTATCTATTTTATATGCCAAAACATCCTGAAAGAGTTATTGAGCATTTAAATAAAACATATGGGGCAAAAGAGGTTAATAACATAGGAAAAGGCAATTTATACGGTGATCCATTATTTATTAAAACTGCATTTGGAAATTTAGGTGACTATCACCTAAAAGATGGAAGTCCTGCAATTGATAATGGCACATTAGATGGTGCTCCTACTACTGATTTAGATAATAAACCTCGTCCTATTGGTAAGGGCGTTGATATGGGTGCCTATGAAAAATGATTAATAATTTTTTGAATTTTTTACTTTTTCTTGTTTTTGAAATTTTTTTATTATAAAATAATATATATTTAAATTTTAGGAGGAAAAATGTCCAAAAAATATTTTGTATTTCCATTATTAATAATTCTTTTGCTGACCTTTTCTTTTAGCCAAACTAATCTTTCATATGCAAAATTAGAAGGAAACATATATCATAAAGATGATGGAAAACCAATTGAAGGAGCAATAATAAGAATATTAGGAACAGATTGCATAGGTATTAGCGATGAGGATGGTAGATATGTAATAAAAAATATTCCGATAGTTGGAGAACAAGAAACTTTTACAATAGATGTTTATGAACCCAATTTGAAATCTATAGTCCTGAGAAGACCAGTAATTCTTAAAGCTGGAACAAATCAAATAGATTTTAGTATTTCTTTATCAGAGTTATTTAAAAAATACTTTGGAAATTTTGATCAAGAATTCCCCTTTTCTATAAAGCTAACTAATGATTCATGTTATTTAATATCTGGAAAACTAACTCCCATAAATTCAAATAAAAGCTATTTATATTTATTGAAGGTAGATAAGTATGGCAGAAAAGTTTGGGGAAGAACATATTCTATTGGTGAAGATCTGCTTAATGCATATGTAGATATAAATGACAATGAATATATAGTAACTGCAACAGCAATAAATAAAGATAAAGGCCATGATATATATCTTTTAAAATTAGATAGTAATGGAAAAATTATATGGGAAAAGAATTATGGAAGATCTGATTGGGATGAAATGATAAAGAACTTTATTATAACCAAGGAGAGAGAAATTGTAGCTGTAGGACTTGTAAGGATAAGAAACAAAGAATCAATAAAGAGTGATAATTACATAGTTAAATTTAACAAAAATGGTGAAAAAATATGGGATAAAGTCTATGGAGATAAAGGTGAGGATTATTTTGAAAAAGTCATTCAAGCATCAAATGGAGACTACATAATTGTTGGGTCAACTACACCAACAGATAAACCATCTTATGCTACCTATTATAGAATAGATAGAAACAGCAATTTAATATGGAACAAAGAAATTAAAAGTGAGGGACCTGTTTATGGAAAGGCTATAATTGTAGGTCCACAAGGTTATGTAATAGTTGGCAATGAGTATAAAAATTTGCAACAAGGAATTTTCTTAGTATACATCAACGATAAGGGAGATGTATTAATTAGGAAAAATTATTCCAAAAAGGGAAGAGATACTTATGTTACTTCTATAGCAAAAAATTCTAAAAACTATATATTGGCAGGATATGTAAATGAAAACAAAATTAATAATTCCTACATCCTTAAGTTAGATTTAAATTGGAATTTTGTTGGAGAAATTGTGGAAAGAAAAGATTTTAATAATTTTATAACTGATGTTATAAGTGAGAAAGATATTTACTTTATATTTTTAGGATACTTAATACAAGACCAAAATATGGACATTTATCTATATAAGATTTCTTTATAATTATAAAATACTTTTAAGCCAAGATTTAAAATTATATAGGTCTCTTTTTATAAGATCCCAGTTCCTGAGGAGATTATCTTTTAAAAGATTAATCTTCTCAGGGACAATCTCGTAAGTATATGCATGTCTAAATATATGTCTAAAAACTCTAAGCTCATCAAGAACAGCATAGCTTTCTTTTGATAAAATTTTAGGTCTAATTCCATAAATCTCAACAGTCATTCTCTTTAGAAGTTCTTTATGATAATATTCAAAGTTTTCTATTTCATTTTCAAAGGTTTTGGCTATCTCTCTAAATAAATCCTCAAAAGCATTATAAAGGTTATGTAGATTGTATGCCAAGTAAATAGTCTTTTCTTTTGTTTCCAGCACTGTTTAGTATCCTAAAAGTAAACTAATTTTCTCCTTTTTCATTTTATTTTCAATCCATGCTTATAGATTTCTTCTTTAAATTTACAATATTCAAGTTCCACAAGATCAATTTTTCTTCCTATAATATCCTCTAAATCGGAAAAAAATCCTAAAATAATTCTCCTTTAATCCTTCCACTGCTATATCCACATCAGATGAATCGTAAAAATAATCCTCCATAAGTATGGAGCCAAATAGATAAACTTTTTTACTTCTTTATCTCCGAAATAATCTCTGAGTTTTGGAATAATCTCCTTTAATAGCTTTTTCCTCTTTAGCTCTCTTTCTTCTTTTTCTCTTAGAATTTTTTCTTCCCAAATAGATATGTCAAACATGATTTAGTATAACATAAATTTAAATGTTCTATGGGTTATATATTATTTAAAATTGAATATAAGGGGGAGATTAACTTATCTCCCCCATTTTAAATTTACTAATTATTAAAATTCGAGAGCCACATCATAAATCTCTAATTCATCATAGGTTCCCATTAAGGAACGTGCTCCATATGGCCAATAAGCCATATTATATAGAATTAATCCAAATGGATTATGTCCTATAAAGAATAGCTGTTCATTATTTAGTGGTGTATTATAGCTTTCCTCATCCATTAGTTCACCATCAAGATAGAGTTTTATTTTTCCTTGAGTTTGACTCCATGTAAAGGCAATTTTATAAAATTTATCTGGAGAAAGAGTATAAATAGGATCTGTGTATGCATACGACCAAAAAGAACCATTCCATGTACCTGACCAAAAATTATTGTGATTTTCCCCGTCACACCAAGCAGCAATAAAAAATGCACCAGTAAACGCATCTAACCAACCTACAGTATCAATCAAAAAACCACCCTTGTGACTTTCTAAATTTTGATAAAACTCATACATATTGCTGTCTGGTTTAAAGTAAAACATTATGGTTCCTTCTGTTGGGTTAATATAGGAAGTACTGTAACAGATATAACTATCTAGCCCATCAAGATGTACTCCATCACCGACCACCCCTTTTGTAAAGGTAATACCCCTTACTGATGATATAGTCTCTTGATAGTAAGGACTTGTATATTGATCTTCATTATTTGTTTTATTATTTTCAAAACTATCCTTAAAGACAGGAATTATTGTCCCTTCACTTACTGTTGTGAAGCTCCATATAGGTCCAGATTTTACTCCACCTTTACCATCTTTTGCCACTATCTTCCAATAGTAAGTAGTGTTATAATTGAGATTTTCCACAGTATAAGTTGTAGAAGTATAGTTTTCTTCTCTAAGTTGTGGGGTTTCTGTATCTCCAAAGTATATGTCATATTTTAAACTATCTCCATCTGGATCACTACATGTCCAAGAAAGAGTAACTGTAATTGGAACATTAGTTGCATTATCTTGTGGATTTGGATTTGAAGGAGCAAGAGGTGGCTGATTTGAAACTGCAGGTTTAGTCACACAACCACCTGCTATAAAAAGGAGTATAAAAATAATCCCAAAAAGCTTTAATATAGAGGTTTTCATTAGGATCTCCTCCCTTTCAAATAAATTAGAGATTAAAAAGTTATAGTTTTAAGGGGCCCAACTATAAATTTTTAATCTCTAATTATATTTTATCTTTAATACATTAATTAGCAAAGTGATATAGATCACACTTTTTTGAGATAATTTTTAAAGTTAATTATTAAAAATTATAAAATTAATATTGACAAAATCTAAAATTTATTTTTAAAATTATTAATAATAAAGGCCAAAATTGGAGGAAATTTTTATAAAAAAAACAATTTAAAAATAAAACTTTACATATAGTAAAGAAAAATATAACACTTCTTATTATTACTTTAGTTCTTTCTATTATTGTTTCCTTCACAAACATATATCTCATTAGCCTTGAAAAGAATATTGCAAACGCTACTTTGCTGAAAAATAAAGACCTTTTTATAGAGATATTTACAATGATTTTGTCAATAATGTTAGCGAAAATATTTTTAGAGTACTTTAAAGCATATCTTTTAGGAAAATTCTCTGAAAATGTATTAAGAGATATAAGAAATGATATAGGTAAGAAGTTAATAAATATGAATATTAGTTATATAGAGAAAAATACTACTGGTGATTATATATCAAGACTTTCAAATGACCTCTCCCTTATTCAAGGCTTTTTAAGTAACTCCTTAAACGACCTCTTATATCATCCTATTACTTTTATTCTCGGTATTATTCTTGCTATATCTATAAATTGGAAATTGACTTTATTTTGTTTTGCCATAATTCCTATATCTATAATCCTTGCCTTAATTATAAGTAAACCAGTAGAGAAATATACAAAAAGACAACAAGAAGCTCTTAGCGATGTAAACTCTGTTGCTCAAGATTCGATTTCTGGCATAACCTTGGCAAAAGTTTTTAATTTAGAAAAGGAACTTTTTAATAAATACGAAAAGGAATTGATAAAGTCTTTTAAATCAGGACTTAATTCAGCCGGATTTGAAGTCCTTTCTGAACCAATTAAAATAATGATACAGATTATACCTTTTGTACTTATGTTCTTTTATGGAGGAAATTTAGTCCTTAAAGGAGAATTAACCCTTGGAGGAATTATTGCCTTTATAGAGCTTATTAATGTATTTTTAGCTCCTATGAATGTGCTTCCTAATGTAATAAATTCCTATAGGAAGGCAAAATCTTCTTCAGAAAGAATAGAGGAATTATTAAATCAAGAAGATGAAAAAGGGAGAGATGTAAAAGAAGAAAAAGTAAGTAATTACGATATAGAATTTGAAAATATATATTTTTCATATGATGAAAAAGAAATATTAAAAGGTATAAGTTTTAAAGTAAAAAGAGGAGAAAAGGTGGCTATTGTAGGAGAAAGTGGTAGTGGCAAATCAACCATTATTAAACTTATACTTGGTCTATACAAACCTCAAAAAGGGAAAATAAAAATTTTTGGGGTAGATATAAAGGATTGGGATCTATCAGCTTTAAGAGAAAAAATTTCTGTTGCTAATCAAGATATATACCTATTTCCTGAAAGTATTAAGGAAAATATTAGATATGGTAATTATAATGCAAAGGATGAAGATATCATTTCTGCTACCAAAAATAGTCTTGCCTATGACTTTATTATAGAGAATATAGGTTTTGAGAGAGATTGGAGAAAGAGGAATTTTAATATCGGGTAGAGAAAGGCAAAGAATTGCCATTGCAAGAGCTCTACTTAAAAAGGATGCAAGACTTTTTATTCTTGATGAAGCCACATTAGCCTTAGACACAGAAACAGAACACACCTTACAAAATATATTGAAAGAGGAGTTAAAAGATAAAACTGTTTTAATCATTGCTCACCGATTTTCATCCATAAAAATAGCAGAAAGAATAATAGTCCTTGATGATGGGAAAATTATAGAAGAAGGTACCCATGAAGAACTCATATCTCTTAATGGTAAATATAAGGAACTTTGGGAAAAAGGATTTAAAGAAAGTAATGACCAAGATATGTTAGATATGCAAAGTTAATTTTAAATTATGCACTCTATCTTTTCATATTCTCCATCTCTTAAATAAAGAGAGTATGGATACTCAAGTACTTCTTTACTTATCTCTTCTTTTTCTCCATTTCTTTTATACAATATATATTTCTTTACTTTTATATCCTTACCCAACAAGTCTTTTCTTTCTTGATTTATAAAATATATGAGAGTATTAAAGAATTTTATTACAAAAGTATTTTTGGGTACAAATATCTTTTCCTCGTTTCCATTTCCAAAATATGTTACCTCTTCATCATCTGTTGTAAATAAAAAGCTAGGAATTGAGGGTTCTGGTTTAAAACAAAGTCTATTATTTTCATCAAGATAAAAGGGATTTCCTCCTAATGTCATAAGAATAAGCATGTTATAAAATTCCGCTGTACTTCCAGAAAGTCTCGCTGAAAAACCAGCACCATGCAAATTTTCATCAGGATTTGCACTACTCACAATAAAAGAGACATTTTCAAATATGCTCCTTTTATATACTTCAGGGCTCATAAATGGTACAAGACACTTTTTCATATCCTCATAGTAGGTATCAAATTCTTTTGATCTTAAAATCTCTAAAAGATATTTGTACTCAAGATGGAGAAATACACTCTCATTTTCAAGCCATCCAGGTAGAAAGGCCTTTATTCTTCCAATTTCCAATGGGGCATCTTTCAATGATTCATTCACTTTATACATCTTCAATTTCTTATCATAGAGATCACTTTCTTTTATTCTCTTAATTATTTCCTTCTTTTTATTAGGGTCTTTCTCTACTTTTAGATAATGCACCTGACCCTCAAGAAAGAGAGGTAACTCATTTCTTTCAAATCTTTTAGGCTTTATTACCTTCTTCCCCTCTTTTTCTAATATTTCATAATCTATTAGATCATAATAGAAATATGTATGGTACAATCCTTTATCTTTAATAAATGCTTTCTCAAGTCCTATATCTATTTTCTCTAAAAAAACTTTTATCCTGTCAACAACATCAGATAGCTTTACTGTTATCTCATCTCCACTTATCCCCAATCTTGTTCTTTCTCTATAAAACTCTCTTAATTTTGAGCTTTCATCCCAGAAATTAAAATTAGAAATTTCCCCTATTAGATTTTTCTTTGTAATTTCAAAAAGACCATTAATCAAATCCATGACTTCAATTGGAATTTTTATCTCTCTATCTGATAGACGATATTTATCTATCCATCTTATTAATAAAAGAATTAACCTTTTAAGTTCAAAAGTCTCATTTACAGAAGATCCAAAAAGTCCAGGAAGCCCATTTAAAGCATCATTCCAACCTGGTTTTCCAGCCTCCATCTCTATTCCCACATTATCAGGATCAAGAGTTGAATATTTTACTACTGCAAGGGTGATCAACTTAGAGATCAAGTTAGTATAATATATATCCCCTTTACCATATTTTGTCCTTACTTTATTGGGTTCTATCTTCCTGGATTTTATGAGTTTTTCTTTTTCTTCATCCCTTTTTAGTGATCTATACTGTCTTACACCTTTATCTGTTAAAACATACCTTTCCTCTCTTGGTAAAACAATTTCTGAATTATCATAATAGGTAAAGATATTTAAATCCAAAAGTAGATTAGCCATTTTATCTGGAAAAACAGACTCATAACTTTCTATAAGATCTAAATTGTAGAACCAATGATCAACCCAATATCCTTCTCCATGTTCTGCATCTTCAATCTTTTTAGAATTTGTAAGAAGAAATGATATAAACTCTATTAAATCCCCCTTTTTCAATCTATATTTGTATTTTTCAAGAATCCTTATAACATCATAAGGAATAAAAGGCCTTTTTAAGATCTCATAAAGCTCCTTTTCTATATCTTCATCTAACCAGTCTTTTAATTGATCTAATTTTTCCTCAGATAACAAGTATTTAATTCCTTTAATCACAAGAGGATTATATCCATCCAGTTGAATAAGATTTACAAAATACCATATATTAAAATAGTCTACACTTGGATTGAAATATATATCATTTCTTCTATTTTGATTTATATCTCTATAATTGGCATTACCTTGAGAAAAATAATTAGCTTCAAGTCTAAAAAAGTTATAATCTCTCTCCAAATCTCCATGTTTTCTTGAGAAAAGATAAATTATATCTTTCTTACCCCCATAATCCAAAGTAACAGGAAGACCACCCCTTAATATATTGTCAAGAAAATTCTGTTTAGCATAAGAATTAAATTCTTTTGAAGAACTATAAACAAAGGAATTATCAATAATACTTCTTATAAGTATCTCATTCTCTTCTGCCTTTCTTTCAATAAACTCTTTTTTAGAATATCCATTAATAATGGAATTCAATCTCTCTACAGAGTCAGATCTTCCTATAATAGAGATAATACTCTTTTCCTCATAAGGCGAAAGAGAAATTTGAGAATAAGAAAAAGCTGAGGGGGTCCTATCACCATAAAACAAGGTATTAATCTTAAAATCTTCCTTTGCAAAATTAAATGGATATGAAAAATCATCAGCTGGATAGAATATTAAAGACGGCTCTACAATTATAGGAAGAAGTTTATTATCTTCTACAAAGGAAAAGTAAAAATGCCCATTTTTTATAATCTCAACTTCAGTTACATCTTGAAAGGTTGTATATAACCTATAAAAAGGAGCATTATTTTCTCCATTATCAACCCGATACCATGCTTCTATTGTTCTGGACATATTTTTCATAACCTCATTTGTAAGTCCATAAGGTAAAAACTGTGGTATTCCATCAATAATTTCTAAATCAATATCTTTATTTTTAAGATTCTTAATAAATAATACCCTTATTAAAGCTCCTATAGGCTCATTGGGAAGAGTAAAATAATTTACTTTACATGCAATATTAAGAGTATTATTTACCTCATATATGGTAAGATCATATGGTGTAATACTCATATGATTTTCTTTTTCAAATTTTTGATTTTCAAAGGATTCTCTAAAAGGCTCATAAATAACTCCATTTATCTTTATAAAAGTTCTAAATCCATATATAGGGGTCAATCTATAAGCTTTATTAGCAGGATGAAACTCAAGGATAGCACCATCTTTACTTTCAAATCCAAAACTTGCAATACACTGTGCTCTATTCACATAAAAACACCACATAGGAATACCCATAATTCCAGAAATACCAGGAAGGAAACTGGAAAAAGGATATGCATAGTTATAATTGTATATATTAAAGGTTAAATCTTTATCTTTATCCACTTCGTATTTAACTTTGCTATTCATAATACCCTCCTAACTTTCAATTTGTTTCATCCTAAAACTTATTATATATAACATTTATTTAATAAGCAATAAAAATTCCTTTGTAATAGGATCAAACATTCAAGTAATACAAATTTTCATCTCTTGATTTAAAACTTGCTCTTCTCAATCTTTTATTTATATTCTAAATACTTTATTAAGTTCCCCAATAAAAATATTCAAAGACTTAAATAATTTATTGACTTTTTCTTGAGGCGTAATGAACCATTTTGAAAAAATATCCTTAAGTAGATTATCTTCTCCCAAATTTTTCAGTATCTTTTTATGAAATCCAAAAAGGATACTATATATAATTAGATCTTTAATTTTATTTATACCATCATTATTTTTAATCAAATCATCAAGATTATCCTTTATATATCTTTTATAAGCCCTCCATCTAAATGCCATTAATTTACCTTCATAAGTATAGGTTGAACATTTAGAAATAAAAATTGATCCAAAAATTAGATTATGAGCTGAAATTATTATTAAGCCTAAATCAAAGATTAATAATGATATAAATAAAACCAAAACCCATAAGTAAATATTTAATAGAAAATATTTTTTAGGTTTTACATTAATCCATCTTAACTTCTTATAAAGATTTTCTCCTATTGCTCTATTAAAAGCTTTTTTAAAATTTTTTAGATTTAATTTAGAGATATCGGATAAATTAAACTCATTTCCTATTCTTCTTAATAAAAAAAGTAATATTTTTTGTTCTTCACTTAAATTATCATCTATTTCTTTATCTATCATAATAATTTTGTAATTTCTATTTTCTTCCTTAACAATAATATATTCATTAAAAGCAAGATCTATAAATGTAGCAGAATACGCCCTTTCCGAAACTTTTACATGTTTTTTCAAAAGTAGCTCAACCCATGCTGGAGGTAATTTAAGAGGAAGTACTTCTTTTACCTTTTGCAAATACATCAAAATTCAAAAGAAAAAATAAAATTATTAAAAGGATAATAATTTTCTTCATAAATTAATTATAGCAAAAATATTGCTAATTTTCTTAATTATCTCAGAATATTCTTTTTTATAGAAAACTATAAAATTTCATTTATAATAAACATTAAATAGATTATAAACAATGGAGGATCTTTTATGGAAAAGAGAATAACAGTTATAGGAAGCTATAATACCGATCTTGTTTCAAAAGCTCCCCATCTTCCAAAACCAGGAGAAACAATATTAGGAGGTCCTTTTATAATGGGACCTGGAGGAAAAGGATCAAACCAAGCAGTATGTTCTGCAAGGTTAGGTGCAGAAGTATACTTTATAGGATGCATAGGTAATGATAACTTTGGGAAAATAGCAAAAGATTTCTTATTAAAAGAGAATGTAAAAGTAGATTATCTAAAGGTAACCGATAAAACTCATACAGGGATAGCTTTAATAATAGTAGATGATAAAACAGGAGAAAATATGATTGTGGTAGCTCCTGGGGCAAACATGGAGGTTAATATTGAGCAGATAAATGCAGTGAAAGATATAATTTTAAGTTCCGATGTAGTCCTACTACAATTAGAAATCCCTATAGAAACAATATCCTATGTATTGAACTTGGTTTCAAATGAAAGGAAACCATTATCTATATTAAATCCAGCCCCAGCAAGAAAATTAGATGATAAAATATTGGGTAAAGCTGATATTGTAACTCCTAATAGAAATGAATTAGAGATTATAACAGGGATTAAGATAGAAACCTTAGAAGATGTAGAAAAAGCATCAATAAAAATGCTTTCTTATGGGACAAAGGGAGTAGTTGTAACTCTCGGAAAAGATGGGGCTTTTGTAGTAACTGAAAACAAAAGAAAACATATACCATCATTTAAAGTAGAAGCCGTGGATACAACAGGAGCTGGTGATGCTTTTAATGGGGGCCTTGCAGTAGCCCTTTCAGAAGGGAAAGACTTAATCTCTGCAGTAACTTTTGCCAGTGCAGTAGCTGCCTTAAGTGTTACAAAAATGGGAGCTGCCTCTTCCATGCCTTACAGAGAAGAGGTAGAAAGATTTTTGAAAGAATATTCCAATTAATTTGGGGGAATTTGAAATATGCAAAAACATTATTTAAGTTATTATGAAAGATTAAAAGTGGAGGAATTGCAAAGTAAAGATGAAGGAAAAGATTTATCTACATTGAAGGAGGAAATAGAAAATATATCTAAAATGAAAGATTGGGAAAAAAGAGAAGAGATAGCCAAAAAGTTATTAGATAAGATTCAGGCTATACCCATAAGAAAGGATTATAAATATAATGAACCATCAAAATTGGAAGAAATATTTAGAGAGTCTGATGAGGAAAAGGAAAATTATAGAGTAAAAATAACTCTTGATGAGAAACTTTTAGACAAGATCTATGGGGCTTATTTAGGGAGAATGGCAGGATGCCTCTTAGGAAAACCTATAGAAGGTTGGCCTCGTAATAAAATATGGAATTTTTTGAAAGATACTAATAATTTCCCCATAAAAAAGTATCTTTCTTCGGATGTTGATAAAGAGATAAAAGAAAAATATGGAATTGAGGATGTAAAGTGGCGAGGATGGATTAATAAAATTGATCATATGATTGAAGATGATGATATAAACTATACTATTCTTGGACTCTACATTTTTAAGAATTACGGAGAAAACTTCACCCCTGAAGATGTAGCTGAATCATGGCTTTTTAATCTTCCCATATTTCATACTTATACCGCAGAGAGAGTTGCTTATCAGAATCTTGTAAACTTAATTATGCCCCCTAAATCAGGAGAATTTAGAAACCCTTATAGAGAATGGATTGGCGCTCAAATAAGGGCTGATTTTTGGGGATATATAAGCCCAGGAAACCCAAAAAGATCAGCAGAATTCGCATTTAGAGACGCATGTGTGTCTCATGTAAAAAACGGAATCTATGGAGAGATGTTTATAGCATCCTCTCTTTCTTGGGCTTTTGTATCGGATAACATAGAAGAAATAATAAAAGTAGGACTTTCTGTAGTCCCTAAAAATAGTAGATTCTATGAAGCTATTAAAAACATCATAGAATTTAAAAAAGGAGGTAAAGCTTTTGATTGGGTAAGAGAATATATTTATGAAACCTACGAGAAGAATAGGAAAAATGAAGAATATTGGCATAATTGGTGCCATGTTTTATCAAACGCTCAAGTTGTGGTTGCATCCCTTTTTTATAGCGACCTTTCTTTTGAAAAAGGAATAACAAATGCTGTCTCTTGTGGACTTGATACTGATTGTAATGGGGCAACGGTAGGTTCCATCTTAGGAGCAATATATGGAGCAAAAAATCTTCCAGAATACTGGATAAAACCCTTAAATGACACAGTAGAGTCAGGAGTATCTGGTTATAATATTTGCAAAATTTCTGATTTAGCCAAGGAAACACTGGATATAGTTAAAAAGATACAAAATTCAACTTAGAGCATTTCAAAATATTTTCTAATTTTCTGTGCCATCAACTTCCTTCTCTCTTGTAGAAAATTTAAGTAATCTATATCATTATTTTCAAGAATGGTTATAGGTATACAATGCATCTTAAAATTTTCTACAAGATCATCAAGATTATTTATACCTCCGTATTTCAAATTCTTAGTATTACATTGACTTATAAGCTCCTTAATATACTCTTTCGGGGGTTTATTACCTATAGCCAAATTTATCTCTGACTGTGCCATAACGTAATTAGCTATTTGGTTATAATCCTTCCGATCACTAAACCCACTCTTTTTTAGATAATCTTTCGGAAATATATGATGTACATCTCCCTTTATAGAAATAAGATCTTCTACAGTAATATCCTTTGACAAGAAACCTTTATCTTTCATCTTTACTTGAGCTGCAAGAAAAACCTGAAAATAAGGATAATCGCTTGAAGTAATCATACTCTCTGGTAACGTAACACTCCAAAAAGAATCTGAAAGTTCTGCCTTAAAAATATTATTTATAAATTCCTCAGGATTACTTTCCTCTAATCTCTTAATATCTTCATCAAACTGAGAATCAGGCGATCCTGAATACCTTGATGTTAGTACAGACATGACAAACCACTTTCTTACATAAGATTCTATTTTAGCAGGATGTATCCCTTTCTCCTTTAATGTAAGAAACAAAGCATAGGAAAAATTCAACGGGTTATATGCTCTTATCATAGAACTATCTATGAAACCTGCAGACCTAATAATCATGATAAATTTTTTAAAATTGGCTTCATTTATATAATCAAATAATCCTTCTCTAAATTTGTTTATAGTATCCTCTATTATTTCTTCTTTATATTCCTTGGTTTTAAAATCTCTTCCAGATAATAAAGCAACTAAATCTTGTAATTTACCCCTTTTGAATTTATAAGTAAATATAGTCCTCAACAAATCCACATATGATGGATCATATAAATCTTCTTTACTCTCTTTAAGCCATGCCATCTTTTTAAAATAATCTGTATTAGCAAACTCTTTATCGTTTTCTAAAATTTCATGATAAAATTCAGGTTTGTCAGCTAAATAACAAAAATAATCTATAGCCTTACGAATGATATCTCCCCCATATTTATCATTGACAGCAAATTTCGACATGGCAAAATCAGACTGATTAAGTTGGGTACCTTTTGAATTCATTCTAATAAATATCTCTGTAACTTCCTCTAAATCTAAATCTGAGTTTAATTCAATAACTCCTACAGGTACATTAACTATACTTCTTAGAGCATCGAGAGACAAAAATATATCATCTTTAATCACATCAGGATTAGATAAAACATAATCTTCTACTAACTTTAAAAAATTAAAATCTTGGGAAAAAACTTTTGAAATATCTGAAATCCATTCCTTGTTCTTTTCTATAGCTGAATTTGTCACCTCGAATACTTTCTTCTTAGGATTAAAGGCTATCCTAATTTTTTTCCTCCTATAATCTTTATCTACTACCTCTTTACCTAAAACTGCGGACATTAGAGCTGTAACCCTTTGCTGTCCATCTATTAATATCTTTTTACCTTTTGACGATGTTCCGTCCTTTGCTTTCACATTAGGATTTTGCCATATAATGATATATCCCACAGGATAACCTTTATATAATGAATCTATAAAATCTCTAACTTGAGTAGATTCCCACACAAAAGGTCGTTGTATCTCAGGAACTGCTACTTCACCAGATTGAATCCAAGAAAGTAATGTTGATATAGGGTATTGATTAACTGAGAATTTTTGAATAATCATTTCTTATATCCTCCGTCTGATCCTAAAATATAATAACATATATAGGATATCATAATAAAAAGAAGACTATCAATCCATTAATTTTCCAAATATTACTCAATTTGTTATTTATTAAAAATTGTGTCATACTATTTATGGGACAAAATTATCCCCAATTAGGAGGTATATTATGAAAAGGAGATTTATAGTCTTTTCCATTCTTTTCCTTTTAATACTTTCCTTTTCCCTGTCTATGGATAATAATACAGCAATAATATCTGCAAGCAATAATGCCTTTGGTATAGATCTGTATAAAAAAATAATTACTGAAGAAAAAGGAAATATCTTTATATCACCCTATAGCATATCATCTGCTTTAGCAATGACTTATGCAGGAGCAAGAGGAAATACAGAAAAACAAATGGCAAAAGTATTATACTTTAATATTCCACAAGAAGATCTTCACAAAGCTTTTTCATCCTTAAATTCATACTTTAATAGACCAAACAAAAGTTATCAGTTGGCTATTGCAAATTCCCTTTGGGGACAGACTAATTATCCTTTTCAGAAGGAATTTATAAGTCTGTTAAATAAATATTACGAGGCAGGATTTAATGAAGTAGACTTTGTAAATGAAGAAAATAGAGAAAAAGCAAGATTAACCATTAATAAATGGGTAGAGGATAAGACAAATAATAAAATTAAAAATTTAATACATCCAGAAGATATCTCTGCTCTAACACGGCTAATACTTGTTAATGCTATTTATTTTAAGGGAAAATGGCAAAATCAATTTGACCCTCAAGAGACAAGAGATATGCCCTTTAATTTAGAAAACCAAAAGAAAATTAGTGTACCTATGATGCATCAAGAGGGAAGATTTAATTATACAGAAGATGATGAAGTACAAGTTTTAGAATTACCATATTCAGAAAATGAAGTATCCATGATTATATTCTTACCTAAGGAAGGTATAAGTCTTTCTGACTTTGAAAAAGAAATTTCTGTAGAAAGAATTAATAAATTGTTATCAAATTTAACTCAAGAAAAGGTTGATGTATATATCCCCAAATTCAAAATGGAAAAAAGATACATATTAAATAAACCTCTTATTGATTTAGGCATGAAAGATGCTTTCGATATGAGTCTTGCTGACTTTTCAGGAATGACGGGAAGTAAAGATTTATATATAAGCAAGGTAATACATCAATCCTTTATTGAAGTAAATGAGGAAGGTACAGAAGCTGCAGCAGCAACAGCAGTGATAATGTCAGGTAAAGCTATAGCCCCAATGATTATTGAATTTAAAGCAGATAGACCATTCCTATTTATCATTCGTGATATTAAAACAAATACTATACTCTTTATGGGAAGATTTGTAGAACCTTAAATAAATAGGGTCAAGCCTCAAGGCTTGACCCTATTAAAATTTATATTTCTAAATTTTCAATTTTAACCCATTCAAGAATAATATCTTTATATTCATCCTTTATTCTATACACATAATCTTTTTCTGATTTATCCCAATAGCCTTCTATAAAATCCTCTTTACCCAATAGTTTTCTTTTTAGCTTCAACCCTCCACGTGCCCCCGCAATCTCTTTTCCTGATAATTTTTTTCCAATACCTAAAAATGCTTTTTCCTTAGCAATTTCATTCATTAAAACAAGTAAATACTTTTTTTGTATAGGATATCTTTCAACTTGAGCCAAAGCAGCTATTAATACTTTTTGATAGTGAGTACATCCTCTCAAAAATTCTAAAAGTTCATCTTTTGTCCATGGTTTTTCTGATTTTTTCTCTTCATTTTCATCCTCTATACTCTGTTCAGATATAGCTTCTGCTATTTCTCTTATCAATTTAATTATATTTCCAATATTTACACTCTCAATCGGGAATATAAGACTTTGAATTTTTTCTATAGCCTTTGATTCACCTACTACAGGAGTCAATTCTATTTTTAAATTAACTAAATCAATAAGGTCAGTATATAATATTACTCGTATTTTGTCTTTATACTTACTTCCAACTATTTGTTCAATCAAAGGTTGAACATCACCTTTACCAATAACATATAACCCAAAAACCCTTTCATTATCGTACTTTTTCTCAAGTTGAACAATATATTCTCCAAGTTGTGAAACACTTCCGATAGGCCATGTACTTGTTTTTACTTCTATAACTATAATATCTCCATCTTCCCTTTTCCAAATACCATCATAGTTATCTCCCCCAAATTTACCTAAATATTTACCGTATTCAATATTAAATCCTAACCTTTTACCTAAAGATACAATCAAATCCTGAAATGCTTTATTATAGGGATCATGGGATCCCGAACTTTCTTTTATACATTCATCAAGCCAGCTCTTTATTGTTTCCAAAGGCCATTTATCTTTCTCAATAAACTCTCTAAATTTTTTCGTCTGTTCACTTCCATCCTTCAATTCATTACCTATTAAATTTAACATATCCTTTATCTCAAGCATAAACCCTCACTCCCGTTCATAATTATCTAAAATTATACAATAAACTTTAAATGCCAATCTGGAATATTTTTAAACTCATCAGGTATTATATCTGTCACAATATAATCTACCTTTTCAAGCGTACATACACGGAAGGGTGCAGATGTACCAAATTTACTACTATCTGCCAATAAAACCACCTTGTCTGCCTTTAATATTATAGTTTTTGCAACCTCTGCTTCCTCCATATCAAAAAAGGTAATACCACTTTTTAGATCAACACCATTTGCTCCTAAAAAGTAAAAATCAATCTTACCTATCTCTTGGAAAAACTTTATAACATGTCCACCTATACATTCAAAAGATTTTTCCTTTGTAGTACCTCCAGAGTGAATAAGTTTAAAAGATTTCCTCAGATTAATAACAGCCCAAGCAGAAGTTATAGAGTTAGTTAAAATAGTAAGATCAGTTATAGGACTTTCATCTAATGCTTGCACCATATAATATATGGTTGTTCCTCCACTCAAGGCAATTATTGATCCATCTTTTAATAAGGATAAGGCCTTTTTACCTATTTCTTTTTTAGCCTCTTTATTTTCTTCCAATTTAACAAAAAAAGAATTTTCAGAAGTAATTCCTGTAAGGGTAGCTCCTCCTCTTACTCTCTTTATCAATCCTTGACCTTCTAAAAATCTTAAATCTCTTCTTAC
>CAZZIO010000013.1:0-5166 GCA_964654465.1 uncultured Dictyoglomota bacterium
TTCCCAAACTGTCAGCCCAAGCCTTTTTAGATGGTACAGGATCCACGCTTATACCTACTGGTATTACATTAAGTTCAAGAAATCTTGCATAATTCTCTTCAAGAGATTGCATTTGTTTTGCACATACAGAAGTCCATGCCAGAGAATGAAAAGAAAGAAGTATCTTTTTACCTTTAAAATCAGAAAGTTTAAATTCCTTTCCATCTTGATCCCTTAAGGAAAAATCAGGAGCTAAGTCTCCAATCCTAAGTCCCTTATTCTGAGTCATTTTATTACCTCCAATATTTTATAATAGAAGATTGTAGGATATTTTCCAGAATGGAAGGTAAAAGATGAATATCTAAATTACTCTGTAGAAGATATATCATGGAATTTATTGACTCATACAAATTATGCCTTTATGAAAATTGTAGATAGAAAGGTAGCCCCATTAGAGGAAAATCTTTTTCAAAAGAATACGGAAAAGATAAAATATTTGAAAAATGAATATAAAGATGTAAAAATCTTAATCTCTATAGGAGGTTGGACAGATTCTGGAGAATTTTCTGATATAGCATTTAGCCATAAAAATAGACTTATCTTTGCTAATAGCGCATTAGAGATTATAAGAGAATTTAATCTTGATGGTATAGATATAGATTGGGAATTTCCAGTAAGTGGGGGATTACCTACTAATAAGGTAAGACCAGAAGATAAGGAAAATTTTACTTTACTTTTAAAAGACATAAGAGAAGTTTTAGATGATGCTGAAGGTAGAGATAAAAAGTCCTATTTGTTAACAATTGCAGGACCTGCAGGATACAGAGAAATTCATAATACAGAACCTGATAAATATCACATATATATAGATTTTTTAAATCTTATGACCTATGATTTTCGTGGTAGATGGGATAAATATACAAATCATCACTCTCCTCTATTTTCTAATCCTAAGGATCCTGATCCTATAAGTAGAGAAAGATCAAATTGTGATTTTGCAATAAAAGAATATTTAAAATTTGGATTACCTTCTGAAAAAATAGTTCTTGGTGTTCCATTTTACGGGAAGGGATAGATATGCCAAGATGATGGTGAAAATAGCTTATTTGCAAAAGTTATTGGTATACCTGCAGGTATGTACGATACTGAGGACCATCCTTCAGGAAGTAATCCCTTCTTCTTCATAAAAGGAGTTTTAGAAAATAATCAAGATTTTCATAAATTTAGAGATGAGCATGCAAGGGCACCTTGGCTTTGGAACCCCAAAGAAAGAATCTTCTATACCTATGATGATGAGATCTCAATAGAGGAAAAATGTGAATATGTTATAAGAAACAATCTGGGTGGAATTATGATATGGGAGATAACAGATGATTATCCTTTTAAAGGAAATACTTTACTTTCTCTAATTCATAAATCCCTTAGGGGGGAAATTAGTGGAAATTAATATATTAAATCCATCCCATATGGATGAACTTATAGAACTATTGAGTCAATCATTTCTTCTTCCTTATAAACAAGTAACATGGGTTAATGAAAAAAGTATTAGAAATTGTATAGGAATTTTTGAAAAAAATAAACTTGTATCCGCTTTAGTTATAAATCCTTTTGAAGTCTATATTAGAGGTAAATTATTTACTCTATCAGGTATAGGAGGAGTTGCTACGCTTCCAGAACATAGAGGAAAAAATTATATCCATATTCTTTTAAAAGAAGCCATTAAGATATCAAAAGATAGAGGTCTCATTTTCTCTTCTTTATATCCCTTCTCCTACGAGTTTTACAGATTATTTGGATGGGAACTTTGTGGTTTCCAAAAGAGATATAGGGTTAAATTAAGATTAATTCCAAAATTTAAAGAAACTGAAAAAGTTAAGAAAATTCCTTTAACTGACTGGAATTACATTAAACCTGTATATGAGAAATATGCTAAAAATTTTTCTGGTATGATAAAAAGAAGTGATGAAAGATGGGAAAATAATATATTTTGGACAAAAGACCTTACTTATCTATATGTATATGAAGATATTGATCTTGAAGGCTATGTTCTATATCAAGTAGTTAAAGGGAGTATTAATAAAATAAATGTAAGAGAGATAATTGCATTGAACACCTCAGCATATAAAGGACTTCTTAGGATCTTTTCCAGACAATCAATAAATATAGAGGAAGCAGAATGGATAGCAGAAATAAATGATTCTCTTCATCTAATTCTTCCAAATCCTTATATATATTGCAATATTGAACCTACTTTCATGTTAAGAATAATTGAACTTAAGAAAGCTATTGAGGGAATGTCATTTGTAGAAGACATAAAAGAAAATATATTTGTAGAGATAAAAGATAATTATGCGGAATGGAATAATGGGGTATTTAAATTAATTGTAGAAGATGGAAAAGGATTTTTAGAAAAAGAAAATACCAGTTATTGGGATATATCTTTAAGTATAAATACATTATTTCAGATAATTTCAGGTTTTATATCTATAACTCAAGCTTTTGACTTAGGATTAATAGAAGTTAATAAAAAAATTATACTTAGGCTAAACAAAATTTTTACAACTTATCCTACATTCTCTTGTGATTATTTTTAAAAATTTTTTGATATATAAAAATTAATTCTTTATATCTTTCTACAACTTCGTCTACAACCTTTTCCCAAGGTCTATATAAAGTTTTTTGAGCATTCTTACCTACTTCCCTAAGAAGAGATTTATTTTTTATTAAATTTTCAATCATATTCGCATAGTAAAAAGCATTGTTCTCAGATAGAAAACCGTTATATCCATCAATTATTCCCTCGGATGCATTTGAACCTTTAATTAACAGGGAGGGACAAGAAAGAGCAAAAGTTTCCTGAAGAACTAAAGGGGATGCATCATATAAAGATGGAAAAAGGAAAAGATCAGCCCTCGCATAATATCCTTTTAAAAGTTCTCTATCAATAATCTTTCCTACAAAAATTACTTCATTTTCTAGTTTCAATTTTCTTACTAAATCTTTAAGATATTTTTCATCTTTTCCTGTTCCTACAATAAAAGCTTTAAAAAATAATCCTTTCTTTTTTAAATAATAAAGAGATTCTATAAGCATCTTTGTATTCTTATGCAATATTAATTACCCAACATATAGGAAAACATTATCATCTTGAGAAAGATTATAAATTTTACTTATCTTCTCCCTATACCCTTCCAAATTTTCTGGAGGAATAATGTCGGTTCCATTGGGAATAATTTCTATTTCTTTTTTAAATCAATATTCCTTAAGAGTTTTTGCAGTAGAAGAATTAACAGTCCAGACCTAATCAACCTTTTCATAAAATTTTACAATAATATTTACCCCTATACGTGCTAAAAAGTCTGATTTTGTTGCGGATTTAAAATCATCATAATATTTTGTATGAAATGTAGCAACAATTGGAATTTTCTTTTTTCTTGCAGTCTCCAAAGCAAAAAGTCCTGCTGAAAAGGGTGAATGGGCATGAACTATATGAAAAGGAATTTTTTCAACTCTCTTTATAGCTTTAAGATCTAAATAATGAATTCCCATTCTATATGGAGGTCGTAATGGCATAGGAATAGAAAAAAATCTTATAATATCAAAATCATCCTCATCTACAAATTTGGGAAAAGATGGGCAAATTACAATGCATTTACCATATTTTTTCTCAATCCAATGGGCATAGTTTTTTACTGTTAAAACAACTCCGTCAGTTATAGGAAGATATGCATCTGTAAATTGTCCAATTATTAAATTATTATTCATACTTTAAAGCTCTTCTCTCAAATATAATATAAAATTATATAGTAGAGGAAGAAAAATATGAATAATAAAGATATAAAAATAAGAGGACATCATTTGCTCTGTCTATTACATTTTGAAGGTAAAGGATATTCTGAAGAATTCATAGAAAACATGAAATTAATAAAAGAAAAATTAGACGAGGGATATAAATTTTTATTAGTTGTTGAAAAAGATAGTATTTGTAATATATGTCCATATTTAAAAGATGATAGATGTTTAAGGGAAAGATATCCGAAGGAAATAGAAAATAAAGATAAGGAAATAATAAATCATCTTAATTTGATTATAAATAAAAAATATAATTATTCTGATATAAAAAAGATAATTTTTAAGATGATAACAAGATCAAACTTTGAAAATTTCTGTAAAGATTGTTCTTGGTTTCTTTTTTGCTCACAAAAGAATTTATTCTGATAATTAATATATATGAAAAATCTATTTTTTTTACATTAATATTTCATTTTGATGATACTTATTTCTTTCAAGAAAATTTAAGAAGTATAGGAATTGAGATAGATCTAAGAGATATCTCTGGAACAAAATATATGTGTTCCTTTGAAAATTTAGAAAAGATAGAAAAAAGAATACCAAAAATAGAAAGGAAAATAAATTTTCTAGGAAAAGGAGATTACCATTACCTAACTTATCTTTCTTTAAGAAAGATAGATATACTTTTTGCTCTCTTAGTTGTTGACCATCATATAGACATAAAGAAAACTTTTGAGGGTTATATAAGTTGTGGTTCTTGGCTATTGGAGGCAATAAAAATTAAAACTTTAAAAAAGATAATTCTTATAAGTTCTTATGAAAAATTAGAAGGTAAAATATGTATAATTAAATTTGATTATAATAAGATAGAAAATCTTATAAAGGATTTACCTGTTTACATATCTATAGATAAAGATATTTTAGACAATTCTTATATAAATACAAGTTGGGATCAAGGTAATTTATCTTTAGATCAACTTCTATCATTATTTTTATTATTCCAAAGGGGAAAAATCTTGGGAATTGATGTATGTGGTGAACCAGCTTTTAACATATATAAATATAAAAAGAGTGAAAAAATAAATTTAGAAATCTGGAAAACTATAAATAACATAACTACAATGAAAATTTCAGCATAAAGACATTTGAGAATATAGCTACCCCATCTACTTTTGCAATTGATACAATGAAAAAAAATACCTATCTGTAATCAGTATTTAAAAAAGGATGCCTCCTTGTGGTAGAATTTATAGGCGATTTTCTATGTATATTTTACCAGATTTACCTCTATCAAAAAAGAGTAAAGAAGAAGTAAGCTTTAGTTAATAGAATTAGAAGATTTCTTCATAACCATAAATGGAATTTTATTGATGTCCAAATAAGTTTAGCTCATTT
>CAZZIO010000014.1:0-11200 GCA_964654465.1 uncultured Dictyoglomota bacterium
GAGGAGGAATGAAGAGCTTAGAGGAGATTAAAAAGATTCTCAGGGAACACAAAGAGGAGATAAGGGAAAAATACGGTGTGGTTATACTTGGAGTATTTGGTTCTTATACAAGGGGTGAGCAAAAAGAAACAAGCGATGTAGATATTCTTATTGAAATTGAGAGACCAATTGGGCTTAAATTTTTTGAGTTGTGGGATGAACTTGAAAAAATTCTTGGTTGTGAGGTTGACCTTGTGAGGGAAAAGCTTCTTAGAGAGGAAATTAAAAGTGATATATTAAGGGAGCTTGAAAGGGTATGAAACGGAAATCTTCCCTTGAAAAAATTTATGTTAAACTTTTGGAGGGAAAAGAATGAAAAAACTCTTGCTACCCAAAGTTATTCAAGCATCAGCCACAGAACTTCCCTATCCTGATAATTTCTTTGATGCTGTTTTTACTGATCCACCCTATTATGATAATGTGCCATATTCTTATTTATCCGACTTTTTTTATGTATGGTTAAAAAGAAGTATAGGGGATTTATACCCAGATTTATTTTTAACCCCTTTAACACCTAAGAGTAAAGAGATTGTTGCTTATTCTCATAATGAAGGTGGATTTGAGGCTGGAAAGAAGTTTTTTGAGGAGAATCTTAAAAAGGCTTTTCAAGAGATATATAGAGTATTAAAGCCTAATGGAATCTGTGTGATTGTATATACTCATAAATCTACCTCAGGTTGGGAGACTTTGATAAACTCCCTTTTAGATTCTGGCCTTGTACCTTCTGCGTCTTGGCCTATAGATACCGAGATGAAGTCAAGATTAAGAGCTCGAGAGTCAGCAACATTATCATCCTCCATATATATAGTGGCAAGAAAAGCAAAAAAGGAGGGTATAGGTTGGTTTCATGAGGTAAAAGAGGAGATTAAGAAACATATTCATGATAAATTGGATCATCTTTGGAAAGAAGGAGTAAGTGGGGCAGATTATTTCATATCCGCCATAGGTTCTGCCATAGAGATATTTGGAAGATATGAAAAGGTGATGGATATTAGTGGAGATGAGATAAGAGCAGATAGGTTGTTGGAGTATGTAAGAGAAGTTGTTACTGATTATGCCATTCATAAAATATTGCATGATGGAATTTCAGCTTATTTGTCACCCCTTACTAGATTTTATATTCTATGGCGATGGACCTACGGAGAAAGTAAGGTAGAATTTGATTCTGCAAGAAAACTTGCCCAAAGTGTAGGAATTGATATTGAGAAAGAATGGAATAAGGGATTCATAAAAAAGGAGAAGGAGTTTATAAGGGTATTGGGACCTCATGAAAGAAAGATAAGTGATATAGAAGAATCAAATGAGCTTATAGATGTTCTTCATTTAGTATTGAATTATTATAGTGAAGGAAAGAGAGAATTAATAAAGTCTGCATTAAAGAGAAAAGGTTTTGCTGATAAAGAATATTTCTATATAGTTGCTCAAGCAATTTCAGAGACTTTACCCAATGATAGTAAAGAAAAAAGGCTTATTGATGGCTTCTTAGCTGGTAAGGAAAGCTATAAGAAAGATGAAGAAAAGATAAATATTGAGCAATTAAGATTTGAAAGTTAAAGAAAAGAGGTGAGTATTGGTGAGTTCATTAGTTCCCTTTGTCCAAATTGCAAGACCTCATCAAGATATATTAGAAGGGAAATTTACCTTAGATGTATATGCTGCAGACCTTTGGAGAGTGTATAAAGGAGACGCACCTTCAGAATATGTTGATCCTGTTATTTTTTTCCAAAAAACCCATATGACCCATGGACTTAATGAACTCATTAAAGTAGTGGAAGAAAGATTAGAAGGAAAAGGTAGAAATTCAACTCTTCAGCTTCAAACTCCTTTTGGGGGTGGAAAAACCCATAGTTTAATTGCCTTATATCATAAGGCAAGAGAATGGGGGGCAAATGTAGTAGTATTAGAAGGTACAGCTTTCGATGCAAAGGATGTAAGATTATGGGAAGAGATGGAAAGACAACTTACAGGGAAAATAGAGATAACAAAAGGTGATACATCTTGCGGTAAGGAAAAGCTTATTGAAATTCTTCATAAAAATGAACCTGTGCTTATTCTTATGGATGAAGTTCTTGCTTATTGTGTAAAATCTGCAGGGATAAATTTAGGAGAAACTACTTTATTAGAACAAACTATTGTGTTTTTCCAAGAATTAACTCAAGCGGTTGCATCCTCAGGAAGGTCTATGCTTGTGGTTACCCTCCCATCGAGTGATATGGAGCAATATGGAGAAAAGGGAGAGGAAATATTTCAGAGAGTATCAAAGATTTTTGGAAGAATGCAAGAGATTTTTACCCCTATAGCTGAGGAAGAGATAAGTAGCGTGATAAGGAAAAGGCTTTTTCAATGGATGGATGAGGATAAAGCAAAAATAGTTGTAAATGAGTATGTGGATTATTTGGAAAGGGAAAATCTTTTTAGTAAAAAGGAGGATTTGGAAAGTTATAGGAAAAAGTTTTTAAATAGTTATCCATTTAAGCCTGAAGTTATAGAGATACTTTATACAAGATGGGGTTCATATCCTAACTTCCAAAGAACAAGAGGGGTTTTGAGACTTCTTTCTCAAGTGGTTTATGATTTGAAGGATGAGAAGATTCCTTTTATTGGACTAGGAGATTTTAATTTGAAAAATAATAGGATTAGAAGAGAGCTTTTGGAGCATATTGGGAATGAGTACGATAGCGTAATAGCTCATGATATAACCCTTGAGACGTCAGGAGCTAAGAAAGTAGATACAGAGATGGGATCATCTTATAGCCCATATAAATTAGGTACTAAGGTGGTAACATGTATTTTTATGACCTCATTTTCAGGGAAAAAGGATTCTACTTATAAAGGAATAAATATTAGAGAATTAAAGATATATACATCTCTTCCAGAAATTCAAAGTAGTGTAATAGATGATGTGGTAAATAAATTGAGAGAAAAATTATTTTTCCTTTCTGATGATGGTCTTTATTTCACCAATGAGCCTAATTTAAATCGTATGGTTGTGATTACAAAGGAAAATATAACTTATCATGAGATAAATGAAGAAGAGAGAAAAATTATAGAAAATTCGATTTCCAAGGATAAGAGTATATCTGTCTATATATTTCCACAATTTCCACGAGATATTCCTGATAATAAAAATATAAAGATTGTGATTACGAAAGATACAGATGAAAATAAATTTAGAGAATTTTTGGAAAAACTGGGAGAAACCCCAAGAGTATATAGAAATACATTAATATTTCTATATCCTGATGAAAGTTATAGGGTTTCTTTTCAGGACTACATAAAAACCAAGTTAGCATATGAGAAGATATATAAAGATGTGAATATAAAACTTGATGAAAAGAGAAGAAAGGAAATAGAGAAAAAGCTTGAAAATTTAAAAGAAAAAGAATATGAAGAGCTAAGAAAATATTACAGAAACTTATATCTTCCTAATGGAAAAACAATTCCTAATTTAGGTTTAGCAACCATAGGTAAAAATAAGTTGGATAAGGAGATTCTTGAGTTTTTAAGAAGTGAGAGAATTATTTTTGATAAGATAACCCCCAAGTATATAGAAGAGCGTTATCTTAAGGAAGAAGTTTCTACTAAAAATTTATTAGAGTCCTTTTATAGAACTCCCGGAAATCCAATACTTTTAAATGAAGATGTATTAAAAAATGCAATAATAGAAGGAGTAAAAATAGGTATATTTTACATAAAAAGAGAGGGAAAAATATATGAGGAACCAACTTTTGAGGATGATGAGGTGCTAACAAAAGAAAGGCAAGATGTGCAAGTCAAGGAATCAGCTACACCCCAAATAAAAGAAGAGGAGGAGGTTTATCCACCTAAACATCAGAGAGATGTAGAAGTAGAAAATCCTCCTTATGGGACATCTCTTTCTTCTTCAGAAACTTTAGTTAAAAAGTATAAGAAAATTTATTTAAGTTTTAATATAAAAAATAAAGGAAATTTTGCTTATATTTTCAGAGTATTGAACGAATTAAGCAAGAATTTTGATGATATAAATGTTCATATTGAAATAAGTTTGGAAAAAGGCGAGATTGAGGCTAAAGATTATGAAATTTTAAGGGAAGGTTTAGGGCAAATTAATGTAGAATTTGAAAAAGAAGAGACAGAATAATATTTCTTAAGATATTAATTACAAAATCGCCCATTTTTTATAGTTCAGGTATAATTTATGAAGAACAGACTTTAAAGCATTTTTTAATGAGGTATAAAAGCCCCTCATGCTAAGTAATTATTTATTATAGAATTACTAATTCTTAAATGGATGTGAATTTTAGCCTTGTTACAAAAACTACTAATACTGACCAATAGTTTATTTAATTGAATTTTTATTTTTTTATTATAATATTATTAAGGAGAAAGAGAAGTAAATTTTTGCAAATTTGGCAGATCTTCTTCATAACACAATTTTACTCTTTTCTTCTCTTTTTTTTCTTCTATTTATAACAGAGGGGAGGGGTTTTCTTGAAAAATGTAAAAGTTTATCTCTTTATATTGCTCCTTTTATTTATTTCTGGATGTATGTCCTCAGGGACCAAACCACTCGAACCAATTATTTGGCAAAAGGTATTTGGTGGTGATTACTATGATTTTGCCTTTTCTGTAGATGTTTCCAATGATGGTGGGTATATTGTTGCAGGAAAGACATTATCCTATGGGGCAGGAGGTAGTGATGCTTATATTCTTAAGCTTGACGCAAATGGAAATAAATTATGGGAAAAATTTTATGGTGGTTCAGCTGATGACATAATTTACTCTATTTTACAATTGGATGATGGATCATATATAGGTGTAGGGGAGACCTATTCTATGGGAGAGGGAAATGCTGATTTTTATGTTTTAAAACTCAAACAAGATGGAGATGCAGATTGGGTAAAAAGTTTTGGGGGAATTAATGCTGATGTTGCAAACAGTATAGCTAAGTTAAATGATGGGTATATATTGGCGGGATATACTACTTCCTTTGGAGCTGGAGGTTAGTGATTTTTATATTTTAAGGCTTAATAGTCAAGGAGACGTAACATGGTCAAAAACATACGGAGGTACTCAACCTGAGTGTGCAAATAGTGTTAAGCCTACCAGCGATGGAGGTTTTATCGTTGTTGGATTTGTAAATGAAAATGGAAATGGTAATGTGTACGTATTAAAATTAAGGGAAAATGGAGAAAAAGAATGGGATCTAATTTATGGTAAATCAGGAGATGATAGAGCTTTTGATGTAGTAGAGGTAGAGGCAGGAAAATATGTTGTTTGCGGATATAGTGATTCAAAAGAATCAGGAGACTATGATATCTATTTATTGGAAGTATTAGAAAATGGGAATATAGCTTGGGAAAGAAAAATTGGAGGAAATAACAATGATAAAGCTTATTCCATAGTAAAAACTGGTGATGGGGGATTTATTTTGGCAGGAGAGACTTCTCAGGAAAGCTTTAAAGATGTATATGTGGTAAAGGTTGATAGTAATGGTATAAAGGAATGGGATAAAAAATATGGGGGACCTTCCAATGATGAAGCAAGGTGTATAAAGACTACACCCGATGGTGGATATATAGTGGCAGGTGCTACAGCGTCTTTTGGACCAAGTGCATATAATTTTTATGTGTTAAAGCTTGATAAAGATGGAAATACAGGAGCTAATCCTCAGTAGTTAAGAATTATAGTTAAAGGGGGCTAAAAAGCCCCCTTTTTGTATTTTTATTTTAGTAGTTTAACTCTCCATAACCTCTTTTTGCGTGCATAGAGCTTGGATCATCAGAGCTTCCTAAAGCCCAAACGATAAGTAATTTCCCAGATTTTGGAAATTCTTTATCGTATTTATCTCCTGTTATTAGTTTTCTTTTGAATTCAATGTAGGTATATTCATTATCCTCCGTGCCTGCAAATTCTAATATGTTGTTTTTTCCTCCAAGTTTTTCATCTAATGTATGTGCTACATGTTTTTCAGGGGCAAAATAATCCAATACTTTTACTTCTTTGTCAGTCACATACCCTATTATATAATCTGCATTTCCAGCTTTTACTGTTGGTGCTATTCCAAGAGCTACATAGCCTTTTGTTCTTCCAATCATTAAAATATAGACTTCATCTCCTACAATTTTCCAAAACATCCTAAAATCACCATTAGAAAGATTAATATAGTTATTATATTCATTAGGAGAAAGCTTTCCATCTATTTTGGGAGTTTGTTGAGAATAAGTTAAAGTAAAGATAGTTAAGGCTAATAAAACTGATATTAATATTTTTTTCATAGCTCCACCTCCTTGTGGTTTATAATTATTTCTATTTAAATATAACTTATTTTGAAAAAAAGGCAAATTAAAATATTTTAACAATTTTACTTTACGATTAATGATACGTTATCAACTGCCCCTACAAAGTCCCAACCACTTCCACCAATAATAATCTCTTTTAGATATGGATGAGATACTATATTATTATAGATATCTTCTTCTATTAAATCTGCCTCAAAGTGATAAAAATCTCCACTTTCTATTTCTGTTACATTATTTTCTGGATAATTTATTGTGCTTCCTTTCAGTATAAAACATTTTTTATATACATATTCCTCATTGTTTTCGTTTTCAAATATTAGTATAACTTGAGCTGGATATTCTCCTCCTGCCCATCCATCAGAATCTAATTCTTGAAAGGAAATTAATATATCAAAGGATAATTTTAAACTTTTTTTATCTCTTAAATCGAAGTTTCCTAAGGATTGTTTAATTCCTACAAATCCTCCATCAGCTTCTGAATTTTTTCTTACCCACATAAAGTAGTCAACATATATTTGTGCTTCATAGTAGTTAGTCTCTTTTATATTTATTAATATTATTTCCCATGGTATAAGTTCGTTAAAATTACCATTTTGGATTAGTTCTAAGCCTTCAACTTCCTCTTCTATAAATTCTTCTATTTCCTCTTGGGCAATTGAAAAGCCTATGTTTAAAAAAATTATGAGAATTAAGGATAAAATAAATTTGAACTTTTTCATTTTATCCTCCTTCTTATTAAAAATTTTTAAGTAGGTATTTTTCCTTTTCTGTTTTTAACACCCAATCGGTCAATATGAAAAGATCAAAGTATGTGTTGGTTAATTTTTTGGAAAGTAATTTTATTTCTTTCCAAGCATTTTTATACTCCTTTGGTATATCAGTTCTGCTTGATTCTCTTTGGGCTATTCTATAGGCTTTGAGGGCAATGTGGATCAAAGGTAAGCCTTCACTATCACTTATATTATCGTTTAGGAATTTGGGATTGTTTCTAAAGCCAGCTTTATAATAGATGCTTTTTTGTCCTTGTAGAGCATTTAACAATGATAATTTATTTCCTTGTAGTCTTGCAGTTTTTTCTTGATTTATTAAATTTACTAAGGCTTGATATTGGGAGTAGGAGGTAGAATATAATGAATTGGCTATGTTTTGGTAATTTTCAATAGTAGATTTTGCTTCTTGAGCATTTTGTATAGATAATGGTACTTTTTCCCATAATATGCTTTTGGTCCATTGTACGTATTCTACTGCCATGAAACCAGCACTTAAAACATCTCCATAAGCTGCTCCTAACTCTCCTAAAGCGGTTTTTTGAATTTCATAGATAACACTTGCAAGTTCTATTGTATTATCAATTATCCAATCATTTATAAGATCTAAAAAAGAGGATGGGAGATAGGCATCTGCTATTCCAGAAAGAATACTGTTTAAGGCTACATTGGTATAAACTTCATTTGGTTTTATATTCTTTATAGATTGGAATATTCCATTATAACCAAAGATGCTTTCTATACCTTGTTTCAATCTTATATCTGCCACACTATTAGCATAGTTCTTCCAATCATTTTCCGAATATAATCCAAAGATATCTAAGTCGCACCAAGGAGGAGATTCTACTTTTCGCCATCTTCTTACTTCTGCCATATGGGGTAGTTTTATAATCAGATCATTTTCTGGACAATTTACTCCACCTACAGATCTATTTTCTACAAAATGGATCTCAATTATTTTTCCATAATATTTGGAGGGGATATAGAAGATTTTGAAATTACAGCTATTCAAGTTTGTTGATGGGATATATTGATTAGCAATTAACTTTACGACACTGCCCTCTCCTTTTGCTTGTTTTGTTTGTTCATTATAGGTGTAGAACTCAATATAACAGGATTTTGACTTTGAGGTCATATAAGAGAAATAGTTATTTTTATTTGCATCACAGTAAAATCTTACATAATCTCCATCATGACATAAAATTCCAGCTTGATAAGGATAGGTTATTCCAGCAAAGGTTAATTCTGAAAAATTTTTTCCAATAGAAATAGTTAGGAGAATTATGGTAATTAGGAAAATATGAAGGAAATTAAATCTATTTTTCATATTTTTACCTCCTTTTTTATTAAAATTCATCCTAGTTATTCTTGAAAGATAAAAGGATATACTCTCTCTTTACTGCGATTTAAAAGTAATATTATAGTTCAATATTTTTACTCCTCTTCCTCCAAGAGGATCTCTACTTGCTGTTTCTGCAATATATGGAGCATGGTGATAAAAATCTACTTCGCAAGCAGATTCTGCAGCACCTAAACAAACTGCTCTTGCCTTTCCTTCTATGTATGCATATATACAGTAAGTAGTGGTTCCTTTTAAACGTATATTTCTAAAATCTAATCTGTATGTTCCGTTTACACATTCTGCTGCATCAATAGATTGATTAGCTACTTGTAAAAGAGTTACTAAGGCATCATAACCTGGTACAAAATATCCCACTAAGCCTCCATATGTGGTATAAACTGTGGATTGTAAATACTCTAACCAATCCTGGGAGGCTTTTTGCCATACTATTGCAGAATATCCAGGTTTATTTTGGAAATTATATGGATCTGGCCATTCCACTATTCCTACACCAACTTTCCCTAAATACTGAGTGTCACTTGCACCTAAAGGAATTGCATAATCAATTTTTGCAATTAATCCCTTAACATCTACTGTCATATTTAGATTGCAATTGTAAAAATTGTTATCAGGAGCATTAATTTGAATTTTTCTGTAAGTAAGTACTCTTAAATAAGAGGTAACATCACTTGCAGGCAGTTTTGCATAAGCATAGACCCATGCCTTCAAATATCCATTATCAATGGTGTATTTATATGTACCAGAGGAAATATCTGCTCCATATCCACTTCCAATTTCTGTATAACTTACCTGAGGGGGGATAGTAACTTGAAGTGTTGTAGTAGGTATTCCAGCAAATCCAAGCCATTGTACCCAAACGCTTTGGGCAGGTGTTCCATCATGTTTTATAAGGGAAAGTAAAAAGCCATCCTTTCTGTTATTTACAGCACCAGCAATTACACCAGGTTGTGCGGATAGTATATATGCAGGATCCTGTGGGAAAGGAGGTGAGAAGCTGATATTTACACCATTTCCGAGTAATTTTACTTCTCCTTTAAATCCATTAAGCTTTTCATCAGGAACAATAGCTCCCCAAAGTACCCACGCATTTTGGACAGGATTTCCATTGCTATCAACAAGATAAAGGTCGAATCCAGTAGGAGAATTATTCATTGTCCCAGAGATTAATGTGTTACCTCCTATCTGTGCATTTGTAACAATAACTGGATATGTGGGAAGATTGAAAGAAATTCTCTGACCATGGCTTGCAACTATTATTCCACCTACCATTTTAAGGGATGGATTAGGTAGGAATGCAATCCACTGAACCCATGCAGAGGATACTCTATTTCCTGCATCATCCCTTAGAGATATCTTAAACTTATCTTTTTCCACATCTACCGCACAGCTTGATAACGCTCTCCCATTTATCTGAGCAGAAGTTAAGACGACTGGGATATCTGGGAATGTAAAGTTATAGCTTATAGTCTGACCATCTCTTGCAAATAATACTCCATACTTTGGTGTTATTGGAGCAGCATTTGTAGAAGAAAGAAATATAATGGAAAAGATTAAGAGGAATAAAAGGATGCATTTTTTCATCTTACCCCCCTCATATTGAAGTATTAAAGAGTTGATGATTTATAAAACTTATTTAGAGGGTGATTTATAAATCATAACTCTTTATATACATTATATTAAATCAAAAAATGATTTTTTGAAAGTGATCTGTATCACATTTCTGAGATTACTTAAACCTTTTACGCTTTGACAATGGGGAGCTCATTCCAAGATGTGGTAAATCTTCTTGATTTTCTTCTCTGCCTCATCCTCCATTTTTGATTTTCAGAAGGAATACCATTTATGGCAGGAATGATTGTGTTTCTTCCGTATTTTTGGTTTATCTCGTCTAATGCCTTCATAAGTTCTTCGTCTTTGCTTTTGGGGTATGGAGTATAGAAAAAGTTTAATTGAATTTCTTTTTCCTGAGTAAGTCCCATTAGTATAACTCCTGCTTTTTTATACTTTATCCCCTCTTTGTATATTTTTCTTAATCCTAAAAGGGCATAGCTAATCAATTCCATAGTGTTTGCTGTAGGTCTTTCTAAAGGTATAGTAATCTCATTGAAATATTGAGGGGTATCTTTGAAGGGGTTTGAAAGGAGGAATATTTGGATGTAATTGGCAAGAGCTTTTTGTTTTCTAAGTTTTTCTGAGGATATAGTAATAAAGTTTGATATGGCGGTCTCGAGATCTTCAATATTTTCAATATCGCTTCCAAAGGATCTGGATGTAATAATTGATTTTCTAGGAGGTGGCATATCTTCAAAGGGTATACAAGATATACCTCTTAATTCCCATACAAGTCTTAATCCTATTATAGTAAGGAATTTTCTAATGAAACTATCAGGAAGATTTTTTAGTTTATAGGCAGTGTCTATTCCTTTACTTTTTAAAAATTCTGCATACCTTTTACCAATTCCCCATATGTCTTCTACAGGAAAATTTTTTAATATCTCATCTGGATCTTTTATATCCAGGAAATTAAATACCTTTTCATTCTTATCTTTTTTAGCAATTTTGAGGGCTATTTTGGCTAAGACCTTTGTGGGACCTATTCCTATGCTAACAGGTATGCCTATCCATTTTAATATGGTTTTTCTTATCTCTTTTCCTATGGATGTATAATCTTTGTTTTCTTCATATGGAAACATTAAAAATGCTTCATCTATAGAGTAGATCTCTATATCGGGCGAAAATAATGATAAAGT
>CAZZIO010000015.1:0-57888 GCA_964654465.1 uncultured Dictyoglomota bacterium
ATATTTAATATCAATTTTTACCGGAACTCTTGGTAAGGTTGTTCCTAAAAGATTTTCAAGGGACTTATATGCTAATTCTAAATTACTTTTTGCTGAGTTATAATTAGTCTCTGCCAATTTTTCCCTTTGTTTATAATCCAATAAATTTATTTCATTTATAACCTTATTCTCAAATTGTTTCTCCGCTACTTCCCTTTGCTTTACTGCTAAACTATAACTTTCTTCATATATCTTCAATTTTTCCTGAGCTAAATAAAGATTATATATGGATTGTAAAAATTGAAGAAATAGATCATTATAATTAATTTGAAAATTATTTTTTGCCTGCTCTAAACTTAGCTCAGCTAATTTTAGATTTATTCCCGCTTCTCCGAAAGGAAGAATAATCTGAGAATAACTTAAGGATAGAACTGTGTTTTGAGTTGTATTAATAGTAGTAGATGATCCTATTATAGTCTTTGTTTCTCCCAGATTATATGATGCCTGAAATGTAATATTAGGCTTTAAATTTGCTTGAGATAAATAATAATTCTGTAAGGAATTTTCGTATTGAATTTTATATACGCTATAGAGGGGTGACTTTTGTAAAAGAGGTAAAAGAGAGTCTATAGTTATGTAATCTTCGCTATAAGATATATTTAAAAAAACAAAGAAGATGATCATAACCAAAAGAAGTTTCTTATACATGGCTTATCTCCCTTTTCCTATCCTCTATATCTACGATTTTTCCGTCTTGCATCCTTACAATTTTTTCAGCATAAGAAGCAATATCTTGTTCATGGGTTACTAAAACAATAGTAAGATTTTCTTCTTTATGAAGCCTACTAATTAAATTCATAATCTCATGACTGGATTTAGTATCTAAGTTTCCTGTTGGTTCATCAGCAAGCAAAACTAAAGGATCCACTACAAGTGCTCTTGCAATAGCAACTCTCTGCTGTTGACCACCTGAAAGTTGAGTAGGTCTATGAAATAACCTATCACTAAGACCCATTCTTTCTAAAATTGCTTTAGCTTTTTCTCTTCTCTCTTTTGGTGAAATTCCTTGGTATATTAAAGGAAGTTCTACATTTTGGAGTGCATTATAACGGGGAAGTAAATAAAAACTCTGAAATACAAAACCAATTTTCTTATTTCTTATCTCAGCTAATTCATCATCAGTAAGTTTAGAAACATCCTTTCCTTCAAAATATATTTTACCAGATGTTGGTCTATCAAGACATCCTATAAGGTGCATCATAGTAGATTTACCAGATCCGGAAGGGCCCATTATTGCTATAAATTCCCCTCTCTTAACCCTTAATGAGACTCCATTTAATGCAGTAGTCTCTACTCCATCCATTTTATAAATCTTAATCACATCTTCCAAAACAATAATGTCTTCCATCTTGACTCTCACACCCTTTCTTTAATAGTTTATCCAATTAAATTAGACATTTTAAATGATATCGTTATTCCATGAAATTAAATTAAAACAATTTGACAAAAACCTTTTGTTTTGATTAAACTTAAAAAGGTTTAAATAAGGTGGGGGCGTAGCTCAGCGGGAGAGCGCTTGCTTCGCATGCAAGAGGCCGTGGGTTCAAATCCCATCGCCTCCACCAAAACAGGAGAAATAGTTTATATCAATATCTTCGCCATTTTAGTTATTTTATTAAACAACCTTTATTGTCTTAATTTTTAAAGAAAGCAAACATATTATGAAAAACCAGTTAAAAAGCTGAGGTTTGCCTATCTTTATCTTTTAGCTTTTTGGATCTATATTAATTTTTAATCAAGATGTATAAGAGCCATATTGTTCCTATGAATTACCTCTTCGTAAGAGTTATCCCCTAAAATAGCTTTTATTTCTTCAGAGTTTTTTCCAATTATGTTTTGAATTTCATTGCTGTCATAATTAACAATTCCTTTACCTATTTCATTTCCTTCTTCATCCAATATAGATACTGTATCCCCCCTTACAAAATCACCTTCAATCTTTTTTATCCCAACTGGAAGTAAACTCTTACCTTTTTTAAGAATAGCTTCTTTAGCACCATTATCTACATAAATCTTCCCTTCACTTTTCGCCACAAATAACATCCAGTGCTTTTTTCTACTTAGATGTTTCTCAGGAGGATAGAAAAAAGTTCCAATTTTTTCATTTTTTAAGATAAGTCTTTCCAAAATATTTTCAATATCTGTTTTTGTTAGAATCATAGGTATCCCAGCCTCTGTAACTATCTTGGCTGCCATTAACTTTGTATACATACCCCCAGTTCCCTTACCAGGGCCTGCATATTTTTCAATATTTTCATTTATCTCATAAACTTCCTTTATCAATTTAGCATCATTAGATTTATTGGGATCTTCTGTATATAGACCATATACATCAGACAATATAACTAAAACGTCAGCATCTACAGCACATGCTACTTTTGCTGATAATGTATCATTATCCCCAATCTTTATTTCTTCAACTGCTACTGTATCATTTTCATTTACAATAGGAATAATCTTCTCTTCTAAAAGAGTCTCAAAGGTCTGAGATATATTTAAATACCTCTTTCTATCATAAATATCTTCTGCCGTAATAAGTATTTGGGCTATAGGTTGTTTAAAAATAGAGAAAATTTGTGCATAGTATTGCATTAACCTTACTTGTCCCACAGCAGATAATGCCTGCTTGGCAGGAAGATCCTTTCTCTTAGAGAGACGAGTTATAATTTCTCTTCCTGAAGCAATAGCTCCGGAGGATACCAATATAACTTCTTTACCAGATCTTATAAGTTTTACGCATTCTCTTGCTAAGGAAAGGATCTTCTCTGCCGATGGATTTCCCTTCTCATCAGTAATACTTGAAGTACCAACCTTTACAACAATTCTTTTCCAGTTATTCATCCTCTTTTATTTCTACCTTTCCCACTTTTTTTGCCTTTCTTTTTATATCGATCCTTGGTAGCATAACTATATGACCACATTTTTCACATTTTAATTTAATATCAACACCAGAATAAAGCACAATCCATCTATTTCCACCACAAGGATGTTTCTTAGGTAGTTCTAATATATCACCTACTTCAATTTTCTCTATCATTCCTCTTCTTCTTCTGCTCTTGGTTTTGCCTTAGCTATAATCTCCTCTTGTATCTTTGCTGGTACCTCTTCATAATGTGAAAATTTCATAGAATAAGATCCTCTACCTTGAGTAATAGATTTAAGAACAGATGAGTATCTAAGCATTTCAGCCAAAGGTACAAGAGCCTTTACCACTTGTAGTTTACCCAAGGAATCTATCTGGGTTACTCTCCCTCTTCTACTATTAAGGTCACTTATAATATCACCTGTATACTCACTTGGTGCTGTAACTTCTACACTCATTATTGGTTCAAGAAGTACAGGTTTTGCCTCCATAAAACCTTTTTTGAATGCTTTAGCAGCTGCTATCTTAAAGGCCATATCTGAAGAGTCTACTTCATGATAAGATCCATCGAATAAAGTAACTCTAACATCTACTACGGGGAATCCAGCTAATACTCCTTTTTCCATTGTTTCTCTAACACCTTTCTCAACTGCAGGTATATAGTTCTTAGGAACAACTCCACCAACAATCTTGTCTACAAATTCGTATCCAGCACCTCGAGGTAGAGGCTCTAACTCAAGCCATACATGACCATATTGCCCTCTACCACCTGTCTGCTTTTTAACTTTACCTTCAGCTTTGACAGTAGCTCTAATAGTTTCTCTATAAGCTACTTGTGGTGTACCTAAGGTCACATTTACCCCAAATTTTCTTTGCATTCTCTCTACTACTACTTCTAAATGAGAATCTCCTAACCCATAAATTAATGTTTCATTGGTTTCCAGATTTCTTTGCACCCTTAAAGTTGGATCCTCCTCTAAAATTCTTGCAATTGCAGAACTCATCCTATCTTCATCAGCTCTGGTCTTTGGAACTACTGCAACTGCAAAAACAGGTTCGGGAAATTCCACTGGAACTACCTTTATTGAATTATCTTTATCACTCAAAGTCTCATTTGTGCTTGTTTCTTTCAATTTTGTTATGACACCTATATCTCCAGTATTGATCTCTGTTGCAACTTCCTGATTCTTACCTCTTTGATAGAAAAGTCCACCTATCTTTTCCTGTACTCCTTTATTTACATTGAATAATGGAGAATCTGGCTTTAACACTCCTGATAAAACCCTAATGTAACTTATCTTACCAACAAAAGGATCTGCAGAGGTTTTAAAAACAAAAGCCAAAAGGCCATTCTTTTCTCCTATTCGTACAGCTTTTGTTTCCCCCTTTTTAAGATCTTCAACAGGTATAGCTGGTCTTTCTAAAGGATTTGGGAAGAAAGCAACTATTGCATCAAGTAACTTTGATACTCCTACATTTTTAAAAGAGGATACAGGAAAGATTGGGAATAATTCTCTTCCTATAAAAGCCTCCTTTAAAGTTTTAGCTATTAATGCACTTTCTATCTCTTCTCCTTCTAAATATTTTTGAAGCAACTCCTCATCAAACTCAATAATAGTTTCAATTAACTGTTGTCTATATTTTTCATAATCCGACTTAAGCTCTACTGGAATATCAGACTCTACTGGTTCACCCTTCTCATCTTTATAAATATATGCTTTACCCTCTAAAAGATCTATAATACCATTAAAATTACCTTCTTTACCAATGGGTAAATATATAGGAATTGCTTTGCCTCCAAATCTTTCTTGAATAGCTTTTACATTTTCATAGAAATCAGCACTCTCTCTATCAAGTTTATTCACTACAAAAGCTACTGGTAACTTCTCTTCCTCACCTATCCCCCACACCTTTTCAGTCTGAACCTGAATTCCAGAAATAGCATCAATTACAATAAGCATACTATCTACTGCTCTTAAAGCACTCTTGATTTCTCCTATAAAGTCTGCATATCCTGGTGTATCAATTACATTAATTTTCTTTACCTTCCATTCCAAGGGTAGAACTGAAAGACTTAAAGATATTCCTCTTTTTATTTCTTCAGGTTCAAAATCAGAAACCGTATTACCATTTTCAACTTTACCTATTCTATCTATTACTTTTGCAGTATATAAAATTGCCTCAGCTAAACTTGTTTTTCCTGCACCTCCATGCCCAAAGAGTCCTACATTCCTTAAGTTTTCAGTTTCATATTTCATTTTTCTTTCATAACCCCCTTACTTCTTTTTGTTTTAAAAACTTCCAATTTTAAATTATATATCACATAAAAGAAAATTACATTTTATAAAATCCCAGTACTTCCCAGCCCCCCTTCTCCTCTTTCCGTTAAAGGAAGGCTTTCCACTTCTTCCCATTCTACCCTCGGATAATGAAGAACAAGAAGTTGGGCTATTCTCATACCTTTTTTACCGTAAAATGGCCTTTGTGAAAAATTGATAAGATTAACTAAAATTTCTCCTCTATAGTCACTATCAATAAGTCCTGGAGTGTTTAAAACTGTTATACTTTCCTTTGCCGAAAGTCCACTTCTAGGTAAGACCAATGCCAAATATCCTTCAGGAAGGGCAATTTTTATTCCTGTAGGAATTATAATTCCTCCACCTATCTCATTAAAGGGGGGAAGTACAAAATCAACGCGAGAATACAGATCTAAAGCAGCAGATCCAGATGTAGCATAAAAAGGAAGTGATAGTTCTTTATCTATTCTTTCTATAAGTACTTTAACCTTCATATCTCTAATATGCCTTTGCAAATAAGGCTTTAATTTTTGTTTCCTTTCCACAAAGAATACATTTTCCTTCTTCCTCTTTCCAATCAAGGGGTAAATTTCTTATTGTTGCTCCAGTTAATTCTTTTATCTTTAACTCACATTCTCCGTCTCCACACCAACTTGCTTTAACAAACCCCCTTTTTGTATCCATAATTTCTTTAAATGTATTAAAGTCTCTTACATTATGGAAATTTTCTTCTCTAAATTTTAAAGCCTTTTGGAAAAGAGTTTTTTGAATATCATCTAAAAGATTACTTAGCTCTTCCACCATATTTTCTTTTTTATACGACATTTTCAATCTTAAATCTCTTCTTGCCACAAATATTTCTTGCTTATCTACTTCCTTTGGACCTATTTCTAATCTTACTGGAACACCTTTAAGTTCATACTCATTAAACTTCCAACCAGGAGTATGTTCCTCATCCTTATCTACCTTTACTCTAAAGTATCTCTTCAAGATATTATATATTTCATCTACATAATTGTAGACTTTTTCCCTTTCAGCATCATTTTTCCATATCGGTATAATCACTATTTGATAAGGAGCAACCCTAGGAGGTAATACAAGGCCATAATCATCACCATGAGTCATTATCAAAGCTCCAATAAGCCTTGTAGACACTCCCCAGCTGGTTTGCCAAACATATTTTCTCTCTCCATCCAAATCTTGGAACATAATATCAAATGCCTTAGCAAAATGCTGACCTAAATTATGAGATGTACCAGCTTGAAGGGCCCTTCCATCTGCTAAAAGAACCTCTATAGAATATGTGTGTAAAGCACCAGCAAATTTTTCATTCTCCGTTTTTTTACCAGCAATTACTGGAATAGCTAAATCATTCTCAACAAAATCTTTATACACAAAAAGCATTTTTAATGCTTCTTCTTCTGCTTCTTCAAGGGTTCTATGAGCGGTATGACCTTCCTGCCATAAAAATTCAGTGGTTCTTAAAAAGGGTCTTGTTTCTTTTTCCCATCTAACAACATTAGCCCATTGATTTATTAGTACTGGTAAATCTCTCCATGATTGAATCCATTTAGCATACATGCTGCAGATTATTGATTCTGAGGTAGGTCTCACAGCAAGAGGTTCAAAAAGATCCTCATCTCCCCCCTTTGTAACCCAAGCAACTTGAGGTGAAAAACCCTCCACATGTTCTGCCTCTTTTTCCAAGAAGCTCTTTGGTATAAAAAGAGGGAAATATGCATTTTCATGACCTGTTGCTTTAATCTTTTCATCTAAAATCTTCTGTATATTTTCCCATATAGCATATCCATAAGGTTTTATTACCATACAACCTTTAACAGGAGAGTAATCCACAAGTCCTGCCTTTAATACCACTTCGGTATACCATTTTGAAAAATCATCTTTTTGAGATGTTAATGCTTCTACAAATTTTTTTTCCATAAAAATCACTACCTCCTATATCTCAAATCTTATTTTTAAAGGACCACTGTTATAAGTATCCTCTTCAACTATCACTTTTAGGATAACCTTTTTACCCCTCTCTTTAATTTTATAAGCAGTATCATAAAATTCATCAAAAGATATTTCACCAACAGTATTTGATAATGGATCAGGAAGTATTCCTTTTTGTTGAGCTATTTTATTAACCTCTGATAGAACCTCTAATAGTCTTGATTCAATCTTATCTAAACTTTCACTACCATCAATAACTTTTAGTAATATTACCTCTCCTGTCTTATATACTAATTTATAAGGAAAAATTTGGAAATATACAATAACTGGTTCACCCTCAAATATGTTTGCTAGAGAATGTACCCTTACCAATTTTTCCTCTGTAGTTTTCATTTCCTCTAAAAGTTTTTTCCATTCCGCTTCTGGCACCCATACGTATCCTTTTTCTTCATTTCCTGCTCCTCTTTCTCTTGCTATACTTTCAATTAAAGAAAGAAGTGCTTTTGCCTCTTTTTGTATATCATCACCTGTTTTACCTCTAATAATATAATTAAGTATCAATTCTCCTCTTTTAAATATAATTCCTTCTGTACGTAGACTGGCTATAGTAGAATTCAAAAACTGTAATTCATCAAGTAAATATTTTTTATCTTTCTCCAAAGATTCTTTTTCCTTAGATAATGTGGCTATTTTTTTAGAGACTTCGTATATAGACCTTTGAAGCTTCTCATTTTCTTTCTTTAATCTCTCTTTTTCCATAGATAATTTATTAAGTTCTTTAAGTAATTTTTCTCTTTCCATTTCCAAAATATGAATTTTATTTTTATATTCCTCTAAATCTTTTAGAGCCTTATCTCTACCTTTCTTAACTTCTTCATACCTCTTTAAAATCTCTGTATATTCTTTTTCCTTTGACTTAATCGAATTTTCTAAAGAATATATTTGTTTCTTTAATTTTTCCATTCCAAATAAAGCTACTCGAACATTTTCCGAAATAACAGAAAGCACAACAAGAGAGAAAATCATAATTAAAATGCCAGTCAAAATACTGATTATACGAGAAGTATATTTAGGCCTAAGGCCAAAGAGAGAAAGTTTCTTTTTCCCTGCTTTTCTACCTACATAATCTCCTGCATATGCAATCAAACCACTTGCAAGAATCAATATAATTATTAAAAAAAATCCAGACATTAAAGATTAAACCTCTCTCCTAAGAAAAATCTTTTTGCCATATCACTATTAACTATTTCTTCTGGAGTACCGGAGATAAGAACCTCTCCAGAAAATATTATATATGCATAATCTGTTATAGCTAATGTATCTCTAACATTATGATCAGTAATTAATATACCCAACCCCTTTTCTCTTAAATAGGAAATAGTTTCTTGTAAATTTTGAACAGTAATAGGATCAACCCCTGCAAAAGGTTCATCTAAAAGTATATACTTAGGAGAAAGGGCTAAAACCCTAGCTATTTCAACCCTTCTTCTCTCTCCTCCAGAGAGTGTATACCCTAAATTTTTCCTAACTTTCTGTAATCGAAATTCTTCTATTAATTCTTCTAATCTCTCTTTTTGCTCTTTTGGGGTTAACTTTGTTAATTCTAATACCAATTTTATATTGTCTTCTACTGTAAGCTTTCTAAATATTGTAGGATCTTGGGCAAGATAACCAATACCTTTTCTTGCTCTTTGGGGCATAGATAAATGTGTAATATCCTCGCCATCAAGTAAAATCTTACCCTGATTAGCAGTTACTTCCCCCATAATAGTATAAAATGTAGTAGTTTTTCCTGCCCCATTTGGTCCTAAAAGCCCAACTACATTCCCAGGGGTTACACGTATAGAGACATTTTTAACTACACATCTTTTTCCGTAGTATTTATATATACCTATGGTCTCAAGTGCCATAATTTAATGTTAAGAAAATTTTAACAATATGTCAATTTATCTCAAATTTTTTAAAATTCCAAATATGTTTTTATATCCTTTTCTTTGAACAATACTCAAAGTCATAAAGTATTCCTTAAGGGCAGAGAAATATCTATTTTCTCTTAAATATAAGGCACATAAAAGAGCGTGAAAAACCTCATTATCTTTATTTAATTTTAATCCTTTATCTATTAATTCTTTTGTCTTATTTAAATTATCTTTTAAATAGTACAAATATGCAAGAAAAGCTATTACCCAATCATCGTTAGGTTTTAAATCATATAACCTTTCAAAATAAAAGATAGATTTATCATAATCTTCTAAGAAATAATACAAAAATGCTAATTTATATAGATTGAATATACTACTATCTTCTTCCTTTATATCTTTTTTTAGGTTTTTAAGAAAGTTGGGATCAGTAGCAATAAGCAAATTATATGTATTATAAAGATTCTCTAAATCTCCTAAAGCCCCATATACTACCATAAGATTAAAAAGAACTTTAGAATTTTGAGGCTCTTTTTTTAATTGCTGTTCAAATTGAGTTTTTAAATATTTTAGATCATCAGAAGATAATGATAGAATAATAAAAAAGATAAGAAAGATTATAGATAAGTAAAAATTTTTAAGTATCTTTCTTAATATCAAAAATTCTCAGCTCCTTTAAAATTTCAGTAGCAAGGGCTAAAGCTAATTTTCCATCCTCAAGGGTAACTTCAGGATCCGACCCCTCAAGAATACAATTCACAAAATGTTCAAGCTCTAATCTCAAAGGTTCCTCTTTCTCTAAAACTGGAGTCTCTATAGATGTTTCAACTTGTTTTCTATTCCCATGAATTATAGATATGCTTTGTTCCATATAATCTATGCTTATTAAATCCCCATTCTTCTCATAAATATCTAATCTTCTAATCTTTTTAGGAGTTACCCTACTGGCAATCAGATTTACAAGAAGATTTCCCTCAAAAACAAGTTCTACATTTGCAAAATCTTCATAAGAAGTATAAAAAGAATAACCATATCCTTTTATGTCTAATATTTTTCTACCCTTACCTAATACATAAAAAAGTATATCCAAATCATGAATCATAAGATCCATTACAACCCCCACATCAGTTATCCTACCGTCAAAAGGACCAGATCTTTTTATCTCCATGTAAAAAGGATCATTTATATATCTTTTTAATTCTTGAACAGCAGGATTAAATCTTTCTATATGACCTACCTGTAAAATAAGATTTTTCCCACTGGCAATCTCTAAAAGAGTTTCCGCTTCTTTTAAAGTTTGAGTTACAGGTTTCTCTATAAAAGTATGAATACCTCTAAGCAAAAAGTCTTTTGCTATCTGAAAATGAGTATTAGTAGGAGTAACAATACTAACAGCATCAACCCTATCAAGTAAATCTCTATAATCAGAAGTTACAAAAGGTATATTATAAATAGAAGCAATCTCTTTTGCTCTTTGTAAATTTAAATCTGCAATTCCTACAATTTCTACTTTAGGAATCTCGCTGAAAATTCTTACATGATGTTGCCCTAAATATCCTACTCCAACAACTCCTATCTTTACCTTATTCATCTCCTATATTACTCTCCTCAAGTTGCCATTTTATTATTCTTGCATAAATTCCACCCTTCTTCAAGAGATCTTCATGAGTACCCTCTTCTACTATTTCTCCATTTTCTAATACAATTATTCTATCAGCTTTTCTTATAGTAGATAAGCGATGAGCCACAATAAAAGCAGTTTTTCCCTCCATAAGATCTTTTAAAGCTTCCTGTACATAGGCTTCTGATTCTGAATCTAATGCTGAGGTAGCTTCATCAAGAATTATTAATCTTGGCTTTAAAAGAACAACTCTTGCAATAGCAATTCTTTGTGCCTGTCCTCCCGAAATACCTACCCCACCTTCTCCAATTACAGTATCGTATCCATTTGGTAGATTCATAATAAAATCATGAGCCCTTGCAATTTTAGCAGCCTCTATAATTTCATCTAAAGTTACATTTGGGTTTCCATAACTTATATTATCCTTTACTGTACCATAAAAAATAATAGTCTCTTGTGGAACGAAACCTATTTGAGATCTTAAAGATTTTAAACTCACTTCTTTTATATTGTACCCATCAATTCTTACTTCTCCTTGAGTGGGATCTATAAACCTTGGAATAATATTTACCAGAGAACTTTTTCCTGCACCACTACTTCCAACAATAGCAATTTTTTCTCCAGGATTAACTTTAAGATTTATATTCTTTAAAACCCAACTCTTTCCGTCATATGTAAAATATACATTTTTAAATTCTACAAAACCTTTTATTGGAGGTAGAACTATTGGATTTTTAACCTCTTCTACTTCTTTACCTTTATCCAAAATCTCAAAAATTCTTTCTAAAGCTGCATAGGTTTGCCTAAGTCCTGAAAACACTCTAAGAATAGTTTGAGTAGGATCCAAAGCCATACCCACATAAGTAAGAAAGGCTACAAATGATCCCATTGTTATCTCTCCTCTTGCTATCTTTCTTGTACCTAACCAAAGGATAAAAACAAGTGCTAAAGCACTTAAAAAGCTAGCAAGAGGAATTTGAAATGCTGTAAGTCTTGCAATTTTCAAATTTCTAAAAAAGTTTTTCTCGTTTTCTTTCTTAAATCTTTCAATTTCTTTTTCTTCTTGAGAAAAGCCTCTTACTATTCTTGCTCCTTTTATACTCTCCTGTATAAGTTTTGTTAAATCTGCTACCTTTTTTTGTACAGACATGGACCATTTTTGTATTTCCCTACCTATACCAGATATAGAAAAAACAAAAAGAGGAATAACAATAAGAGTTGCAAGAGCAAGTTGCCAATCTGTGATGAATATTATAACAAGTACTCCTGATAAAAGGACTATAGCATAAAAAAGATCTGCTATGCCTGATAAAAAAGAAGTTTGTATCAATTGAGTATCTTGAAGAGTACGAGCTATAAGATCACTACTTCCCCATCTATTTAAATAATCTAAAGAGAGATATTGAATCTTCTCGAATAATTTTTCTCTTAAATCTGCTACTAATCTATGACCAATAAAAGAAAAAATATAAATCTGACCATACAAAAAAATACTTCTTGTAAAAAGAAGAAGAATAATTATAAAGGCTAATCTATTTAAAACATTTAAATCTCTAATATGAGAAAGCTGATCCAAAAGTTCTCCTAAGAATTTTGGTGCATATAATTGAGCACCATTACCAACTATAATACAGAAAAAACCTATTATAAAATAAATTGCATATGGTTTTAAAAATTCAAATAGCCTTTTCAAGTACTTCATGATAAAAATCCTTCCAGATCAACTCGGACGATAGATAATTCTTATTAAACTTTTCTTTTAACTCATTATGTATATTTAAGATTATCTCCCTTTCAACAATTAATCCTCTTAAAAATTCTAACACATCCTTAAACAAAAATTTACCTACTACTTCAGGTAGTATTCCAGGATATAGCTTATTGGGCAAGGCTAAATATGGATTTCTATTTAAGTAGGCTTTTATAATAAAATCTCGTATTCTTCCCTTAAACAAATTACCAATCCCTTCAAGAGGAAGATATTCTGGTCTATGAAGAGGCAATATTACTAACATAGGAATCTTCATATATGCAAGTTGCAAAGTATTGGTACCAGGAAGTGTAATAGCAAGAAAATAACCATTCACATCTCTCATATCCTTTAGATCTCTAAACTCCATAGGTAAATCTTTCCAAAGAGGTTGCAGTTTCTCTAATATTTTTCCCCTTTCTGATGGATTTAAAAAGGGAGAGAAAAATAAGGTGAAGTTAAGATCTGGAAAATCTTTTAAAATTTCTCTTGCTAACATGAAATAAAATGGCAAATAAAATCTCAACCCATAGGTCCTACTCCCCGGAAATAAAGCAATTTTATTATTGTTAGAAAACCCATTATTGGGAAGAAAATCAAATCTTAAATCTCCAACTACTACTGCCTTTTTATATTTCAATACTTCAGATGCATAGATCCTATTATAAAATCTTTCCCAATAAAAATCTTTCTCCAAGTATGCTAAAGATTTACTTTTCCACCTTTTGGCAAGAGCCAAATTAAAAAATAAATCTCCTCCTATATGGAAGATTATTGTGTTACTTTCTTTAACTTTAAAAAGCTTCCAATATTCATTTGGTAAGATTATATCTTCAAAAAATTCCCATGTTCTTACAACTCTTTCTTCTTCTCCTGATGCAAATTGACAAGGATTTAATATTAAATAATATGACAAATTTTTACTCCAAAAAGGCTCATACTCCCTTATCCACTGTACCAATGGATAGAGCCAGCCTGCTATTTCTCCAGGCCCATTAGCTATGAAATAAATTTTCATAAAAGATTTAATATAAAATCAGAAATTTTATCTAAAACCCCAGGTTTTCCAATTATTTCAGAGATTCTATCAAGATCTTTTAACATTTTTTCTCTTCTATCGCTATCTTTCAAAAAATCATCTATATCCTTAACAACCTTGTTTATATCTATATACTGCACATACTCAGGAAATATACGTTTTTCTAAAATAATATTGGGCAAAGCAATATAAGGATAATGAACAAGTCTTTTAGCAATAAAATAAGTCAATGGAGAGATCTTATAAAATACAAAAACAGGTGTCTTGAGAATGGCAGCCTCTAAAGTTACTGTACCAGAGGCTACAAGGCTTATGACAGATGCCCTTAAGATCTTTTGGCTTTCATTTCCTGACACAACTTTCACCAAATTCTCCTTCCCTTTAATGATAGAATATAATAAATTAGAAAAATTTTGACTTGCTAAAGGAATAACAAATTTATATCCTGGCAATTTCTCAGCTATCTCTAAAAAAATAGGAGTAAGTTTTTTAATTTCCTGTACTCTACTTCCTGGGAAAAGTCCTATAAGATCATTTTTTTTGTCTATATTTGAATAAACTGAAAGATAATCTATAAGAGGATGTCCAAAAAAAACCACATTATCTCCAAATGATTTATATAAAGAATACTCTTGAGGAAAAGTAGCAATTATCCAATCCAAATTTGAAAGAACTTCTTTAGCTTCTTCTTTCTTTCCCCATAGCCAATATTGTGGAGCAAAATAATATACAGTTATTATACCTAAACTTTTCGCATATTTTGCTAATGGGAGGTTAAAACCTTGAGCATCAATAAATATAGCAAGATCAGGTCTTGCCTCTCTTAATAAATTTTTGGCTTCTTGCTGTATTTTTAATAACTTTGGAATATAAGGTAAAGGCTCAACAAAACCAACAGTACTATATCTTGTTAGATCCCATCTTACATCTAAGCCTTCTTCCTTCATTCTTTCTCCGCCAAGACCAAAAAAATATATATTTTTTTGTTTTTGTTTTAGCGCATTTATAAGCTTTGATCCATGTAAATCAGCAGAAACTTCTAATGCTGAAAAGAATATTTTCATTCTTCATTCCTCCAAGATGCATCAGCAATTCCTCTTTTCGAGCCTTTAACAAAATCAACCAACATTTTAGCCTCTTCATATTCTATCTTAGATATTGCCTCTAATCTTTTCTCAAAAGATAAACCTTTATCATATAATATATGAAAGAGTTTTCTAATTATTCTAATCCTATCACTCGAAAAACCATTTCTTCTTAGACCTACCACATTAATACCATATATTAGAGCCGGATTACCATCACATAAAGAAAAGGGAGGAATATCTTTAACCAACTTAGATAATGCTCCAACCATTGCATAACTACCTATCCTTACGAACTGATGAATCCCTACAAGACCACTTATAAATGCCTTGTCTCCAATTTCCACATATCCAGCAAGTTGTGTGGCATTGGCTATTATAACATCTCTTCCAATTTTAACATTGTGAGCCACATGAACATATGCCATTAAATAACAATTATCACCTATGATTGTAGCATTACCATTACCAGATGCCCTATGAAATACACAATATTCTCTTATTGTTACATTATTTCCTATTATAAGAAAACTTTCTTCTCCTCTGAAACTCAAATCTTGAGGAATATCACCTAAAACACTTCCTGTATGTATATGACAACCACTACCTATAATGGTTCCTCTTTTAATATGAACATTGTTTTCAATTTTTGTATAATCTCCAATTCTTACCCCATCCTCAATTACAGTAAAAGGACCAATCTCTACATTTATACCTATTTCAGCCTTACCACTGATTATAGCAGTAGGATGTATTGATACATCCTTCATTCTTTTCCTCCTAATGCAATAGTAATTTCTCCGTCTGCCACAATATTATCATCTACTTTACAAATTGCATCAAACTTATATATATTCCTTACTGTTTGCTTTAGTTTTACTTCTAAAACTATTTGATCACCCGGAATTACTGGTTTTCTAAATTTAACGTTATTCACCCCTGCTAAATACGCTATATATTCTTTATCACTTTTATCTTTTCCATAGCTTAGAAATAAAAATATACCTGCAGACTGTGCCATAGCTTCAATTATTAATACTCCCGGCATAATAGGTCTTTCAGGAAAATGTCCTACAAAAAAATAGTCATTATACGTAACATTTTTTATTGCTTTTAACCATTCCCCTTCTTTAAAATCTAATACTTTATCAACAAGAAGAAAAGGGAAACGATGAGGAAGAATTTTAGTAATATCAATATTATTCACATCATCACCCCCTAAGTAGATATGACATAGCTTTCATATGTAGCGAGTGTCCTGATCCAATAGATATAATTTTTAATTTTAATCTTTTACCTGAAAGGGATATATCACCTATTAAATCAAGAATTTTATGCCTTACTGGCTCATCTTTGAAGCGAGGTTCATTAACATATCTACCTTCTCCCACAAGAAGTGCATTGTTAAGATCAGCACCACTTATGAGTCCTTTTTTAACAAGCTCCTCTACCTCATAATAAAACCCGAAAGTTCTTGCTGGAGCAATTTCAGTTTTATAATCTTTAAGATCTTTTAAATAAAATGTTTGCCATCTTAAAAAGGAATTAGGAAAAGAGATAGCACAAAGTACTTGAAATCTGCTTGAGGGAAAAAAGAGAATTTCAGCATTTTTAACCCTAAAAGAATATGGTTTCTCAATCGTCAATTCATCTATTAAATCATCCTGATCTTTTACTAAATCCTCAAGAATTTCTACCCAATAAAAAGCACTGCCATCTAAAATTGGCACTTCGTCTCCATCAACTTCCACATATAAGTTAGAAATTCCAAGGTAATATAATGAAGACAAAAAATGTTCAACAGTAGAAATCTTTTCGCCATCTTTTTCTAAAACAACTCTACGTGAAGTTTCTACTACAAACTTATAATTGGCTGGAATTTTTACTTTATTCTTAATAAACAAAACACCTGTATTTTCTGGGGCAGAATGTAAATACATTTTAGTATAACAACCAGTATGTAGGCCTTTACCTTCTACCTTGACAGATTCTTTTATTGTTCTTTGTCTAACCAAGTTTATCCCTCAACTTCTTTATTTCTTCCCAAATCTCAGGAAGTCTTCTCATAATAGCTTGTACTCTCATCTCTTCCCTATGAGGTCTGGCGGGAAATCCAGAAACTATCATGTTATCAGGTATGTCTTTAATCACACCACTCTTAGCAAGGATGGTTACGTTATTGCCTACTTTAACATGATCAGAAACACCGCTTTGACCTGCCATGATTACATTATTTCCTAATTTACTACTTCCAGCTATACCACTCTGACTTACTATAACGCAATTCTCTCCTATTCTTACATTATGTCCTATGATTATCAATGATCCTATTTTAGTACCTTTACCTATGCGTGTTTCTCCCAAAGTGGCTCTTTCAATAACCGTGTTTCCTCCTATTTCTACTTCATCCTCTATAACCACCTTACCAATATGAGGGATTTTGTAATGCTCTTCTCCATTCCATACATATCCAAAACCATCTATTCCAATACTACATCCTGAATGAATTATAACTCTATCTCCAATATAGCAATGGTCATAAATAGTTACTCTTGGATATATGATACAATTCTCACCTATTTCCACATTATTTCCTATTACTACTCCTGAAAATATCTTTGATCCTTTGCCAATCTTTACATTATCTCCTATAACAGTATATGGTGCTATTCCCACATCCTCTCCTAATTGAATCCCTTTGCCCATAATAACTGTAGGATGAATATCTTTAGGATATACCCGCCAATCAAAATACTTTAATAATTCTGCCATTGCAAGTTTAGGATTCTCAACCCTTATATGTGGCTTAGAAGAAGACCCACCATATGGAATCACCATTGCTTTTGCCCCTGTTTTTTCAGCTACTTTTATATCATCCAAATCAAATACAAATATAAGATCATTATCTCCTGCTTTGTCCCATTCAGAGATCTTTTCTATATATACATCTTCCCCAACTAACTCTCCATTAATTATCTTTGCTATTTCACTAAGATGCATCTTTATTCACCCTTTATTTATTCAAATTTTTTAAAACCTCATCAGTAATATCAATCCCACCCCATATTCTTATCTTCTTTTCGATAACCACAGAAAGCTTCTTGATCTTTGCTATATTTTCAACTTCTTTTAAAATTTTATTTTTTATATCTTGTCTTGCTTTCTCTACATATTCTCCTAATTTTTTCTCTTCTTTAGCCCTTAATTCATTAATCTCCTTATCAGTTTTTCCACTTTTCTTGGCATCAACTACCAATTTCTCAATTTCAGACTGTCTTTTCTGTATTACAGTTTGAACACTCTTAGTATATCTGAAATCAAGAAATACCTTTGAATAATCTATATATCCTATATTAATACTCTGTTGAGAAGAAATAATAGAGAAAGATGAAACAAATATAATGTATACAGATAAAATTATCTTCAATAGCCTTTTTTTCATGTCTATTTACCAGAAGATAGAATATTTATAACTTTATCTGTAATATCTACTCCGCCCCAAATTACAATCTCCTGACCTTGTACATTCTTTGTAAGTACTGCTATGTATCCCTCTTTTTTAGCAAGATCAGAGAATATTTTATCAAGAGTCTTTTTTAAGCTATCTAACACTTTTTCCACTGCTTGCTTATAAGGTTGAAGTTCCGCATCATATTGGGCCGATAGTTTCTTTATTTCATCCTGAGATTTTCCAGCCTTCTGAGCTTCATTAAGCTTATTAAGCCTATCTTGATATTCTTGTTGATATTTATTATAGGCATTCATAAAAGGAGGATAACTTCTTAAAAGTTTATCTTCATCAATATATGCTATTTTCAGAGAAGTCTGAGTCTGTGCTCCAACAATTTTAATACCAACAAAGATGAATGAGATTGCAATTAGTAAAAATACTATGAACAGACCATATTTTTTCATTTTCCTTACCTCCTAAAATTCTAATTTTGATTTGATATAAAAATTTCTTAAAGATACAAGATCACTCTCTAATCCAAAGGCAGAGAATAAGGATTTTTGAGTAACTGAAAACTCCACACCAAAAAATGGATTAATTCTAATATCACTTGCAGACACTAAATCTCTTGGATTAAAACAGCTATCACCTCCCACAGATAGAGTTAAATATATCCATTTGTTTAAGGGAAATGCATAAGTAATCTTTAAATACAAAGATCCATCCTCTGGTGAATCTCCAAAAGGATATCTTATATCCCCCATTAAACCTAATATACGTTCATTAAGACCCTCTCCGTATCTTATAAAATACTTACCTGATAATGAGGCTAAAGAATAATTATAATTAGAGCCTCCACCATGAAAATCTATGCCAAAATTAAAATAGCTTCCAGATTTATAAACACCATTCTCTTCTAAAGTTGCATCTTGAGTTATATCAAAACTCAACACTTTATCATCAAGATTCGGATTATTTTTAAAACCAATTTCACCTACTATATTATTACTACTGGAAAGAGTTTTATTAATACTCAATCCCCAATAATTATCTCCAAAATAAACTTTTAAAAACTCCCGTTGCCAAGAAATAAGGTAGTCAAAAGATCCTCGCATATTGTTAGAAATGTTTAACTCTAAATTGCCATAATTACTCAAATAGTAGCTAAAACGTAAATTTACTCTCTCATTTTTTTCATAAATCAAAGAAACTATTCTTGGTGATAGATATTCAACATTAAGATATAAAATTGTATAAGCTCCTTCAAAAGCCCATTCTGGTATTATTTTTATCCTTATATTCTTTTTCAAAAGTTTCTGATTAAGTTCATCTATTTTCTTTAGATCAAGAGGATCTCCTATTGAAAGATTCAAATTCTCTTCAATAACCTTCTTTTCCCATTGATTACCGCTTATTATTTCAATACTACCTATAATAGGAGCCTCTTTCCAAATAAATGAAAGAATTCCATCTTTAAAAATATATTGAGGAGAAATTTCTAAAACAAAACCCTTCTTTCTATAAAGATCCTCAATCTTTTTGCAATCCTCTTTAACTTTATCCTCAATAAAAAATTTGCCTTTGCCACTATAAATAACTTTCTGAATAGCATTAATTGTTATAAGCTTTATATCTGGAAATATTATGTCAGCAACAACAGGAAATTCTTCCACCTTTATGATCAGTTCATAACCACCATCTAATTTTTTAAGATCATAAGAGACAGATTTAAAATAACCACTTTCCTTTAACTTATTTAGTTGACCTTCTATATACTTTCCATTATAAGTATTTAAAACTTTAATGTTTAATATATTCTGAACCGTATCGTAAGAAACATTTTTCAAACCTATTATAGATATTCCCTGAATAAAATAATTTTCATCAGCAAAGGTAAGGTTTAAAGTAATTAAAAGAAATAAAGAAAATATTATTATCCTTTTCAAAGAGATCCCTCCATTCATTAAAATATGTCTCCAAAACTAAAATGAATTCTCCACTTAGTATTAGGATCCATTGGATCATTACCAAAATTATATCCAAAATCAAATCTTATTGGAATAATTATAGTTTCATACCTTAAACCAAGTCCTACGCCAGTATAAAGTTTAATATCAGATAAGGAGGAAATATCTTTTGAATACCATGTACTTCCTGTATCTAAAAAGAAAACCCCATAAATTCCATTCCCAAGAGGAATTCTATATTGGACATTAAAAAGAGCAAATGTATCTCCTTTAAATTCATTATCATAAAATCCTCTGATAGAACTTGAGCCACCTAAGGTAAAGAGTTCAGTAGTTGGTATATTACCCTCCCCATATCCTAATCCTAATCTAAATGATAAAACTTGTCTATTTTTCTGCTCTATAATAGTTAAGGTGGACTCTCTATTAGTGAGAGGTATATGCCACTGAAAATCTCCTACATATTTGATAAAGTTAGCATCACTTCCACCACCAGCAAATTCTAAGTTTACATATTGTCTATTTCCTTGTGTAGGATTTAAATAAAAATCTCTAGAATCTCTTATTAATCCTATCTTAAAACTCCCTACACTACTCTTAGGATTAGAGTTATCCAAATAAGTAATCTCTTCATATTTAAAACCAAAAGAAAGGCTCCAAAGTCTACCCAAAGGATAGGAGAATGAAAAAGCACCCCCAGTCTTTTCAACGGTAGATGTTGTTAAATCTGTAATAGTTGTTTTTTTGTCATAAATATCCAATTGAAAAGAATTTCTCCCTCCTAAAAACCAAGGATCACTGAAACTTAACTGATAATTGATCTTTCCTAAACCTGTTAATGATAATTGTAAACTTAAACTTTTAGCTTTCCCAAATAAATTGCCTTCTTTATACTCCACAAAACCATATATACCTACATCCGTCGCATACCCACCACCAAAATTAAAAGATCCGGAAAGTTTTTCTTTTGCAACATAAATAACCTTTACCATTTCCTCTGAACTTCCCTGTTCGAACCTAACAGATACGTCTTCAAATATTCCCACATTATATATATTTTGAAGATCCCTTTTTATCTTTTCCCAATTAACAGGTTCTCCAACCTTTAATGAAATTTCCCTCTTAATCACATTCTTATCTGTCGGTCTTCTTAGTACAGCTAAAAATCCTAATACCGAAGTTTCTGTAGCAGGAACAATTTCTACTCCAATGTCTTCTACTTTATACTCCTTAAAGGTAAATATCAATTCACCATCTTCAGTAAAAGAGAAGGATTGAAGAACTGTGAAAACATACCCTTTTTGTTGGAGGAAATTTTGAATATTAATTATATCCTTTTTTATAAAATTAGTATTAAAAGGGCTATCCTCTTTTGTTAACAATATAGTCTTTAAGTAATCAATTGCTACTCCCGTTAATCCTACAAAACTTATCTTTCTAACTATAGGATTTTCCTTAAAAATAAAAGTAAGAGATATCTTATCTTCATTGGTTATGGATTCTACATCTACATCTTCAAAATAACCTAATTCTTTAAATTTAGAAACTTGTTCATCAATCTTATCTTGCGTAATAAAATCCCCCCTATCTATTATTCTATACTTGTCAACCTCGGATTCTGCAACTTTAGAAAGTCCTTTATAACTAATATTCTCTAAGATAGGATTTTCCCTTACTATAAAAGTCACATAAGCCATATTATTAGGTGACACCACATATTTTATATCTACATATGAAAAATAACCAGAATTTATTAAGAGATTTTTTCTTTCTTCAACATATTTTTCAGATAAGAAATCCTTTGAAGTTTTTTTAATTATATTAAAAAACTTATCCTTGGACACATTTTTTAAACCCTTTACATCGATCAAAACTATCCATGGATTTTCCTTTAAGTTAATATCTAATCCAGCAGCATTGTTTCCAAGATTAATTGTTTTAAAAGCTATTTCTTTAAAATATCCTGTATCCTCTAATCTAGATCTTAGATTGTCTAAAAGCCCTTGAGACAGATAAACCTCTGTATTTAAAAATATAGAATTTCCTTTTATATCTCCCTTAAATCCTATTACTTGCATTAAATCTTTCATCTCTAATTTATTTAGACCAGAAATCGAGATTTTAGATAATAACGGATTCTCTTTTAGATTTATATTAAGTGATAACTTATTATCCTTTTTTTCAATTTTAAAATCTACTTCAGAAAATAAACCACTATACATTAACATTTCTTTCTTCTCTAAAATTGCATCTTCCGATATAAGCATGCCTTCTTTTAACCCTAATAATTCTAACACTCTCTCCTTAGATATTCTATTTAGTCCGTTTATTTGAATGCTATCTAAAACTGGATTTTCTTTAAAATAAAATGTCAAAATTACACCAGAATCTATTTTTTCTTGTGTAATATCAATATCAGAAAAATAACCTTTAGACATGAATTTTCTTCTCTGCTCCCAGATAAGCTGATCAGTAGTCCATCCTATATAAGGAAGAATAACTGAATCTTGAATATCTTTTAAAGCTAGTTTCTGTAAGCCTTGAAATCTTACTCCATTCACAAATATAAGAAAGGGTGATTCTACCACATTTATTTCAAGAATAATTCCATCCTTCTGGGAGATCTTATTCAACACAACAGAAATGAAATAAGAAGAATCCTCCAATTTTTCTTTTATCGCATTCAGTTTATCGTCAGAGATATATATATTCTTTCCTATTCCTGCTATCTTTAATATCTCTTGAGTGCTTATTTTTGTATTGCCCTTTACTATAACATCTATTACTTTATATTCTGTCTGAGCGAATACTAATACAGAGGAAAATATTAAAAAGAAGAATAAGGATAAAAATACTATCTTTTTCAAAGCTAATTCACCTTCCTTCTTAAAACTTTGTAGAATATTCCATATTAAAATTGAATTGTTTTCCCTGAGAGGTATAAAGCTTAAATTTCAAATCATTACTTAATTTATAGCTAAATTCACCACTCCACATCCTATCTCCCCCTAAAGAATAATTTAATGTGAAATATAATCTATCCCAAATTCTCTTTTCAAGAGTTAAGCTTTTCCAAATCGGTAATAAACCTTGTATTTCATAATCTACTTTTAAACTATCAAGACTAAAGATATTAGATATCTCTGAAACAATAGGATTTAAAATAAAATTTCCAAAAGCAGAGCTTATAACTCCTTCTACTCCTATAGGAATGCTTTCTATAATACTTGAAAGAGTCCAGGTTTCTGATTGTGCTATAGGAAGATTTTTTTGTCCCACAAGAAGAAATAAAATTTCTCTAAAGGTAAGAGGGGGATCTGAAGAAAACACAAAAGAATTATTTCCCATAAAACTATAACCTTTCAAATATATGATATATCCCTGTATGATAGTACTAGCAGAAATTTCCCAAATATTCTCTTCAAAACTTAAGCCAGGAAACTTAATATATCCATTATTCACAATAAAAGAATTACCTAAAACATTAATATTTCCACTATTAAAGGATAACTTTCCATCCAAAATTGGCTTTGCACTATTACCTTTTACTGCAAGATCCCCCTTAATTGACAGATATAAAAACTCATTTTCATAAAACATAACATTATCTTTAAAGGATATTTTAAGATCAAAATCTAATGGAAGAGAAATATTAGGAATCTGTGTATTTAACTGCGGATATTTAACATGGGTATTAAAAACTATGCAATTTCCACTAAGAATATATCTATCTTTTTTCTGATAAAACATTAAATCCCCAGATAAATAGCCCTTTGCCATATCAGGTATGCAAAAACAAATTTCTGAAAAATCAGATTTTATCATTATATTTGGATAAACTTTACCTTTTAAAATAAGATTATTATTGTCTCCACCTAAATTTAAATTATTTAATAAAATCTCACCATTTTTTGCAATCATATCAAAACTTACATACTTAAATTTTTTTTCTATATAATTAACCACAATCGGATCTTTCCATTTAATATCACCTTCAATACTTTGAAGATCCTTATTACCCTTTATACTGACCCTTAATTCTCCCTTAGTTATATCTCCGCTTTTTAAAATTCCTTTCGGTAATAATGAATTAATAAAGAAAATATCAGGTAATGATATGTTAAATGTAAAGTCATTCAAAGAAAATTCTCCTTTAATTTCACCATTATCTTTTGACAATCTTGAGATCGTTCCTCTCAATAAATATCTATTCTGGATGTTATAAATATTCATGGATATATCAAATGGCATAAATCCAGAGATAACCACATCCTTGGTATTTAATTTTACATTATTCACTTGAAAACTCTTCATCTCCATATTACCAGATAACATTCCACTTACAAAATCTATATTCATATTTTTCAAAAAACTAAGATTAATATTTTCAAAAGCCCAAAATCCATTTCCAGAAAAATCTATGTTCCCTTCAATTTTTCCAGCCTCTTCTAAATAAACCCTTAAAAATACTTCTCCTTCTTTTAAAGAAATATTAGCGATGAGATCTTTTAGTTGAAAAACGTTATGCTTATCTATTTTGAGATTAATATAATCAAGATCCTTGTTGACTTTTCCAATAAAAGATGAATTTAAGAGAGAAATCTTAGAATTAATATAAAGATTAAAATCATTATTTCCTTTTAAATCAAATACCCCATCAATTTTTAAATTAACTAATGAATAATCAAAAACAATCTGGAACTTCAAAAGATCTTTGTAAGTTCCTTTAAATACAACATTATTTAAGTTTATATTTCGAATGCTAAAAGTCTTAGAAACCCCAGAGAAATTAATCCCCTCATTAGCAAAATCTATTTCTAATTGATCAATTTTTCCTAAATAATCATTAAGAGAAGAAAGATCTAAATTCTCACAGATAATTTTAACCTCTTTTTCTTTCAAGTTCACATTACCAGCTAACTTTCCTCCAAGAATATCCCCATTTAATTTCATATTATCCTTTTCAATCTCTACACTAAGCTTAACAAATTCATTTCTCTCTCTATATATAAAAATCTCTCCTTTTAGATTTACACTATCAAAAGAAAACTTTCCAACTCCTTCTAAAGAATATGGTCCAATAAAGCTGATATCTTTTATCTCTTTAGAATTTGAAAGATCTAATGTTGCTTTTATATCTTCTATATTCATGCCGTAAAAATCTAATTTAGGAATTTTAAAGAGTACCTTATTTCCTTTTATTAATACATTTCCTGAAAGCTCAAAATCCAGCAACTTAATATCATTAAAATCTATGTTCCCATCACCCGAAATATCATAATAACCTTTTATTGATCCCTCAAGAATTTGCCCATCTATATTAAATTTGTTATCCCTAAAGCTCCCATGTATATATCCAAGTTTATTTTTATTAATTAAAAGATTTTCAAGTAGTATATTTCCTTTTTCTAAAGAAAAAACAAAATTACCTTCCAAACTACCTATATTATCAAGTTCTGAATAAAATTCTCCTGAAAACTTATTATCCATGGTTAATTTCAATTTTTTAACCTTACCACCCAAAAAATCAATATTTTCGCCCCAAAATGAAATCTTCCAATTGTTAAAATCTCCTTCTATTTTTGCATTCAAAAAGCAATCTTTATCCACACTCAAAAAATAACCATCAACACTTCCACTACTATCTAAATTCAAATCAAAATTAGAAACCTTAATTTCAAAATCTTTATATTTTAGACTTCCTATTTTTGTATAAAATTTCAACTTCCAAGAAGAAAAATCTCCTTTAAAATAAAATAAACTATTAAAACTAAACTCCTCTCTAAAAGATAATCTTCCTTCCACTTCCCCATTCATATTTAAAATATTTAACTTTCCCTTTCCTAAAAATAAACTATTATTATATTTTCCACTTAAGGACAGGCTTAGATTCTTTAAATCATGACCCTTTAGATTTATGCTGACTATTCTCAATGGAAAGTTTTTGATAATAAGATCTTTTCCATAGAGAGATATATCAAAATAGGGATTCTTTAAAATATTACCTGAGATCTTAATCCTTATCAACAGATCTCCATCAATATCTAAGTTGGATAATTGATGAATTGAGGATTTAATTTTCAATATTTCAATATTTGATGAAAGGAGAGAAATGTATCCCAATAGATTTTTAGGATCATATTTACCGCTTACCCAAACATATCCAAAATCATCAGTAAGTAATTTACCATTAATATTAAAATCTTCCGTAGTAGTTTTGTTTATACCTAATACTCCTTTTTTAACATATATCCCTGCGGATATACTAAAAAACTCTAACCTTAGCTTTTTTAAAAAAAAACTGAATTTCTCAATAAATCAAAATTTAAGCTTCCTTCCTCATTTTCCAAAGAAAAGATAATTTTTTCAGCAGAATAATCTCCCATTTTTCCATTCTCTATTACTCCATCAACAAAAACCTTCCATCCTTTACTAGCCTCTTTATTCCCTTTCACAACTAAAGAACCTTTTCCTTCTATATCTGGTAGGTTAAATAGCTTGGATATCTTTTCTAATCTTATGTTTTCAGCACTTAAGTAAAACTTGCCAGAATTCTTTTCAAGTTCATAATTCATATTTCCTGATGCCTTACCAATTTCCAAATCACCAGTAAAAGAGACTAAAAGCCCAGGTATCTTAGCATCCAGATTTAAGGCTATATTATCAAATTTGATATCATAAATAGTTCCATCTTTAATATACACCTCTCCTGAAATCCAGGGTTTATCCCATGAATTTTTAATAATTAAATTTCCTTCTCCCTTTCCCTTAAGTTTGAGGGAACTATTAAGAAACTCTTTATCTATTTTCTCTCCATTAAGGTTCTTAAAAGATACTTGGATATCAGGATCTGGTGCTACTTTCCCACTGAAATTTACAGAAGCTTCAAACCAAACCCCATCTCCTTGTACAACTGATATATTTTCATTATTTATTTTTACCTTCATACATACATTCTCTATTGTTCCTGGAACACCAGATATGCTTCCTTTTACCTCTTTTGTATCCATCTCTCCACTATAACTCCATTTATCTTTGTCCCCTTTTGTATTAAACCATCCAGAAAAAGTTCCCTTTTCAACCTTAAATATATCAGGTAGAAATATAGGAGCCCATATTGTAGCATTAGTATTTTTAAACTCAAAAGTTAAATCTCCCGATAATTTGGAAAAATTATAATATCCATAGGCTTTTATGTTTTGTCCATCAGCCAAGATTGTAGCTACATCATAATTTATGACTTGATTTTTATAAGATAAATCTCCATTTACCTTATTTATCTCTATATCTTTCTTAAGCTTCAAATCCCTGATTACAAAAATTCCATCTTTTATTTTTCCCTTAATTTCAATATTGATATTTTGAGAAGATGTTCCAGATTTTCCAATACCAGGAATTTCAGGAAACTTCCATTCCCCTTTTTCATCATGTATTATTATTATTTTGGGTTTTATAAATTCTAAAGTAATAGGAGAAAGCTTTATAGCATCTCCCACTGAAAGGCTTACATTGGTAAATAACGCAAAATTTCCAAGCTCTAACTTTGCAATCTGTATCTTATTCGGAAAAATATACCTTACATCTTCTACCTTAAAAGATTCTCCAAAACTTCTATTCAATACATAAACTACAACATACTTTACCCATAATGGTGATGTTATGTATATAATTCCTATTAATATAAAAACTATACTAAAGACTAAGATCAGAAACTTTTTTACCTTCTTCATAACTCACTCTCTTAACATTTGCTCCTAATGTAGAAAGTTTTTCTTCTAAAGCCACATATCCTCTATCTATATGTTCATCCACATCTAATACCTCTGTAACTCCTTCTGCCACTAAACCTGCAAGCACTAAGGCAGCACCCGCTCTTAGATCTGTAGCCTCCACAGGTGCTCCTTTCAATTTTTCAACTCCCTGTATCAAAGCTGTTCTTCCATCTATACTTATTTTAGCACCTAATCTCAACAATTCTCCTACATGTAAAAATCTATTTTCAAAAACAGTCTCAACTATCAAACTTGTACCCTGAGCAAGGCTTAAAAATACCATCATTTGAGGTTGAAGATCTGTAGGAAAACCAGGATAAGGCATAGTAGTTACCTCTATCCCTTTCCAAACCTTTTCTCCTTTAACCCTTACCTCTCTATCCCTTATTTGCAAAGAATTTACACCAGCCTCTTTAAGCTTAATAAATAAACTTTGGAGATGTTCAGGTTCTATATTCTTTATTACTAAATCTTTTCCTATCATTATTCCTGCTATTATAAAGGTCCCTGCTGCTATCCTATCAGGAATAATTTTATAATAATCAATGGGTTGTAATTCTTTCTTACCTTTTATATATATGGTGGAAGTGCCTAAGCCTTCAATTTCCGCTCCCATGCTTTTTAAAAAATTTCCAAGGTCCACAACTTCAGGTTCACAAGCTGCATTCTCTATTATAGTTTCTCCTTGAGCTAAAACAGCAGCCATCATAATATTTCTTGTAGCTCCTACACTTGGTTTATCAAGATGAATTTTGGCTCCCTTCAACCCCTTTTTTGCTCTTGCACAAACAAAACCTTTATCTACAGTTATCTCTGCTCCTAAACTTTCAAAGCCTTTTATATGAAGATCCACCGGTCTTAAACCAATTCTACATCCACCTGGATAAGGAATCTCTGCTTCTCCAAAGTAAGCAAGTAGAGGTCCCATCAATTCAAAAGAAGCTCTCATTCGAGAAACTAATTCATAAGGAGCTCTATATCCCTTTGGTTCTCCTTTAATAAGTACCTTATCTCCTTCTAAAAACTCTACGCTTAATCCTAAATATCTCAGTATTTCAGCCATTGTTAAGTTATCTTTTACAGGTGGAACATTATCCAAAATAAGATCTCCAGAGTTTAAAAGAGAGGCAGCCATAATAGGCAGAGAAGCATTTTTACTTCCCCATATATCTATTTCACCTTTAAGCTTATGTCTGCCTTCAATAATAAACTTATCTCTCATTCCAACTTTATTTAAAGTAATATTATTTGGTTCCAAAAAGTCTGTCTCCTGCATCTCCAAGCCCCGGCACTATATATCCGTGATCATTTAGATACTCATCTACAGCAGCAGTATAAATTTCCACATCTGGGTGAACCTCTTTAAAAGCCTTAATACCTTCAGGAGCAGCTATTATACAAACAAATTTAATGTTTTTAACTTGCTTTGATTTCAAAATTGATATGGCTGCAATTGCTGATCCACCAGTAGCAAGCATTGGATCAACTACAATTACTTCTCTTTCGCTTATGTCTTCTGGTAGCTTAGTATAATATTGGACTGGTTGAAGTGTATTTGGATCTCTATAAAGTCCTATATGACCAACCTTAGCTGAAGGAAGAATTTGTAACATACCCTCAGCCATTACAAGACCAGCTCTCAATATAGGCACTATCGCTAAGTCTTTATTGTTTAAAACTTTTCCCTTTGCTTTACCAAGAGGAGTTTCCACTTCCACTTCTTTTAATGGTAAATCTCTTGTAACTTCATATAGCATAAGGCTTGATATCTCTGAAAGTAATTCTCTAAATTCTTTGGGCTGTGTATTCTTATCTCTTAATTTTGTAAGTTTATGTTGAACTAAAGGATGATCAACCAATTTAACCATTTAATTAATTCTCCTTTCTATAAATTGGAAATTGCTTGCAAAGCTCTTCTACTTCACTTTTTACCTTTTCCTTTACTTTATCGTCCTTTATGTTTGATAAAACCTCATGAATAAGTCTCGCAATATATCTCATTTCACCTTCTTTCATACCTCTTGTAGTTAAAGCTGGTGTACCAATTCTTATACCACTTGTAACAGTAGGCGGTTGAGGATCAAAGGGTATTGAATTTTTATTCACAGTAATACCAGCTTCTTCTAATGCTTTTTCAGCTTCTTTTCCAGTAATACCCTTATCTCTCAAATCTACTAACATGAGATGATTATCAGTACCACCACTTACCAATCTATATCCAAGTCTCATAAGTTCATCAGCAAGAGCTTTAGCATTAAATATAATTTGCCTTTGATACTCTTTAAACTCAGGAGACATAGCCTCTTTAAATGCTACAGCTTTGGCTGCAATTACATGCATAAGAGGACCACCTTGAATACCTGGAAATATAGCCTTATCAATCTCCTTTGCAAACTCTTTTTTACAAAGGATAAAACCTCCTCTTGGCCCTCTTAAAGTTTTATGAGTAGTACTTGTAACAAATTGAGCATAAGGGACAGGAGATGGATGCAACCCTGCAGCAATCAGCCCTGCAATATGTGCCATATCAACCATAAGATAAGCACCTACATCCTCTGCTATACTTGAAAATTTTTCAAAATCAATAATACGAGGATACGCACTTGCCCCAGCAACAATAAGTTTTGGCTTTACTTCCTTTGCCAAATTCCAAACAGCATCATAATTTATTCTCTCAGTGTCTTTATCTACTCCATAAAAATAAAAATTAAAAAATTTACCAGAAAAATTTACAGGACTTCCATGAGTTAAGTGTCCCCCATGTGCCAAATTCATACCTAAAACCTTGTCTCCAGGATTTAACACTACAAAATAAACAGCCATATTTGCTTGACTTCCAGAATGAGGTTGAACATTTGCATGCTCAGCACCATAAATAGCCTTTACTCTTTCTCTTGCTATATCCTCTACCCTATCCATATAAAGACAACCACCATAATATCTTTTTCCAGGATAACCTTCAGCATACTTGTTAGTAAGAACAGAACCTTGAGCCTCAAGAACAGCTCTACTTACAAAATTTTCAGAGGCTATAAGTTCTAAATGATACTCCTCCCTATATTCTTCACCCCTTATTGCTTCATAAATTTCAGGATCTACATTAGGTAAGTACTTCACAGCTCCTCCTCCTCAATCATAGATATTTTTTGAATTCTTAATTTATGTCTTCCACCAGTAAACTCAGAATTTAGCCATACTTTTACTATCTCCTTTGCCAAATCATAACCAAGGATTCTCCCTCCTAATGCCAAAATGTTTGCATCATTATGTTCTCTACTTAATTTTGCCTCATAAGGATCTCTACATAAAGCAGCTCTTATACCTTTTACTTTGTTAGCTACAATACTCATACCTATACCTGTACCACAAATTAATATACCTTTTTCAAAACCCCCTCTTGCCACAGCCCTTGCTACTAATATCCCATAATCAGGATAATCTGTTCTTTCTGCCGAATAAGTTCCAAAATCATGATAACTAATATTCCATTCTTCTAACCATTTTTTTAATTCTTCTTTTAATAAATATCCTGCATGATCAGCCCCAATTGCAATCTTCATAGATCTACCCTCACCATCATATTTTTGATTAAGTTTTTTAATTCTTTTTCTATCTTATTACGAACTTCTCTATACGTCTCTATATCTTTACCATATGGATCCAAAATATCTTCATCACTTAGAGTAGATATTTTGTAGCTATATTTAGGATAAACACTTTTTAAAATCTCAGCTTGTTCTTTTGTCATAGTAAAAACACAATTAGCTCTTTCCATGAGTTCATTATCTATTTTTTTAGAAGAATGATTTGTAATATCAACACCTATCTCTTTCATTACTTCTTGAGAATATATAGATGCCTTATTTCCTTCCAAAGCAAATATACCTGCCGAGGAAACTTCAATTTCTATATCATACTCTTTAATAAGCTTACGAAAAAGATATTCTGCCATTGGACTTCTACAAGTATTTCCTGTACAAACGAATAATATCATCACTATTTATCACCTGCTGCTCTCTTTAGTCTATCCATAATTGCAAGACCTATTCCCTCTTCTGGATAAGATTCCGCAAGAATAATATCAACTTCCTTCTCCAATCTTCGTAAGGAGGGAAATAAATTTAAAGCAATATTATATAGATCAGATCTACTTCCTATAACATAAATTTTAAGATCTTTTGGATAAACATCTTTGGTTTCTTCTGAAGCAAGAACTCCCACTTTTTTACCTTCCTTTATCCAAGATTTTATTTTATTTTGCCATATTTCATTAAACTCTTCAATAATGTATAAAGGTACCTTAGGAGCATAATGTCTATATTTTAAGCCAGGAGAGGGAATATCTTCTTTTTTTACTTCTTTCCAAAAAACTATTTTTTTCTTTAATACTTTCTCAATTTCTTCTTTTGGACATGCTCCAGGCCTATATAAAACAGGTGGATCAGTAGTTATATCCAAAACTGTAGATTCTACTCCAAAACTTACATCTCCCCCATCAATTATTAAATCAACCTTATCTCCTAAATCCTCAAGAACGTGTTCAGCCTTAGTAGGACTTGGTCTTCCGGAAGCATTTGCAGAAGGAGCAGCTATTGGCCGTCCAAAAAGATTTAGAAGGGTTAAAGCAACCTTATTTTGAGGTTCTCTTATACCCACTTTGGGACTTCCACCTGTAACTATATCACTAACTATAGGTGATTTATAGAAAATTAAAGTTAATGGCCCTGGCCAAAAAGCTTCCATTAATCTCTCAGCATCAGGTGGAACATCATCCACAAGACTATAGACTTGCTCCATATTTCCTACATGAACAATAATGGGATTATCAGGTGGCCTACCTTTAGCTTCAAAAATTCTTCTAACAGCCTCTTCATTCAAAGCATCAGCCCCAAGACCATAGACAGTCTCTGTAGGAAAAGCCACAAGACCACCTCTTCTTAATACTTCAATCGCTATATTTAAAATCTTTTCATCTGGATTGTTTCTATCTACCTTAATTATTTCCACCATATTAATTTGATCACTCTATTCTTTTGGGAAAGATCTTTGTATACATGAAATTCAAACTTAAGAAAGGTTCTTTTAATCAATTTTACTAAATTGTCATAAATAAACGGTGAAATTTCAAAAATAAATACACCTTTATCCATCTTTTTCAAGTCCTTAATAATATTCTCATAAAAAACACAACCATTCCAACCACCATAAAGAGACTCCCAAGGCTCTCTTTTAACTTCCTTTTGAAGAAAAGGCATTTCCCAAGAAGCAATATATGGTGGATTACTTAATATTAAATCAAATTGTAAATTTCTCATGATAATAGGGTGTAGATAAGGTCCTAAGAAGAATTTAATCTTATCTATAACCCCATATTTTTGAGCATTAATTTTTGCAAATTTTAGAGCAAAAGGTGATATATCACACGCATAAACAGTGAGATTGTCAATTTTCTTAGCTAACGTTACTGCTAAATTACCACTACCTACCCCGATGTCAACAATTTTTTTTGAAGAATAACTTTTGATAGTATCAATAGTCACATCTACTAATAATTCCGTTTCATTTCTCGGTATCAAAACCCCTTTATCTGTAAAGAACTCATAATCATAAAAAAATTTTTTCTTAAGGATATAACTTATAGGTATTCCTTTTTTCCTTAAACCTAATAGTTTTTTAATCTCCTTTACCTTTTCTTCTTCAATAAAATCTACCGTATAAATAAAGCTTCTATCTTTATTTAGAACGTAGGATATAAGTAATTCAGCCTCCAAATATGCAGAATCTGGATCTATGTCTTCTAATTCTCTTTTTAACCAAAATAATACTTCTCTAAGAGCCTGCACTTACTTCTTCAAAAAGTTTTTTAATTTGCTCTTCTTTTTCAGCAAGGATGAGCCTATCTATAAACTCATCCAGCTCTCCTGATAACACTTCTTCTAATTGGAAAGATGAATAATTTATTCTGTGATCTGTAACTCTTCTTTGTGGAAAATTATATGTTCTTATCTTTTCACTTCTTTCCCCACTTCCTACTTGAGCTCTTCTTTGAGAAGCGATCTCATTTTCTTTTTCCTTTTGATAGTATTCATACAATCTTGCTCTAAGAACTTTCATGGCCTTTTCTCTATTTTGATGCTGAGATCTCTCGTCTTGACATTGAACCACAATTCCAGATGGTATATGGGTTATTCTTACTCCTGATTCTGTCTTATTTACATGTTGTCCTCCTGCCCCACCAGATCTAAAAGTCTCAATCCTAAGATCCTTAGGATCAATTTCTATTTCCACTTCCTCCATTTCAGGAAGAACCGCAACAGTAGCGGTAGATGTATGAATTCTTCCACTTGACTCAGTCACAGGTACTCTCTGAACTCTATGCACTCCACTCTCAAATTTGAGCCTACTATAAGCACCTTTACCTTCAACAATAAATATAATCTCTTTATAACCCCCAAGTCCTGTTGGGTTAGAACTCACAATATCTACCTTCCATCCCTTCTTCTGGGCATATCCAATATACATTCTAAAAAGATCTGCAGCGAAAAGGGCAGCCTCCTCTCCTCCAGCTCCTGCTCTTATCTCCATAATAATGTTTTTCTCATCATTAGGATCCTTAGGCAAAAGAGCAGATTTTAATTCAAACTCCTTTTGTTCAATCTTTCTTTCTATTTCTTCCAATTCCATCTCAGCTAAATTTCTAATCTCTTCATCATTTTCTTCTCTTAATACTTCTTCTAAATCTTCTTTTTCCTTCAATAATTTTTTATAATCTCTAAAATTCTCTACTATTTCCGTAATTTTTGCTCTTTCTTTAAGAAGATTCTGGTATTTGTTAAAATCATTAATTACCTCCTGTTGAGCTAAGAGATCCTCAATCTCATTAAATCTTTTTTCTATTTCTTCTAATTTTTCAATCACTATATCTTGAAGCATTTTCCTCCAGTGTCACCTCCTTTAAAGCTACAATTGCTGTTTCTAATTGCATATCATCTGGTTCTTTTGTTGTAAAATACTGCATCCATAACCCTGGTTTAAGCAAGATTTTCCAAAAAATAGAATCAATATGCTCAGATCCTAATTTTATTATCTCGTAAGATATACTAAAAATCAATGGGATAAGCAAAACTCTAGTAATAATTCTTAAAAGAAAAGGCTGTTTACCTAAAAAGGCAAAAATAACTATACTTACTATCATTACTACCAATAGAAAAGAGGTTCCACAGCGGGGATGAAAACGAGGATATTTCCTGCAATTCTCAACTGTTAATTCTTCTCCTGCCTCATAACAGAATACCGTCTTATGTTCTGCACCATGATATTGGAAAACTCTATAGATTTCTTTTATCTTACTTATTAAATAAAGATAAATTACAAAAATAGCTAATCTTATAATTCCCTCTAAAAGTCTCAAAATTATTAAAGAATTTATATATACCTCTATAGGTTTTAATATAAGAAGGGGTAAGACAATAAATAATGCAACAAAAAGAAGAAATCCTAAAACTAATGCAATACCTATCTCGGCATTACTGGTTGGTTTTTCATCTTCCTCAAAAGCAATCGATGTGGAATAATTCAATGCTTTTATTCCCCAAAAGAGAGAATCCATTAAAACCATAAGACCTCTTAGTAAAGGTATTCTTGTCCAGTTTTTAAAAAAGGGCTGTAATCTCTCTTTCTTTACAATAATTTCTCCCTTTGGGTCTCTTACAGCAACAGCAATATCTATTCCCTTTCTCATCATTACTCCCTCGTAAACTGCTTGTCCACCAACTAACTCTTTTTTATTCTTCATCTTTATCTCTCCTTAAAACTGTATGGCAATTTCTACATCTTGCTTCATAGCTTTCAAAAGCTCCTACTAAAATAATTGGATCGTCATAGTATGCAGGTTTTCCATTAATTATTCTTTGAGTTCTACTGGCTAAATTTCCACATTTCATACAAATAGCATGAAGTTTATCAACGTATTCTGCTACTGCCATTAAATATGGCATAGGGCCAAAAGGTTCTCCTCTAAAATCCTGATCTAAACCTGCCACGATAACCCTTTTCCCTTTATCTGCTAATCTCTGGCAAACTTTTACAATTCCCATATCAAAGAATTGTCCTTCTTCTATAGCTACAACCTGAGTATCCTCGTCTACATACTTTTCTATGTCTGCACTATTACTCACAGCTATCGCCTCTATCTTCAAACCTGTATGAGATGTTATATAATCTTTATCATATCTTGTATCTAAACTGTGCTTAAAAACTTGCACTTTTTGTTTTGCAATTTGTGCTCTTCTAACTCTTCTAATTAACTCTTCACTTTTTCCACTATACATTCCTCCACAAATAACCTCTATCCACCCTGAAGGCATATTCATAAATTCCATAAATTATCACCTTCTCTTAGGAATACAGCTCTTTCCCTCAGGACATGTACCTCTAAAACAAGACGGTCCTGCATCTTCAAATATATTAGGTGCTACTTTTTTAACCAAATCTAACATTTCCCAAGCCATCTCCCTTATTTCCCATTGGGCAGAATTACATGTTCTTAACGTAAAAAAATGAAGTAGTTCTCTGGCATTCATAGTAACAATTATTTTAGATTCCACAGCTTGGGGTAATAGATATCTTGCATCCTCCTTAGGAACTCCCATTTTTACAAGTTCCTCATAAGCATTAAAGGCTTTATCTAAAGTTTCTTTATATACTTTTTCCCTCTCCTTATCTATCAATATAGACTCAGGAATTACATATTCTTGCCTTATTTTTACATACCTCTGACTTTGTTGTGAATAAGATGCAATCCTATGTCTCACTAACTGATGAGTAGTAACTCTTGATATACCTTCTATATAAAAAGTAAAATTAGCATGCTCAAATATGGAAAAATGTTGTAAGGTTTTTGCCTTTTTTAAAAGACGAGAAATCTCCTCAAGAGTTAGTTTTTCTTCCAACTCTTCAATATTTCCTTGATAATGACATAATCTCATAGCCAGAGCACATACTTTTTCGGGCTCTGGCGTATAAGCTATTAGTTTTACCCTCAATTTTATTTAATTTCCCAATTATATTTTTTAGTAAATCTTTCTACTCTTCCCTCCGTATCCACAAATTTTCTTTGACCTGTAAAGAATGGATGGCATTTAGAGCATATTTCTACTGTCATATATTCCTTTGTTGATAAAGTCTCATAAACAGCCCCACATGCACATACTATCTTTGCTTTTTTCAATTCAGGATGAATACCTTTTTTCATGTTTCCTCTCCTTTCTTTACTATAAAATTTCCAAATTTACATTCTGAAAAATTATACCATAAAAATTATAAGGAGGCAGAAAGAAAATCTTCCTGCCTCCTTTTTACTTACCTTTACTTCAATTTAAATTAACGAGGCTCAACTATAAAACGGATGGCTGTTCTTTCTTCTCCATCAATTTGTACATCAGTAAATGCAGGAATACAAATTAAGTCAATGCCACTTGGAGCTACATAACCCCTGGTAATAGCAATTGCTTTAACTGCTTGGTTGACAGCTCCAGCACCAATTACTTGGATCTCAGCACGTCCCTTTTCACGAATTACACCTGCTAATGCACCAGCTACTGCATTAGGATTAGATTTAGCGGAAACTTTTAATACTTCTACCATAAACCTACCTCCTTTATATGTTCTTCCCATGGCAGACTTTTAAATTTTAAATTTCTCCCCTCCTTTGTAACCTGATAATGTTTTTTGTCTTTCCATTTACTTCTTCTACCTCTATAATCACCCCTTCCACTTTAAAAAGTCCTTTTTCTGGTACATCAAATTTTTGAGGTATTTGGAGAAGAAATTTCTTAAGAACAGCCTCCTTATCTACACCTAATATAGAATCGTAAGCCCCACACATACCTAAATCAGATATATAACCAGTTCCCCCTGGGAGAATTTTCTCATCAGCTGTCTGAACATGTGTATGTGTACCTACTACTGCTGTTACTCTTCCATCTAAAAAATATCCCATAGCTATCTTCTCAGACGTTGCTTCAGCATGCATATCCACTACTATTATTTTAGTATCTTTTTCCATTTCTTCAACTATATTATGCACTACTGTAAACGGATTTTCAATAGGTTCCATAAAAATACGTCCTTGTATATTAATTATACCAATTTTTTTGCCATAATATGAGACTGTAATATAGCCTCTACCAGGAACTCCCGAAGGATAATTAGCAGGTCTTAATACTCTCTCGTAATTCTCTAAAACAGAGATCCCTTCTTTTTTATCCCAAATATGATTACCACTTGTAAAAGCATCTATACCATAATCCATTAATTCTTTCAAAACACTTTCAGTAATACCAAATCCGGTAGCAGCATTTTCAATATTTGCAATTGTAAAATCAATTCCATATTCTTTTTTAATTTGAGGGAGAAGAAGCCCTACACCTCTTCTCCCTATTTTTCCTACTATATCACCAAGTATAAGAATATTCATAACTTATTTTGCGTACTCTACAGCCCTTGTTTCTCTTATTACAGTAACTTTTATTTGACCAGGATATTCCATTTCTTTCTCAATTTTTTTAGCAATCTGATAAGCTAATCTAGTAGCTGTCAAATCATCAACTTCTTCAGGGCTTACTAACACTCTAACTTCTCTTCCTGCCTGAATGGCATAAGCCTTTTCTACACCAGGAAATGACATAGCTATCTCCTCAAGCTTTTCCAGTCTCTTTATGTAAATTTCTATGCTTTCTCTTCTTGATCCAGGCCTTACTGCAGAGATACTATCCGCTACTTGAATTATAACATCTAAAGTCTTAATAAGAGGAATCTCTTCATGATGAGCTGCTACTGCATGGATCACATCTGGATGCTCTCCATATCTCTTTAAAAGATCAGCTCCTAAGGTTGCATGCGATCCCTCAACCTCATAATCTATAGCTTTTCCTATATCATGTAAAAGCCCAGCCCTCTTTGCTAAATTTACATCCGCATGTAATTCTGCAGCAATAATTGCTGCAATTTTTGCAACCTCAATTGAGTGCTGAAGAACATTTTGTCCATAACTGGATCTATAATAAAGTCTTCCTAAAACCCTTACTAAATCAGGATGTAAATTTTGAAGACCTACTTCTATTGAAGCTCTTTCTCCTTCCTCTCTTATCTTACTCTCTACTTCTTTTCTTGCTTTATTTACCATTTCTTCTATTCTTGCAGGATGAATTCTCCCATCTTTTACTAATCTTTCTAAGGCAATTCGAGCAATTTCTCTTCTTACTGGATCAAAGGAAGAAAGAACCACAGCCTCTGGAGTATCATCAATTATAAGATCTACACCTGTCAAAGTCTCAAAAGTTCTTATATTTCTTCCTTCTCTACCTATTATTCTTCCCTTCATTTCTTCACTGGGCAAACTAACAACAGATACTGTAGATTCCACAGTATGATCCACTGCACATCTCTGAATTGCTTCCGTTAAAATCTCTCGAGCCTTTTCATCTGCTATCTCCTTATATTTTGCCTCTGCTTCTTTTATCCTCATAGCTATATCTCTTTGTAATTCTTCTTCCACCTTCTTGAGAATAATATCACGAGCTTCTTCTCTACTCATCTGAGCAACCTTTTGAAGCTCCATAAATGCTTCTTCTTCCAATTTCTTTAGATTTTCGAGTTTTTTATCTATTTCTCTTTCTTTATTGGAGAGAATTTCCTCTTTTCTCTCTAAATTTTCTTCTCTTTGAAGAATTCTCTTCTCCAAATTGAAAAGCTCTTGTCTTCTTTCCTTAATTTCCCTTTCAGTCTCAGACCTTAATTTAAAAATTTCTTCTTTAGCTTCTAATAAAGCAGTTCTTTTCCTTTCTTCTGCTTCCTCTTCAGCCTTTTTAACTATCTCCTCTGCTCTCTTTTCTGCGACTTGTATTGTTTTTTGCTCAATATTTTTCCTTATAAGATACCCGAGACCAACTCCTATAATAAGTGTGATTAAAGCTATTAATATGCTAATTTGAATTCACCTCCTTCCATTTTTCAAGCTCTTTTTCTAATTCCAAAATTGCTTTTTCCCATGTTGTCTCCTTTACTATCTTACCATACTTAAAAATTATAACTCTTTTATTTGAGCCTGCAATTCCTATATCTGCCCATTTCGCTTCACCAGGACCATTTACTTCACATCCCATTACAGCTATCGTTATATCTAATGGAAAATCCTTAAATCTTTTTTCTATTTCTTTAGCTACTTTTTCTACTGGAAAATGAGCTCTTGCACACATGGGACACGAAATAACTTTTATACCTCTTTGCCTTAATTCTAAGCTTTCCAATATATGGTATGCTACTTCTACTTCTTTTTCTGGAGAAGCAGAAAGAGAAACCCTAATTGTATCACCAATACCCTCATAAAGTAAGATACCAATTCCTACTGCGGACCTAACACTTCCTGGAACAAGTGTACCAGCTTCTGTTATTCCTATATGGAGAGGATATTTTACTTGGGAAGAAAGTAGCTTATAAGCCTGTATAGTCAAAGGAACAGATGAAGATTTAACAGACACAACTATATCAGTGAAATCATTCTCCTCTAATAATCTAATCTCATTTAAAACGCTCTCTACCAATGCCTCAGGAGTAACTCCACCATATTTTTCAAGAATCTCCCTGCTCAAAGAACCAGCATTACTACCTACTCTTATTGGTACGCCTCTTGCTTTTGCTTCCTTTGCTATTAAAGATATATATTTAGGATTCTTAATATTACCTGGATTTATTCTCAATTTGTCTGCCCCTTGCTCCAAAGCTATTAAAGCAAGTCTATAATCAAAGTGTATATCAGCAATAATAGGAATAGGGCTCTTTTTCTTTATCTTTCCCAGAGCTAAAGCTGAGTCTTTATCAGGTATTCCTAACCTTACTAACTCACAACCCTTCTTAGCCAATCTTCTAATTTGTCTAAGAGTAGACTTAACATCTACTGTAGGAGTCTTAGTCATAGACTGTACTCTTACAGGATTATCTCCACCAATCTCTACATTTCCTACTTTTACTACCCTTGTTCCTCTTCCCATCACTTTCTAAGTCTTAACACATCAAAGAAAGTAATAATGATCATGAGAAATAAGAGAATTAGTAGACCTATCCAATGTACTATTTCTTCTTTTTTAGTTTCAATAGGCTTTCCCCTTATTTTCTCAAGAATAATAAACAATATCCTACCTCCATCTAAAGCAGGAAATGGAATTAAGTTAAATATCCCCAGTTGTACACTTAACAGTGCTGTAAAATTAAGATAATATACAAGCCCTAAAGAAGCTACTTCTCCCGTCATCTTGGCAATACCAATCGGACCTGAAACTGATATCCCTTGAGCTCCTGTAAAAAGTGCTTTTAATACAAAGAAAATAAGCAAAAAAGCATTGATTAGCATAGCAAATCCATTTTTCAGTGCTAATGTTATAGGATATCTCTTAGGGATTGATCTAAAGACAATACCTATAATACCTCCCTTTCTCTCCTCATCCCATTGAGGTATAACCCTTAAAGTAATTAGTTTACCATCTCTTTCCACATCCACTGTTATTTCTTTTCTATCATTAGGGCTTTTTATAGATTTTGTAATAAGATTTACTGCATCCTCTATTTTTTCTATTTTTATACCTTCTATCGAGATAATTTTATCACCTGGTAGAAAACCTGCCATTTGAGCTGGTTTACCTTCTACTACTCTATCAATTATAGGTATAGGTTGAGGAATTCCAATTAAAAAAATACTTACAAATAAAAGAAAAGCAACCAAAAAATTAAAAAAGGCTCCTGCAAAAAGTATTAAGAAGCGTTGCCATGGAGCCTTTTTATAGAATTTTCTTTCTTCTGGAACCTCCTCTTCTATTGGTAACTCTAAATCATCAACACCAGCCATTTTCACAAAACCACCAATAGGAATCAACCTCAATACAAATTTAGTCTCTTTACCTTTGTATTCATAAAGCTTAGGGCCAAAACCAATAGCATATTCAAAAACCTTAACCCCAAAAAGTTTAGCTAATATAAAATGTCCAAGTTCATGCGGTACAGTAAGTATAGCAAAAAGGACCAAAAACAAAATAATATCCATCTATTTTTTCACTCCTTTTTTATCTCTTCTCCTAAAAATCTAAAATTCTATTCAATAATACAGGTTACTCATAAATTTTTCAACCTCGTCTAAATTAGGGGGGTTAGCACCACGCCTTGTACAAGTTAAAGCAGCTACACTGTTAGCAAAAATAAGAATATTTTTTAACTCTTCTAAAGAAAGATTGGATATTTCTTTTTTAACTGTTTTGCCAAGCTTATATAAATAATATAAAAAGCCCCCCATAAAAGAGTCTCCAGCTCCCACAGTATCTATAACCTTTACCTTCATACCTGGCACTTTAACATAATTAGATTTTTGATAAGCAACAGATCCATCCTTTCCTAAAGTAACCACAAAAATTTTAACTCCCAAATTAATAAATTTCTCAGCAATTTTGTCTAAATCCTCTTCTCCATATAACCACTTCAAATCTGCCAAACTTACTTTTAATATATCCACCCTACTTACCCAATTTTCAAATCTTGATAAATACTGTTCCTTATTCACAATTAGATTTGGTCTTACGTTTGGATCAAAGGAAATTATACAATTTTTGTAATTTTCAAAAATCATTTTTTCAAAGACATAACAACCAGGTTCTCTAATCATTGATATAGATCCAAAATGAAGGATTTTCACTTTTTGTGAATCAATAAAAGGAATCTCTTCTTCTTTAAGCATAGTATCAGCAGTATTATCCCCATAAAATATAAAATAAGGTTCACTGTCCTTTAATATTACAAAAGCTAAAGTAGTAAGGTATTTATCTCTTAACACAAAAGATGTATCCACATTATTTTTTATAAGATTAGAATAAAGAATCTCCCCAAAAGGATCATAAGAAATTTTACCAAAGAAATATACACGTGCTCTAAGCTTTCCAAGGGTAATAGCAACATTATATGGAGATCCTCCAGGATTAGGTACATACGCATATCCATCTCCTAAAGATATAGGCGTAAAATCTATTAAGGATTCTCCAGATACTAATATCATATTTTCTTTAACCTCCACATAAAAAATATTGTATTTAATTATAACCTATGATAGAATAAAACTAACACGAGTTAATATAAAGAGGTAAGGAGAAATGTATATAGATGATAAAATTTTTGGAGATTTAGAAAAAAAAGAATTTTTATCAAATAGAAAAATAGAAGAGCTTGAAAAGTTTCCTTACATAGAAATAATTCCTGAAGATCCAACTCCTAAGGATGAAATTAAAGTTATATTTACTTGTACTCCATCTCAGAATTATAAGACTATTTATTATAAAATAAAATCCCAAACATCAGAAATACAAGAAGTTTCAATTGAAATTAAAGATGTGATTTGGGATAATGATTTTTTTAGTTTTTTACAAATCTTAGAAGCCCAAATTCCTCCTTTGAACAAAGAAGGTATAATTGAAATAACATTAAATCCGGAAGATGATTATGAAAAAGATTATTTTTCCTTTTCCATTGATGAATTTGAACCACCAAAGTGGTCCCAAGAAAGCATAATATATCACATCTTTGTTGATCGATTTGCAAAAGATAATTTTGAAGTGAGTTTATCTAATAATCTAAAAGAGAAACTTGGAGGTAATATCAAAGGAGTTATCAATCACCTTGATTATATAGAATCCTTAGGTATAAACACAATTTGGCTTTCTCCTATATTTAAATCAACTTCTTATCATGGATATGATATAGAGGATTATTTTGAAATTGATCCCGCATGGGGTAATAAAGATGATCTCAAAAAATTAGTTAATGATGCATTTGAAAGAGGAATTAGAATAATTCTGGACTTTGTACCAAATCATTTATCCTATTTAAATCCTATATTTCAAGATGCATTGAATAATAAAGATAGTAAATACAGAAATTGGTTCATTTTTAAGGACGATAATTCTTATGAATCATTCTTTGGAGTAAAATCCATGCCACAGATAAATCTAAAAAATAGAGAGGCAAGAAAATATATTATAGATGCAGCTAAATATTGGATTAAAAATTTCGGAATATCTGGATATCGATTGGATTATGCAATTGGACCAGATATCAATTTTTGGACTGAATACTATTATTCCATAAAAAGAGATTTTCCTGAAACTTTTCATTTTGGGGAGATAGTAGATACTCCCGAATATGTAAGAAGGTTTATAGGGAAAATGGATGGAGTACTTGATTTTTACCTTTTTAAATTAATAAGAGAGTCTTTTATAGGTAAAAAATGGAAATTAAAAGAATTTTTGAAAATTATAGATTTAAGATATAAATTTTACAAGAATCATATAAGGCTAATTTCGTTTTTAGAAAATCACGATTCTAATAGATTCCTTTTTGTAGCTAATGACAAAAGATTATTAAAAATAGCTTCCATATTTCAATTTTCACTTAATGATATACCCATAATATATAATGGACAAGAGATGGGTGCTAATCAATATAGAAACATGTTAGAAGGAAACAGGGCTCTTCATGAGTATGTACGACTACCTATACCCTGGGATGAAACCAAACAAGATTTAGAACTTATTGAGTTTTATAAAAAACTATCAAGAATCAGAAAAAATTATCCAGCCCTATATAAAGGAGATTTTACTTTAGGCCCTATAAAGGATATTATTAGCTTTTACAAGATTTATGATGATCAAAAAATACTGGTAATAATAAATAATACAAAAGATGAAAAAAATATATATCTTAATGGTGTTTTCAAAAATTTATTTAATAACAAGATTTATAAGAATGATTTGATAATTCATCCTTTTGAGGGTTATATACTTCTTGAGCTAAATCACTAATTTTCTCTAATTTTACATTGTTAAAAAATCCTTCCTGATAAAGCTCTTTTAACACCTTTATGGTCTTTGGTCTTAAATGAAATATGAATATACCCCAACCTTTCCTCTCAGCTATCTTAATAGCTTGAGAAAACCTGTATTTTATTCTATCTTCTTGATTCTCATGATCTATAAATAACATATTTTCTAAAACAGGAACTCCCACTTTATTACCGATTTTTTTCCCTACTGAATTTAAAATAGTTTTACTATCCAAAAAGCTTAGGCCATATTTTTTGAAAACCTTTAACACTTTCTCCATAGTTTCATCGTCTTTTGTAACTTTCGATCCCATATGATTATTAACCCAACATATTTTAGCATCTCCAAATCTCTTTAGATGAAGGTTCACAATTTTATCTATTTCCTCTTCACTCATACCACTCATTATTGCTTCTGAAGTTAAATATTTTGCATCTTTCGGATAAGTAATTGATTCCATAGGAATATGCATCATTACTTCCCAACCCTTTTTGACAAACTTATATGCTAAGTCCTTTGTATGTGATGTAGGAATTATAGAAACATTCAATGTATAAGGAAAAGATAATAATTCTTCAACCCAATAATTATCTTCCACTAAATCATCTACCACGAAGGCTATTTTGGGCTGAGATGACTTATGAGATATGTAAATTGGAAAATATAAAAATATATTATCAAGCTCAATTGAATCACCATTAGGAAGATCTATATCTGAACTTAAAATATACTTTTCATATTTAGAAGATATGGTTCTCCTAATGTCATAATTTTTAATTATTTCTTTTCTAATCTGAGTATTATAGACAGTTGATCTAAAATAAACAGAATATAACTTCCAATTTATAATATAATCTCCAGTTTCTCTTCTTTTTCCCTCTATTATGTATCTTTCTATAAAAGGCTTATATTCAGATAAAATTTTATTTATTTCATCTGATTCAACATTTATTTCAATCCTATTTTTCACAAATTTTTTATCATCTTTTAAAACTTCCTCTTTTCTGTTTTCCTTACATCCATAAAAAACCAATAGAAAAAATAAAAATAAAATTCCTATCTTCCATATCTTTCTTTCCATAATTTTTTAATCCTTTCTTTTATTATTTTCTCCTTTCCTTGCTCAGTTGGATTATAAAAAACCTCATTCACATCATATGGTAAATATCTTTGAATTACAAAATGTTCCGGAAAATCATGAGGGTACAAATAATCAGGAGAACTTCCCCATAAATGCTTTGGAATCTCTGACACTCCTTTCTCCTGTATGTAATTCATGGCTTTTTCTATGGAAGATATCACACTATTACTCTTTGGAGCGGTCGCAAGGTATATGGTAGCTTCAGCTAAAGGAATTCTTGCCTCTGGCATACCTACCACATCCACAGCATAATATGCAGACTGAGCAATCAATAAGGCTAAAGGATCTGCCATTCCTATATCTTCAGCAGCATGGATTATAAGTCTTCGAGCAATAAATCGCGGATCTTCTCCTGCAAGAAGCATCTTAGCCAGATAATATAAAGCAGCATCGGGATCAGAACCTCTTATGCTTTTAATAAATGCTGATATAGTGTGATAATGCTCGTCCCCTTTTTGATCATATCTTATCACCCTTTTCCCTATTACCTCTCTTACCACAGATGCATCAATAAGGACTTTTCCATCTTCATCAGCTTTTGCAACAAAGGAAGCAATTTCTAAGGTATTAAGAGCAATCCTTGCATCACCATTGGCAAACCTAACTATTTCATCAACAGCATCTTGAGAAATTACAATGTTTTTTCCTCCTAAACCTCTTTCTCTATCTTTTATTGCTCTGTCAATTAATATCCTTAGTTTATCATCCGTTAAGGGCTTCAGTTCTATAATCCTACAACGAGAAAGAAGGGTTGTATTTAAAGCAAAAAGAGGGTTTTCAGTAGTAGCACCTATAAGAATTATTATACCTTTTTCTACAAAGGGTAGTAGCACATCTTGTTGTAATTTATTGAAATGATGTATTTCATCAAGAAATAAAACAGTTTTCTTTTTATAAAGTTCAATATTTCTTTGAGCTTTTTGAAGGGCTTCTTTAAGATCTTGTACTCCAATTATAGCAGCATTTAATTCTATAAAATCAGCATTTATCTCCTTAGCTAACAGAATAGAAAGGGTAGTCTTTCCAGATCCTGGGGGGCCAAAGATAATAAGGGAAGGTAAATAACCTTTTTGAACTGTCCTTCTTAAAAAAGATCCTTCACCTATAATCTCCTCTGCACCAAGAAATTCATCAAAACTTCTTGGCCTCATTCTGTATGAAAGAGGTTGAAAACTATTATCCTCTTTAAATAGCTTTTCTTGCCTATCCATCTAAGAAGTGCCTAAAAACCACCTGAAAATTTTTTATTATATCTCCCTTACTTTGCATTATATAAATCCCATTATCAAAAGCGTATACACCATCTTTTAAAGAGAAGACATTTATTTTTTTACTTTTCATAAATCTTCTTTCTAATAGAGAACATATATTTTCAATTATATTTCTTTCTATTTTTAATGTTGTATCAATAAAAAATATTGTAATCTTTGGTTTTAATACTTCTCTTCTTCTTAAAAATTCCCAAATTTCTCTTAGTCTTATATTATTAGGAGGACTTGTTTTACACTCCACATACAATAAGTTATTCTCTAATATGGAGAGGATATCAAAGTCTCCTCCACCTTTAATCTCCTTTATTTTTATTCCCCAAATCGTGGGCATATAAAATTCTCTTTTAAATATCTCTGATATGAACCACTCTAAAGTTTCTCCAAAATTATCCAAATAAAAGTAAGAAAACAAATACTGATCTTCTTTTAAACTTTCTATAATATGAGCTTTCAATAAAAAATTCCATTGTTCTTCTACTTCATCCTTTTTCCAGCGAGAAAAAAGAGTTTCACAATCAATATAATCATCTTTTCTAAATAGTAAAAGATCACCTAAAAAGCGTCTAAATCTATAATTAAAAAGTCTTTGATAATATTCGTCTAAAAACTCCCCTCCTTTAGGTACTATCACCCTCTCAATAGGACATTCTTCTATTATCTCATATCCTCTACGCCAAAGTGCTCTTCTTACCTCTTCAGAATTCATTAAATCAATCTTTATCTTCCTCTAACATCTTTAGAATTTTTTCCAGTACTTTATCTTTGTCATTATCCCTTTCCTCTTTTGTATAAACCCTAATCACTTCATCTAAAGATACTAATTCTCTTCTTTCTTCGTCATATTCTACAATAAGCTTACTTAATGGTACATGATGATCTACTACTACTCCCTTCCCCTGCTTAGTTTCTACAATACTACCTTTGGGAGGCATCTCTTCCTTAATTTTTTGATATGTTTCATATTCATAAGCTAAACAGCACATGAGTCTTCCGCATATTCCAGATATTTTTAATGGATTTAAAGCCAAAGATTGCTCCTTTGCCATCTTAACAGAAATAGATTCAAATTCTTGCAAAAAAAGATGACAACACACTTCTCTACCACATATTCCTAAGCCTCCCATATATTTTACTTCATCTCTTACTCCTACCTGATGTAATTCAATTCTTGTTTTATATTGTGAAGCAAGATCTTTTACTAATTCTCTAAAATCTACTCTATCTTCAGAAGCAAAATGTATCGTTATCTTGCTATAATCAAAAGTTATTTCACAAGCAAGCATTTTCATAGGAAGAGACATTTCATTTGCCTTTTTTTGAGCATACTCTAAAATTTGTTTCTCCTTTTCCCTATATCCTCTTATCTTCTCTAAATCTTCTTCTGTTGCTCTTCTTAGTATAGGTTTTAAGGGAGATGGAGGTTGAAAACCATCTGGAGGCTCAAAGGGTGGAATTGCTACTCTACCTGCCTCTGTTCCTTGTACAGTTTTAACAATTACCCAATCTCCTACTTTTAAATTCAAATCATTAGTAGAAAAATAATAAACCTTCAAACTTCTTAATCTAATACCTACCACATATTCTTTAGCCTTAATTTCTTCCATCATCCTTTTATCCCTACTCTCAAAAATAAGGTTTCTATTGTAAGAGTCAAATTTGCATTATTTCTAATATTCCTAATAGCATCCTGCGTCATTCTAAAGAAAATTTTCAAATCCTCTAAGGAATATTCTTGAGATTTTCTCGCAATCTCTATAGAAAAATCTTTCTGAGTTATAAAATCCTCTTTCTGTAATAGTTTCCAGAAAAACATATCTCTCCACCAAAAAAGAACTAATTCTAAATAATTAATTATCTTTTCATTATCCTTTTCTTCTACAAGAAAATCAACTACCTCAAATGGAGAATATAATTTTTCTTTCTTTAGTAAAGTTAAGTATTTAAAAAGTTCAATTCTTTTATTCCAATTTTCTTCTTCATTCCAATACAAAGCCTTTCCAACACTTCCTTGGGATAAAGATATTAATATATCAATTCTATCTTCTGGAACTCTATCTTCTATAATTTTTCGGACTTCTTCCTCGTTAAGATATGAAAAATTAATAATCTGACTCCTTGATATTATAGTAGGAAGAAGAAGCTCAGGACGATAAGCTATCAATATAAATATGGTATATTCCGGAGGCTCCTCAAGTATCTTCAAAAGGGCATTTGCCCCTTCATTTCTCAATTGATGAGCATCGTCTAAAATAAAAAACTTATAATTACTTACATAAGGCTTTAAATAAGCTTCCCTTCTCAAATCTTTAATCTGCTGTATCTTATACCACATTCCATCAGGTTGAAGATAAAATAGATCAGGATGACTCAATTTCTTTATACTTAGACAAGTCTCACACTCCCCACATCCCTCAAAAGGTTCTACTTTACAATTTAAAGCCTGAACCAAAGAAATAGCTGTTAACTTTTTACCTACCCCTTCAGGACCCACAAAAAGATAGGTTTGGGATACTTTGTTCTCCTTAAGGGATTTCCTGAGTATTTTTATAGCTAAATCCTGACCTATAATCTCTTTAAATGCCATCTCTAAATCTTCTCAAAATAAGCCACATCTACAGCAAACACAATGGCTCCGCCAACTTTTACCTTAACAGGCATTGGTACCATCCTTAAAAGTTCTACAGAAGGAAGAGGAGGAATAATTATTTTTTCTCTTTCCTTACAATTTTCTTTTAAAACTGTAATAAAATCCTCAAATTCATCATCTTCTACAACAGTCATTATAGTAACACTACTTTCTTCTAAAAATCCTCCTTTACTTCTGAAGAAGGTCAAGGAAAAGTTCTTCTCTAAGAGAATCTCTCTAACTTTTTTCCAGTCCTCTTCCTGAATAATAGCAAAAACTAATTTCATTTATCCACCTCTAAAGATATTTTCTTTCCAAATAAGCAATGATGTCTTTACTTACTTCTTCCTTTGGTCTATCTCCAGAAATTACTACAAATCTATCTTTTTCAATTTCAGCTATTTCTAAATATCCTTTTCTTACTTTATTATAGAACTCTAAATTTTCCCTTTCTATTCTATCAAAATTCTTTTTTCTACTCAAAGACTTATAAGGATCTATATCAATAAGAAAGGTTATATGGGGTATCAAATTGGAAGTCGCAATCTTATTAAGATCAGATAATATATTTATTGGTAAACCTCTACCATATCCTTGGTAAGCTATAGTAGAATCCATATAACGTTCACATAGAACCCAAAACCCTTCTTGAAGCTTTTCCTTAATCTTTTCTGTATTTTCTACTCTTGATCCTATATAGAGAAAAGCTTCGGTCCATGGTCTTAATGCTAAATCTGGATCTAAAAGGATAGACCTTATTTTTTCTCCTACCTCTGTTCCTCCAGGTTCTCGAGTTACATAGACCTTTACACCTTTATCTTCCAAATAATTTTTAAGTATTGAAATCTGAGTACTTTTTCCAGATCCATCTAAACCTTCAAAAGTTATAAATACAGATCTTTCCATTTTTATAAATCTATGCTGGGAATATTTTTACTTTTCTAAAGGGCTCCACCCCAACACTCTCAGAATGTAAACCATATTGTTGAATAAGTTGATGCTGTAATCTCCTTATATAGGCAGGTTGAGGAGACAATTCATAGGGTTCTTCATGGGTAAGAACATATTCAATTCCTTCTTGAGCTTCTCTTAAGGCCTCTTCTTCTTCGCTACTCTTTCCTCCTACAGTTTTAATACCAAATCTTTCTCCTAAAAACCTTTCAATTTGTGTCACAGTATTACTTCTTAATACTGCTATATCTATCTTTCTTTTTTCTGCCTCTTTAAGTAAATCCTTAGCCCTCTTTTGATGAGCTTTCAATATAAGTAAACAATTTGCTTCTGATAAATTTTTTACTATGAAAGCTGGTACACCAAGATTTCGAATGGCTTTTTCCAATCTATTTCTACTTATACCATAAGGATAAATTTTAAGGACATCTGTCTTTTTATCTATCTTAACGACTGACTCCTCAGTCTCTTGAGAAGAAATTTCCAGTACAGAAGCCTCAACCTTTTTTACTTCACCTTCTGCAGTCCTTACTCTTATCTCTGGTCTTATAATATAACCTCTTAATAATGCATCTACTGTTTTTGCTACATCATGATGAATAGCCAGCTTATCCCTTTCTTGTATCTCTACTACAACTTGAAAGGTTGGAGGAGCTTTTCTCTCTAATACCGTTTTTTGGGTACCTCTTCTTTTTGCCTCTTCATCACTTAAAGTTACAACTTGTATACCACCCACAAGATCCGATAATGTAGGGTTTAATAAAAGGTTTTGTAAGGTTATTCCATGAGCAGTACCAATAAGTTGTACCCCTCTTTCTGCAATAGTTCGAGCTGCTTTTGCTTCAAGCTCTGTACCAATCTCATCAATTACTATAACTTCTGGCATGTGATTTTCTACTGCCTCTATCATCACATCATGTTGTTTTGAGGGATTTGGCACTTGCATTCTCCTTGCTCTACCAATAGCAGGATGCGGAATATCACCGTCCCCACCAATTTCATTAGAAGTATCTATTATTATTACCCTTTTACCTAATTCATCAGCTAAAACCCTTGCGGTCTCTCTAAGAAGGGTGGTCTTACCAACTCCAGGTTTTCCTAATAGTAGAATATTTTTTCCACTTTCTATAACATCTCTTATTATATCTACAGTACCTAAAACTGCCCTACCCACACGACAAGTTAAACCTATAATTCTTCCATGTCTATTTTCAATAGCTGAAATTCTGTGTAATGTTCTTTCTATGCCAGCCCTTTTATCACCACTAAACTCGCCAACTCTGGCAATAATATAATTTAAATCCTCCTCTGTAGTATATCTTCCTTCAAAAATAATAGTTTTTTTATAAAATCTCGCTTCTATTTCCCTACCAAGATCTAATACAACCTCTATAAGATCCTTAACATCAGAATCCTTTTCCAATTTTTCTTTAATATCCGCAGGAAATATAGATAAAAATTTATCTAAATCATCAACTATTTGCTGAACCAAAATTCTATACCTCTCCTTCTTTTTGAATTTCCTTAAAAGCTATTATACCCCATGATCCTGGACCTATATGTGAAAGAATAGTACAACTAAAAGATCCTATATAAAAATCAGTAATTCTAAATATTTTCTTTACTTCTTCTGCGACTTCTAAGACTTCTTCATAATTATCAGAATAAGCTATAGCTATTTTTACAGGAACATCCCCCACTCTTTCCTTAATTATTTCTATAATTCTTGATTTCACTTTTTGTTTTGTCCTAACCCTTTCAACTGGCTCTATTGCTCCATCTCTAAGCTCCAAAATAGGCTTTATCTGTAACAAACTTCCCATCCATGCTTGGGCTGCGCCTATTCTTCCTCCCCTATAAAGGTATTCCAAAGTATCTACTGTGAATTTTACTTCGGAATTTCTGAACATAATCTCCGGAATATTCAAAATCTCATTTATACTTGCTCCCTTTTCTATGGTCTTAGCCAACTCTATAACTACAACACCAAGAGCAAGTTCTGTAAGTTTTGAATCAATCACATATATTTTATCACCGTAAGGTAAAAGCTCTTTTGCAGCATTTGCAGACCCAATAGTTCCACTTAATTTAGAAGAAATATGTATAGATATAATCCCCTCTAAATCTGGATTCTTCTCAAATATATTTTTGTATGCATTATAGAAATCTTCCACAGAAGGCTGAGAAGTTTTCGGGAATATATTGGTTTCTCTTGCCTTTTTAAAGAAAATTTCAGGCGTTATATCTATACCATCTCTATACACTTCTTCCTCAAAAGCAACCTTTAGCGGTACGACTGTTATATCATATCTTTCTACATATTCTTTTGGAAGAGCAGCTGTACTATCAGTTACAATTTTAAACATATTTTCCCCCCTAAATTTATTTTTAAGATCCCTCAGTCTCTTCAGAAACAGTAGTTTCCTCTGTATACCTTTGTGGGGTTACTATGGCAACTATAACATCATCAAGAGGAGTTAATACCTTAATTTTATCAGGGATATTTAAATCCCTCACAGTAATCGCATCTCCAATATCCAAATCCGAAATATCTACTTCTATATTGGTAGGTATATCAAGAGGTAAAGCCCTAACTAAAATTTCTTCCACTCCATGTTGTAACAACCCACCCTGTTTAACTCCTTTTGGCTCTCCTTTAAGAACCACAGGCACATAAACATCTACTACTTCTTCCAATGTTACAGCATGAAAATCTACATGTATTGGTTCATCTGTTAATGGATCAATTTGTATATCTTGAAGTAAAGCAGTCTCAGTAACACTGTTATTACCATCTTCTACTATTATTTTAAGTATATGCTGTTCTTTTGAATGCCCTCTTTTAATTAGATCCCACAATGCCTTTCTTTCTATCAATATATGAACATTTTCCTTCAAGTGTACCCCATACATTACACCTGGTACCAACCCCATTCTTCTATATTTTTTTGCAGATTCTTTTCCTAATTTCTCTCTTTTTTTGACTTTTATTTCAACCACATCCATTTTCTTAAACCTCCTTAAATCAATTTTTTTAATCAATTTTTTAGTCAAATAATGAACTTAAGGAATCCTTATTTGAGATCCTTTTAATAGCTTCTCCTAAAAGATTACCTACTGATATTATAGTAAGCCTTGGGACCCTCTTTTCTACAGGAATTGGTATTGTGTTAGTTACTACTAATTCCTTTATCTCAGATTCTTCTAATCTCTTATGGGCATCATTTGTTAAGATACCATGCGTAACAGCTGCATAAATATCTCTTGCACCTCTTTCTCTTAAAAGCTTTGCCGCTGAAAAAAGAGTATTCCCTGTTGTAATTATATCATCACATATAATAACATCTCTTTCTATAACATCTCCAATTATTTCCTCAACCTCTGCCACCTCTGGAGCTGGTCTTCTTTTATAAATTATAGCAAGAGGAGTATGTAATCTTTCTGCTAAAGCTCTTGCTCTTGTAACACCTCCAATATCAGGTGATATAACAACAGGATTTTTAAGATTTTTATCCTGAAAATACCTTGAAAAAAGAGGTAAAGCTGTTAAATTATCAACAGGAATATCAAAAAACCCCTGAATCTGACCAGCATGAAGGTCCATAGTTACAACCCTTGAAGCCCCAGCAACTGTAAGAATATTAGCTATAAGCTTAGCAGAAATAGGCTCTCGAGATTTAGTTTTTCTATCCTGTCTTGCATAAGCATAATATGGAATTACAGCTGTAACCTCATCTGCAGATGCCCTTTTTAAAGCATCAATTATTACTAAAAGTTCCATAAAGTATTCATTCACTCTGCTACCAAGAGACTGAATTACATATACTTCTGCTCCTCTTACACTTTTTGAAATCCTTGCATATATCTCACCATCTGAAAATCTTCTTATTTCAATTTCTCCAAGCTCAATACCTAAATATTTAGCTACTTCTTCAGCAAGTTCCCTATTAGAGGTCCCACTATACAAAGCTAAACATTTATGTGCCATACTTACTCTCCTTTAACTCTTTTATTTATATTTATATATGAGTAAGGCCCAATTATTGCTCCCTTTTTAAGATTAATATCTCCAAATATGAAAGAAAAAGGATATACAATAACATCATGCTCTATATTAGTTTTTTTTCCTATTACAACGTTCTCCGGTTCTATCATAATAACACCATTTTCCATATGTTTTTTATTTATTTTATTCTTTAATATTTTTCTTAAAAATGCAAGCTCTTCCTGAGTGTTAGCTCCTAACACCTCTTCCTTATTTACATGAAAAACACCAACTTTTTTGCCTTTTTTAACAAAATATCTAATCGCATCAGTTAAATAAAATTCTCCTTGAGCATTATTGTTAGATAAAAGTGGTAAAATTTCTTTAAGATACATCCATTTAAAAACATAAATAGATGTATTAATCTCCTTGATATTCTTTTCTTCTTCATCTGCATCTTTTTCTTCTACAATTTTCAAAACATTACCATTAAAATCACGTACAACTCTTCCATATCCTTTAGGATCTTCTAAAAAAGTAGTTACTAAGGTACAATCATTATTTTTTTCTATATGTTCCCTACACAAATCTCTTATCGTATTTTCTTCCACTAAAGGTACATCTCCTGGAAATATTACCAGATTACCACTAAAATTACCAAGTTTTTCTTCAGCCCTTTTTATTGCGTCACCTGTACCTAAAGGAACATCTTGAACCACCATGTGATCATTATCAGAAATTAATGCTTTTATTTTGGGGCTCACAACTAATATATAATTTTCACCAAAAACCGACTTTATTGTATCAAGTAAAAAATCTAAAAGATTAGATTCATAGAGGGGATGAAGAACCTTTGGAAGCTCAGTTCTCATCCTTTTACCTTGTCCTGCTGCTAAAATTATAGCCTTAAATCCATTCATGCTTAGGTGAATTTTTATAATAAAAATTGGCTGGGGAGGCTGGATTCGAACCAGCGAATGGCGGATCCAAAGTCCGCTGCCTTACCAGCTTGGCTACTCCCCAGTGCCAAAATAATTATATATTATAGTGAAAAAGAGGTCAATAAATGATAAAATAATTTTCAAAATGAAAGTCAGGATTAATACAAACTTTAAAAATTTAAGAAAAGTCTATAAAAATCTGATTGAAAAATCAAAACACAATATAGTTTATCCTCTATTATTATTTATAATTATCGACCTTTTAATCCTCTTAATTGATTTTATTATTACCCCACCTTTAAAAATAGGAGATATAGCCCCTAAAAATATAGAAGCACCAAGAACTATAATATATAAAGATGAAGAGGAAACAGAAAGAATAAAAAATCTCCTTCTTTCTCAATTCAAACCAGTTTATACTATTGACCAAAATATTATTTTACAGAATATTAGCAAGCTATCAGAATTAATGATAGTTACAGAAGAATCTTCAAATATAACTAAGTATTTTTCTTCTCTTCCCTCATCAAGAATTAACCTAATTAAAAAGAAAATAGAGAAATGGTTAATAGAAAATTATACAAAAGGGATTAAACCAGAAGAGACTGATGAGGTAAAACAAAAATTTATAAATTTCCTAATAGATGAAATTTATATACCAGCCCAAATAGCCCAAGAACTTTCAGAAATACTGATAGTTCCTAACATGTTTATAAATGAAAAAGAGACGGAAACAAAAAAACAAGAACTATTAAAGTCCATTAAACCTATAGAAAGACTAATTACAAAAGGTGAAATTATTGTTAGAAAGAGTGAAAAAATAACAAGAGATAAATTTATAATTTTAGAGGCCTTAGGCTATACCCTTTCTCAAAAAAACATATTAAGACTTATAAGTCTTTTTTTAACTTTATCAGCCCTCCAATTATCCATTACCATTTTTACGAGAAAATATTTAATAATAGAAAAAAACTTAAATATTTTTCTATTGATGAATTTTTTATTTACTCTATCAATACTTTCATCTAAGATTTTCTCTTTCTATTCTCCCTACTTAAATCCTTTAACTTCATATTTATTCATTTCTACAGTTTTATTAGATTTTCCATTATCTTATATTGTTTCTCTAACAATAATAGTAAGCTCTTCTATTTTCTCCTTTTCTTATACTATCCCTATTTTATTGTTCTTTGATTTTCTTATCATAAATAACAAAATTAAAGAATTAGAAAACAGATCAGATTATGTAAAGATTGGTTCTCTTATATCACTAATTAGAATACCCTTTATTGTTTTTGGCAAGCTTGTTTTTAACGAGTCAGATTTGACATATACAAACATGATTTATTCATTTATTAACCCTACCTTATCAGCTATTCTTTCAGTGGGAATAATTCCTCCCATAGAAGAATTATTTAGAGTAGCTACACCATTAAAATTATTAGAAATGACAAATCCAGATCATCCCCTTCTAAGAAAACTCCTTATGGAAGCACCAGGTACTTATTATCACAGTTTAATTGTAGGAAACTTAGCAGAAAGAGCAGCTAAAGAAGCTGGAGCAAATGAGAGAATAACAAGAACTGCAGCCTTATATCACGACATAGGCAAAGTAAAAAGACCTCAATATTTCATAGAAAACCTTCTTCCAGGCCAAAATAATCCTCATGAAAATTTATCTCCCTATATAAGTGCTCTTATTATCAAATCACATCCAAAAAATGGAGCGATAATTTTAAATAATTATAAGTTTCCCAAAAACATTATAGATATTGTTGAGCAACATCATGGTACAAGCCTCATTAACTATTTTTACAATAAGCAATTACAGATTTCTAAGAAATATGTACCTGAGGATGATTTTAGATATCCTGGCCCAAAACCCGAATCTAAAGAAGCAGCTATAGTGATGTTGGCAGATAGCATAGAAGCAGCCACAAGAACCATTACTAATATTACTCCAGAAACTATAGAAAAAGTAATAAGAGAAGTAATTAGAGAAAAACTTATAGATGGACAATTAGAAAACAGTAAACTAACCTTAGAAGAATTAGAAAAAATTGCTCAGAGTTTTATAAAAACAATTATTGAGCTAAGACACCCAAGGATACCATATCCAAGTTTTAAACTTAAGGAAGAATAAAAAAAATCAACAAAAAAAAAGAGGCTCTCTGGCGATGACCTACTCTCCCACCCCGTTGCCAGGGCAGTACCATCGGCGCTGGAGGGCTTAGCTTCCGTGTTCGGAATGGGAACGGGCGTTTCCCCTCCGCTCTAATCACCAGTAGCCTCCTCTTCCTTCAT
>CAZZIO010000016.1:0-1557 GCA_964654465.1 uncultured Dictyoglomota bacterium
ACAAATTTATAAATTACTATTTAAATCTTAATGAGAAAGATAGGATCTTAATTGATGAATTTATAAGGAATTATGTGAGGTATGATAGGAAATGGGGTGTTTCTTTTTCTAAGGGTATATTGAAAAATTTTATTCAAGAATTTAGATTAAAACCTCTTCCTACATTACTTTCTGTCTACTCCTTGGATAAGAAATCAGAAAGAAAACGATTAGTAAATAACCTTGATAAAATAGTGTTATAATAAAGTATCCTCTTTTATAAAGAGGGTGTTAATATGAAATATATAGATACTTTGTCATTACTTCTCGAGGAAATAAAAAGGGAAAAAGAATCTATTGAAAAATCAGCTATAAAAACAGCGGAATCTATAAAAAATGGTGGCATTATACATATACTTGGTTTTGGGCATTATAATATTTTATCCTTAGAGTTTTTCTTTAGGGCAGGAGTTTTTGCATGTATTAATCCTATATGGGATTTTTCCACTTCCTATATGGATGGGATACTGAAAGGTAATTTTTTAGAAAGGATTGAAGGATATGGAAGGGTATTAATAAATAATCATAAATTGTCTTCTGAGGATATTCTGTATGTTATATCCTATACTGGTAGAGATTTGATTGCTATTGATTCTGTATTGGAGGCAAAGAAAAGAGGAGTTTATACAATAGGTCTTATAAACAAGGAAAATTCTAATATCCCTTCTAAACATTCTTCCAAGAAAAATTTAAAAGATATATGTGATCTTGTAATTTTTATTCCAGGACCTTCTGACGATCTTCTTCTATCTTTAGAGAGAGATAAAAAGATAAAGACTTCACCCGTATCTACTATTATTTCCTCTATCATTTTACATGAGATCTTTTATGAGACTGCTTGTATTTTAGAGAGAATGGATATTATTCCTCCTTTGTTTAGATGTAGTATTGATAGTAGGGAGAATGATATAAATCAGAAGCTTATTAAAATCTATAAAGATAAAATAAAGGAGTTTTAACATGAAAAAGAGAGTTTTTATTGGAAAGGTTATATTGAAGGATAGGATTTTACAAAAAGGAATGGTTGAAATTGAAGAGGATAAAATTTCTTATGTGGGAGAAAGAAAGGAAGTAGACAAAGATAGTGAGGTTTTTTATTTAGAAGATTTCTTTATATCACCAGGATTTATTGATATTCATATTCATGGATCTTATGGAAGAGATTTTCTTAATTCTTCTTTTAATGATATGGAGGAAATTTCTTATTTCCTTGCATCAAAAGGGGTAACTTCTTGTCTTCCTACTCTTGCTACCTCTTCTCTTCCTGAAATGAAAAAGGCAATTTATGAGATAGAAAAGTATATTTCATCTAATGTCATAAAAGGAACGAAATTTATAGGAATCCATTTAGAGGGACCTTTTTTAAATCCTGATTATAAAGGAGCTCAGAGAGAAGATGCTATTTTGAAACCAGATTTAAATAGTCTTAATGAACTTCTTTCTCCCCATGTAAAGCTTATTACATTAGCCCCTGAATTAGAAGGAGCTATGGATCTTATTTCATATCTATCAAAAAAA
>CAZZIO010000017.1:0-4522 GCA_964654465.1 uncultured Dictyoglomota bacterium
TTTGACCTTGCTTCTAAGTCTATTGGCATAAATTCTAAGGCTTTTGAAAATATCCTTAGGAGCAAAATTGAAATCCTCCTTCTGCTTTTGGAAGAGTTGGATAAATTTGATAAGCTTCTCTCTGAATCTATTAAGGATATAGAAATTAATGATATAAACATTATTACTTCTATTCCTGGAATAGGAAAAACATCTGCTATATCTTTCCTTTGTGAAGTTCAAGATATTAGAAGATTTAGAAGGGCAAAAAGTCTTATTGCTTATGCAGGAATAGAACCTGTGATAAAGGAGTCTGGAAGGCGTGATGTTAGATTGGGTATCTCCAAGAAAGGGAATAGGCATTTGAGAAGAATATTGTTTCTCATGGCTATGAATGTCATAAAGTATGAGGGAAAATTCAAAGAGTTCTTCCTCAAACTTAGAGCAAGAGGAAAAAGTTTTAAGTCTGCTCTTATTGCTGTTGCCAATAAGCTTCTTAGAACTATTTATTCTATGCTTATTCATGGCACTTTTTATTCTCCAAATTATTCATAGTTGACTCCTAAAATTAATGCTTAAGAATTTATCTTTTTCTTTCTAATTCAATATATCACTTATTCTTAATTCATAATAATCAAATTTCTCATATTATTTTTTCTAGATATAATCTTACTGTTTTTCTTAGCGAATACTTAAACTCCGCTTTTGGCCTCCACCCAAGCTCTCTTTTTATCTTCTCAATACTCAATGCATATCTTCTATCATGTCCTGGTCTGTCCTTTACAAATGTTATTAATCTTTTATACTCCTCAACTGGCCTCACTGTCAATTCTGATAATATTTCACATATTAAATTCACCAGATCTATATTCTTCCATTCATTTCCTCCACCTATGTTATATATCTCTCCTATTCTTCCTTTATGAAGGACTAAGTCTATTGCCTCACAATTATCCTCTACATATAACCAATCCCTTACATTCTGTCCATCCCCATATACTGGTATAGGTTTCCCTTCTAATGCTCTTTTTATTGTTAGTGGTATTAATTTCTCGGGATATTGTCTTGGTCCAAAATTGTTTGAAGATCTTGTAATAATTACTGGCATTCCATAAGTAATATAATATGCTCTGCAAAGAAGGTCTGCACCTGCTTTTGAAGCTGAATAGGGACTATTTGGCTTTAAAGGTGATTCTTCAGTAAATTTTTCATCACTTTCTAAAGGCAAAGATCCATATACTTCATCGGTACTTATCTGAAGAAATCTTGCAAAATCATACATTCCATCCTTTTGCCAGTATTCTTTTGCTACATCAAGGAGTACATGAGTCCCATATACATTTGTTTTTATAAATATTTCTGGTCCCTCTATGCTTCTGTCTACATGGGACTCTGCTGCAAAGTTTACTACATATATAGGGCTAAACCTTTCAAATATGTGTTCTATAAGCTCTCTATTTGCTATATCCCCCTTTACAAAATGGTAGTTTGGTTTGTCATCTACTCCTTTTAGGTTTTCCAAATTTCCTGCATAAGTGAGCTTATCAAGATTTACTATTTCATATTCAGGATGTTTTTTCATCATATAATGGATAAAGTTCGAACCTATAAATCCAGCTCCACCAGTGATAAGAATAACTTTCTTATCCATTTTTATTTTTCTCCTTCCAGAAGCAATGTGTGATAGATGTTAAGAAATTCGGAAAGAGCAGCTTCCCAATCCCTCATTATGTTTATTCCTTCTAATTTCAAGAAATAGTTCTCAAGTACTGAGTATTTTGGCCTTTTTGCTAAAGTGGGATATTCTTCAGTTTTTATGGGAGAAATTTTTGTTTTTACATTAAGTTTTTCTATTATTTTCTTAGCAAACTCATACCATGTTGTTTCTCCTTGATTGGTAGAGTGATATATTCCTACTTTGTCTCTTTTTATTAATTCCCAGGTTTGTTTTACTACATCAAGGGTATAGGTTGGTGATCCTTTTTGGTCATTAACTATTCTTAGTTCTTTTTCTTCTTTAGCCTTTTTTATTATTGTTTTAACAAAGTTTTTTCCATATATCCCATATAGCCATGAGATTCTTAGTATTAAAAAATTGGGGTTTTTTTCTTTTGTATATACCTCTCCCCAAAGTTTACTTTTTCCATAAATAGATAAAGGATTCGGATTATCTAATTCTGTATATGGATTTCCTTTTTCTCCATCAAATATATAGTCTGAACTGAAATATACTACTTTTGCTCCTACTTTATATGAGGCATATGATACATTTTTTGCTCCTATAGCATTTACTTTTATACATTCTTCTTTTTCTTCTTCTGCTTTATCTACTTTTGTATAAGCTGAGCAGTTTATTACTACTTCCGGTTTTATCTCTTGTATTTTTTTAGTAAGTAATTCTTGATTTAATATATCAAGTTCAGAATGAGAAAAGGAATAGATTTCTGCTTTATTTTTTAAAAAATTTTCAAATTCTTTTCCTAATTGTCCATTTCCACCTAAAATAACTATCTTCATATCTTTATCCAATTTCCTTCTTCTTTTAATATAGGTATTATGTCCTTTAAGTTGGGAAGGTTTTTGTCTTTTTCTGAGACTATTATTTCTTCTACTTTATCTTTTGGCCAGTCTATATTTATATCTGGATCATTCCATTTTATTCCACTATCATACTCTGGATAGTAAATCTGGGTACATTTATAGAAAAAATAAGTTTCGTCTTCAAGAGTTAGAAATCCATGAGCAAATCCTTCTGGTATGTAAAAGGAAAGGCCATCTCCTTCTTTTAATTCTATACCAAACCATTTTCCAAAGGTTGGTGAGTTTATCCTTAGGTCTACTGCTACATCATATACTCTCCCTTTTATAACTCTTATTATTTTTCCTTGTGGGTATCTTATTTGGAAATGTAATCCTCTTAATACTCCCTTTTTTGATTTTGATAAGTTATCCTGTACAAATTTTAGTTTTAAGCCTATCTCCTCAAATTCTTTTTCATTGTATGTTTCCATAAAGAATCCTCTTTCATCTTTGAAGATTTTTGCCTCTATTATTATTAGGTCTTTTATTGGAGTTTCAATTATTTTAAACTTACCCATTTTCAAAATCTAATATCATATTCTTGCAAAGCTCATTTGCTCTAAAAAGAGATTCTGGTGTTCCTGCATCAGTCCACCATCCTTTTAGTATATTATATGTAAGTGTTCCCTTCTTTATATATACATTATTTACATCTGTTATTTCAAGTTCTCCCCTCCATGAGGGCTTTAATGTTTTTATTATCTCAAATACTTCTGAGTCATACATGTATATTCCTGTCACTGCAAAATTGCTTTTTGGTTCTTTTGGCTTTTCTTCTATGGCAATTATTTTACCATCTTTAAACTCGGGTACTCCAAACCTTTGAGGATCAGATACTTCTTTAAGAAGTATTTTTGCTCCTTCTTTTTGTTCTTCAAATTCCTTTACATATGGTGTAATGTCATCTTCAAATATATTGTCTCCTAATATCACTACACATTTTTCTCCATTTACAAAGTGTCTTGCAAGTCCTAAGGCCTGAGCTATTCCTCCTGCTTCATCTTGTACTTTGTATGTGAATTCAACTCCAAAATCTCTGCCACTTCCAAGTAGTTCAATAACATCTCCCATATGCTCTCTCCCTGTAACTATTAATATCTCATATATTCCTGCTTGCTTTAATTTGTATATGGGATAAAAAATCATTGGATATCTTCCTACAGGAAGAAGATGTTTATTTGTCACCTGAGTTAATGGTCTTAATCTTGAACCTGTACCCCCTGCTAAAACAATTCCTTTCATTTTTGTTTATCTCCTTTTTCCAAATATTATTTTAATACATCAAAAACATATAAAAATGATAAAACCTTATCACATAAACTAAAATATTTTTGAGACATATATATCCTATCCTAATAAAAAAAATTCCTCTAAGGATATCCTCTGCTGTATACCAATAAGCTAATTTTTATATAATTTCTACATTAAACTTTGTAACTCTCATTGCTGGCTTTTATTTTTTAATTATACCATATTTCTTTAACTGAAATAACTCTCCTTTTCCACTAACCTATATTTACTCTCCTAGCTTTTACTAATATTCTTTATTTTGAACACACTCTAATTTTATTCCATATTTACATATATAAACAAATTGCCTTGCAAGAACACCTAACATTCGCAGATTGATCTTTCCACTTCTATATTTTATAATCCTCATTCATTTTCTATCCCAATATAATATATAAACTCTCTAAAATCATTTATATTATTTAAAAATTCATATAGTCTCACTAAATCAATTTTCATATATTCATGTACAAGTAGGTTCCTCAAACCTATCATATTAATCAATCTTTTACCTAAATCTTCAGGTATATATCCATTTTTTATTAAAATCTCTACACATTCTCTATAATTTTTAGGACTTCCTAAATTATTACTACTTACTAAAGCACAAGATATATCTACTACTTCTTGAATACACTCTAAAATTCCATATCTTAAAGCCCACTCTTTAACC
>CAZZIO010000018.1:0-78956 GCA_964654465.1 uncultured Dictyoglomota bacterium
TTCCACCACTCTTTAAATTTTTCTGCTTTTATCTTTGCTTTTTCAGTTAAAGCTTTTAAAAAGATACTAAAACCTACAAGGAGCAAAACAAGGCTTAAGAAAATACCAATAAATCTCACATAAGCAAGAAGAGGCCAAAAAATTATAATAGCTACAATCATTAACAGGCTTGAAATTGTTATTTTTTTATTTAACTCTTTCTCTTTTTCTTCCAAATCTTCCTTCATGTTAACACTCCCAATATATTATAATTAATAATAAAAAATAAAAGAAAGTTTATTGGAGTAATAGGTAATGACAAGAGAAGAAATGGACAAGATTAATAATCACTATGTACTTTTTATTGATGAAGTTGGTGACTGGAAAAATCCTCTATATATAGTTGGAGGATTAGTATTCAACCTATGTGATTTTTGGGATATCACTACAGAAATTAGAAATGCTAAAAAAGAAATTTTAGGTAAAAAACCACATGAAGAGTTTAAATGGAATGAGTGTACATGTATTGAAAAAAGTAATGAAAAGAATAAACTCAAAGTTAAGGAATATATAGACGTAGCAACGAATATTATTAAAGATAAATCAGAAACTTTTCTTGCTGCTATTGTTGATCTTAAAAGAGTAATATTATGGAATGAATGGAAAGAACAAAAACAAAATGATAACAAAAAGAAATATAAAACAAATCTGGATAAATGGGTAAGAGAAACATGTATGAAAGATTTAATTGATAGGTATCAAAATTGGTTAGAAGAAAACAAGGGTTTAGGACTTATTATTATAGATAGATATCGTGGTCCAACAAAATATGCAGAGTTTGAAAAAGAACATATAGGAGTCTTAACAAGCTTAATTTATGATGGATCTAAATATAGAGAGAATTATTGTAACATTATTCCGCCATTGTTTGCAAATTCGGAGTTTTATGCTCTATTTGATATAAATGATTATGGACTTGGTGCATTTAGTTATGTTTTAAGACAACTCTATGATAAAAAGGAAGATTCTATTTACTATGAGCAAACTTTAAAGTTATACCAAGTAGTATTAGATAAAGTAAGAAAATCAAAAGACGGGAAAATATGGGGTTATGGTCTTATAGATATTCCTAAAAATTTTAAGCCATTATTAAGAAATGTCATTAGTGAAGATGTACTTTACAATGTTATAAAAATATGAAGCCGGTGGGTTAATACACCCAACAGGATCACCCTGCCACCTATAGGTGCCCGGCCCTAAAATATTATATCATATTTAAAATTATGATGCGACAGCTCAGCCTCGCTTACGCTCGTTTTTGCTCTCGCAACTTTTTTAAATCTTTTCCCACCCTCCACCCTAATTTCAAATGCTTCGTTTCACTCCGCATTTCAAATTCTGCTCGCTTTGCTCGCAGTGTTTTTTCTCTCGCTCATGCTCGCCCTTGACCCTCGCTTTTGCTCGGACTATCCGCTCGCATAAGCTCGCTTCAAAAACAATCTATTCCCACCCACCACCCCAAAAGACAAAATTTGTGTTAAAATAATGGAATGAAGGAGGAAAAATTATGAAGTATCTCGGAATAGTAAGAAAAGAAAATAATATACTTTTTATGCCTGAAGGTTTTAAAGAGAAGGATAAAACCTATGAAGCTTTAGAGATTGAAGGAGTTATTATTTTAATCCCCTCACCTATAGATAAAGAAAGACTTTCTCATATAGAAAAGCTAATAGATGTATCTATAAATGAACATCGCAAATCCCTTGAGGATCTTGCTAAGTGAATTTTATTACCCTTGAAGAAATTCTATTGATCCATGAAAAGGTAGTTTTAGAAACTGGTGGGATTTTTGGCATTCTAAATTTTGAAGCAATAAAATCATCCTTAGAAAGACCCTTTTCGTCTTTTGAGGGAAAAGAGTTTTATCCTGATTTATGGCACAAAGTAGCTGTATTAATTCATAGTATTATCTCTTATCACCCTTTCATAGATGGAAATAAAAGAACAGCTCTTGTTGCTGGTGATGTATGTTTAAGGTTAAATGGATATAGGATAAGACCATCGGAAGAGGTAGAAAAATTCTTTTGGGAAATAGCAAGGGGAGAAAAGAGTATAGATGATATTGCAAAATGGTTGCAAGAAAACTCTGAGCCATGGGAAGAAAGAACAAAATAGGAAGGCGAGAGCGAGCAAATGCGAGCTGTCGCCCAAAAAATAATTGGCTTTGAGATTGCGAAAGCAATCTGAAAGCCAATTAATATCTCTCCATTCTATCCACCGGACTAAATTTCATCATGGCTTCCTGTATTTGCCTTCCTCCCATATGAACATAGATCATGCATGTTGTGATATCAGAATGTCCCAGAATTTTCTGAAGTGTAAAAACATCTCCACCATTTCTAATGAAATTTGTTGCAAAGGTATGCCTTAATGTGTGAGGTGAGCATCTTACTCCTGTTATTCCTGCCTTCTTTGCAAGTCTTTCAATGACCCTTTCAATCCCTCTTTTATTTAGAGGATCACCTTGTCTTGTGATAAATACTCTATCCTCATATGGGAAATGTCCTCTCATCTTTATCCATTTTGCCATCTCTTTTAATAATGTCCTTCCCATATAAACTTCTCTGTCTTTTCCGCCTTTTCCATCTCTGATCAGGATGCTTTTCTTATTAAAATTAATATCTTGTAGCTTGAGATTAATTAATTCAGAAAGCCTTATTCCAGTATCAAGAAATGTAATCATCATTACGTAATTCCTGAAGCCTTCCCATGTTTTTTTATTACATGCTTTTAAAAGAGCAAATACTTGTTCATCATTCAGTACATAAGGATACTGTTTTGGGAGCTTTGGCTTTTTAATCTTTTTAGACAGATCCTCATCAATATATCCTTCCTCATGAATAAAATGTAAGAATGTTTTAATTGCTCTTATATGGCAATCAATTGTTGTTGGTTTTAATCCTCTTTTTTGTAATTGTGCGATATATCTTCTAATTTCCAGAATATTGAGGTTTTCAAAAGAGAGAGAATTAATAAATGGAGTAAGCATATCTTTATACCAAGATAATGTTTTTTGTTTTTTTCCATTTACTTGAGAGAATAAAATAAAATCATCAAACAATTTTTTCAGTGTAATATCTAATTTTTTCATTGTTCGCCTGACTCATTAAAAACTGAGATTTCAGAAGAATATTTAATTAAATATCTAAAATTTAAAATTTTATTGACAAAAATTTCTTTTTGTATTACTTTATCATTAGCAAGCTTGGGCGGATAGCTCAGTGGTTAGAGCGCCTGCTTCACACGCAGGAGGTGTATTTTTTTATATATTCCATCTTTAATTTTTATAGTAAAATCCCAGTTTTTAATGAGTTCAACCCTCCTTTCTTTTTTAATTTTGTTCGCCTGACTCAGGAAAATCTTTTGAAACTCAGAAAGTAAAGTCCATTTTAAATTCTTTCCCTAAGACTTTGATTATATCTCCTTCAACTTCTGCTTTCTCTCCATTTATCCATATCTCACATTGTTTAAGAAATTCTGCTCTTGTTATCTTTTCTTTAAAGAAGTCAAGTAATGCACCTATTGGAAATTCAACAATTAAAGAATCAGTATCTTGTAATTGTATGTAGAAATTAAGTTTAATTGTTGGAGGATATTTTGAAATACCATAGCCAAAGACTCTCCATATGGAAGAGAAAAATAAATTAAGATCTTCTTCTTTTATACCTTCATAAGGTGGTAAAAAGGTACGAAATTTTACTGAAATAATAATACCTTTAGGTTCCACATAAGTAACAAAAATATCTGTAGTTCCTCCTTCTCTTATTTCATCAGCTCTCATTCCTCCTATAATCAATTTATTAAATTCTCTTTCCTTTAAGTCATCTCTAATTTCCTTAGTACTCATTTGAGCAAAAACAAATGAGGTAAGAATGGTTAAAATAACAGTTAATATTAAGCTGATATTAAGTATTTTTTTAAACATAGCTTAATCTCCCCCCCATAATTAAAATCAAAAAGTCATATTAATTATTTACTCTCTTTCTCAAGTTCACCAATAAGTCTTTCTTTTTCTTTTTGTAAGTTCACTATTTCTTCTCTTAATCTTACAATTCTTTCATAAAGTTTTAATATCTCTTTCTCTTTATCCATAATTTCTCTCTGTTTATCCTTGATTTTTTTATTTAATCTCTCTATTTAATACCTTAACCTATCAATACTCATTGAATTCACTCCTTTCTTAAGGTTTACAAACTTCACAGGGTCTATAACCTGAATTTATCGCGTTTTCTCTGCTTGAGAAATATACCTTATTTTTCTCACTCATTGCTTGAGCATATTTACACCAAGGATAATGGAAGATTTTTGAGTTAATATTTCCTATATAAAGAGTTTCTGCAAATGGATATTCTATTTTTCCTTCTTTTATATTAACCTTCATGCCATTAATGAGAATAATGCATTTAGAAAGAAAATCTGTTCTTGTGATTTTCTCTTTGAAGTAGTCAGTAATTGCACTTAGTGGTACTCTCACTATTAAGGAATAGTAATCAGGAATAGCTACATAAACATTTATCATGGTTTCTAGGGGATACTTTGCAGTTACAAAAGCATCACAAAGTTTGTCAAAGAAAAGATTAAAGTTATCTTCGTTTAATAAACTCCCATATCCTCCTATTAGAATGATTACTATTCCTTCTGGTTCTACATATGTAGCTAAACTATATATTGCACCATATTGTGAGAAAGTATACATTTTTCTTATAAACTCTCTTCTGTCATCAAGATCAGTCCTTATTTTCTTTATCTCTTCTGGTGTTAACTTTGAAGTTTTAATCTCTTTTTTCTCCTCTTCTTTTGCAACTATTATGCCCCACAGTCCTTTTTTACTTTCTCTTGCTTCTTTTTGGAATTTTAAAAAGTAGTCTACATATTTTACATTTGGAGGAACTGTCATTACTTGTGCGTATCCTTCTAAGAGTAATATTGCATTAAACATTTTATTCCTTATTTCCTGTTCTGATATTCCCTTAGGTTGAGATAGCCATACATATGCAAGAAGTCTTCCATAAGAATCATATTTTTGTACATCAAATTCTATCAATATTTGTTTGCCTAAGAGTAATGTTGTGGTAAATTGAGTTGCCTCTATCCCAAGAGCCTCAATACGGGTAGTGCTTTCTGGACAATCAACCCCAATAAATCTTACTTTTTCAGTTTTACCATCTAAAATTACTTCTATAGTATCTCCATCAATAACTCTTGTAATTTTTGCTGGGATTAATTTTGGTAATTCTTGAGAAATTGCTAAAAAAAGGTTTATAAGAAAAAGGAAAATTAATAATATGGAAATTCTTTTTAGTATTTTCATTTTACTTCACTCCCCCATATATGTCTTTCATTTTTCCTTTTTAACTTTTATAATTTGCCCCCATTTTGCCATTGCTTCTATAGAGTTTTTCTCGGCTATAACCTCTAAATGATTTGCTATTCTACTTATTTCCTTCCTGATTTCTGTAAGCTCTTTTAAAATATCTTTAATTAATTCTTTTTCATCTATTCCATTATTCATTTAATATCCCCCCTTTAATAATTCTCTCACCCTTGTAAGTTTTATATAAAATTTTATCACTTCTTCTTCCACATTAAAATATTCTGCAAGTTCCCAAATTTCTGTTATTCCCCTTCTTACTGCCTCTAAAAATTTTTCTTCAGGGATAAGATAAAATACTTGCCATTTTTTTGCTCTATATTCTTTTCTTGAAATCTCAATCTTTTCTCTATAATTTTCTTGCTTCTTGTTATTGTATGTTGAACCAGTAAAGTAGTGTCCAAGTTCTTCAGCAAGAACACATTTTAATTTTCTATTACTTTTATCAATATATTTTTGCAAATGTTTTTAAAATTCCTATATAAATAAAAAAACTTGTAATAAGCTGCGTCAAAAAGCCAAATTAAAAGAAACCTGAATGTCTTTTTAACTTCTATAACTGGCTTAATTCCTATTTTCTATATCTCCTTTGTTAATCCTATAAAATCATATAGTTTTTCTCCTATAAAATATTTTCCTTTTAGCTCTATACTTCCCTCTATAATCTCTTTCACTATCTTTACTTCACCCTCATAGGCTTTCTCTGCCTTAACCCCATATATACTTATTATCTTCAAATTTGTATTCCTCAGATTTGTAACTACCTTTCTCTATTCCATATAAATTGAAATTTTCTTCAGATTCTTTATTCTTAATTTTGCAATGTTTAAAACAGTAATAGTCTCAATAAGGAAAAAAGATGTCTTTTAAAAAAGAGAAAAAATAATAGTTAACACTATAACTTTGATTATTAAAGGAATAATCCTATGTGAGTATTCTTCTCTATATTTTTCTTACATTCCAAGTAACTCTTTCAGAAGGGTTTTGTCTTTAATACCGCTTTTGAGACCAAAGAAAAGTAATAGCAAGCATTGTATATAATTATTTCAGGATCTTTTGTATGGCTTAATCATGATTTATTGCTTCTTCTGATATTTTTAAACTTAAAATCATATCTTCTCTTTCATCATAGTATTCTCTCGAAGCCATACGTCTATTTTGTATATATAATGCAAGGCAAGTCCTAAATTCACTAAAGAATATTCATACTTTGAATACGTAACTTATCATCTTCTCAGGATCCACTCTAAGGTGGTTTTCGTAAAATATATAAAAGTTCCCCTTTTATAATTTATATCTATTAATAACTATTTTTGTTTTAATAAAAGCTGCATTAATCAATATCTTTTCCAAAGCACTTAGGAAGATTATAAGATTTAAAAATTTTATAAATAATTTTTATGTGAGTCTTTATCCTTATTATTATTTCTTATGGCTTCAGTAATTTTCTTCAAAAATATCATTTCCTCTAATAAATCTTTTCTTAGCCACATTATTTGTTAGGTCTAAAACAATTATGCTGTAACTTTTTCTTGAATATACATTTTAAAAATATCATGTATCATTAGATTAATTTTTTCGCTTCTTTTTATTTCTATTAGATTAAAATCAGGTTCACCACAGACATCAACACCTAATACCTTGTATTGAGAAAGGATATTCAAAATATCAAAAAATGAATCTAAATCTATCATTCCTTGTTCCCAATTTGTAAAGATATATTTTTTATCAAGTATATCTTTGTCAATACTTATATAGACAGGAAAATTTATGTATTTTTTAAGATATCAAAATCATTTTTAATTATTTTCAATTTTCTGAATAAATTATCTTTAAAAGAAATGTTTTCATTATCAGTCACCACTACCACTTTTTCAATAAAGGGTAATCTTACTGCGTCTCTTATCCAGGATCCACAACTTATATATCCCTCAAAGGTTTCCATAAAATCCAAATGATGATCAATAACTACTAACTCAAAAGGTAATTTTATATTCCTTATAAAAAGATAGGTTAAATAGTGAAAATCACTTTTTCCTAAAAATTTAATTCCTTTATAATCAAAAGGAATTAATTTTTTATATTCTTCTAATTTCTCATAGGAACACAGATATTTGACCTGGGAAATATTATTAAAAGAAATTAACTTTCCTATAGAAAGAAGCTGATTCTGATTTGTATAAACATGGTCAAAATTTAATATTAAGGTAGGAAAATTGGTTGACATAATTTTCCTACTATATTCTTATTTTCACTTTTTAATCATTCTCTCAATTTCAATGTGAAATTTACCCCTTGACGTTACCTTTATATCAAGAACTCTAAAACTACCAAGATTATGAACAGTTACTATATCTCCTATATTTAATTCATAAAAAGAATCCTGAATCTTCCTTCCATTGACCTCTACCCCACCACCTTTAATATAAGTTTGCATTTTACTTCTTGATATTCCAAGTGCAAAGCTCCCTATAGCATCCACCCGCTTAGATGCTTCTGTAGTACGTAATATTTTAGATGGCTTTGTATAACTTTGTAATTCATAAAAGCTTAATATTTTAAATTCAAAATTAGTGTCATTAAAAACTTCTTCTATATCATCTCTAATTTCATTAGCGAAGATAATTTTCCAACCATCATGGGTTAGCCATATATCCCCAATTTTATCTAATGAAATGCCCTTTTCTTTTAAAAATTCCAATATAAAATTAGAATTTATTTTTTCATAAGAAATCAGATTTATTCCTGCAAAATATTTATTTAAATCCAAATATTCTATCAATTCTATTTTATCAGAGATAAAACCTCTTTTCCTTTCAGCTCCACTTATACCACCTTCAAGCCTTGTATATAACGTATTTTGAAAAAGAAAACTGATTTTTTGAAATAAATATTGTTCTGTAAGAGACAAAAAACCTGTTGGATTTATACCTCCTTTTTGCCCCACTCTTTGGAACACCTTATAAATTTCTCTTACCTTTTCTTTATCTTCCTCTCTCTTTAAATCTTGAATAATATCTTCTAAATTTCTCATAATAATTAATAATATCACGAGAATCTCTTTTAAAAAAAGCTTCTTAAGGGTAAAATCTATAAATATATAATACTTTTAAGAGGTGGAAAAATGAAGATAGGAGTTTTAATAGGTGTTAAATCTACAGAAAAAGAAATTGCCATGAAAACTGCCCAAAATATTATTTCTGCCTTGAAGATTAAGGGTTATGAATATTGTGAAATACCTATTGATGAAAATATTGTTGAAAATATAAAAAGGGAAAAAATTGATGTGGCTATAATTTCTGCTCATGGTTTATATGGTGAAGACGGAACTATTCAGGGACTCTTAGAGCTTCTTGGTATACCTTATGTAGGCTCTGGTGTCCTTGCCAGTGCATTAGCTTTAAATAAAGTTATGGCTAAAAAAATATTTCTATATCATAAAATACCTACTCCTAAATGGATTGAAATTTCAAAAAAAGATATGGAAACAAAAGATTTAGAAAAAATTCTTGAAAACATAAAGAAACTAAAGAAACCCTGGATAGTTAAGCCCTCAAACCAAGGTTCCACAATAGGATTATCTATAGCAAATGATAAAGATGAATTAATAAAAGCCCTTGAATATGCCTTTAGATTTGATCAATATATTCTAATAGAAGAGTTTATAAGAGGAAAAGAAATAACAGCAAGTATTTATGACATAGATAATACAATTTGCCTTCCTTTAATAGAAATTATTCCCAAAACAGGTTTTTACGATTATCAAACTAAATATACCCCAGGATTAAGTGAACATATAATTCCCGCAAGACTTTCTGAAGAAACTTACAAAAAAGCCCAAGAGCTTGGTGTTTTAGCTCACCAAGCTCTTGGTTGTAGACATCTTTCAAGAGTTGACATGATTGTAGAAGAAGATACACAAAATATATACGTTTTAGAAGTAAATACTATTCCAGGTATGACAGAAACAAGCTTATATCCCGAATCTGCCAAAGCTTTTGGAATAGAATTTCCAGACCTTATTGACAGCTTCATAAAATCTGCCTTAAGAAGTATTTAATTACCTCTTATTCTTTTTTACTTTGGGTTCAGCTGAAATTTTTCTATATAATGGGCAACTTTGAGGTAAAAGTGGTAATCCTGCCTTTCTCCTACTATAAGCATAAATACCAAAAGCAATAAGCAATAAAGATACTGTCTGGGATCCTGTTAAGTATAAAAAGTTTCTTGGATTGTCTCTAAATATTTCTACAATGAAGAAAGCTAATGAATAATATACAAAGAAATTAGTAGCTACCTCCCCATCAAAAGTCTTTCTATTCTTAACTCTTAGTAAATATACAAAAACAATTAGGAAAGCAATTGTATAATAAAGTTCGGTAGCATGTCTATATCCATATATATTTGGGAATTTTACTCCCCAAAGTAATGGGGTTTCATATCCATAACAACAACCATTTAAAAAACAGCCAATTCTTCCAATTGCACTACCTATAGCAATACTTGGAGTAATAACATCTAAAAACTTCCAATAAGAGATTTTGTGTCTCCAAAGATAAATCAATACCACAATTGTTGCTGCAAAAAATCCACCAAAGAATATTAATCCACCATCCCAAAGTTGCAATATTGAAATGAGATTACCTTTATATGCATTCCAATATTTTATTACATAAACAATTCTCGCTCCTAAGATTCCTGAAATAATACTCCATACTGATACATTCAATACATGGTCTGGATCAATATCCTCTCTTTTTGCCCATCTCATTGCTAATAGAATTCCTATAAGGAAGCCTAAAGCTACTAAAGTGCCCCATGAATAAATTACAATAGGTCCAATTTTATACTTAAAAAATTGGAATTGGGGGATTGTAAACAATTTAGGGTACATTTTATCTCTCTACCTCCTTCTTTTATTTTATTAGTTTTAGAAATAGAAAAAATCCTCCCAAAGTAATAAAAACATCAGCCAAATTGAAAACAAAAAAATTTTTCATATGAATAAAGTCTATCACATAACCATAAAAAACTCTATCATACAAATTTCCTAAAAGTCCTCCTAATATAAATGCTATACCCAAAAAACTAAATTTCTTATATAGTATCAAGAGCACTATAAGGGCTAAAAAACTAAAAAATATAAGAAAGAATCTCGGAATATATATTCCTAAAGCAGCACCATAATTATGCACAAGATTAAAGCTAATTACAAAATCCAATTTTACTCCATCAAAAAAATGCCTATTGGCCATTTCTTTAGTTATTCTATCTATTAAAAAAAGAATAAGTATAATCCAGTATTTCATAAATAATATATTAAGGCAAATTCACCACAGTCTGGAAATTTCGGACATCTAACACAATCACTCCAAACCTTAAAGGGTAATGTTCTTTTATCAACCTCTACAAAACCCAACTTTTTAAAATACTCTGGAATATATGTAAGGGCAAGTACTCTCTTTAAACCAAGAAATTTTGCTTCATTTAGACAAGTAAATACAAGTTTTCTTCCATAACCCCTTCCTTCGTATTCTTTTTTAACAATAACTGACCTCACTTCTCCAAGGTCTTCCCAAATAATATGTAAAGCACAAGTACCTATAATTTTTTTTTCTATCTCTAATATGTAAAAATCCCTAATATTTTCATAAAGATCACTTAAAGATCTCGGAAGAAGAAGACCTTTTTCAGCATATTCATTAATTAGTTTATGAATTTCAGGTACGTCTTGTATTTTTGCTTTTCTTATCATACTTCTACCCTCGGTAAGAAAGATTCTACAAATTCTTTAGGATCAAAGGGTTCAAAATCATCTTTATCCTCACCTATACTTACAAACTTTACAGGTATTCTAAAGGTCTTTACAATATTAAAAATTACACCTCCTTTTGCAGTACCATCTAATTTAGTTAATATTACTCCGGTAAGATCAACAGCATTTCTAAAAGTCTCTACCTGTTTTATAACATTTTGACCTAAGGTAGCGTCTACTACAATAAGATTTTCAGAAGGTTTATATCCTAAAGTTTTTTCAACAACTCTTTCGATCTTCTTCAACTCTTCTAAGAGATTACTCTTTGTGTGCATTCTTCCAGCAGTATCTACCAATAAAACATTTTTATTTCTTGCTTTAGCAGCTTCTATAGCATTATAAACAACCGATGCTGGGTCAGCTCCTTCTTTTTGAGCTATAACATCTACTCCTACCCTCTCTCCCCAAAGCTTAATTTGATCAATAGCTGCTGCCCTAAAAGTATCTCCTGCAGCTATTATTGGAGAATAGCCCATATTTTTTAGGTAATAGGCCATCTTACCAACTGCACTTGTTTTTCCTGTACCATTTACACCTAAATATATAAAAACATTTATCTTTTCTGGAATAATATTAAGCTGAGAATTTATCCCACTAAAAATACTCAAAAAGAAATTAAACATAAATTCTATAAGTTCAGAAGTGGATGTGATTTTTTGCTTTTTAATTTCATTAATTAACTGATTTGTTAATTCTAAACCTAAATCACTTTGAATAAGTTCCATTTCCAATTCATCCAAAAGATCATCATCAATCTTAGAAAAGCTAAAAATGTTCTGTAATTTCTCTGCAAATTTTTGTAATTTAGGTAGCCTATTCCAAAAGCTCAATTTGCAACCTCCTCTTCTAATTTCCAAAAAAATACTTGCGAAGAACCCTTATCATTTAAAGTCACACCATATATTATATCAGCATATTGCATCAAAACAGGATTATGAGATATAAGAATAAATTGATTCTCTTTACTTAATTCCTTTATTTTCCTACCTAAAATCATGGCATTTTGATTATCCAGAGCAGAATCAATTTCATCCCAAAAGCAAAAATTAATATGAGCAAGTTCTACCGCAGAAAGCAAAATAGATATACCCACCAAACTTTTTTCTCCTCCAGAAAGCATAATAATATTTCTCCAACTTTTCTTCTGAGATGAAATTCTAAGTTTTATATCAGAGGTCAATGGATCACTTTCATTATCTAAGAAAATTTCAAGATTTGAATTAGGAAAAAAAAGTTGCCAATTTTTATTTACTAAATCCTTAAATTGTAAGAAACAACCCACAAATCTTTTTTCGGCCTCTTCCCTCGTTTCCCTAATTATCTTTCTCAAAGAATTAATAGATCCATACACATCATCTATCTGTATAATAAGTTCTTTATATTTTTTCTCTCCTTCCTCCAATTTTGTTTTTGCCAAAAAGTTTACAGGGCCTAACTTTTCCAACTCTTTAACAAGATCTTTCTCCAAAATCCTTAGTTTTTCCTCGGGAAGATCTATTTTTAATTCCCAATCCTCCTGGTAATTATTCTCTATGTCTACTTCTAACTCTCTTATACGATTTAATAAATCTTTCTTTTTTTCCAAAAGAACAATCTCTTCTTCTCTGTTTTCTTGCCATTTCTTCTCTAATTCTTTAATACGAGTCGTAAGAAGACTCTGTTTTTCAAAAAACTCATTATTTTCTTCAAGTAATCTTCTCTTTTCTTCTAATAGCTCCTTTATTCTATTTTCTAAATATTTAATGTTTTTACTTAAATTGGATAAATCATCGTCAATTTTCATTATTTCTTGGTCTATGTTTTTCATCCTTTTTTCAAGATAACTATATCTTTCCTGTAAAAGATTAAGCTCTTTTTCTAAAGCTATTTTTTGGATCTTACAATTTTCATACTTATCTCTCCATATTTTTATATCCCTTTGTAAACTATTGATTTCATCTATGATAGCTTTTAATCTATCCTCTAAAAAAAGTCCTTCTCTTTCGTATATTTCTAACTTTCTTCTTCTTTCCAATAGATTTTGTTTTTCTTCTCTTTTCTTCTTAATTAGATTTTCAAGTTTAATAATTATTGGCTCTAATTTTACTCTTATATCTTTCATTTTATCAATTTCATTTCTCAATATCTCTAAATCCCTTTTTAAAAATTGGTTGCTTTCAATAAGATCTCTTATCTTTTCCTCATTTTCTACAATAGACTTTTCTGATAAAAGTGTAGCCTCAATATTGAATCTTATTCCACCACTTATGGTTCCTGATGGTAAGAATACTTCCCCTTGAAGGGTAACAATTCTCCATCCATCATTAAGAATGTCTTTATTCTCAACAGCAGAATCAAAATTATTAAAAATAATAACATTACCTAAAATATTTTTAACTAAATTATCATATTGACAATCATATTTCACAATATCAATTGCTCTAACCGCCACATTTTTCAGCTTTTCAGGAAGATCTTTAATTTTTTCATATCTATTTAAGGTTAATGGTCTAAAAGTAGCCCATCCAACTCTTTTTTCTTTTAAAAAGTTAATTAATTCTTTTGCTGTTTTTTCATCATTCACAATTATGTCATATATAGTATTTCCTAAAAGATTATATAAAGCCTCTAAATACTCAAAGGGTATCTCTATAATGTTCTTAAAAATGTCATGTATTTTCTCTCTTTTGTAATGGATAATTTCTCTTACACCACGGGGATAATTTTCTACTAAACTTTCCTTTAATTCACCTATAAGATTTTTTAATTTGTTTATCTCCACAATATTTTTCTCAAAAGTTTCTTCTTTTTTTCTAAATATCTTATTTTTTTCAATATAATCTTTTTCCAAGCTCTCTCTATAATTTTTAAGATTAAATAATCTTTTTTCCCAATTTCTAATAACTATATCAATTTTCTCAATTTTATTATCTATAATCTCTACATCTTCATGGGAAAAAGAAAATTCAGAAAATTCCTTAATTTTTTGTTCCAACCTACTTTTTTCTATAATTTTCTCTTGTAAAGCAATTTCTCTATCTTTCAAAATATCAAAAATTTCATCATAATTTTCACTATTAATACTTTCTAATTTTTTCTCAATATCATTCCTTTGTGTTCCTACAAGATAAAGCTCTTTTTCTAAATCAGTCCTTTCTTCCCTTATACTTTTCAACCTTTCAGTTAGAAGATTTCTCTTTTCTTCATTTCTACTTTTTTCGATACTCAATTTTTGAAGTTCATTATCTAAACTCTCCAAATATGCTTTTTTATCTTTCAAAATCTTATCTATATTTTCTTTTTCTCTTTGAAGCTCTTCCTTATTCAATATGATAGAATCTATAACATTCTCAAGCTCTTTTAACCTTAAATCTATATTCTCAAATTCCTTCTTATATTTTTCAAGATTTTTTAAGGCTTTTTGCCGTAAACAATATTTAAGAGACTCCCGAACGTCAGCAATTTTTTTATTTATCTCTTCATATTTTTGGGCCACCCTAGCTTCTTCTTTTAAAATATCTAAATTGGCTTCCATCTCTTTTCTTTTCTCTTCAAGTTTATTCCATTCATTTTCAACTACTTCCAACTTTAACAAAATATCCTTTACCTTCTCATGATAACCGGATATTCCAGCTATACTTTCAATGATTTCTCTTAACCTTTCATTTTCTTTTACTACTAAATTATCTATCTCCCCCTGATTCAAAAAAGCAAAGCTATATCTACCAAGACCAAGATTTAAAAAAAACATCTGAATATCTTTTAGTCTGACCAGTTTATTATTAATATAGTAATTGCTTTCTTCCTCCCTATATATTTTTCTTGAAATTTCTATTTCCTCATCATCTAACTGCAAACACAAATCAACCTCTGCAAAATTTGAGGGAGGATGAAATTTATTTCCCCCAAAAATTACCTCGTCTACTTTTTCTGCCCTCAAGGTTTTAACTCTCTGCTCTCCTAAGACCCACCTTATAGCATCTAAAATATTACTCTTACCACTACCATTAGGGCCAGTAATAACAGTAAAATTTTGAGAAAATGGTATTTTGGTTGATCCTATAAAAGATTTAAAATTGTGAAGTTCTAATCTTTTAAGATATATCATTTCTAATTTTCTTCAACCCCTCTTTTGCAGCCATAATTTCTGCTTCCCTTTTACTCTTACCTATACCTTCAGACCACTTTTCTCTATCTACCCAAAGTTCTACATAAAAAGTTTTATTATGTTCTGGACCTTCCTCTTTTACTACTCTATATTGAGGCTCTTTTCCTTCTTTAAGAAGTATTGATCTTAATAGGTTTTTCCAATCTACTTCTAAATTTATATTTTTTATATCTTCCTCAAAAATTCTCCAAATAAAATCTTTTACAAAATCATATCCTTTATCCAAATATATTGCTCCAATGAAGGCCTCAAAAAGATCACACAATACTGATGGCTTATTTCTTCCTCCCTGTTTTTCTTCTCCTGTACCTAAAAATATTAATCTATCTAATTCTAAAGCTTTTGCTTTTTTATATAACATCTCTTCTTTTACAAGAAAGATTCTCATCTGAGTTAATACACCCTCTGTTGCATGCTTATAATAATCAAAAAGAAGATCAGTGATAACCATATTTAATACTGCATCACCCAAAAATTCTAATCTTTGATTATCTATTTTAAATTCGGGATTTTCATGCTTAAAAGATGGATGAATAAGAGCTTCTATAAGTAGCTTTTTATTATCGAATGAAACTCCAATATTTTTACCTATCTCTTGACTGATTTTATCTATATCTATTTTAACTTTTTTCATTCTTCAAATTTTTTAAAAATTAATGATGCATTTTGTCCGCCAAAACCGAAAGAATTCTTTAAGGCATATTTTACTTTCCATTTTCTACTTATGTTAGGTACATAATCCAAATCACATTCTGGATCTTTTTCCTCATAATTTATAGTGGGATGTAATATACCGTTGTATATAGACAACACTGTAGCCACAGATTCTACAGCACCAGCAGCACCAAGTAAATGTCCAATCATAGATTTTGTAGAACTTACTGGAATATTGTAAGCATAATCCCCAAAGACTTTTTTAATCGCTAATGTTTCTATTTTATCATTCAATTTAGTTGAAGTACCATGAGCATTTATATAATTTATTTCCCTTGGATCTATTTGAGCATCTTTTATTGCACGTTTCATAGAAAGAACAGCCCCATATCCTTCTGGATCTGGTGCTGTTATATGATACGCGTCATCGGATGCCCCAAAACCCACTATTTCTGCATAAATTCTTGCTCCTCTTTTTAAAGCATGCTCCATTTCTTCAAGTATTAATATTCCTGCACCTTCTCCCATCACAAAACCATCCCTTTTAGCGTCAAAAGGTCTACTTGCTTTCTCAGGAGGATCATTCTGAGTAGAAAGAGCTTGTAAAGCACAAAAACCAGCTATTCCCATAGGAGTTATCGAGGCTTCTGATCCCCCAACAATAGCAAAATCTGCCTCACCAAAGGATACTAAGCGGTATCCTATACCAATTGCATGGGCTGAAGATGCACAAGCTGAAACAGGAGAATAATTAGGACCTCTGAAACCAAAAAAAATAGAAACGTTACCTGAAGCTATATTTATAATTACCATAGGTATTAAAAAAGGACTTACCCTATTTACACCCTTTTCAAATAAAACTCTAAATTGATTTTCTAAAGTTTCAAAACCACCTATTCCAGATGTAACAATCACAGCAGTATTTTCTTTTTCTTCTTCTGTAGGATTCCAATTAGCATCCTCTATAGCAAGTTTTGTAGCAGCAACAGCAAATTGAGAAAATCTATCTAATCTTCTAGCTTCCTTTCTATCTATAAAATCTTCTGGGTTAAAATCTTTAACTTCTCCTGCAATTTTTGTTGGAAAATCATCTACAGGAAATTTAGTTATGTAGGATATTCCAGATTTCCCATTTATAATTCCTTCCCAAAACTTATCTTTACCAACCCCAAGAGGTGAGATTACACCTATTCCAGTTACTACAACCCTTCGTCTCATCCACAAAACCCCCTTAATAAAAATGAGGGTACTGGATTTTTCCAGTACCCTTTCTACCATACTTATAATCTTTTCTCAATATACCTTACCACATCTCCTACAGTTTTAAATTTTTCTGCCTCCTCATCTTGAACATCAATACCAAACTCTTCTTCTAATGCCATGATTAGTTCTACAGCATCCAAAGAATCCGCACCTAAGTCCTCTTGAATATTTGAATCCATAGTAACAAGATTCTCATCTACTCTAAGTTGATCTACAATTATTTTTTTGACTTTTTCAAAGATGGTAGCCTCATCCATTTTACAGTTCACCTCCTTCCTCTTGAGAAATTATATATCATCTTTTTAGATTGCTAATCCTCCGTCTACATTAAGAACTATTCCTGTAATATAGGAAGCCTCGTCTGAAACCAAAAATTTTACAGCATTTGCCACATCTTCAGGATCTCCAAATCTGCCTAAGGGAATTTCATCTAAAACTTTCTTTTTCATTTCTTCAGAAAGAACATCTGTCATTTCAGTTTTTATAAAGCCAGGAGCAATTGCATTTACTGTAATACCCCTTGATGCTACCTCTCTTGCTACAGCCTTTGTAAAGCCTATAATACCAGCCTTAGCTGAGGCATAATTAGCTTGTCCAATATTACCCTTCAGTCCTACCACTGATGAAATATTAATAATTCTACCACTTCTTTGTTTCAACATAATCTTTAATGCAGATTTTGTACAAAGAAATACACCTCTTAAATTCGTATTTATTACTTGATCCCATTCTTCACTTTTCATTCTTATTAGAAGATTATCTTTAGTAATTCCTGCATTATTGACTAATATATCCAATTTTCCCCATTTTTCAATAACAAAATTGAACATCTTTTCAACTTCTTCCTCTACACTTACGTCAGCCTGATAAATTTCTCCCTCCCCACCTAACTTTTTCAATTCCTCTAAGGTTTCCAATGCTGATTCTTTTTTACCTCTATAATTGATGAGGACTTTAATTCCCTCTCTTCCAAGAGCAAGAACTATAGCTCTACCAATCCCTCTACCCCCACCAGTTACAACTGCAACTTTATCCTTTAACATCCCAGTTCCCCCCTTAAAGTTTCTAAATCTTCTGATTTTTCTATTCCTATAACTTTGACCTCTGGAATTATTTTTTTTATCAATCCTTGAAGCACCTTTCCCGGACCAACCTCTACAAAACAATCTATTCCTAAGTTATATATATTATTTATTGCTTCAACCCATCTTACTGACCCTGTAAATTGTTTTATAAGTATATCCTTAACATTATTTTCTACAAAATCACATGTAGTACTACTAAGCACATTATATTTGGGTTTTTTAAAATTAAAATTACTTAAATAATCCTTAAAAATCTCTTCAGCTTCTTTCATTAAAGGAGAATGAAAAGGACCACTAACAGATAAAGGTACGACCCTTTTTATCTTATCTTTCATCTTTTGATACCATAAATCAAAAGCTTCTTTTTCTCCAGAAAGAACAATTTGTCCAGGAGAATTATAGTTAGCAATAAAGATATTCAAACCCTCTTTTTGAGATTCTTTTACGCTATTTTCTATCTCCTCCAAATCTCCACCAAGAATAGCCCACATTCCACCTTTAACCTTTTCTGCCACTTCACTCATTACTTCAGATCTCTTTTTAATTAGATTCAGACCATCCTCAAAATTATAAACCTCTGCATAATAAAAAGCAGAATATTCTCCCAAGCTATGCCCTATTCCATATTCTGCCCAAAAACCTTCTTTTTTCAAAAAATCTGATAACATAGCACTTACAGAAAAAATAGCTGGTTGAGATATTCTCGTATCCTTTAAAACCTCTTCTGGACCATTTTGAACCTTATCAATAAAATCCTTACCTAAAATCTCTTCCATAACTTGAAAGTAATACTCATATTCAGACTTCTCTAAAAATGGGCTAAACATACCCACATACTGAGATCCCTGTCCTGGAAAGACAAAACATATCTTCATAGGTTAAACCCCTCACACTTCATTTTAACTTTCAATATTCTTCCATCTTAATACAGCAGAGCCCCAAGAAAGTCCAGCTCCAAAACCAACTAAAGCCAAAATATCTCCGTCTTTTATCTTACCTTCTAAAACAAGCTCTTCAAGAGCAAGTGGTATGGAAGCTGTAGAAGTATTACCATATTTATGTATGTTAATAGCGACTTTGTCAATAGGAATACCCAATCTCTCTGCTCCTGTTTCAATAATCCTGATATTTGCTTGGTGTGGAATAAGCCAATCTAAATCAGCAGGGGTTAGTCCTGCCTTTTTTAGAGATTCTTCTGTTGTTTCACCTAAAACTTTTACTGAAAATTTAAAAACTTCTCTTCCATTCATTTTAATATAATGAAGCTTATTCTTTAATACCTCTTCAGAACATGGATTCTTTGCACATCCTCCAGGAATTGCTAACAAATCAGCTCCCGATCCATCTAATTTAAGATCCCAAGAGAGTAAACCATAACCATCACCTACTTCTCTTAATACAACAGCTCCTGCACCATCTCCAAAAAGAACGCAAGTATTTCTATCTTCCCAATCAACAAATCTTGAAAGAACTTCTGTTCCTATAACTAAAACTGTTTTAACATCTCCTGATCTAATAAATTGGGCGCCTGTAATTAAAGAAGATACAAAACCAGTACAAGCACTAAGTAAATCAAAACCACCTGCATTTTTTGCCCCAATTTTATTTTGTATAACTGCAGCCATAGACGGAAAAATCATTTCTAAAGAAGCAGATGTAACAATAATAAGATCTATTTCCTCAGGTTCTACTTTAGCCATTTTCAAGGCTTTTAGTGCAGCTTCTGCTCCAAGATCTGATGGATTTACATTACTATCAGCTATATGTCTCTCTTTTATTCCTGTACGTGTAGTAATCCATTCATCAGAAGTATCTACCATCTTCTCCAAATCATAATTCGTTAAAACTTTTGGGGGAACTACCGTCCCAATCCCTATTATCCCTACACCCATTTTAAATCTCCTTATATTATTCTTCTTTCTCTTCCTTTACCTTTAATACTTCCCTACCCTCATAATAACCGCAAAATGGACATATTCTATGAGGTCTTATCATTTTATGACAGTGAGAACATTCTACTAACGCAACACCACTTAGTTTATACCTCACCCATCTACGATCTCTTCTTGTAGTAGATAGTTTTTTCTTAGGAAGACCCATTGCTATTTCCCTCCCTTTTTATCTAAAAACTTTTTAAGTGGCTCCCATCTTGGATCAAACTTACTTTCTTTTGAACATTCACACTCACCTAAATTAAGGTCCTTCCCACATACAGGACATAATCCTTTACAATCGGGACGGCAGAGTGGTTTTACAGGTATATTTAATCTTATACTATCCTCAAGAAGAGGATCTAGAAAGAGACTCTCTTTTTCAAGTACAAATTTAAAATCTTCATCTTTTAACTCAATAATATCTCCAGGGCTTATGTTTCTTTGTATAGGAATATCCCATAAATATATTTCCTGAATCTTAGCTTCCAAATTATAAGGAAAATCTTTCAAACATCTACTGCATACAAGACTTAATTTTGTCTTAATATTACCTTTTACTAATACTTCTTTACCTAAATTTATAAGCTTTAATCTTATATGAACAGGTTCTAAAAAAAGCAAATCTTCGTAATGAGGAATAAAATCTTCCTCGTAAATAAACTCCTTTCCTACCTCAGAATGTAAATCAGCAAGATAAATTTCCACAATATCACCTTCTTTTTATTTATTCCCTACAATTTTAACTGTTTCTCCTGCAATCATTAACTCTTCATTAGTTGGTATTACCCATACCTCAACCTTTGAATCGGGAGTACTTATCTTTAATTCTTCACCTTTTACTTTATTTTTCTCTGGATCAATCTTTACACCAAGATGTTCTAAACCCTCACATATTAAACTTCTCTCTAATGGTCCTCTTTCACCAACACCAGCAGTGAATATCAAAACATCGAGTCCACCTAATATAGCGTAATAGGCACCAATATATTTTTTAATTCTATAAGCAAAAACCTTTAAAGCCAACAAGGCTCTTTCATTACCTTTTTCAGCAGCTTCTCCTACATCTCTAAAATCACTACTTACTCCGGAAATACCTAAAATACCACTTTTCTTATTAAGAATGTTATCCATTTCTTTTGGAGATAAATTTTCCTTTTCCATCATAATAAGTGGGATCGCAGGATCAATATCACCACATCTTGTCCCCATAACCAGTCCTTCTAACGGTGTATATCCCATACTAGTATCTATTGATTTACCATTTTTAATGGCTGTAATACTTGCTCCATTTCCAAGATGGCAAGAAATAATTTTTAATTCTTCCAATGGTTTTCCAGTTAATTGAGCAACTCTTCTTGAGACATAATAATGGGAAGTACCATGAAAACCATATCTTCTAATCTTGTATTTCTCATACCATTCATAAGGAAGGGCATAAATGTATGCTTCTTTTGGCATGGTTTGATGAAAGGCAGTATCAAATACTAAAACTTGTGGGGCTTCTGGTATTAAAGACATACAGGCTTCAACACCTTGTATATTATAGGGATTATGAAGAGGAGCCAAATTTTCACATTCCTTTAATTTCTTATAAGTTTCTGGGGTCACTAAGGTAGCCTCAAAAAAGCTTTCTCCACCATGTACAACCCTATGTCCTACAGCATCAATATCATTAAGAGAACTCAATATTCCATCGTTTTTATCTACCAACAACTTAAATATCTCTTCTATTGCTTTCTTATGAGTGGGTAAAGGTACCTCATAAATTTTTTTAGATTCTAAGCCTCTTTGATATACAATCCTTGAACCATCAAGGCCTATCCTTTCAGCAAGCCCCTTTGCTAATACACTCTCATCCTTCATATCAAAAATCTGATACTTCACTGATGAACTTCCACAGTTTAAAACAAGTACTTTCATAGCTACCTCCTTTTCTACCTTGAAATTTATCCACGTAATTATACTATAGCAAGGAATGTTTCACAAGATTTACAAAAGATGTTAATATTTTTTTTAAATTTTTCTTATATGTTCAACAGGAATATTATTCTTTCTAAATATCTCATTCACCAAAGCAAGATCTTCTGTCTCTAGTCTGAGCACTAAAAAACCATAATCCTCAGAATCACTTGGAAAGGTAGCCATACTCATAATATTTATTCCCTTTTCAGCAATAAGATTTACAATTTTTGCTATTTCTCCAGGAGTATTTTTTATTCTTAATGTATATCTCAAACCTTTTTTACCATCTCCAAGCATCTCTATAAAAGCCTTAAAAATATCACTTTCTGTTATTATTCCAATAACTTCTCCATTTTCTATAACAGGTAAAGCACTTATCTTATTATCTCTCATGATTAAAGCAGCCTCCTCAATAGGAGCATCTGCATCTACTGTTATAGGATTGGAAGTCATTGCATCTTTTACTTTTAATTTTTCTAAAAGATAATTGATTTCAAAAATACTTAAAGATGTAGCTTGAGATGGTGATACAGACCTTAAATCTCTTTCCGTTACAATACCTACAAGCTTTCCTTTTTCCATAACAAGCAATCTTCTTACTTGGGATTCTTGCATTATCTTCCATGCTTCCAAAATAGACGTATCAGGAGATACACTTATAGGATTTTTGGTCATTCGCATTCTAACAAGCATAATAAATCAACCTCCTAAGTAGGCCTTCTTAACGGCCTCATTATTAGCAATCTCCTCTGTCGGACCTGAAAGGACAATTTTTCCTGTTTCCATAACATATACCCTATGGGCAATGGAAAAAGCCATATTGGCATTTTGTTCTACAAGAAGGAGAGTTATTTTTTCTTCATTTATCTTTTTTAATACAGAAAAAATCTCTTGAACAAGTAAGGGAGCAAGTCCCATAGAAGGCTCATCAAGTAAAAGAAGTCTCGCATTAGACATTAAAGCTCTACCTATGGCAAGCATTTGTTGCTCTCCACCACTTAATGTTCCAGCTAATTGTTTTTGTCTTTCTCTAAGACGAGGAAAAAGATTATACACAAATTCTAAATTTTTTTCTACTACCTTTTTATCTTTAACAAGATAAGCACCCATTTCTAAATTCTCTTTTACAGTCATGTTAGGAAATACTCTTCTCCCCTCAGGAACATGTGCAATTCCAAGGGAAGCAATCTTATATGATGGTAATTTGGTAAGGTTTATTTCGTAAAAATAAATATCACCTTTTACTATTGGAGTTAATCTAAATATAGAACGAAGGGTAGTTGTTTTACCTGCACCATTGGCTCCAATAAGAGCAACTACTTCTCCTTCTTTAACATCAAGATTTATACCTTGTAAGGCTTTTATACCACCATAATAAACATGCAGATCTTTAATGGATAACACCTTTTACCTCCTTACCCAAATATGCCTCAATAACTCTTGGGTTATTTTTAACTTCTTCAGGTTTTCCTTCTGCAATTTTCATACCAAAATCCAATACAATTATTCTCTCACATATATTCATAACTACTTCCATATGATGTTCAATAAGTAAGATGGTAAGATTGAATCTCTCTCTTATAGTAGATATCAAATTTACAAGCTCAAGAGACTCATTTAGATTCATACCAGCTGCAGGTTCATCTAAAAGTAAAAGGGAAGGCTCGGTGGCCATTGCTCTTGCTATTTCAAGTTTCCTCTGCTCTCCATAAGGAAGATTTTCTGCAATTTCATCTTTTCTTTTGTAAAGTCCGAAGAAATCTAAGTATTCTTCAGCCTTGTCCCTCTGAATACTTTCTTGTTGAATATACTTACGATTAGAAATTAATGTATCAAACAAGGATGCATTATAAACTTTGTGCATAGCTATCATCACATTTTCTAAAACTGTTAGTTTTTTAAATAACCTTGGATTTTGAAATGTTCTTGCTATTCCAAGCTTTGTTATTTGATAGGGTTTCATACCTAATAAATTTTTTCCATTAAATATAATACTTCCTTTAATAGGTAGATAAAAACCAGTCATTAGATTAAAAACAGTCGTTTTTCCAGCCCCATTAGGACCAATTATTCCTAAAATCTCATTTTTTTCTACTTCAAAAGAAAGATCTGAAACTGCCATCAGTCCCCCAAAGGCACAAGATAGATTTTTCACTTCTAAGATAGCCATTAGCCTATCCCTTTCCTTCTCAAGAATTTATATAATCTGTAAAAGGAAATCTCTCTATTACCCATAAGTCCTGAAGGTCTTACAAGCATCATTATTATCAGAGTTAAAGAATAAATAATTAATCTTAAGTGTGCAAAACCCCTTAATACCTCTGGAAGAACAGTTAAAACAAAGGCTCCAAAAATAGATCCCGTTATACTTCCAAGTCCTCCAAGTACAATCATGAGTAATATTTCCACAGATCTCATAAAAGTAAAACTACTAGGATGTAACATCATTAAGTAATGGGCAAAAAGTCCTCCTGCGATTCCAGCAAAAAAGGCACCTATAGAAAAGGCAAGTACTTTATAATAAGTAGTATTTATTCCCATGCTTTCAGAAGCAGTTTCATCTTCTCTTATAGATATTATTGCCCTACCATGAGAAGAATTTATGACCCTGTATATAACCACAACAGCTATAAAAGCCCAAAGAGCAACCCAAGTTATATCGGTTAGCTTTGGTATACCAGGAAAACCTCTTGGTCCTCCTACCACATCTAAATTTAAAATTGCAACCCTGATGATTTCACCAAAACCTAAAGTGGCTATGGCAAGATAATCCCCTTTAAGTCTTAAAGTAGGAATACCTATCATTAGTCCTAACAGGGCAGCAAACAAACCTCCAATAATAAGAAAAGCTAAAAATATAACACCTTGAGCCAAATCTCTTGGAAGAAAACTTAACATATTTAATAGTTTCTCTCCCTGATAGATACTTAGGGCTGCACTAAAATATCCTCCTGCTGCCATAAACCCTGCATGCCCAATTGAGAATTGTCCTGTAAAACCATTTATCAAATTTAAACTTACTGCAAGAATAGAATTTATCCCAAAAAATACTAAAATTTGATATATATAAGGATCCAAATTCTTACTTAATACAGAAAGAAATAATATTAATATTAAAGTTGATAAGGTCAAAAGATTTCTTCTCATCACACCTTTTCCCTCATATATTTTCCTAAAAGTCCTGAAGGTCTAACTAAAAGAATTATTATAAGAATTATAAAAGCAACAGCATCTCTAACAGTAGATGATATAAAGGCAGAAACTAAAACTTCCGCAATACCTAAAATAAACCCACCAAGCATAGCTCCTGGTATTATTCCAATACCCCCTAAAACAGCTGCCACAAAAGCTTTTAAACCTGGCATAACTCCCATATAAGGTTCTATTTTATTAAAATATAGCCCTACAAGTACGCCACCTGCAGCTGCTAAAGCAGATCCAAGAGCAAAAGTAAATGATATAACACTATCAATATTAATCCCAAGCATCAACGCCATCTCTTTATCTTGAGAAACAGCCCTCATTGCTTTCCCTATCTTTGTTCTCATAACAATAAATTGGAGGAGTATCATAAGAAGAATAGATATTAATAAAATTATAATTTGACGATTAGTCAAAATAAGACCACCTATATTGTATATATCTACAGGAATACTTTGGGGAAAAGATCGGGGTGACGCACCTACTATAAGTACCATCAAATTCTCTAAAAGAAACGAAACACCTATAGCTGTTATCAATAATGAGATCCTTGGAGCTATTCTTAAGGGTCTATAAGCAAATCTTTCTATAAGCATACCTATGACACTTGCACCGATCATTGCTACAACAAGCCCTAAAGCAAAAGGTAAATTCCAAGAACCTAAAGCAAAATAACCTATAAATGCTCCTACCATAAATATGTCTCCATGAGCAAAATTAATAAGTCTTAATATACCATATACCATGGTATAGCCTAAAGCAATTAAGGCGTATATACTACCTAAGGATATTCCATTTATTATTTGCTGTAATATATCAACCATCTATCCACGCTCCATTTTAAAGATAAAACCTTTATATTATACAAGAAGGGAGGTAGATAAATCTACCTCCCTTATATTAAAAACTTGTTATGGCTTCACTGTAGTCCTATAAACTTGTTTTCCATCTTTAATCTCAATTATAACTGCACTTTTTACTGGATTTCTATTTGCATCAAAAGTTATTACTCCTGTCACTCCTCTGAATCCCTTTGTGGCTGCAAGAGCATCTCTTATCTTTGAAGAATCTGTACTACCAGCTCTCTTAATAGCATCTACCAATAGTTTGGCTGCATCATAAGCAAGAGCAGCTAAAGCATCTGGTGTTGTTCCATACTTCTTTTGATAATTCTTTACAAAGGTTTGAACTACAACTTCCTTTGAATCAGGACTATAGTGGTTGCTGAAGAAACATCCTTCAGCAGCTTTTCCTGCTGTTTGAAGAAGTACAGGAGAATCCCAACCATCTCCGCCACCAAATGGAACAGTTATTCCAAGCTCTCTTGCTTGAAGAAGGATAGGCCCTACATCGGCATAATATCCTGGTACATATACAAAATCTGGTTTTGCTGATTTGATTTTAGTCAGTTGAGCTCTAAAATCAGAGTCTCCCTCAGAATATGACTCTTCAGCCACTATCTTACCACCAAGAGCGGTAAATTTCTGTTTAAAGAATTGGGCAAGTCCTTTACTATAGTCACTTGTCACAGCGGTAAGTATGGCTGCAGTCTTTAATTTTAAATTTTTATAAACAAAATTTGCCATTACTTCCCCTTGGAAATCATCTATAAAGCATGCTCTAAAGATATAATCTCCTACTTGTGTTACTTTTGGATTTGTTGCGGTTGGTGTCAGAAGTACTATTTTAGATTGTTGAGCAATAGGAGCTACTACTAAAGTAACAGAGCTTGTTACTTCTGCTATAAGAGCCACAACCTTATCTCTCTCAATAAGCTTTTTAGCAGCGTTTGCTGCCTCTTCTGGTTTGTACTGGTCATCTTCAATTAGAAGTTCAATCTTACTTCCTAATACTCCTCCTCTTAAATTAACCTCTTCAATGGCCATTTTTGCTCCATTTGCGCAGGATGTACCAAAAGTAGCCAATGGACCAGTAATTGGGAATATAGCTCCTATTCTTATTGTTCCTGCTGCTTGTAAGGGTATTACCAAAAGAAAAATTGAAACCATAGAGATTAGGAAAAGTTTTGTAAAACGCTTCATTTCTTCACCTCCCTAAAGTATATTTATAAAAAAACAGGGACATTCTCTAAAGAACATCCCTGTTCTAAGTATTGAAAAGTATAACTAAATTTTTAGCTTAATGTCAACTCCGTATATTTTCAAACTAAGGATAAATTCTATATATCATCCTCGGGAATGGAATTGCTTCTCTTACATGTTTTAAACCGCATATCCATGCTACTGTTCTTTCTATACCAAGTCCAAAACCTGAATGAGGCACACTTCCATATCTCCTCAAATCTATATACCATTCAAAAGCTCCCTTTGGTAAATTATATTCTTTAATTTTCTCTTCTAATAATTTTAGATCATGTATTCTCTGACTTCCACCAATAATTTCTCCGTATCCTTCAGGAGCTAAAAGGTCATTATTTAAAACTTCATCGGGATTATATGGATCTGGTTGCATATAAAATGGTTTTATCTTAGCAGGATAATGATGAATAAATACTGGTTTATCAAATTGATTTGAAATTATTGTCTCCTCATCACCACCAAAGTCATCTCCATATTCCACATTTAAACCATTATTTTTAAGAATTTCTATAGCCTCTCTATAAGTAATTCTTGGAAAAGGTGGTACTACATTTTCAAGAGGTTTTGTGTCTCTCTCTAATATTTCAAGCTCTCTTTTTCTTTTTTCCAAAACTCTCTGAACTATATAACTAACCAAGTCTTCTTGTAATTTCATATTATCTTGCCAATCCCAATACGCCATCTCTGGTTCAACCATCCAGAATTCTGTAAGATGACGTCTTGTCTTTGATTTTTCTGCTCTAAATGCTGGACCAAAACAATAAACTTTACCAAGTGCCATGCATGCAGCTTCCATGTAAAGTTGTCCACTTTGTGAAAGATAGGCTTTTCCAAGATCAAAATAATCAAGAGAAAATAATGTGGTTGTTCCTTCACAAGCGGAGGGTGTCAATATAGGGGCATCAACTAAAACAAACCCCTTGCTATCAAGAAAATCTCTTATAGCTTTAACTACTTCACTTCTTATTCTTAAAATAGCATTTTGCCTCCTTGATCTAATCCACAAATGTCTTCTTTCAAGAAGAAAATCTATAGAATGATCTTTCTTCTGTATTGGATATTCTTCAGAATAGGAAACCACATTTACTTTTTTCAACATCAACTCATAACCACCAGGAGCCCTTGGTTCTTTTTTCAAATCTCCAATCACAATTATGGATGACTCAATTGGAATTTTCTCAAAAAAATCAAGCTCTTCTTGATTAAAATTATCCAAAGTTGCTACACCTTGTATATAACCTGTACCATCTCTAATAATAAGAAAAACAACCTTACCACTTGATCTTTTATTAAATAACCACCCTCTTATTTCAATTTCTCCCTCTTGTATCTTAGGAATATCTTCAATGTAAACCCAGGAAGCTGCCATAGCTTCATCCTCCTAATTTTTTTTAATTAAATCAAAAGCTCTTTTCTCAGCCTCATATATAATCTTCTCTTCATCAAGAGTTTTCAATTCTCTCTTCTCCATTAAAATTCTACCATCAACAATAACAGTATCTACATCAAAAGCCCCAGCAGAATATACAAGATGAGATAAGAAATTATGACGAGGATAAAAATGTGGTTTGTTAATATCTACAAGGATTAAATCTGCCTTATATCCTTCCTTTATTACCCCAGAATCATGCCAGCCTAAAATCTCCATACCACTTTTTGTAGCCATAGTTATTGCATCCTTAGCTGGGATTGCTACTGGGTCTCTTTCATATCCTTTATGTAATATTGCAACAAGCCTTATTTCCTCCCACATATCCAGATTATTATTACTAGCGGGGCCATCAGTACCAAGACCTACCTTAACTTTTTTCTCCAACATTCTTTTCACAGGAGCAATTCCAGAAGCAAGTTTAAGATTACTCTGTGGGTTATGAGCAACACCTACACCTTTTTGGGAAAGAATCTCTATCTCTTCATCATCTACAAAAACACAATGAGCAGCAAGAACTGGCACATTAAAAAGACCTATTCTATTCATCAAACGGACAGGAGTTAAACCATATATATTTTTAATATTCTCTACTTCTAATACTGTCTCCGAAAGATGAGTATGAATACCAACATTTAACTCAACAGCTTTATTTATTACTTTTTCCAAAAAAGAAGGTGGACAGGTATAAGGAGCATGAGGTGCAAGCATTACTTTTATCCTTCCATTCTCTTTATTATGCCAATTTCTTGCAAATTCTACTCCTCTATTTAGAATCTCATCCTCATCCCCAGCAATACCTATCATTCCGACTGAAAGAGAGGCTTTTATTCCACTCTCAGAAACTGCTTTTGCAACTTCATCCATAAAAAAATACATATCTGCAAAAGCAATGGTACCAGACTTTATCATCTCACAAAGTCCTAACAAACTTCCCCAATATACATCATCAGCTTGAAGTTTAGCCTCTTGTGGCCATATTTTTTCCTCTAACCACTCTTTCAATGGTAAATCATCTGCATAACCCCTAAAAAGAGTCATAGCAAGATGAGTATGTGTATTTACAAGTCCTGGCATAGCAATTTTATTTTTCCCATCAATTTTATAATCAATATTTTCAAAATCTTTTTTATCAGAAATTTCCATAATCTTATCTTCTTCTATTAATATATTCTGATTTGATATTACTCTATCTTCTTGAAGAATATCCACATTCTCTATAAGAATTCTCATTTGAATATTTCCTCCTTTATTTTTAAAATTTTCTCTTTAAAGGGAGGATAAATAACACCCTTATCAGTTATTATCCCTGTAATAAGTTCGGCAGGTGTTATATCAAAGGCAGGATTTAGAGCCTTTATCTCATCCGAGGTAATTTTCTTACCCATACACGTAAGGACTTCTTCAGAATCTCTTTCTTCTATAGGAATATCAGATCCATTTTCAATGCTAAGATCAAATGATGAAAAAGGTGCAGCTATATAAAAGGGAATATTATGATAATTGGCAAGAATAGCTATCATGTATGTACCAATTTTATTTGCTGTATCTCCTCTTAAAGTAATTCTATCAGCCCCTACGATTACAATATTTACAAGACCCTTAGACATGACATAACCCACCGTATTATCAGTAATTAAAGTAGAAGGAATTTTCTCTTTATAAAGTTCCCATCCAGTAAGTCTTGCTCCCTGTAAAAGGGGACGAGTCTCAGTAAAATATACATGCTCTAACTTTCCCCATTTCCAAGCCTCTTTAATAACTCCAAGAGCAGTCCCAGGACCTATGGTAGCCAAGCTTCCAGTATTACAATGTGTCAGTATTCTTGCCTTTTCAGGTAATATTTCAGCACCATAATTAGATATAGCTTCGGATTTCTCTCTTTCCTCATTCTCTATTCTTTTAGCCTCTTCAAGAAGAAGGATCTTAATATCAGAAGGTGATAAATTCTTATTATTATTTAAAACATTTGCCATTCTATTTATAGCAAAAAACAAATTTACAGCAGTTGGACGAGAGATGGCAAATTCACTCATTACCTCATTTAAATAATCCACAATATTGGAACCTGTGTACTTGATTGCAGCAAGAGCAATTCCATAAGCAGTAGCAACCCCAATAGCAGGTGCTCCTCTTATTCTCATTTTCTTAATAGCATCAATCACTTGTTGATATTTAAAACACAAAATATAATCTTCTTTAAATGGGAGTTTAGATTGGTCAAGAATATATAGGACATTATTTTTCCACTCTATAATATTCATAATATCCCCTTCTCCTTATACTCCTTTAATGCATCTTTACATATACATTTTCTTTCCTTAGGAATCTTAGGTATCGCTCTTGCAAATAATTTTCTTACTTTCTCTATATTCTCAGACATAACATCCAAAACCTCCTGATGAGTCAAAGGAGAGGGAGATATACCTGCAGCATAATTAGTTACTAAGGAGACCGAAGCATAACACATCTCAAGCTCCCTCGCTAATATAACCTCAGGAACATTGGTCATCCCAACTACATCACCAAAATAAGAAAACATTTTTATCTCCGCTGGGGTTTCAAAACGAGGTCCCTCTGTGCAAATATAGGTACCATAATAATGGATTCTCAATCCTAATTCTTTTGCTGTTTTAAATAAAATCTCTCTCAATTCTGGACAATATGGTTGTGTAAAATCTATATGAAAGACTTTCCCATCATCTCCATTAAAAAATGTATAATCTCTTTTCTTTGTAAAATCAATAAATTGATCAAGTATTACAAGATCCCCTGGCATAAGATCCATCTTCAGACTCCCCACAGCAGTAGTTGAAAGAATCCTTTCTACCCCAAGACTTTTTAGAGCCCACATGTTAGCCTTGTAATTTATCCTATGAGGTGGAACTGAATGACCTGCTCCATGTCTTGCTAAAAAAGCTACTTCCTCTCCTTGATATATACCCTTTAATATCTTGGTATCCCCATAAGGGGTAGAAATTATAATCTCTTGAGGACTTTCCAAAAAGGCAGGATCATATACACCTGTACCCCCAATGATCGCTATTCTCATTTAGTAACCTCCCTTTTTAATCTGAAAAAAATACCCTTTATATAATCTATAAGATCATTGACAAGATCTATAAATGAAGTTCCTCTTGTACCTCTCTCAAGAGCACTATAAAAATAGCTTGCTACATCAAAAGTTGCTTCATCTATTTGCCTTTGGGTAATTTTTGAAACATCCGAGAAACCTTTTCCTCTTAAATAAGCTCTTTCAATATCACTATAATATTTAGACGCAATTTTTGCTCTTTCTATAATATAACTCATAGGGTAAGAGATATATTTTAAAGACTTTGGTCTTTTAGGTTCAATTACTTCTGCATCTTTCTCATATTTACTGTGAAAGAGATTCTCTGTTTTGCTTGTTGCTGTATGAAGAGGTTGATTCAAATCAGCAATATAATGAGATAAAACTCCCAGTTGAAAAGCTATAAGTCGCCAAGGTTTTTTATCTTGAATTAATCTAATAATTTCTAAATATTTTTCTCTTACCTTTTCAGGACCTTTTCCTTTACTTCCATATACATGATAAATGTGGCTATCAAAATCCCTATAAATTCTATCTGGGGCTGTACTTCCATCTATTATTTCATCAAAATATGGTGATAGTTTCTTTTGATACTCCTTTGGCAAAGCATAAAATGCTTCCTTTGCTATCTTTTGATGAGTTTTACCTCCCCACCCCAAAATGGGGGTACTAAGAAGTAATATGATAAGAAAATATACGAATAATTTCTTATAACAGAATCTTCTCATAACGGTAAATATTTTATCACAAAAATTAAGCATTATTTAATATCTCATCCAAAAACTCTTTAAATTCTTTTAAAAATCTATCTTTTGAAAATCTATATGCATTTTTAACTATATTTTCAGTTTTGAAATTATCTCTTTCATTTATAAACCTAAAAATAGCTTTCTTTAAAGACTCCACATTCTGCTCATAGAAAAAGATACCAGTTTCCCCCTCTATCACAGTCTCTAAAGCTCCTCCTTTTCCATAAGCAATTACAGGAGTTCCACTTGCTTGAGACTCGACAGGAACAATACCAAAATCTTCTTCTGCTGGGAAAATTAAGGCTTGAGCTTTGGATAAATAATCCCTAACAATATGATCTTCTTGCCAACCTAAAATTCTAATATTTTCTTTAGCAATTTTTTTTATTTTTGACATTTCCTCTCCATCCCCAATAACAACAAGAGGTAACTTTATCTCATTAAATACTTCCACCACTAAATCTACCTTCTTATAGGGAACTAAACGTGACAGAACCAAAAAATAATCATCCTTATCTTTAGAAGGAGTAAATTTATCAATATCTACGGGAGGATATATAACTTTGGACTCTCTTTTATATATTTTCCTTATTCTCTTTGCCACATTTTTTGAATTTGCAATATAATAATCCACTCTATTTGAACTTAAAACATCCCACATCCTTAAATAATGGAAAATTACTTTAACAAACAAACCCTTTATACCAGTAGCTACCTTATGATCTCTCAAATATGGAAAATAAAGATCCCAGATATATCTCATAGGAGTATGGCAATAACAAACATGTGTCTGATGCGATTTAGTTATTACTCCTTTTGCCACACAATGGCTACTGGAAATCACTAACTCATATTTGCCAAGATCCAATTGCTCTATAGCTAAAGGCATTAGTGGAAGATAAAAAGAGTACTTTTTCTCGCCAAATGGCATATATTTTATAAAAGAAGCATAAACCTTATTTTTTATATTCAGTTTTTTCAAGGTTTCCTCAGAATACACTAAGGTAAAAATATCTGCATTAGGGAAAATCTCTAAGATGGCTTTTAATACTTTTTCAGCCCCTCCTATATTAACTATCCAATCATGAACTATTGCTACTTTCATTTTCAAACCTTTTATACTTCTACAGGAAATAATACGGCTCTTACAGGTGATCCTTCTCCTCCTTCAATCTTTAAAGGAAGAGAAACAATAAAATATAGACCTTCCCTCACATTTAATAGGTTTAAACCTTCTATTATTCCTATTTCTTCCCTCAAAAGAGTCCTATGTACCTCTCTCCCTTCATCTCCTCTTGGTCCAATTGATAGATAATCGATTCCCACCGTCTTTATTCTTTTGCTTGCTAAATATTTAGCTGATTCAATAGATAATCCTACATAATTATCATGAAATTTATTTTCTCTCAACAGATATGAATTCTTAGTTTTAAAAAGGATTATATCACCTTCTGCAATAGGCAAAGAAACGATGTCATCTAACATTATTTTCTCTTCATTTTTTATTAAAAAAACTTTAGCTAAACCCAAAAATTTATATATATCAATCCTATCAAGAGTCTTCCCATCCTCAAGAAAATGATAAGGTGTATCAATATGAGTACCTGTATGAGAACCCATAACTATCTTTGATAAATTTGCATTTCTTCCTTCCGATATTTTTGATACCCATTCCCTTTGAAATTTAGGATCATTAGGCCAAAAAACCATATTTTCATTTATAAGTAAACTAACATCTATTGGTTTATCCCAAATAATTTTCATTATTAAACCCTCCTTTTTTAAGTATTATAACATCAATCTATAAGAAAAATATTCTCTGTCCGCATTGTAGAAAAACATATAAAGATTAAAGTAAAAGTAAATTAAGGTAAGCAATTTCCACAAGGCGAATATCCATTCTCTACAGCTTCATTTCGAGTTTTTAAAAAAGTTTGATTTTGAGGAGAAGGAAGAGTCCAACACCAAGGATAATGAAATTTCTTTGTTCCTTTATTACCTACATAGAACTTGGGAGGATAGTAAAAGATTGTATATGCTTTTTCTTCATAAGCATAAAAAATTATGTGGGCATTTTTAAAATTATCATTCTTAAAAGCATTTCTGAAATAAGTTATATCTGATGTAAAGGTGTAATGCTTATCATTATAAGGACTAATAGGATATTCGAAAAATTTAGATAAAAGATCTTGTAATTCGTTGAGATTTGGATATCTTCCATATTTTATAGCAAAAATCTCAATTTCTTTAGTTATCAATTGCATATTATTATGCTGGGTATCTCTCTTCGCTTCTTCTATGGTATTAAAATATAGAGGTAATGCTAAAGAAACTAAAATAAATAAGATACTTATAACAATCAAAATTTCTAAAGAAGAAAAACCCCTCCTCACTTTCGTCATGCCATTAATATCTAAAAAAGTATTTAAAATTTATATATTTAAAATAAATTATAACTCAAATTTAGTAAATTTTCAAAAATTAAAAGCAATTGACCTTTAGAAGGAGAAAAAATCATATTTTTTTATATTCTATTTGAGCACAACATCTTGCAGTATGTCTATACAACATTTGTACTTACCCTAAATAAACATATCTAAAATCACTTGACCTAAATAAATTATGTGTAGTATCTTTAACATAGTTAAAATAAATTAAAAGAGAAAGGAAATTCATATATGGATTGGCTTAATGTATTTAAAGCAAAAGGAGCTTTTTTAGAAGGCCATTTTTTATTATCCTCAGGTCTCCATAGTCCAAATTATCTCCAATGTGCCCTCATACTCCAATATCCTGATTTATCAGAAAAGATCGCAAAAGAAATAGCAGAAAAAATACCTGAGTACTTAAAGATTGATGTAGTAGTTGGTCCTGCTCTCGGTGGAATTATAATTGCCTATGAGCTTGCAAGGGCGTTAAACGTAAGAGGAATATTTGCAGAAAGAGAAGAAGGTAAAATGACACTAAGAAGAGGCTTCAGTATCAAACCAGGAGAAAAAGTCTTAATCTGTGAAGATGTAGTTACTACAGGTGGTTCTGCGTTAGAGGTAGCAAATTTAATTAAAGAAAATGGAGGAGAGGTAGTTTCTTTTGCCTGTATTGTAGACAGAAGTGGAGGAAAGAATATTTTTGACAAACCTCTTTATTCTTTAATTCAATTAAAACTTGATACCTATAAACCTGAAGAATGCCCCCTCTGTAAGGCAGGAATTCCCTTATTAAAACCAGGAAGCAGAGGACTAAAATAAAAAGGGGATAAGAGATTACTTCTATCCCCTTATATTCTCAATATCATTATATTCCTTATAATAGTGTTTCCTTGAACTACTCCTGTAAAAATCACAATGTTGTAACTAATTCTCCAGCACCTCCCGTTACAAGATTCTTATATAATATCTTCATATCTTCCAGAAATATTTTTTGTTGCTTGGTGGAAAGTTTTATATTTTTCCCATTGAAACGCGCAAGTTTTATTCAATAGAAGTATTACTTGCCCATATAGTTTTTTACAAACTTTTACTTTTTAAAGGTAGGAGGTAAAATTACTTAGGGATTAGATATTGTTCTCAAACTTGTTGAATTTTTCAACTCAAGTATACTTTTAGTTTATATTGCACATAATCCAGATTTTGTTGAAACAAAGGATGAATTAAAATGGAATTTTAAATGATGACTGTCAATACTATGAAAAACCTCAATGAAAAGTAGAAAGTTATATGGAGCAAGATACATACTCGTTAAAGTAGCAAAAAATATAGTTAGACATGCCCACTACTCTGTAAATGAAGAAGATATAAGATAATTATCTTTACCTATTAGTGATAAAAGACCTAATAATTAAAACATTCTGCCGTTTGAAAAAATTATAGTAATTTTTTTTAATGGACTTTTTTAAAAATCTAACTTCCTGCTTCCAATAGTCTACTTACAACAAAATCTTTCGGCAAAGATATTAAGAAGTAACCAGCTCTTGGCCCTGATGTTTGATTGAGAAAAGAAAGATATATAAGCTGAAAAGCTCTTTTTCCTTCTATTCCATGTTCTTGCGCTAAGTTATATATAAAGTTTTGGAGTTCATTACCTTGCCAATCTTTTTCCTTTATTTTATTAGCCAAAATTCTTAAAAATTCCTTTTCCTTAGGAAGAAAGGTTTTAACTATTTCAGGTGTCTTTTCCTGTAATTTAAATTTCACCTGAGATGGTGCAAATTTTTCAAGCCAATTTTTTACATATTCAATCCTTTTTAATATCTCATCAAACTTACTAAGCTCACTTTCATAACCGCTTCTTATAAGCATCTCTTTTAGAAGTTCATTATTTCCCAAGGATATTTGAGTTAATGTAATTATATGCCTGAGTGGTACTTGTGGCCCTATCTCTTTTGGAATCTCTCTTACCTGTGAAAGTTCATAAAGTCTCGCAATTTCAGCCCACTCTTCTTCCGTACCTTCTAATCGGTAATAAATTCTCTCCAATCTTTCATAATCCTCTGCTAAAAGAATATATCCATTTACTGGATCAAAATCTATATGCTTATCTGGTTTATATCTCAATATGAGATATCTTACCCATGAAGGGGGGAGGATTTCTAATATTTCATTAATAGAAATAGCTATCCCTTTTGAGCTTGACATAGCTCCTTTCCCTTTCAGATATATCCATTCATATACAAAGGGATAAGGAGGCTCATATCCAAATATCTCTTTCGTAATGACCTTTCCTGTATCATAAGAACCACCTGTAGTAGCATGATCTTTCCCAAAAGGTTCTACTGTAACTCCAAAAATCTTCCATCTACCCGGCCAATCAAGTCGCCAAGGAAGTTTTGCTTCTCCTTTGCTATAATCTGATACTCCTTGATGACCGCATTTACATTGATATTCCACTTGATGTTTTTTAGTATCATAGGAAATTATTTTTGTAGTAGCTAACCTTCCACATTTTTCACATTTTGGAAGGAGAGGAACAAAATCTTTCTCTAAATTTCTCCCTGCTATTTCATTAAGAATCTCTTTTATTTTTTGATTATTTTCCAAAGTTAAGTCAATAATCTCAGTATACAAGCCCTTTTTATAACTTTCGTGAGCCTTTATTACTTTTGGTTCAATACCTAATACTTTTATTGCTTCTAAAAATGGTTCTAAAAAGTGTTCTGCATAATTCTCATGACATCCTTCAGGATCAGGAATTTCAGATATGGGCTTTCCTACATGTTCAGCATAAGATTCTGGTAAGAAAGGATATACTTTTCTTAAAGGGTCAAATGTATCAGCTATATAAATAAAATCTACTTCTGAACCTTGATCCCTTAAAGCTCTTGAAAGGGCATCACCAGTTAAAATCTCCCTCAGGTTCCCAAGATGGATGGGACCTGAGGGAGTAATACCAGTTGCTACCACATTTTTATTACCTTTTAACTTAATTATTTCAGATGCTGCTATATCTGCCCAATGCGGGACTTTTTTTACCATACAGAATACTTCCCTTCTGCTAATTCATTGCAGAATTTTTCGATATTAGCAAGCTCATTATCAATAATGTTTTCTACTGATTTTGATATATCATAAATTGATACACCATTTTCTAAAATAAGTTGAGCAGTAGCAATTTTTGGTTGATCAATTGGCCTTCCAATTTGACTGCAAAGCCATACATATACCTCTTTTATACCAGGAACATTCTGATAAATTTCATTTGCTATTTTATGAGTCAAAATATTGTATATTTTTCCTACATGGCTTACAGGATTTTTACCTGCAGCTGCCTCCGTTCCCATAGGGCGATTTAGTGCAATAACACCATTTACTCTATTTCCTCTTCCCACTTGTCCCGAGTCAGCATCTTCAGCAGAAGTTCCAAGAACACTTATATACATTCCATCCATGCCTCTTTCAGGATCATCCAATGTGTTAATATCTATTGTTATCTGATCAAAATTTTGAGCTCTCTCTTGTACAAACTTTTCAACTATTCCTCTAATTACTTCCTTTTTCTCAAAATAATCTTGCACACTATTAACATATCTATCGATGAAAGGCATAGCTATAGTAATTTGCAAATTTCTTTTTTGACGAAACGCCATTATTTTTATGTCTTCTCCTACTTCGGGATGAATTTTCTTAAATTCTGGGGAGTTAAGATATCTTTCAAGTTCTAAAACTATTTTTTCAGTGGATGTTAAAGGTGCATATCCTACAGCAGCTGAAGTATCGTTAGCTGGAAGAAGACCTTTTCTTCTTCTGAAAATATCAGTAAGCTCTGGAGAGCCAGGATAAAGCTCCACTTGATATATTACATGTTTATCAGGGTCAACAAATCTCAAGTTTTTTCTAAACCATTCTTTAGCAGTTTCTATTGCTATCTCTTCTACAGGAATTCTAATACCATCAACTTCAAAAGTCGCTCTGTCTCCTATTACTAAAAGCATTGGTTTTTTCACTTCTCCACCAATGCCAAGCCTTCTTTCAACCTCTCCAGCTACTAATAAACTTTTATCAATATTATGGTGTAATACATTTCCCACCCTTCTTATATACTCCTGGGAAAGATTTACAGATATCTGGTCCATGATTGCATCACATATAGAGTCAGGATGTCCTACACCTTTTCTTTCAACTAGTTCTACTCCATGTTCTTCTACTGGTAATGAATTTAATTTTTCAACTACAATGTTTCTCATCTTTCCTATCCTCCTTCTTACTTTTTTGTTGAAAATAAGCAAAAAAATAATATCACAAGTTAATTAATATTACAACAAAAAGTTTATATTAAATAAAAGTAATACATTTTTCTTAAAATTGCAATAAAAAGAGGGGAACATTTTAGTTCCCCTCAATATTATTTTATTATAAACGTATGTTTAAAAAATTACTTCTTATTAGAGTAATATCTCTCTATAAAATTATGTAATTTTCTATAATATTCCTTCATTATAGGATACAATTCTCTGTAAAGACCATATAATTCTTCATATAGTTTTGCTCTTTCTTGATCTGGTTCTTCTCTACTTACTACTTTTACTACTTTATCACAAGCATCCTCTACACTCTTGTAAACTCCAACACCAACTCCCGCAAGTAGAGCAGCGCCATAGGCGGCACCTTCTGTTACATTTATAGTAGTGATAGGAGTATTAAATACATCAGCTAAAATTTGTCTCCAAAGAGGACTTCTTGCACCTCCAGCTATAGCTCTTATTTCTCTCATATTTATTCCAAGAGCTTTCATAAGTTCCAAAGAATCTCTTAAACCAAAAGCCACTCCTTCTAACACTGATCTTACAAAGTAAGGCTTATTATGCCTCAAACTAATTCCCACAAAAATCCCTTTTGCCATAGGATCGGCATGAGGAGTTCTCTCACCAGTAAGATATGGTAAAAAGATTAATCCCTCTGATCCAGCTGGAACATTACCAGCTTCCATGGTTAAAAACTCATAAGGATCTTTTCCTGTCCATTTAGAAAGCTCTGTTTCTATCTCCCCAAAAGAGTCTCTAAACCATCTAAAGGATCCACCAGCTGATAACATAACTCCCATAGTATGCCACTTTCCGGGAACTGCATGACAAAAAGTATGAAGTCTTCCCTCAGGATCTCCTTCTGGAGTATCCAGATGAGCAAAAATTACTCCTGAAGTTCCTAAACTTACAAATAAGACCCCACTTTTTACAATCCCACTACCTACTGCTTGCGCTGCATTGTCACCTCCACCACCTACAACAGGAATCCCTGCAGGTAGACCGATTTCTTCAGCAACTTTTGGAAGTAAGGTTCCTGTAATCTCAGGAGATTCATATACTTTTGGCATCCAATCCTCTGGAATATCAAGAAGATTTAACATCTCTTTAGACCAAGTTCTCTTTTTTACATCAAAAAGCAAAGTACCAGAAGCATCAGAAACTTCTGATGCATACTCCCCTGTTAATCTGAATCTTACATAATCCTTTGGTAATAATACTTTAGCAACCTTAGAATAATTCTCTTGCTCGTTCTCTCTAAGCCAAAGGATTTTGGGGGCTGTAAATCCTGTAAGAGCAAGATTTAAAGTAAGTTCAAGAAGTTTTTTAACCCCTCCTACCCTTTCTACAATCTCGTCGCATTGCTTAGCTGTCCTTTGGTCGTTCCAAAGAATAGCTCTTCTAATTACATTACCTTTTGAGTCAAGAAAAACAGAACCATGCATTTGCCCAGATAATCCTATACCTTTTATCTCTTTTGGTGATACGCCAGTTTTATTTATTAAACTAATAATTGCATCCTTTGTTGCCTTCCACCAATCCTCTGGATCTTGTTCAGACCAAGAAGGAAAAGGAGTATATAGAGGATACTCAAAAGTTGAACTTCCTAATACTTTTCCTTCCTCATCAATAAGCAAAGCTTTAGTTCCAGAAGTACCCACATCAATACCTAAAAGCACTTTTTTCCACCTCACCTTTCCTATGGAGTTTTATCTTTGATTATAAAAACGTTTTTCTTTTTAGTCAATAAAAAAAATAAAGATACCATAAAAAATTTATAATATTTCCTTATAAAACTCTTCTTTTAAGAGTTGTCCCTTTTCTCACTATAGGGAGGAGTAAAACTCCTCCCTATTATTCTTTTCTAATAGCTTTAAATGGACATACCTGGAAACATATTCCACACTTAGTACATTTACTCTGATCAATAACATATGTTCCATCTTCGTCTTTATAGATCGCCCCTACAGGACAATTTCTAAAACATATAGAACATTTCCTACACTCTTCCCTTATTACCTCATAATGAATCAAGGCAGTACAAACTTTTGCAGGACATTTTTTATCCCTAATATGGGCAAGGTATTCATCCCTGAAGTATTTTAATGTTGTTAAAACAGGATTAGGAGCTCCTTTCCCAAGACCACAAAGTGATGTATTTCTCACAGTATAAGCCAATTGTTCAAGCTCTAATAAATCCTCTTCCGTCCCTTCACCTTTTGTTATTTTATCTAAAATTTCCAACATTCTCTTAGTACCTACTCTGCATGGTACACACTTTCCACAAGATTCGTCTTGCGTAAAAGACAAGAAAAATTTAGCAACATCTACCATACAGTTATCTTCATCCATAACGATAAGTCCACCAGATCCCATGATGGCTCCAAGGGCAGTTATTGATTCATAATCTATAGGTGTATCTAAGTATTCCGCTGGTATACAACCCCCAGCTGGACCTCCTATCTGGACAGCTTTAAACTTCTTTCCATTAGGTATTCCACCACCAATATTGTAAACTACCTCTCTCAAAGTTATACCCATAGGTACTTCTATAAGTCCTGTCATATTTATTTTCCCAGCTAAAGCAAAAACCTTAGTCCCTTTACTCTTCTCTGTTCCATAACTTGCAAACCAATCAGCACCATTAATAATTATTGGTGGAATATTAGCCCACGTTTCTACATTATTTATCACAGTAGGTTTTCCCCATAATCCAGAATTTACTGGAAAAGGCGGACGGGGTCTTGGCATACCTCTTTTACCTTCTATAGATGCAATTAATGCTGTCTCCTCTCCACAAACAAAAGCTCCTGCTCCAATTCTAATCTCAATATCAAAGGAAAAATCAGTACCCAATATATTGTCTCCTAAAAGGCCATAATTTCTTGCTTGTTCTAAAGCTGCAGTAAGTCTTTTAATAGCTAAAGGATATTCAGCTCTTATATAGACAAATCCTTTCTTAGCTCCAATAGCATAACCTCCAATTAACATACCTTCAATAACAGAGTGAGGATCACCTTCCATAATACTTCTATCCATAAAAGCTCCAGGATCCCCTTCATCTGCATTACAAACTACATACTTTTCCGATCCAGAAGCTTTTCTACCAAGCTCCCATTTTAATCCAGTAGGAAAACCCGCTCCTCCCCTTCCACGAAGACCAGATTTTTTAACTTCAGAAATTACATCTTCTGGAGACATTTGAGTAAGAACTTTTGCAATAGCAGAATAACCATCTCTTGCAATATATTCCTCAATATTTAGAGGATCAATAAACCCTACATTTCTTAAAGCAATTCTTACTTGATTTTTAAAAAATGGAAGATCGTTAATGGTTGGTATAAATTGTTTTTGCTCCGGTTCTTTTACAAGAAGCCTCTCCACAATCCTACCCTTAATAAGGTGTTCATATACAATCTCTTTTGCATCCTGTGGCTTTAATTTAACATAAAAAGTCCCCTCTGGATATATGGCCATAACTGGCCCTAAATCACAAGTACCAAAACATCCAGTTTCAATAATTTTTACTTCATCGTAAATACCTGCTTCTTTTAATTCCCTTTCAAGGGCTGATTTGAAAGTTTCTTCACCTGCAGAAATGCATGCTGCACCTGCACATAAAAGAATATGTGCTCTCTCTGGCATTTTTAAACCTCCTTATATTGTTTTATTCTTTATTCAGTAGAAAGAACATCCTCAGATACAACCTGACCATTAACCACATGTTGAGCAATTATCTTTCTTGCCTTTTCAGGGGTTACATGTTTATAAAGAACCTTATGTCCTCCTAACTTTTGAACAGATATTAATGGCTCATACTCACAAAGTCCAATACATCCTGCCTGAGTTACAACCACATTTTTTAAACCTCTTTTTTCTATCTCATCCAAAATAGCCAATAATGTCTCCCTTGCGCCAGCTGCTATTCCACACGTCCCCATATGTACTACTATCTTATCCTTACCTTCAGGACTCCTCATCTCAAGTTCTGCTTGAGTCTTTTCTTTAATCTTCTTAAGATCCTCTAAAGTTAATTTTTTCATTTTACCAACCTCCCAAATTTTCATTTAAAAATTCTTTTAAAAAAGAAATTACTTCTGGAGAATTAATAGGTATTCTAATAGACTCCTTTATTTCCTTTGTAGAAATATTGATCTCATCACCATTTTTAACTATCTTAATCTCAAAATCTATATCTGGATTTGTAGCTATCAAGCCCCATATAGTCCCAGAAAGATTTCCCATAGGAGGTAAATCTACACATAAAAAAGGAACTTCTGCATAAATCTCTGTGCCTTTTCCTACCTCAGAGTTAATCTTTACCTCTCCCCCACAATTTTTAATCAACTCGTAAAATAGAGGAATACCAAGACCAACTTTCCTTGTAGTTCTACTTGTAAAAAATGGATTTTTAATCTCTTCTAATATTTCTTTTGGCATACCTTTTCCATCATCTTTTATAATTATATACAAAATTCCCCTTTGGAGATCTTTTCTAATCTCCAAGTAAATATTTTTTGCATTAGCTTCTATAGAATTTTGTACAAGATCCAAAATATGAAGAGATAATTCTTTCATTGATGTTCTTTTCTAAAGTTTTCAATTAATTTTCTCAACTTATCAGGAGTAAGTTTTCCATAAACATCATCGTCTATCATGAGAGCTGGTGCCATACTACAAGCTCCAATACACCTTACAAGATCCAAAGAAAAGAACCCATCCTCTGTTACTTTACCTTCTTTAAGTCCCATCTGCTCAAGAGTTCTGAGTAAGTCCTCAGCTCCTTTAACATAACAAGCCGTTCCCATACAAAGTCTTATTACATGCTTGCCTTGAGGCTCAAGTCGGAAAAAGGAATAAAATGTTACTACACCGTAAATCTCACTTAATGGTACTTTTAATCTTTCAGAAATCAGTTCTAAAGCTTCACGAGGTAGATATCCAAACTTTTCCTGAACTGCGTGAAGGATCATAATCAAAGATCCCCTTGAGTTTGCAAAACGGTCTAGAATCTTTTCTACCTCTTTCTGAGCATATTCGGAAAACTTTAATTCTACTGCCATTTCTATACCTCCATTTCCTGTATTTTTACATTTTTTTCTTTCAAGCTTTTAAAAACTGCTTTTTTAGAAAATTCTTCTAAATATATAAAAGTTTTTGGTTCTTTTATATCCTCTAAATAGTGAGCATCAGAAGAAATTAAAAATTTCTTATCTTTCAGTTCTGGGTGCTCGCTAATAAATTTAGTATAGCTTATCTTGTTAGACAATTCTATAAAATCAAAAAATAAATCCTTCGGAATAAAACCCAAATTTGATATTATACTAAAGGAAGGCCTATCCACATGGGCTAATATTATTATCCCGCCATATTCTTTTATTTTTTTAACTGTGTCTGTAACCCTAAGTGATATAGAGGTATTTAATAACCTTTCCTCTATTCTTTCTACCTCATCATTCTCATTAACCACTACTTGTACTCCAAAAATTTCTTCTCTATTTTTAGTATCTGGTAAATAGTTAAAAATATCTTTTTGAAATTTTAAAGCTGTATCATAATCTTCAAATAAAGCCAATATATGCACTTCTTCACTGGTTTGAATTTCCATACCTGGTATTACTAAAACACCCATTCTATCTCCCCAGAAAGAGATAGCAGGATAATTTTCTACCATATGATGATCGGTTATCGCTATAACTCCTATATTCATTTTCTTTACTCTCTCTATAATGTTTTTAGGACTCATACTCCAATCTCCACAAGGAGAAAGAACCGAATGTATATGCAAATCTATCCCTACCCATGCCAAATAAAAAATTCCTCCTCACTATGAATCATTAATAGAGGTAGGCACAATACCTTTATTATATAGAATTCCACTAACCTCAAAAACTATTTTATCAGTACTTATAAGAATAATTCCTTTTTCTTTAGAAAGTTCAACAACTTCCTTAGGAACTACTTTTCCTCTGCAGACAATTATCATTGGTATATCAAGAATCTCAGCAGTGCGAACAATTTGTGAATTTGTGATCCCCGTAATAAGTACCACATCTTTTTCATTAGAAGTTACCATAGCTAACACATCACTCATAAGATCTGCAGCAAAAGCCTTTTTAATATCTACCTCATCTAACAAATTTTCTCCTGCCAATACCTTCCCATTAATCAACTCTACAATCTCTCTTGCCTTCATTGAAGCCTATCTACTCCTTTTATTCCTAAACTATAAAGTTTACCTACCACATTAAAGGCATTATCTTTAGTAATTAATAAAGCAATTTTTTCTTCTTTTGCCTTTTTAATAGTCTCTTCATCAGGATTTTGACCTGAAACAAAAATTATACTTTTAATTCCAGTAAGTACTGCAACTGCTATAGTATTTACATGAGTCTGAATAGTAACCCATACCGAATCTTCGGGAGCATGAGCCATAACAAAAGAAAGCAAATCACTTACAATTCCACCCCTAATTTCATAATCCTCATCCATATAAATAACATTTAACTCCAAATTTCTAACAATTTCACTCAGTTTCATCTTTTTCTTCCCTCCGTTTTAAGACAACCGAAGAGGATCTTCTGGATAATTCTTCCATCTCTTTTGCCATTTTCCATAACTTTTCCTTAAGAAGAAATATACAATCATAGATTTGAGCATCTCCTCTCACTATATCTTCTGCTAAAGCAGCGCAAGTAGGAGATCCACATGAACCACAATCAAGTCCAGGAAGCATTTCCATTATTTTTCTCATATCCTCCATCTTTCTTAAAGCCCTATTTATATCTTCATCTAATTTCCAAATAGGTCTTGGTAAAATAGGAGAAGTTCTTAATACTTCTGATAGATTTATATCCTCACAAAGAGATTTTTTTATAAAATCTTTATCAAGTTTTTTGTATAAGGCTAAAATTCTTTTCTTGGCAAGATAATAGTTCTCAGGATTTAATACCCCTCCAACACAACCTTCCTCACAAGCCCTAAGCTCCAAAAACTTCACATCCTGAAGTTTATTTCTTTCTAAATCTTCAAGAACTCTGGCTACCTTTTCTATACCTCCCACACTTATTACTTCTTCTTCGTTGAATACCATTCCCTCTCCCCCAAGAGCTCCTGATAAAATTCCCTTTGCATAAAACCCACCATCTATTGCTTCTACCTCTCTATTGTCATCTTTAAGTTCCTTTTTTATTTTTAAGTAAATATTATCAATGCCTATAACAAATTCAAAACCTTCTTCCTTATTTTGTTTTAAATATGTAGCAAAGGCAGGACAAGGAGTAATATAAGCAAGATGAAGTATTCCTCTTTCTTCCTTCTTCCATAACTTTTTTATTATACTCCCCGCTATCTCAACAGGTGTTTTAAAGGGTGATAAGTTAGAAATCAAAGTAGGAAAACGTACTTGTATTAACTCTACAACAGCAGGACAGTAAGTGGATATAAGTGGAAGATTGCGAGAACTATTAATATAGTCCATAAGAGCTTCTTGTAAAAGGAATAAACCACAGGTAGTATCCCAAACTTCTACCGCATTAGTTACCTTTTTAATTGCTCTTTGAATCTCAAAAGGAGAATAATTAGTTGTAAATTGGGAATATATCTCGGGAGATATTACTACAACTAAATTATCTAAATAAGATATACTATCATAGGTGTGAGTAAATCCAAAAGGTGCATGATATGGGCAAACTCTAATGCATTCCCCACAATCGATACATCTATATGGAAGAATGAGGGATTTTCCATTACGAACCCTCATAGCTTCAGTAGGGCAATGCCTTATACAATGAATACACCCCTTACACCTCTGCAAATTAATAGCCACTGAATGAATATATTTCTCACTCATTGTCTTTCCCTCTTTAAATATATTTTCGAGTACACCTTTGTACCCTTTCCCACTTCGGACTCAATCTTTAATTCATCTGATGAATTCTTAATATTTGGAAGTCCCATACCTGCCCCAAATCCCATTTCCCTAATATTATCTGGTGCTGTTGAATAACCTGGTTGCATAGCAAGCTCTATATCAGGAATTCCTGGACCTTCATCCTCAGCAATTATTTCAATATACTCTGGTGTAACTTTTACTCTTAAAACTCCCCTGTAGGCGTGAATAACTATGTTCATCTCAGCCTCATAAGTGACGACCGCAACCCTTCTAAGTATATCTACACTTATTCCAAGTTGTTGCAAAGCTTTTTTTATATTACTGGACGCCATACCAGCAAGAGCAAAATCTCCCCCTAACACAGGAAACTCCAAAGTTAATATATTTTCCTCTTTGGGCTCCTGAGTAATAGTTCCTTCTATATCTTCCACATCTACCAAATTCAAAACTACATCCTTAGTACTTAACATTCCTAAAACCTTTTTTTCATTATCTATTACAGGAAATCTTCCATACCTAAATTGTCGGAATCTAATCAAAGCTTCATACAAAGTATTATCTGGAGACAAACATTTTGGATCTCTTACCATATACTTTCCACACGGTGAGTTTAAATCGCCATTAACAAGTGCCACAATTACATTCTCTACAGTGACTAAACCTACAAGCCTATCTATATCATCTACAATAGGAATTGCATCAATTCTTTTGATTCTCATAATTTCTTGAATTGAACGCATATCTTGGTAAGGTTTTAACCTTACTATATCTGTGTTCATTATATCTTTTACTTTTATTTTTTCTAAATATTCCTTAGGTATCTTCAAATATCAAAATCAACCTTCTTTCCTTGAAACCCAGCTACATATAATTTTCCACATGCCTCATACATAGGGTATTTTGTTGTAAGAAGAGGAATACCAGATTTCTTTGCTACTTCTATTACATCTTGATAGGGTATTTTACCTCTAACAAACACGACTCCAGCCAAATCTAAAATCTCAGCAGTTCTTATAACCTGTAACGTAACAAGACCTGTAAGGAGAAGCGAATTTGCCTCTAAGAGACAAAGAGCATCACTCATTAAATCTGTTGCACCTACATACAAAACCTCATTTTCAAGTTTCTCTTCTAAACATAGAACTTCAGCTTTTAATATTTCTTTTACCTTCTTAAGATTCATTTCTCTCTCCTCAAAATATTTTCAGGTTTAATTTAAACACATTTTTAATATCATTGTCAACAAAGATAAAATATGATATAATCTTAAATTTTTTTTAATCATACCTATAGGGGTAAACTAATTTGTTAAAATTTTCTCAATTCATTTAGGTTTTTAAAGATAATAATTATTGATATACAGTAGTAAGGTATATAAAACTAGTGATATATATTCAGTTGCAATGTTATATAATATAAACATGAAAAAGAAGAAGATAGGACTTGCATTAGGTAGCGGAGGAGCAAAAGGTCTTTCCCACATTGGAGTATTAAAAGTACTGGAGAGGGAAGGAATAGAAGTCTCTTATATAAGTGGGAGTAGTGCAGGAGCTTTAATAGGTGGATTATATGCAAAAGGATATTCTGCAAAAGATTTAGAGAAACTAGCCTTAGAAATAGGAAAAAATAAAGAAGAATTTTATAAACTTTTTGATTTTTCAAAATCTCTCCAAGGAATTATAAAAGGTGAAAAAATATTAGAGTATTTAGATAATATATTAGAAGGCACATTATTTTCGAACCTAAAAATACCATTTATATCTTTAGCAGTAGATCTTATTACTGGAGAAAAAGTAATTATAAATGAGGGAAAAGTATCAGAAGCTATTAGAGCAAGTATATCCATTCCTGTGATATTTCAACCTTATCCTTGGAAAGATAAACTCCTAATAGATGGGGGTGTACTTTCCCCTGTTCCAGTTAAAGAATTGAGAGAGATATATAAACCAGATATCATCATAGGAGTTAGTTTGCATAAGAGAACAAATTGGAAACCTAAAAAAGAAATTCAGATAGATATCCCCTATCAACCCAGCAATATAACAGAAAAAATCACATATAAAATGTCTCAGATAAAGCTCCTTAAGGAATTTCAACAGAGGTTAAATCCATTATTAAACCCATCCTTATTTGAGGTCCTTATGCAGACCATAGATATTATGAATTATGAATTAGAAAATCAGAATCTCAAAAATGCAGATTTAGTTATCATCCCTGAGGTACAAAATTTTGGAACTTTTGATTTTGATAAAGCTTCCGATATTATAGTCTTAGGTGAAAAAGCCATGGAAGAAAAGCTTGATTCCTTAATAAAGCTTATAAAAAAGAAAAAATTTATATTCTTCTAATAAACCTGTATTATTTCATCTAACGGGAGTCTTGGTTTTTTTGGGGGATCTTCAGCTGGATACCCTAAGGTCATAAGTTGTATTACCTCTGCTTCCTTAGGAAGATTTAATACTTCTTTAACTTTATCTTGATAAAAAGATCCTATCCAACAAGTTCCAAGTCCTTCTTCTACTGCTTGAAGATGTATATGAGTTAAAGCTATAGCAACATCTATATAATGAGCAGGTATTCCACACCTCATTACATAATCCTTATCTAAAACATAAGCCACTATAATTATGGAAGCCTTTAACATAAAAGGCTGATGAGGAGAAGCTTCTTTAACCAATCTTTCCTTCAAATTTTTATCTCTCACAATAATAAATCTCCATTCCTGCCTATTTCTTGCTGAAGGAGCATGTCTTGCCGCCTCCATTATTCTTAGAAGTTTTTCCTCCTCTATATCCTTATCTAAATAATCTCTTATACTTCTTCTCTTATTTATAGCCTCAAAAACATCCATTTATTTCACCCCCATAAGTTTCCATCTTTCTCCCATCATCCTCAATCTTTTTATTCTTTCTTCTATAGGCGGATGAGTACTAAAAAGATTATTTATATTATATTTTTTGAGGGGATCAGCAATATATAAAGGAGCAGTGATATTATTCGCTCTCCTTACAGGATTTGGATCCTTAGCTATCTTTTCCAGTGCAGAGGCAAGACCTTCAGGATATCTTGTAAGCATAGCTGCAGTAGCATCTGCCATATACTCTCTCTGTCTTGACAAGGCAAATCTTAAAATTGTTGCTACTAAGGGAGCCACTAAGGCAACAATCAAAGATATAATACCTAAAAAGTCTTGGTCTTTAGTTTTTCTTTTTCCTGAAAAGAAAGATCCATAATAAAATGATCTTTTTAAACTATCTCCAAGAATTACAATTAAACCTACCAATACAACCGCTATAGTTTGAAGTCTTACATCATAATTTTTTATATGTGATATCTCATGAGCAACTACTCCCTCAAGCTCCAATCTATTCATCTTCTCTAAAAGGCCAGTAGTTACAGCAATTGCACTATTTTTTGGGTCTTTTCCTGCAGCGAAAGCATTGGGTGATGGATCATTTATTACATAAATTTTAGGTGTAGGAATACCTGCAGCTATGCTCAAACCTTCCACAATATTTATAAGATAAGGATATTCATCCTTTTTTGGCTCATATGCATCACTTATAGATAGAATTAATTTATCACTATTTTTATACGCATAGTAGTTTACTGTTAAAGTAATTAACAAAGCTATGAATATAGCTATTTCTCCTAAATTGAAAAAATAGATTATAGAATAACATACAAAGAAAAGAAGAATAGATATAAGAAATAATATTAACCATGTTTTTCTCTTATTTTGTTCTATAGCTTCATAAAAAGTATAAGTATTCTTCATAAATTAAAAGCTAACTTTAACAGCTTTTCTTTCCTCTGGATTTTCCACTTCAAAATATTCTTTAGGCTTAAATCCAAAAATATTTGCGATTACAGAATTTGGAAAAACCTGCAAAGATTGATTATAAATCATAACAATGTCATTATAAAATTGTCTTGCATAAGCAATTTTTTCTTCAATTCCACTCAATTCTTCCTGCAACATAAGAAAATTTTGATTTGCCTTTAAATCTGGATAATTCTCAACTATGGCAAAAAGGGTTTTTAAAGTAGAAGTAAGTCCTTGATCTGCTTGAGCTATTTCTCCTGGGGTCTTCGCACTCATCATTTGCGCTCTATAAAGAGCAATTTTATCAAATATTTCTTTTTCATGAGATGCATAACCTTTAACCACTTCTACTAAGTTTGGAATTAGGTCATATCTTCTCTTTAGTTGTACATCAATTTGAGCCCATGCATTCTCCACCCTATTTCTCAAAACTACTAATCGGTTATATATGACTATAACAAACAGAGCCAAAAATATTAATATACCTAAGATGATTAAACCTAACATTTTAAAAACCTCCCCTAAAAAAAATTTAAAAATCAAAACTAATTCCAACTTTGAAGATAGCGAATCTGCTCTTCTGTAAGAGTATCAATTTCTATATTTAGGCTTTTGAGCTTTAATTCTGCAACTTCTTCCTCTATTTCTCGAGGAACTTGAAGCACTCTCTTAGGTAAATTTCTTCCATGCTCAAGCAACCATTTCATCACCAAAAACTGAACTCCAAAAGAAAGATCCATTATTTCGACAGGGTGACCATCACCCCCTGCTAAATTCAAAAGCCTTCCTTCTGCTATAACATAAAGCCTCTTATTATTAGGAAGGACATATTCATGTATATTTTCTCTTACCTCTTTTTTATTAATTGCTAATTCTTCTAAAGATTTCATATCTATCTCCACATTAAAATGTCCTGCATTAGCCAATATGGCTCCATCTTTCATATTCAAAAAGTGCTCCTTAGTTATCACCTTACAATTCCCCGTTGCTGTTATAAACACATCTCCTAACTTTACAGCCTTTGAAATTGGCATAACTTCAAAACCTTCCATATATGCTTCTAATGCCTTAATAGGATCAACTTCAGTTATAATAACTCTTCCTTTTAATCCTTGGATTTTATGAGCTATACCCTTTCCAACCCATCCATATCCTGATATTACGAAAATTTTTCCTGCAACTAACAAATTGGTGTTTCTCATAAAGGAAGACAAAGCAGATTCACCAGTACCAAACCTATTATCAAATAAAAATTTTGTCCTTGCATCATTTACTGCTACTATTGGAAAAAATAATCCCTTTTCTTTTTCAAGGGCCTTTGCTCTTATAACACCTGTCGTAGTTTCTTCTCCCACACCTAATATTTTACTTTTTAAACGTGAAAATTCCTTATACAAAAGGGTTGTAAGATCAAAGCCATCATCAATTAAAAGATCAGGTTCTTTATTTAACACTTCCCTCAGATTATTTATATAATCTTCTTCTGTTTCTCCTCTCCAAGCAAAAACTTCTACTCCTTCTTTTACCAGATAAGCTACCACATCATCTTGAGTAGATAAAGGATTACTTCCAGCACATACTACCTTTGCTCCACAATTTTTAAAAGAAAGAGCAAGTCGTGCAGTTTTTGCCTCTAAATGAATACACATCCCGATAGTAGTATTTTTAAAAATTTGAGTAGAAGAATAGTTTTTTTCAAGAAGATTTACTACAGGCATAAACTGTTTTGCCCAATAAACCTTTCTTTCTCCATTTTTCCATTGATTAATATCCCTAATTTTGCTCATAATTTATCTCTTTTTCGTGTTTTGCATAGCCATAAATTCTACCTCACCTTTCAATATTTGCAAAAAGAGATTGTTTCCCACATTTTTATTCTCTTTCATATACTTTTCTATTCTTTCTCTCTCAAATGATATCACCTTCAAAAAATCATCAACGGTAAATATGGGAAGACCAAATTCATTTTCTCTCTTCTCTAATTTCGCTAATTCCTCTTGTAAAATACTCTTTAGCTTTGTCCCGCGGGAAGATTTAGGGTAAAGATTAGGAAGATATAAATTTTTTTTACGGGTTTGATATTCCTTCTCAAGTAAACTCAAAACCTCTAAAAACTCTTCATCAGTAAAAGAAGGAAATTCTAATAAAAATTTATACACCAACTCTTCTAAGAATAAAAATAAATCCCATTGGAGTCTTGTAAAATTAGCAGGTTTTTCTTCAACCCTCTCTATAGTGTGTATTTGAGCTTCCTTTAAATAGATACAATCTTGAGTACAATTTATCTCCTTTATACGCTTTGTGCCACAGCACTCAGTACATATAAAGGCGCTAAGAGCTGGACATTTTCTTTTACCTTTTCTTTTCCCACATATAACACATACACTCATGAGATAAATTATAGCATGAAGATTTTAAAATAACATTAATTGAATCCCATCAACTATGAATATATAATTACTCTATCAAAAACCAATAAATTTTTTAAAAGAGGAAATTCAATTTGGAAAAGACTACCATAACAAAAGAAATAGAAATCTTAAGAGAAAAACTTATACGTATGGGGAGCATTGTAGAGAAAATGCTCCATCAAACTATTGATTCAATAAGAAGAAGAGATCTAAAATTAGCCCAAGAAGTAATTGAAAAAGATAAATTGGTAGATGACTATAACTGGGACATAGAAAATCAATGTATTAGTATACTATCTAATTACCAACCTGTGTCAAAAGATTTAAGAATTATAACCTCTACAATGAAAATTGTAAAAGATTTAGAAAGAATTGGTGATTACTCTGTTGATATTGCTAAATATGTTTCAAGTCTCCTTGAATATTCCTTTGAATTACCTATTTCCGATATTATATCCTTAGCCTCTTTCGTTGAGCAGATGACAAGAGAGACAATAAGAACATATTCTAAGCCAGATTTAAACAAACTAGAAAGATTATCAACATACTACAACCTTGTAAATCAAAAGTATCAGGAAACATCAGATGAATTGTTAGGTGAAATTTATAAAAATCCTATACTTACCCAACAAATTATCCAATTAATAATGATCTCTCGTTATTTAGAACGTATTGCTGATCATGTAACAAATATAATAGAGCTTATATTCTATATAGAGACTGGAGAAAGAAAAGAATTACATGGATGAAAAATAATGGAATACGTATTAGATGAAAACTCCTTATCTATAGAGGACCTTGTAGATATTGTTAAGAAGAGATATATAATAACTCTTTCTGAAACTCTTTCTCAAAAAGTTAATCAATCTAATAATCTTCTAAATATATATATTAGACATTTTGACTCAATATTTAAAGATGAGAAATTTAATAAAATCTTCTCTAGTTCTTATTTAAATAAGGAGGAAAAAAGATCTATTATTATCACATTAATATACACTGCATCCAATGGAAATTCAGGCATAAGCTATAAAACCATAAAAGAGATTATAACTAAAATTGGTAGATTAGAAGATATAGACATTCCAGAAACTTCTTTAAGTCCAATAAATATGCCTCCATATGGCTATATTTTATCCCACTTAGATACCTCAGATGTGGAAAGAAGAATAATTCTAAAAAGTAAGGGTTATTATATAGCTATCTTAGCTCTTTTATATTATAGATTAGAGATTATTAGAAAAATTCTATCGGTAATCTTTGTCCTATATTATAGAACAGTGAAATTTCAAAACCCTTATATTGATCCCTATATTTTAGCTTCAAATCCTCATTTATCCTTGATTAAATTAGGAGAGAATATAAATATCCTAACAAAAAAGGAAAATGATAGATCTTTATTGGATTTAAATTCTATTGAAATTTCTTTTCACAAACTCTGTCATCTTTATGATTTGTCCTACAAACTAAAAGAGATATTAAATATCGAATTAAACTCTTCCCAATTCCCTATAATTTTTAATATAGACAAAGAAAATTATGTTTTAAATCCTTTAAACACAACGGAAAAATATTTATTAACTATTTACTTGGAAAATATTACTAAAAATATTGTTGAGATTTTGTCTACCCTTTTTCCATCCTCCAAATATAAATTATTCACAATAAAAAACTCTAAAAATTATGAGAGCAGTATACTATATTTTAAAGAAACCATTCGTATAACAGAAGAGATTTTAAGTAAAATACTATTAGAACTTTTAAAAATAAATAATTTACAAACTGAACTAAAAAATCTTTTAATAAATTTCCTGAAAGAATTTAAAATAAAAACTCAAGAAGAACTAACATTATCCCTTGAAAATCTAATCTCCTTTTTAGAGAATCAAATAGAAGAACTATACTAATTTAATTGTTTCTTTTATAACTCTAACAATCTTATCAATTTCCCACATACCCATATTGATTACCATATGATATAATTCTGGGTCATTCCAATCTACATTATAAAACCTATATAGATATTCTTGAGCAGCCCTATCCTTTTCAGAGATGTATTTTAAGGCTTCCTCCTTTGAAAAACCCTTTTTCTTCATTATATTCTCAATTCTAAATTCTAAAGGAGCTATTACTCTTAGATGTAAAGTATGGGGAATATTCCTAAGAAGAATTTGTCCACCTCTTCCCACAATTACCACATTATCCCAATCCACCAACTTTTTAATTACTGCTTGTGTAAAGGCCAAAGAATTTTCTTCATCAAAAGTTTTTGTGGTAATAACGGTTCTACCTGTTTCATCTTTTTCTTTAACGGTTATCTTACCTAAGGGGGTCTTTCTGTTAAAAAGCTGTTCAAAAAAGCTTTTTATTTTATAATTATCTTCATTGTAATCTATAACTTCAGCCTCGCTTAATCCAGAAGCAACAGCTATCTCTGTCATTAGGAGCTTATCAAAATACCTATATCTAAGTTCCTGTGATAACTTTTCTGCTAACTCATCTCCCATACTTCCTATCTGTCTTGATATGGTAATAATAGCCACAAAAACACCTCCCCCTAAAATGCTTAAAGTTTATATCCTATTTTTCTAAGAAATTCCTTTCTATGTTTCATATCTTCCTCTCCTTCAATTCCCTTTGGTTTCACACCATCAATTACTCCTAAAACCCCTCTACCTATTCCGTCATCTGCAACTATTACTCTAAGAGAGTTAGCTGTAGCAGCAAAAATATTTACAACTTCTGGCACATGTTTTATAGCATTTAAAACATTTATAGGATAAAAATTCTTTATAAATATTATAAAAGTATGGCCAGCAGCTATTTTTTGCATATTCTTTATGGCTAATTCCTCCATTTCTTGATCAGTACCTATATGCCTTATAAGGGCAGGACCCGAAGCCTCACAAAAAGCAATACCAAACTTTGCAAAAGGTACACTATTTACAATTGCCTCATATAAATCCTCTACAGTCTTTATAAAATGCGTCTGACCAAGTATCAAGTTAACATCTTCAGGTTTCTCAATCTCCACAATTTGAATCTCCATATTTTCAACCCCTCCTATTCTAATTCTTTAAAAAAAAAGGGGAGGAATTTTCCTCCCCTTTTATTAACTTCATTTTGCTTTAACTTCTTCGGTTATCTTTTCAAACTCTACTTGATTCTTTTCTTGATCATACTTAACCCTTATCTTATCTCCTTCTTGGATTGTACCATCTAACATGGCTTTAGCAAGCTTAGTTTCAATTTCATTCCTTATCTTTCTCTTAAGTTCTCTTGCTCCAAATTCTGGACTATATCCTATTTCAGCTAAAAATTCTATTACTGAATCGTCAAACATAAGATCTACATTCTGAGCTTTTGCTGTTCTTCTTACTCTTTCCAGTTGTAATTTCACAATATCCTTTATCTGCTCTTTAGTAAGAGCATGGAATACAATTATCTCGTCAATTCTATTGAGAAATTCAGGCCTAAAGTATTTCTTTAATATTTCCATAAGCTTTTCTTTCAATTGTTCATATGAAAGCTTATCCTTTCCGGTAGCACTTAAATTAGCCTGAATAATATCAGAACCAATATTACTTGTCATAATTACTATGGTATTTGTGAAATCTACAACCCTACCTTTTCCATCTGTAAGTCTACCAGCATCGAATACTTGTAAGAGAATGTTATGCACGTCTGGATGAGCCTTTTCTATTTCATCCAAAAGTATCACGCTATAAGGTCTACGACGAACTCTTTCTGTTAATTGGCCACCCTCTTCATATCCTACATATCCTGGTGGTGCACCAATTAGTCTTGATACAGTATGTCTCTCCATATACTCACTCATGTCAATCCTTATAATAGCATCTTCATCACCAAACACCGCCCATGCTAATGCTTTTGCTAATTCAGTCTTTCCTACTCCTGTAGGACCAAGGAACAAGAATGAAGCTATAGGCCTATTCTTTTCTCTTAATCCTGCCCTTGCCAATCTTATAGCATCACTTACAGCTTTTATAGCTTCGTCTTGACCAACTACTCTTTCATGTAATTTTTCTTCAAGTCTTAATAATCTTTCTTTTTCGTCTACAGTAAGTTCTGTTACTGGAATACCAGTTAATGAGGAGACTATCTCTGCTACATGTTTGGCTCTAACTTCTGGTACCTCAGAAGCTCTTTCTTTCTGCCAAGCTTCAGTTTTTTCTTGAAGCTCTTTTTCAAGTTTTTGAATTTGTTCCTCTAATTCTTTAGCTCTATCATATTGTTTTCTTGATGTAGCATATTCCTGCTCTCTCTTTAGAGATTGTATCTTAGACTCTAATTCCTGAATTTCAGCCGGTCTTGAAGTAAGCATAATTCTTACTCTTGCAGCTGCTTGATCTATAAGATCAATAGCTTTATCTGGTAAGTACCTGTTAGTTATATATTTATCCGATAGCTCAGCTGCTGCAATTATTGCTTCATCTGTTATCTTTACCTTATGATGGGCCTCAAATCTATCTCTAAGCCCTCTTAAAATCATAATTGTTTGTTCTACAGTTGGCTCAGCTATAAAGATAGGCTGGAATCTTCTTTCCAAAGCAGCATCCTTCTCTATATATTTTTGATATTCATTTAAAGTGGTTGCGCCAATTAAATGCAATTCACCTCTTGCAAGAGCAGGTTTAAAGGCATTAGCTATATCTAAGTTACCTTCTCCAGCAGCTCCTGCACCAACTATAGTATGAATTTCATCTATAAAGATAATTAAGTTGTCTTGATTAGCAATTATTTCATCAAGAATCTGCTTTACTCTTTCCTCTAATTCTCCTCTATACTTAGTACCAGCAACTATTGAGTTGATATTTAATTCTACTAATCTCTTATCTCTTAATACTTCTGGTACTTCGCCCTTAACAATTCTTTGTGCCAATCCTTCCACTATTGCTGTCTTTCCAACTCCAGGCTCTCCTATTAAAACAGGATTGTTTTTCTTTCTTCTTGCAAGTACTTCAATAACTGTCTCTATTTCTTTAGCTCTACCAATTACTGGATCAAGTTTTCCTTGTCTTGCTAGCTCTGTAAGATCACGAGAATATTTATCTAAGGTAGGAGTATTAGTTCTTCTTCTTGTTTTTGCCTCCTCTTTACCTCTACCAACAACTTTAATTGTAGCTTGTCTTAAAGCCTGAGGAGATAATCCATATTTTCTTAAAACAGTAGAGGCAAATCCCTCCTCTTCTTCGGCAAGTCCAATTAATAGATGCTCAGGACCTATATAATTATGTTCTAAATCCCTTGCAGCCATAAACGCTCTCTCTAAGGCACTCTTAAGCCTTGGAGAGATATCTACTTCTACTTCTTCTCCTTCAGGCTTGAAGCTACCCTTAGGAGCATTATTTTCTATATATATCTTTATGTCCTGAGGAGAAAGTTTAAATTGTTTTAGTATTTCACCTACCACATCGTTATCAAGAAGAACATATAGCAAATGTTCTGTTCCTACTTGATTTTTCCCAAAATCTACAGCCTTTTTAGCTGCCTCCTGTAGCAAATTCTTTGAAACCTCACTCAAATAGTCTCCTATATCAATAGCCTCTCTTTCTCTTTCAGGGTATCTTCCAAAAGGAGAGCCAAATTCATCTCCAAAAAAGTCTCTAAAAAGATCTCCAAAGAATAACGATTCTAAAGGAGAATAACTTCTTTCTTGTCTCCTTATTTTGCTATAACACTCTTCACAAATATCTAAGACACGCCTTTGACCATTTTTGATAGTATACACCCTTACAGTAGCAGGGTTTTGACTACAAATATCACATAATTTTCTACCCATACATTTCACCTCCTTTTTATTATATCAAATTTCACAAATTAATGTTCTATATATTAAAACTGTATATATATTACATCTACATATTGTTTTTGTCAACATATTTGAAAGAATAATTTAAAAATTTTATAATCAAAAGAAATGCTAACATCTGGAGGGAAAAGTATAATGTTAAGATTTTTGGAATCTGCAATAAATATAGCCAAAAAGTCTGGAGATTTCATAGTTTCTCATTTAGAAGATGAGAAAATTATAGAATTAAAAGGAATTTCTAATCTGGTTACTTCCATAGATAAAGAATCTGAGAAATTAATTATAAAATGTTTAGAAGAAAATTTTCCAGATCATTCCATATTAAGTGAAGAAAGGGGATTTTTGCAAAAAAAATCTGATTATACATGGATCATAGATCCATTGGATGGCACCACAAATTATGCCCATAGATTTCCTTTCTTTGGAGTAAGCATTGCTCTTAAATATAATGAAGAAATAATATTGGGAGTTATATATGATCCCATAAGAAAAGAATTATTTTTCGCCTTAAAAAATGAAGGGGCTTATTTGAATGATAAAAAAGTAGCAGTATCAAAAACTAAGAATATTGCAGATGCACTAATAAGTACAGGCATGCCATATGAACTAACCCTAGATGAAAAAAATTTCTTACCTTTTATTAATTTATCTTCAAGAACACATGGAATAAGAAGAGCAGGATCTGCAGCATTAGAGATTGCTTATGTGGCCTGCGGAAGATTAGATGGCTTTTGGGCAAGAAAACTAAAACCATGGGACATTGCAGCAGGAATAATTTTAGTAAAGGAGGCAGGAGGAAAAGTGACTGATTTTAACGGTAATGATATACAATTAGATGATGATACTTTTTTAGCATCTAATGGACTTATTCATGATAATATGCTAGAGATCATAAAATTGGAAAGGATAGTGATTAAGAAATGAAGATTTTTCCATTTATACATTTTATTAATTCTCTTCTTCATATTTTTTCTCTTTCTTATCTTATTGGATCACCTACTTTTTTAGTTATTTTAGCATTAAAAGAAAAGTTCAATAGAGAGGAATTTTTAAAAGTTATTAACAAATATATTTATTTTTCTTCCTTTTTCTATCTTCTTTTCTTTATTACTAATCTAAACTTCTTACTTATTGATAATACCTTTTCTTACTTTTTCAAGAAAAATCCATATGTTAAAATTCTAATAGAAGTCTATGTACCATTTGTAATTGGAACTATACTTATGAGTTTGCATCTTTATAGTAAGACATCTAAACTTTTAAAAGTCAAACTTCCAATACTTATACAAAAAGAATGGAGAAAGATTCAAATAGATCTTGTTGTTATAGTAGAGTTTTTCTTGGTTATAATAATTATTGAGGCATTAATTTTCTACTTAATTTATATAATACCTTAAAAGGTGCGCCCGTAGCTCAAAGGGATAGAGCATCGGTCTCCGAAGCCGGTGGTTGGAGGTTCAAATCCTCTCGGGCGCACCAATAATTATCAATAAACAATAAATTTCACACGAGTTTCCCAACTTTGATTTGGTCCTAAATTTATATGATAAAAATGTACAAAATCACTTCCTTGATATACTCTTTCAAACCCCTCTTCTGATAAAGATACAGTCTCAATAGGATATCTATAAACTTTTGTTTCCATATCAAGATAACAGTCTAAATTTATTCCAATACCAGAACTTATACCCCATCTATTTATACTCTCAACTCCCATAGAATTAAGAGGAGCCTTCTCATTTTTTGTAGAAAAATAATAAAAATCAGGATGATTAGGTGCCAAGAAATTTAAATTTATCTCCCATGAGAAATTCAAACTAATATTTTCATCTTTCAAATTTATAATTCGATAATATACTTCAATTTCATTCCTATCCTTAGGAATTAGAAAAATCTTGTATAATTCAAAATCTGAAAATCCCTTTTTAAAGGAACAAAGGAATCTATTATTTTCTTCCTTTATATCATAGTCAAATTTCTCATAGAAAGTATCGATTATTAAATTTTCGTTATCTTTTAGTAATAAATCTATAGCTGGTTCTTTCTCATAAAATTTTTCAATAAAAGATACCCTTCTGTGTCTATCATAAAATAATACTTGATCTAATCCTTTCTCTTTAGCTGTCCATCTTTCATGAATACTTTTTCCTAATACATATTCTTCTATTTTATGAAGCTTCTCATGATAAGCTTCTCTTCTACGGGTAAGAACATTAGTAAGATTAAAAGACTTATTTTTAAAATCCCATTCTATTAATGATCCTCCATAAGAGGGTGAAAAATAAAGATTAAAAACAGAAGATTCAATGATAATCTCATCTTTACCGTCACAATCAAAGTCAAAAATATTATACTTGAAATCCCCATCAACAAAATTTTCTGCTTTAATTAAATGTTCATAAATAGCAGATCTTAAATGTGGAAGATAAAGTCCACCAAAAATTCCATGCCAATACGCATCATTCGCTTGCCCTTGCCAAAGTTCCTCTAAGGCTTTATTTTTTAACTCATCATTATTCGATAAATCAATTTTTTTCCTCACATACAACATCTTCTTTTGCATATGATTTGATTCGTCATATTTGCTGAGAAAATTTCTCCAAAAACCCCCTTTAATAAATGGTGCATATATTTCCCATGTACCTTCATTCTTAAGTTTTTCTGCTAATCTCTCTAAATTTAATTGTGCATCTGGAAACAGAACCCATTCCATCATTTCTCTGTAGGAGGCTGTAGGTAAGTAAATTCTCCCTTTAGGGGGATATTTTTTCATGTACTCATATAAATTAACAGGTGTTATTAATAAAAAATTTTCCTCCAATTTCTCGAAAAACCTTTCAAGCCATTTTTCTTCATATACTAAATTATATGTATCAGGCCAAAGCCCAAATTTTTCTCCATCATCAAAAAGAAGAGCTATTCTATCTCCCTCTACTGTTGCATACTTATCCAAATATTCTACTGTCTCTTGAGGATCTGCAAAAGGAATTAGATATCTCAATTTCATACTAATTGGAAAAACAGCTAATTTATACCCTTCTTCTTCCATTAAGTAATAACCAAAAAGGTCATCTTCATTTAATCCAACTGATAGAAAATGAGCATCATCTACAATCACATACTCAATACCAGCCTCTGCTATAAATTTAACAAGATGAGGTTCCCAAACTCTTTCTGCAAGCCACATTCCTTTTGGCCTTTGCCCAAATTTATTATAGATATAATCATTTAGTTTTTTTATCTGCAAAATTTTATCTTTATCAGGTATTATGGGTAATATAGGTTCATAAAAACCACCGCTTAATATCTCAACTTGTTCCCTTTCTGATAAAGCCTTAAGAATCTGAAAATACTCTGGATGATTATTCTCCAACCAAAGCAATAAATATCCTGAAAAGTGGACATTGAAAGGAAATTTTGGATAGTTATAAAAAAATTCAATAAGAGGCTTATAACACATTTGATATGCTCTTTCAATTACAAAGTCAAAGTTTCCTACAGGTTGATGATTATGCAGTCCTAAAGAAAAATATATCTTTTTTTGCATCCTCTACCTCCTTTCAAAGATTCTATAATTTAAGGACAAGAATAAAGAGTCTTTATCTTCTAATTTTTTCAATGTCCTATAATCTTCAATAGATAATTTATCCTCATTTAAAAAATTAGATAGATCCTTAAAATTGTTATAGTGTTCATAAAATCTATTAAAACCATATTCTTTGGCTTGTCCTGTGGTAATTAAAAATGGCCAATCACTACTTTCAAGGAGTAATTTCTCTCTTCCCATTTGATTTAGTACCTTTTCCTTCCATAATGGAACTTTCTGTTCTTTTACACTTGAAACAATCTCTTCCATAAATTCCTCTATTTCATAAATTTTTTCCCATAATTTATAAGTTTCCTCATTAAGCCACACTTCATGTTTTCCACCTCTTCCCCATGATGATTCAGGAAGATCAATTCTTTCTTCTGGCTCAAATTTTTCTAATGCTAAGCTTGCGTTTATACTTTTAACCCTTTTACTTTCATTTAGAAGCTCAAACACTCTCTCAATAAACATGAGTCCCTCAAACCACCAATGTCCAAATAGTTCAGTATCATACATTGCAGTCACAATTCCCTCTTCTTTTATCTCATTTTCTAAAATACTTACGAAATGTTCAGCATGTTCATAAACTCTACCTTTGGCTAACAATGGATCATAAACATCTTTTTCCCCTAATCCCTTGGTTTTATCTGTTATTCTCCAGTACTGAATACCTGAAGTATCTGCTTTTTTGTGAAATTCTCTATAAACTCCATCTCCAGGATATCCCCATTCTGCAGACCAAACTTGCATACTCGTCTTACTATCTCTTCCAAAAACAACCACATTACTATCGGATACTAAATATGGTTTATAAATACTTCTTTCAGTATTTTTAATCTCTACTTCTTTCTTTTTAAAATAAGGATAATCCGAAGGTTCTCCACCAAGGATTGTATGGGTATCAACAAAGAAATACTTAATATCAAAATTCTCTAAAAATTTTTCAATCCCAGGCTTATAGGCACATTCAGGAAGCCAAATACCCTTAGGAGGTCTGTTAAACTTTCTCAAATATGTCTCTTTACCAATATAAAGCTGAGCGTATATAGATGAATTCTTTTTTAAAAGAGGCAAATATGCATGAGTTGCAGATGAGGTTATTATATCAAGATATCCTTCCCTCTGAAGATTACCCCAATATCCAAGAATATTATATGATATTTTATTCTTAAAAAAATCTAAAATCTCTTCAAAATACTCAATATAAAATTTTGCAACTTCTGATTCTTCCTTATTCTCCCTCTCAAATAAAACATAATCTTTTTGGGCCATTTCTAACTTATTGTTTATATATTTCTCAGTTTCATAAATCATATAAGAATCCATCATCATCTCAGATAGAACTGGAGTAACACCTATGGTTAAATGCCATTCAATACCCTTATCAATTAATCTATCAAAACATATGGAAAGGGGTATATAGGTTTCCAACATAGCCTCAAAGAACCATTCCTCTCCAAAAGGCCATCTTCCAGCCTTTTTAACATAGGGAAGATGGGAATGAAGCACCAAATTAAAATATCTCTCTACCATATTAATCCTCCTTATTAACACATGTTAATAATTATATATAAAGGAAGGGGGAATTTGGTTCCCCCTTCCTTAACATCCCTAATACCCCTTTCCTTAATAATCCTTAAATTATAGCCATCTGAGTAACAGGATCAAAAAGATGCATCTTTCTTAGATCAAACATCACTTTTACATTTTCACCCATCCTTGCCCTTGTTTCTGCACTAACTCTTGCTACCACACTTACAGGTCCATTTAATAAATATAAATATACTTCAGTTCCCATAGGTTCTAAAACTTCTACTTTTAGATCTGCTACAGCTTCTGGTATTAGATCTTCTGTTTTCATAAGAGCCACCTCATATATATGCTCTGGCCTTACTCCCAAAATAACCTTTTTGCCCAGATAGTTTTTGGCATGTTCTGCCACAAAAGATTGCATATCAGAAGGAATTCCTAATTTGAAACTTCCAAGATTAAGAACTTTAGCATCTTCAGAAAGAGTTGCATCAATGAAATTCATTGGGGGACTACCTATGAAACCAGCTACAAATACATTATTGGGTTTTTCGTAGACTGTTAAAGGATCATCTACTTGTTGAACCACTCCATCTTTCATAACTACAATTCTATCGCCCATTGTCATTGCCTCTGTTTGATCATGAGTCACATATATTGTAGTGACCCCAAGAGTTCTTTGAAGTTTCTTAAGCTCAGCCCTCATTTGTACTCTTAACTTTGCATCTAAGTTAGATAAAGGCTCGTCCATAAGGAAAACCTTAGGTTCACGAACAATTGCACGACCTAAAGCAACACGCTGTCTTTGACCACCGGAAAGTTCTTTGGGTTTTCTCTTTAGCAGATTCTCAATACCTAACATCTCAGCAGCTGCTTTAACTCTTCTGTCAATTTCACTCTTTGGATATTTTCTAAGTTTTAGACCAAAAGCCATATTATCATAAACAGTCATGTGAGGATAAAGAGCATAGTTCTGAAATACCATTGCTATATCTCTATCTTTGGGGGGTACATCATTAACTATTCTTCCATCAATATAGATGTTTCCAGATGTTATCTCCTCTAATCCAGCAATCATTCTTAATGTAGTTGTTTTACCACAACCAGATGGTCCAACAAGAACAATAAACTCTTTATCCTTGATATCAAGAGACACATTATTAACAGCTATAACATCACCAAATTTTTTTGTTACATTTTCCAATTTTACCTCTGCCATCGCTTCTACCTCCTTAGAGTTCTTAATGATTCATGTTTTAAAGAGCACAAAGAATACTGTGTTTTAATTATATGTACCACCTCCAAGTATTATATATTGAAGCGTAGGGTAGGTAACGCGGGTATTCAAAAGTGGTGCGCCCGAAGGGATTCGAACCCCCGACACGCGGTTTAGGAAACCGCTGCTCTGTCCTACTGAGCTACGGGCGCTTAGGAGTTCGAAAGGTAAAAAAGAATTAAAAAATCTATAAAAAAGATAAAAACCCTTTCTTATCAAATTCCTCTTTATTCTCCCCATTATATGGTGCGGACGGAGGGAATCGAACCCCCGACGCAGGGATTTTCAGTCCCTCGCTCTACCGACTGAGCTACGTCCGCACTCTTGGATAAATTATATCAAATAAACTTATTAAAGACAAGGGTTTATATCTATTTGTTATTTATTGGAATAATTAATTTTTGTCCTACCACTAAATAATTAGGATCTTTTAATTTATTTATTTTGGCCAACTCTTGCCAACTTATTCCATATTTTTGAGCAATTCCAATAATAGTATCTCCTACCTTAACTTCATATATAATCTGGGATGGATTTTGTATTTCTGGTTGTGAAGATTCTTTTTCTTTAGTGCTTGATTGAGAGGATGTAGAAGTTACGGTCTTCTGAGCTGTCATTGTATAGGTTTGAGTATTTGTTACATTTGTTAACGTGTATGTTGGAGTATATACAGAACTTACTGTATTACTCTTTATAGATGTATAAATTGGTCTTTTTTCAAGAGAAAATAGTTGACTCGTTAAAAAGAGAATTAATAAAAAACTTATACTATAAATTAACAGCTCTCTTAAAAATTTTTTCATATATTTTTTCTCCTATTAATTTATAAATTGGTAACAAGCTCAATAAAATAACAAAAACAAGATCTTTTAGATCTAAAATCTCTATATTAAAAAATCTTATTCCCCAAGGTGTATATAGTACTAAAAGCTGGATAATAATTGAAAATGTTATAGCTAAACTTAAATATTTATTTGAGAATAACTCTCCAAAAATCTTTTCTCTTCTCCTTAATGAAAGGCTCAAGGCTTGGAAAATCTGTGAAAAAACAAGACCAGAAAAAGCCATAGTCCTTGCAAAATTTAAGCTTTTAGCTAACCCAATATTAAATAATATTAATGAAGAGATCCCTATAAAAATTCCATCAATAACTATCTTTCTCCATAATTCTTTATTAATAATACCTTCTTCTATTCTTCTTGGCTTTCTCATCATAATATCTTTTTCATAGGGTTCTATTCCTAAAGCTAAGGCTGGAAATCCATCAGTTATCAGATTAATCCAAAGAAGCTCTAAAGGTGTCAAGGGTAAAGGTAAACCTAAAAATATACTCATACTTACCACAAAAATCTCACTTAGATTACACGAAAGTAAATAATATGTCACTTTTTTTATGTTATCAAATATTCTTCTTCCTTCTTTAACAGCCTTTACAATTGTAGCAAAACTATCATCAAGAAGGACAAGGTCTGATGCTCCTCTAGCCACATCGGTTCCTCTCAACCCCATACTCACCCCAATATCTGCCATTTTTAATGCAGGGGCATCGTTTACACCATCTCCTGTCATTGCAACTATTTCTCCTCTTTCCTTTAACTCCTTTACGATATCCATCTTATGTTCTGGTAAGACTCTTGAAAAAATAACTACATTGTCCCAAGATATATTATTTAAACCAAGTCTATTTATATCTTCCCCTGTATAATATAAACTATTTTCCACATCCATTCCAAGATCTTCTGCTATCTTTTTGGCTGTTAAAAGATAATCGCCTGTTACAATTATAGGACGAATGCCTGCCTTTTTACATTCTTCAATAGCCTCCTTTACCCCCTCTCGAAGAGGATCCATAAATCCCAAAAGACCTAAAAAAACAAGATCCTTTTCCCAATTATCTTTGTCTATTAAATCTTTAAAGGTTCTCTTTGCTACAGCTAAAACCCTTAAACCTTGTTTGGCCAACTCATCCTGAGCCTCTAAAAATTCCTTTTTCTTTTCTTCTGTTAATTCTATTTCTTCACCATTTAGATAATAAAACTTACTTTTTCTTAAAATTTCCTCACCAGCTCCTTTTACCGCAAGAAAATATAAATCATCTAATTTATAAAGAACACTTACTCTTTTCCTTTGAGAATTAAATGGAATTTCATCTACTTTTTCGCAATAATTTAATGGATAAAGCTTCGAATAATGATTATATATTGCCACATCTAATGGGTCACCTATAAGACTACCATCATCTTTTTTCTTTACATCGCTTGCTAAAACAGCAGTAAAAAGCAACTCCTTTATATAATCTTTTTCCTTTACAAAATCTTCTTTTTTAATTATTTTTCCATCTGGTAAAATTACAGAGACAAGATCCATCTTGTTTTCTGTTAAAGTACCTGTCTTATCAGTACAAATAATAGATGTGGCTCCTAAAGCTTCAACAGCAGAAAGTCTCCTCACAATAGCTTTGTTTCTTGCCATCTCTTGTACACCTAATGCAAGAAGAATAGTAATAACTGTAGGAAGACCTTCAGGAATAGCTGCAACTGCTAAACTTACAGACGTAAAAAACATTTCAAAGGCATTTCTTCTTTGAATAACTCCTATAATAAAAACTAAAAATATGATGGCAAGAATTACATAAGTTAACTGTTTTCCAAGTTTCTCTAATTCTTTCTGAAGAGGAGTTTTTTCTTCTTCTATCTCAGATAGCATACGAGCAATATTTCCAAGTGCTGTATTTAAACCTGTTCCTATTACAACACCCTTTCCTTTACCAGAAACTACAGTGGTTCCCTTAAAGCCCATATTAAGTTGATCCCCTAAAGCCATGTCATTATCCGCTATAAAATCTGCATTCTTTGTCACTGCCACCGATTCACCGGTTAAAATAGACTCATCAACTTGAAGATTTGAAGTTTCAATCCATCTAACATCTGCAGGTATTTTCTCTCCTTCTTCTACAAGAACTATATCACCTGTTACTAAGTCCTCTATGTTAATTTCTTTAATCTTACCATCCCTTATAACTTTTACTTTAGGAGTTATATAAGATTTTAAAGAAGCAAGAGTCTGTTCAGCTTTAAACTCTTGAAAAGCACCTAAAAAAGCATTTATAAGCACAATAATCAAAATAGCTATCGCATCCTTTGTCTCTCCTAAAACAAAAGAAATAAAGGTAGCAATAAGAAGTACAATAGTAAGAAATTCCTTAAACTGTCTTAATAAGATACTTATAAAACTCTCAGGTGGTTTTTCAGGAATAGTATTTTTACCATACTTCTCTAACCTTTTTCTTGCTTCTTCCTCAGACAGTCCCGCATTAAGATTCACCTCTAATTTCTTTAATACTTCCTCCTTAGACATTTTATACCACATGAGCATTCCTCCATATATAATTCAAATGTTAAATATCTACATTAAAAAAATATTTTTTCCATCCTTCGTTTTTTTCTTCCTCTAAATATTTAGCTAATCTAAAATAATAAACATGTTTAGGAGCTTTAGGCTCCTTCAAAAGTCTCATATTAGCCTCTTCAAGAGTCCTATCTCCCTTCTTATGATTACATTCCTTACATGCAGTTACCAAATTTTCCCAAACAGATTTTCCACCAAGCCTTTTAGGTACTACATGATCTATTGTTAACTCTCCTCCTTTTTTACCACAATATTGACATGTATAATTATCTCTCAAAAATATCCCTTTTCTTGAAAGCTTGAGTTCTAATCTTGGTCTTTTTACATAGTAAAGTAGCCTAATCACAGATGGTATCTCAAGTTCTAAAGTTGCACTTCTTACGACGCCACCATTTGTTTCAAGAGTCTCTGCCTTCTCTTGTAAAATAAGACTAATTGCCCTCTTAACTCTACATACGTCCAAGGGTTCATAATTACTATTTAATACCAATACCATTTCATTCAAAAGTTCTTCCATGAAAAGTCACCATTTAGATTATATCATAACTTGTTTAGTAAGCACCCTTTCCCAAAAAAACAGCAGGAATAGTTTTAAGAATTATCTTTATATCTAAAAGAAGACTCCAATTTTGTATGTAATAAAGATCCAATGCTATTCTTCTTGCATAACCCAAATTGCTTCTACCACTAACCTGCCAAAGACCTGTTAAACCAGGCTTTACTCTAAGGACTTCATCTTTATATTCACCATACTTTTCCAGCTCCTTAAAGGTTACAGGCCTTGGGCCCACAATACTCATTTCTCCTTTCAAAATATTAAAAATCTGTGGAATCTCATCTAAACTAAACTTTCTCAAAAATTTACCTATACGTGTTATCCTTGGATCTTTTTTAAGCTTAAATTCTTTTTCAAATTCCTTCTTTAGCTCTGGATATTTATCTAAAATCTTATCTGCCTCCTTATACATTGTCCTAAATTTCCACAAATAGAATGGCTTACCATATCTACCTACTCTCAGATGCTTATAAAAGATAGGACCCTCTGAATCCAACTTTATAAGAATAGCAATTATTATAAAAAGTGGAGAAAATACAATTAGCCCTATAGTTCCTAATACTATATCTATAATCTCTTTTATATAACCTTGAAATCCTTCTAAATTAGAAATTTCAAGCTCCATAATTGGGATACCACTAATTTCATCAAAAGATATCCTCTTGCTAAAAAAGAGATAACTTTCCGGCACCATTTTTATATAAACTCCTTTTTTTCTTTTCAAAGATACAAGTCTCAAGATCTCCCCATTATTTAGCCTTTTAGCCACTAATATCTCATTAATACCTTTTTGAGAAACTAATTCCTCAATATTACCTATATCCTCAATCACATCTATAACATTATAATTTAAATAAGGATTTTGCTCCCAAAAAGATTTAATTACTTCTGATATTTCATTTCTCCCTACTATAATTACTTTATTAGAAATTTTGCCTATAGTAGACATCTTTAAAAGAAAAAGAATTATCCTTGTAAAAAAGGTTAATATTATTGCCACTCCCCAAGTTAATATAAAAACTAACCTCGAATAAAAAAAATCACGATAAAAGAAAGACAAAGAAGAAACCAAAAAGGTACCTATAGTAATAGCACTAAATACTTGTTGAAAAGATAAAAAATTCTTAGATCTATAGACCTTATATATAATTAAAAGTAAAACCCAAGCAACAAATAAAATTAAGTTAAGGGTAAAATAATATGGAAAAAATTGAGGAATTTCGTTTCTTTCTACATAAAAATATGGAATCTTACTTAACAGGTTAAAACGAACAAAATAAGCCAAAGGTAAAGAAAAACTTAATGTTATTAAATCTAATATTACAAGTATAAGTAAAAATAAAGCTTCTCTTCTTTCTTTCTCCATACTTGATAAATCTCCCTTTTTGGATTATAAAAAGATTTATAGAAAATGTCAAAAGGGAGGGAATTATGAGAAAGATTATAATAATATCTCTATCCTTTATCATCTTGTTTTCCTTAACTTATGCGTATGAATGGGGTAAAATGGAAATTTCAACAGAGGTAAATTCTTCATATGGCCAAGACTTTAATATCTCTTTTGAAAGATGGTGGAGTGACAATTTGGGTTTAGGGTCCTCTATTTTATACAACACTCTAAATAAGGAAATAAACTATCATCTTTTTATCCAATCCCCACATTTAAAGATAGTATCAGGTCTTTTTTATCCATCTTTGAACCTTTTTACAAATAATTTAAGATTGAATGGCTATCAATTAAGTTTATATTTAGGAAATAATGAGATTTTTTATCTATCTGGAAAAGGAAGTAAAACATTTGAGGATCTACCTTCATTAACCCATTTAGAACCAAATATACCCTTAAAAATTTTAGGATGGAGTACCACGTTTTCCAATAATAATTATCTTACCCTTTTTATTTTATCTCTAAATAAAAATAATACCGAAAATTATATGGCAGACATCTTATTTGTAAGAAAAATTCATCTTCCTCTTGGATTTCTATTACTAGCTCAGGAGACAAATTTATACCTTAAAGATTCAAATTTAAATTTTAGTGTTTTATTTAATGGAGAAATAAATATTGGAAGTTTAGGAATAAGAGGATTCATAGGATATTTAAATGGAAACACTCTTTCTTTGTCTTCCTTAGATGAAGGGGATTTAGGTTTTAAACTTTCATTAGCTTTACCATTAAGCAGTAAAATATTTCCAGAATATAGCATAGGCTATTTTTACAATACAAAAGACAATGAACACAAAATAGATCTGGGAATAAAAGCCCAATGGAATGTTACTAATAATTTAAATGTTGAAGGCTTAGTAAGATATCTTATCAATTTATCAGGAAAGAATTATATCTTTACTAAATTAGCCCTCAATTTTCCTGCCTTGGAAGGAGCTATGTGGAATAGCCTCTATATAAAACATGAATTGAAAGAAGATTCTGAAAATACAAGTCTTGGAATGAAAATTTCCTATCAGTTTTAAAAAGGGGGTAATTAAAAGATGAAAAAGATTCTAAATTTAGTACTAATTTTTTCTCTCTTTCTTTCCTTTGTATATACTCAAACTCCTGATTCTATTCTCAAAGAAATAGAGAATAAATGGAACTCAGCAAAAGATATAAGTATGAAAATGACAATGACGGTTTATTCTTATTCCAGCAAAGGAGAAAGCCTTCCCACAAAGATGTCGATGGAGATTAAGGCAATAAAAAACCCATCTATTTTAAGAATAGATTTTACAGAACCAGCACTTCTGGCTGGACAGATATTTTTGATTGATGCTGAAAAACAAATAACAAAAATGTATTCACCTTCCACTAAGCAAATTATTGAAGCTCCTTACACTGTAACCCAAACCTCTACTATTTCTTTTTCCTCTATTCCTATGATTGGCTCTAGTGAAGACTTTTCATTAAAGTTAGAGGAAGTTACTGAAAAAAATCAAAAATTATATAAGATTACAGGAATTCCTCAAAAACCAGAATTAAAAGCCAATTATTCATATTTAGAATTTTTTATAACAAAGGATTATATACCCTTAAGATTAAAGGTTTATGATGTACAAAATAGGCCATATATAGAAATATTGTGGTCAGAAGTAAAAATTAATTCAAATTTATCTCCTAACACTCTAAGAACATTACCTCAAGGCAAGATTATAAAACAAAAAGAGCCATTAAATATGACCACACCTATTCCCTTTATGTCGCCTTCAAAGTAATCTCATGAAGTGCTACTGAAAAAGCTCCATATAGACCTACATCTTCTCCAAGTTGGGCAGGGACAATTTCAACCATATCTACAGGAACCAAAAAGACTCTCTGCCCAACTATTTCTTTTATTTTAAGAATGACATCCTCTCCTGAAAGACCTACGCTTCCCCCAATTATTATCCTTTGAGGAGAAAGAATCGTGATAATATTACCTATCCCAATACCTAAATATTCCATTGCCTGATTCCAGATATATGTTGCTACCTTATCTCCTAACAACATAGCAGACCTTACATGTTTTGCAGTAATTTCTTCCTTCTTACTCCAATCTAAAAGTATAGTATCTTCCCCTCTTTCTATAGCCTCTTTAGCCCTCTTTGCTATAGCAGTTCCAGAGGCAAGAGCTTCTAAACATCCTTTATTACCACAATTACATAATGGGCCATCAGGTAGAATGGTCTGATGCCCTACTTCTCCAGCACTATCTCTCCTACCATGCAAAATTTTTCCATCTATAATAATTCCTCCCCCTATCCCTGTACTTACAGTCACATAAACTAAATCTTTTACTCCTTTTCCAGCCCCAAAATAATATTCTCCCAGACAAGCTGCGTTAGCATCATTATCCATATAAACAGGAATTTTGAAAGCTTCTTCCAAATCTTTTTTTAAAGGTACTCCATTCCATCCTGGAAGATTAGGAGGTGAATATATTTCTCCTTTAATTCTATCTAATGGACCTGCTGTTCCTATTCCTATGGCTATTACATCTGGAGTTAAAAACTTTTCTATATTTTCTACCATTTCTTCCAATATCTTTTGATAACCCCTCTCAGGTCTTGTTGGAAATACAACTTTCTCTTCCAAAATTCCTTCTTCCTTAAATCTTCCTAATGCAATCTTAGTCCCACCAATGTCTACAGCTATATACTTTCTCATTTTCTATCGTCACTCCTTCCATTCTAAGAAGCCATATTTTTAAATCTTTTCCAAAGGAGAAATTACCTATATTTCCATCCTTCCTAACAACCCTATGGCATGGGATCACAATCAAAAAAGGATTCATTCTTAATGCATTACCTACAGCTCTACTTAAATTTTTATTTCCTAATTCTATAGCAATACTTCCGTAATTTGTAATTCTTCCATAAGGTAAATTTCTAAGTAATTGGTATACTTTCACAAAAAATCCGGGAATATACTTCATATCAAGTTTGAGATCTTTAAAATCTACCATCTTACCAGAAAAATAATCTAAAAATAAATCCTTTCCTGGAAAATCCTTCTCAATTTCCTCTTTAAAACTAAAATATATTTTTGTAATGACTCCCTTTTCAAACTCTACTACTAAAAATTTATTATTATCTATTCTTAAAGCTCCTTTCACTCACTTCCTCCTTTAAATTCAAAATCCTTTTTAAAAATTGTCCTGTGTATGACCTATCATTCATAGCTACATCTTCAGGAGTACCCTCTGCTACAATCTCACCACCCCTATCTCCTCCTTCAGGACCTAAATCAATAATATAATCTGCTGTTTTTATCACATCCAGATTATGCTCTATAACAAGTACAGTATTTCCAGCATTCACTAATCGATGAAGCAGATTTAATAATTTTTCTACATCAGCAAAATGTAATCCTGTTGTTGGTTCATCTAAAATATAAAAAGTCCTACCTGTACTTTTTCTTGAAAGTTCTGCTGCAAGCTTGATTCTTTGAGCCTCTCCTCCTGAAAGAGTAGTAGCAGGCTGTCCCAATTTTATATATCCTAATCCAACATCATACAATGTTTCCAGCTTTCTTCGAATAGATGGAAAGTTTTCAAAGAATTCCAAGGCTTCTTCTACACTCATATCTAATACATCTGCAATATTTTTACCTTTATAATTTATTTCTAAGGTCTCACTATTATATCTTTTCCCTTTACATACTTCACATGGAACATAAATATCAGGTAAAAAGTGCATTTCTACTTTTACCATACCTTCCCCTTTGCACGCTTCGCATCTTCCACCCTTCACATTAAAGCTAAATCTTCCAGCTTTATATCCTCTCATTTTAGCCTCTGGTAATTGGGCAAAAAGTTCTCTTATTTCCGTAAAAACATTAGTATAGGTAGCTGGATTAGATCTCGGAGTTCTCCCTATAGGAGATTGATCAATGACAATAACCTTATCTATATATTCGGTACCTTTTATTTCCTCATAATACTCGCTTCTTACCTTCTTTCCATGTAATGCTTTCTGAAGAGCAGGATATATAATCTCTTCCACAAGAGTACTCTTTCCAGAGCCCGATACACCAGTAAGGCATACAAAGGCATTTAGTGGAATTTTAACATCTATATTTTTTAAGTTTCTTGCCTTAGCCCCTTTAATTTCTAACCATCTTCCACCTATATTCCTTCTCCTTACAGGAATAGGAATTTTTCTCTCACCCCTAAGATATTGGGCTGTTAAGGATTCAGGATGTTTTATTACCTCATTTAAAGGACCAGCAACAACAATTTGTCCCCCTTTTTCTCCAGCTCCTGGCCCTATATCTACAATAAAATCTGCGGATCTGATTATTTCTTCATCATGTTCTACAACGATTACTGTATTTCCAAGATCTCTAAGATTTTTTAGATTCTTTATTAATCTCTCATTATCTCTTGGATGTAATCCTATACTTGGTTCATCAAGGACATATATAACTCCTACAAGTCCTGACCCAATTTGAGTAGCAAGCCTAACTCTTTGAGATTCTCCTCCAGATAATGTAGATGCAGATCTATCAAGAGTTAAATAATCTACACCTACCTCTATTAAAAAATTTACCCTTTGAATTATCTCTTTCAATATGGGTGATGCAATAATTCTTTCTCTATCAGATAAGGAAAGATTCATAAGAAAATCCTTTAATTCCACAAGAGTTAAAGAAGAAACATCAGCTATATTTTTACTCCCTACAAATACTGATAGAGCTTCTTTCCTTAATCTCTTTCCCCCACATTCACTACAGGGGGAAAAAACCATAAATCTCTCATAGAAGTTTTTAACATCCTCAGATTCTGTCTCTTCATATCTTTTCATAAATATATTTATTAAACCCTCAAAATGTCTATATCCATAAATATCCCAGTCGGGAAAATTTACTTCTACCGCAAAAGGTACACCATATAAAAGAGATTTTAGTTGATTTTCTGTAAAAAATTTAAGGGGAGTATCAAGATTAAAACCAAGCCTCTTTCCAATATTGGCCAGTAGAATTTTATAATAAGGAGATATTTCCTTTCCCCAAGGGATAATTGCCCCTTCTGATATAGATTTTTCATAATCCAAAATCAAATCTGGATCAAATTCTTTTTTACCTCCAAGTCCAGAGCATACAGGACAAGCCCCATATGGACTATTAAAAGAGAAAAATCTTGGAGTTATCTCCCCAAAACTAAAACCACATATTGGACAAGCATAATTTTCACTGAAAATGTGTTCTTCCACTTTATCTCCCACATATTTTTCCACAATTAATAATCCTTCACTAAGTTTTAAGGCCAATTCTACCGAATCAGATAATCTTGTCTTTATATCAGGTTTCACTATTAATCTATCTATGATCACAGAAATATCATGTTTTTTATTCTTATCAAGTTCTATTTCATCTTCTAAGGAATAGAGCTCACCATCTATTTTTACTCTTAAAAATCCTTCTTTTCTTAAATTCTCCAATAACTTCTTATACTCTCCTTTTCTTCCCCTTACCACAGGAGAAAGGATTTGAATCCTTGTTCCCTCTTCCCAAGAAAGAATCTTTTCCACTATTTCCTGGGAGGTTTGGGCAGAGATTTCAATACCGCAATTGGGACAATGGGGTCTTCCAATATTAGCAAAAAGAAGTCTTAAATAATCATATATCTCGGTAACTGTACCTACCGTAGATCGAGGATTTTTTATCACTGTTTTTTGATCTATAGAGATAGCGGGTGAAAGACCTTCTATAATATCCACATCAGGCTTATTTAACTGTCCTAAAAACTGTCTTGCATAAGTAGAAAGAGATTCTACATATCTCCTTTGCCCCTCAGCATATATGGTATCAAAGGCAAGTGAAGATTTACCAGAGCCACTTATCCCGGTAAATACAATAAGTTTGTTTCTGGGGATATCTAAATTTATATTCTTTAAGTTATGCTCTCTTGCTCCCCTAATCTTTATATAATCACTCATAATTTTGTCTTTTTCTTTAATTCATTCTTTAATTCTTTTATTTGATCCCTTAAATATGCCGCTCTCTCAAAATCAAGTTCCGCAGCAGCAGAATACATCTCCTTTTCAAGATGTTTTATAACCTCTCCTATCTCATCTATAGATAGATTTTTAGATACAGCTTTGTAATCTGCTTTTTTCTCACTAACTGCCTCAACAAAATCAAAAACTTCTTTCACAGATTTTTGAATACTTCTTGGAACTATTCCATGAGCTTTATTATATTCCATTTGAATTCTTCTTCTTCTCTCCGTCTCTTCAATAGCCCTTCTCATAGAATCGGTTATAGTATCTGCATACATAATTACTTTACCATTGACGTTTCTTGCTGCTCTTCCCATCACTTGAATAAGAGATCTTTCTGATCTTAAAAACCCTTCTCTGTCAGCATCTAAAATTGCTACCAATGAGACCTCGGGTAGATCTAACCCCTCCCTAAGAAGATTTATCCCTACTAGTACATCAAATTTTCCCAATCTCAGATCCTGTAAAATTCCTGTTCTTTCTAAGGTTTCTATTTCTGAATGCAGATAGGTTACTCTTATACCAAGATTAGATAGATATTCTGCCAGATCCTCAGCTGTTCTTTTTGTTAATGTAGTTACAAGAACCCTTTCTCCTCTTGAAACTGCCTCTTTTATCTTTGAAATTAAATGCTCAATCTGACCCTCCGTTGGATGTACCTCAATTTCAGGATCAAGTAATCCTGTAGGTCTGATAAGTTGCTCTACTATCTGTTCTGAAATACTAAGCTCAAAATCTGCAGGTGTTGCAGAAACAAAGATCACTTGTGGAACCCTTTCCCAAAATTCTTCAAAAGTCAAAGGACGATTATCATAAGCTGAAGGAAGTCTAAATCCATATTCTACTAAATTATCCTTTCTTGATTTGTCACCATGATACATAGCTCTAAGTTGAGGAATAGTTAGATGAGATTCATCAATAAATACTAAAAAATCCTCAGGAAAATAATCCAGAAGGGTATAAGGAGGATCACCAGGTTTTCTACCATCAAAATGTCTTGAATAATTTTCTATTCCCTTACAATAACCTACCTCTTTTAATAGTTCTAAATCATAAAGGGTTCTCGCTTCTAATCTTTTTGCTTCAAGAAACTTTCCTTGAGATCTAAGCTCCTCAAGCCTTTCTTCCAATTCTTTTCTAATAGATTCTATAGCCCTTTCTAGTTTCTCCGTAGGAGCAATATAATGGGTGGCAGGATAAATAAAGGTGCTTTTTAAATCACAATTTCTTTTACCACTTATGGGATCAACCTCTGATATTCTTTCTATGATATCACCCCAATATTCTACTCTAATCGCAGTTTCTCCTCCTATAGGAAATATCTCTACTAAGTCTCCCCTAACTCTAAACTTTCCTCTTGTAAATTCATAATCATTTCTTTCATATTGTAATTTTATAAGTTTTCTTAAAAGTACTTCCCGAGGTATCTCATCACCCTCTTTAATCATAAATATCATCTGTTCATAATCTTCAGGAGAGCCCAAACCATATATACAAGATACACTTGCAACCACAATAACATCTCTTCTTGAAAGAAGACTACTTGTAGTACTATGTCTTAACCTATCAATTCTATCGTTTATATCTGCATCCTTTTCTA
>CAZZIO010000019.1:0-7344 GCA_964654465.1 uncultured Dictyoglomota bacterium
TTTTTTTTTGATATCTTTTTTATTCTTTCTACTACTTCCTTAATATCCACTTTACTTTTCAATCTCTTCTAAGGTAGAGAATATATCGCCGGCCTCTTCTTCGCTTAGAATACTAATAGAAAAGCCTGCATGTACTAAAACGTAATCTCCCACTTTTACCTCAGGGGTAAAGATAGTACTTATCTCAAGAGTAGGACCTCCCATGTCCACAAGAGCAGTGTTATCTTCTCTAACTTCCACCACTTTTAATGGTACTCCAAGGCACATATGTTTCCTCCTAAATTATTTCTTTGTATTTTAAGATTATACCATATTTTATACCTTATAATGGGTATGATCTGAGATATAATTAAACAAAAATAAGATAGGGGGTATATTGTATGGAACTTGATGTTTTAACTGTAGGTGAAATACTTGTAGAGATGATGGCCAAAAATTTGGATCAGGATTTTTTGCATCCTGGAGAGTTATTAGGTCCTTACCCGAGTGGTGCTCCTGCAATTTTTATTGATCAGATTGTAAAATTAGGGCTCCGAGGGGGAATAATAGGATGTGTTGGGGAAGATGATTTTGGAGAAATGGTTTATCAAAGGTTAAAGAGGGACGGGATTCAAACTGATCTGATAAAAAGAACTGGAGAATATATAACTGGTATTGCTTTTGTTACTTATTTTTCAAATGGGGAAAGAAAATTTATTTTTCATCTTCCTCATTCAGCAGCAAGTAAGGTTTTTTCAGAAGATATTACAGAGGATTTGATAAAAAATGTAAAATGTTTACATATTATGGGATGTTCTTTGGCAATAAGTAAAAATATGAAAGATGCTATAATGAAGGCTGTTGATTTGGCTTATTCATTTGAGAAAATGGTATCTTTTGATCCCAATATTAGGGTTGAATTGGGTTTATCCCCAGAATATTTAAAAACTCTCAAGTATATTCTTTCTAAATCAGATATAGTTTTGTCAGGAGAGATAGAGATTTTGACTATAACTGAATCTCAAAGTATGGAAGAAGCTTTGGATAAGCTGAGAGAATTTGGGATAAAAATCATTGTAATAAAGAAAGGAAAAAGGGGAGCAGAAGCTTATTATGGAGAGGAACATTATAGGGTAGATCCATATCCAGTAGATGAGGTTGATCCTACGGGAGCTGGTGATTGTTTTGATGCAGGATTTATAGCAAGTATATTGCAAGGATATAATATTAATAAGGCATTAAGACTTGCAAATATTATTGGAGCTTTGAGTGTAACAAAGAAGGGACCTATGGAGGGAGTGGTAGATGGAGAAACTTTAAAAAATTATATATGAATTGCATAGTGATAATCTTCTAAGGTTTTTTTAATTTCGTGCTTTATTATATCTGTTACTTTATTTTTAATTTTTCCCTCTCTTATGAGGTAATATTCGTCATAAAAATATTGATATATAAATCTCATATCTATATTTTCAGAGAGGTTTTTCAATAAAATTTGAAGAGATCTTTTAATTTCAGGAAATTCCCAATAATATCTTATCCTGTCCAATAGGCTATATAAAATATCCTTATCAGTATTTTCTTCTTTATAATATTTAGACCAATATTTATCATTCTTCTTCATCACATGTAGAACAATTTCTTTAAGATTTGATCTTTTTTCTTTTGGTATCAGTTCGTTTTCGATTAAGTTTAAAATAAAAAGGGTTCTTCTGAAGGACGCAGTAAGAGCAGGGCCTACTTTTAAAATTCTTATACCATCTTCTACCATCTTTTTTAAATGTATTTTAGTTTGATAATCAGTAGAATGGGCTTCAATAAATAAATCTTCTTCCCTAACTTTATTTAAAAGATTTATAACTTTTTTTCTATCATAATCGAAAACCTTATCATTATCAAAACCTATGCCCAACATTACTACAAACCCTATAATTCTATCCCATATATGGGGAAAATTCTGAAAGGATTTTTTAAAGGCAGAGAGAGATTTTTTAAATTCATCTATTGAGGTTATTCCTTCTTTCTCACCTCCACCTGCTACAGGTACATCTGTCCCTACCACATAAACTGGTTTAATATTAAGCCTTTCTGCCGCATTTTCTGCTACTTCTAAAAGTTCTTTTTCTCTTTCTGCAATAGTTTCCATATTTAATATGGGAGGATCATCTCCTAAGGGCATACTACAATCTAAATGTATTTTTTTATATCCACTTTCAACAAATAATTTTACAAGATCTTTTGCTTTTTTCATTGCTGAAGAGGCTTTTTCTTCTTGCCAAGGTAGAGGTCCTAAATGGTCTCCACCTAAGATAACTCTTTCTTCTTTTATGTTCTTTTCTTTCAGCAGTCTATGAACAAAGTTTTTAAAATCTTCAGGAGTCATTCCTGAGTATCCTCCATATTGATTTACTTGATGGGGTGTAACTTCAATCAGTATATAATCATCATTTTCTTCAGCATATTCTAAGGATGTCTCTATCACAAAAGAGTTCGATGTACATATGGAATATACTCCTTTTTTCCTTAAATAATCCTTATTAAGCCACATATTGAATTCCTCCTATTTTCTTTCAAACATATCTCCTAAATATTTTTTATGGGCTTCAAGTAGTTCATCTACCAATTTATGGATTTTTTCAGGGGATAGGAGAGAAGAAGCTACTGGATCCAAAAGGGCAGCATAGTAAATATAATCTTTATTACTTTCTATTGCTCCTCTTACTGCTAATCTTTGTACATTTATTTGCATAATATTTAATGAAGCAAGTTGGTCTGGAATTTTACCAATATAGAGAGGGGAAATTCCATTTCTGTCTACATAGCATGGTACTTCTACCATACAATCATATGGATAGTTTTCTATAATTCCTTTATTTCTTACGATACCATATACTTGTTTAGACTCATTGGTTTCATATGCATGAATAATCTGAACTGCGTATTCTTTAGAGGTATCTGTATTGTCATCACCATAAAATCTTTTTATTAAATTATATTCTTCTTTTATATTTCTCAAATAATAATTCTTAAAAGCCTCAAAGACTTTTTCATTCTCTTCCACTCTTCTTATGTATTCTCTTATAGGGATATTGAGTTTTTCAATCAAATCATTGTCCCTTAAGAAGTATGGGAAATATTCTGCATTATGCTCTGAGGATTCAGTTACAAAATAATGAAATCTTCTTAATATTTCAAATCTTACTGAGTCTTTTTTACAAATTTCCTTTTTCTCCATTGCTTTAAATAGGTAGGGATATAAATTTTCACCTTTTCTTTCAAAAACTAAGACCCATGCCATATGGTTTATTCCTGCTACCTTGTAATTTATTTCTTCTACGGACACATCTATGTAGCTTGCTAATTGCTCAATAGTGTATGGTATGGAATGGCAAAGACCTATATTTTTAATATTTGATATTTCATTTATGAACCACTGATTCATGGACATAGGATTTGTAAAATTAATAAGTAATGAGTTAGGAGCATATTCTTCAATATTTCTTACTAATTCTTTAAAGAATGGTGCTGTTCTTAGAAATCTCATTATTCCGCCAATACCATGAGTATCTCCTATGGTTTGTCTTAAACCATATTTCTCAGATATATCAAAATCTACATATGTAGCTTCTTTTCCTCCTATTTGTACTGTATTTATGACATAACTTGAGCCTTTTATGGCCTCTTTCATTTCTAAATAACTTTTTATAGACCATTTTAGTTTTTTAGTTTCTTTTATCTCTTCTGCTATTTTTTTAGCTACTTCTAATCTCTCTGGATCTATATCCATTAAGACGATTTCTAAATCTTTAAATTCTGGAAATAAACTTAAGTCTTTTAGAAGATTTCTTGTGAATACTACACTACCTGCACCAATAAAACATATTTTCATTCTTTAGCACCTCCTTAATCTACTTAAGACCACTAAAGGCTATTCCTTCTATGAAACTCTTTTGGGTGAATAGAAATAATATAATTGGTGGAAGTGATGCAATAATACCTCCTGCCATTATAACTCCCCAATTACTGAAATATTGCCCTTGTAATAAGGCTATTGCTATAGGGAGGGTTCTCTTCTCAGGGGATGTAATAACTATAAGGGGCCATAGGAATAAATTCCATGCATATATGAAGACTAAAAGTCCAAAGGATAAAGTAATAGGTTTTGATAAAGGCATCACAATATGCCATAATATTTTCCATATACTTGCCCCATCTACAATTGCTGCCTCTTCCATTTCAATGGGTAGAGAAAGAAAGTGCTGTCTATAAAGAAATATGCCAAATTCACTAAATATTTCTAGAAGAATGACTCCTGTTAAAGTGTTAATTAATCCTAAATTTTTTAGAATAATATATCTGGGTATAAGGAGTACAATTCCGGGTAGCATAATTACTGAAAGAAATATTAGGAAAATGGCATTTTTATACGGGAAATAAAGCCTTGCAAAAGCATAGCTTGCTAAAGAACAAAGAAATATTTGGGAAAATACTAAAGTTAAGGTAACAAAAAGAGAATTTAAAAAATATCTAGCAAAATCTAATTTAATAAATATTTCTTTATAGTTATTAGTAATAGGATTCAGGGGAAAGAGTCGAGGTGGAACAGAAGGTGCTTCCTCTATGGTTTCGAAGGATACTATTAGCATGAAACAGTATGGAAGAAACATGAGAATAGCTCCAATCAATAGAATTATAGAAATGAATTTTTTACTCATAATATACCCATCTCCTTTGAAATCTGAATTGAATGATTGTTAAGATAAGTAAGATGAAATAAAGAATCCAAGAGAGGGCTGTGCCGTATCCCATTCGGAACCAGTTAAAGCCATTTCTGTAAATATAATATACTATAGTATATGTGGAGTAACCAGGACCACCGCGAGTCATAGTAAATACGCTTTCAAACATTTGTACTGTACTTATGATCTGCATGATGAGTATAAAAAATATGATAGGAGTCATAAGAGGTATAGTTATATTTAATAGAATATCTTTCTTAGTAGCCCCATCGAGTTCTGCAGCCTCGTAATATGTAATGGGTATGTTTTGAAGCCCTGCTAAAAATAAAATTATGTTATAGCTTAGGCTACCCCATATACCCACTAAGGCTAAAGAAAATAGGGCTATTCTAGGATCTGTTAACCAATAAATTTTTTTTAAACTCAAAAGGCCAAGTACTGTATTTAATAGGCCATATTCAGGATTGAAGAACCATAACCATACAAAGTTTATAGCTACAGATGAGGTAACTGTAGGTACAAAATAAAATACTCTTAATGTTCTTATAAATTTTGAATTTTGATTAAGGCCAACTGCAATAAGGAAACTTAATACTAAAGAAGCAGGTACTACATATAAAGTATATAAGAATGAATTTTTCAATGAAATCCAAAATATCTTGTCTTGTAATATTTTTTTGAAATTCTTAAGACCAACAAATTCTGGAGGTGAAATGGCATCGTATTTGGAAAGGGCAAGTTTAAAGGATATTCCAAAAGGAATATAATAGGCTAATAACGCAAATATAAGAGAAAGAAGAATGAAAAGAAAAAAATATAATCCTTGTATACTTCTCTTTATACCTCCAGGCTCTCTCATGAAAAGTTCCTCCTAAGATAAAGAGGGGAAAGACAAAATCTTTCCCCTCTTATAATATTTTTATTCCTCTTTAGCCTTAATAATGATATCGTTTATTTCTTGTACAGCTTGCCTTAGGCCATCTTCAACTGGCAATCTTCCAGATATAAATTCAACAATATAATAGGTTTCCCATCTGTCAAACCATTCACTTGCTCCTTCTGTCTGAGGCCATGGATTAGTGAATTTTACAGAATCAATAAATACCCGAGCATCCTTTTCCTTTCCGAATTTCTTAAATCCTTGTACCCAGAGTTTATCTGCATCTTTATAGGCTGGAATTACAGTCCCAGTCTTGCCAAGTATTTTAGCTGCTCCTTTTCCAGCCATCCATTTTACAAAAGTCCAAGCAGCATCTAAATTTTTAGTTTTACTCCAAATTACATTACCTAAGGAATCTGATATGGTAGCCCTCTTTCCTAATTTGGATTTTGGAAGCATAACTACTCCAAAATTAAAGGCTTTAATATTTTGAGCATAATATCCAAGCATCCATGATCCACCAAAATTCATAGCACTTCTTCCGGCTATAAACAAATCTTCAGAAGTAACGCCAGGTTTAGGTGCAAAACCATTTTCAGTTAATTCTTTTGTAAAAGAAAGTGCTTCTACAGCTGGAGGGGTATCTAAAACTACTTTTCCTTCTTTGTCTACTAATGATCCACCAAGAGATAGAATCAATGGGAATAGAAATCCTTGAGAAACAGCTAATGCTCCGCCGTCAGCTGTTATACCATATCTTACTACAGATCCTTTTGCATCTTTCTTCGTTAATTTTTCTGCAGCCTTCTTTACGTCTTCCCAAGTCCAATTAGTATCTGGATACTTTAGTTTAAGTTCGTCGAAAGCCTTTTTATTAAAATACATAGCGATAGTATCATAGTCTCTTGGAAGAGAATAATATCTTCCGTTTATGTTATGAAGCTTAAGAATTCCAGAAGGATAGACACTAAGATCAATTTTGTCTTTTTCTATGAACGATGTAATATCTACTATGGTTTTCTTAGCCACATAATCTTTTAGATAGAATCCATTATCCATAGTGAATACATCCCAGCAATCTCCACCTGCTATCATGGTTTGTAACTTAGTCCAATATTCTTCCCATGGTACATGTTCAAGTTTTACTTTGATATTAGGATATTTTTTTTCAAAAGCAGAAATTTGTGCTTTAATGCCATCTATTTGTTCACTCATCCATACTCCATATCTAATTGTGATTGTTTTTTGACCAAAAGAAGTAGTGATCAAGAGTAAAGAAAGGAAAGTAATAAGGAGAACCACTATTTTTTTTCAATTGAAACACCTCCTTTTATTTTTTGTTCATTATTATATCAATTTTAGTCTAAATAAACAATGTGTTTTGAATGTTATAGATAAGAAATTTATAAAAAGAAGAGTTTTTTTGTCTCTTTACAATCATTTTTGGATCAAATATAATAAAGAACAAATATCAAAATACTTATAGAATGGGGTTTTATTAATATGAAAGAATATAGATTTAATAAAATAATTAAACTTATTAGAGAAAGAGGATATATCACTGTTCCTGAAATAGCTAAGGAACTTGGTATCTCTGAGATAACCGTAAGAAGAGATTTAAGATTTTTAGAAGGTCAAGGATTGATAAAGAGAGTAAGAGGAGGAGCTACCCTTACAGGAATTACTTCTGAAAATTCTTTTTTTGTTAAATTGGAAGAAAATAAAGAGGCTAAAAAAGAAATAGGT
>CAZZIO010000020.1:0-13319 GCA_964654465.1 uncultured Dictyoglomota bacterium
GACATTCTTATTGATGGTATGCCAAGTCTTTCAATGGGTTTTGTGTGCCAGAAATCAAGTCCAGAGCATAAAGAGGCTTTTTCTTCAAGAGTCATCTGTGAGATAAGTTTTTTTATATCCCTCTCCATTTAATATACCTCCTTACAATTTAAACTATTCTTTTCTTGCTAACTTTAAAGGTTTGCTCTTTTCTTTTTTCATAAAAATATATTGATCATAAATAAGCTCTACAAAAGATCTATCAACCCCCTCAACATACTCTGGGCTTATACCTTCTTCAAAAGATACTAAAACTTTATCAATAGTCTCATAGTCAACTCCCAAAGAAAATTCATCTGTAATTCCTGGTAATAGATCTGGAGAAGGAGGTTTATTAATAATCTTTTCTGGGACCTTCAACAACTTTGCAAGCTCTCTGACTTCCGTCTTATATAGATGAGATAATGGTGCTACATCAGCAGCATCATCCCCATACTTTACATAGTATCCTAAAAGTTCCTCTGTAAGATTAGTACAACCTACTACGAGAAAATTCTTTTTTTCTGCATAAAAATATAGGAGAATCATCCTCAATCTATGCTTTATCCTATAGTACGCAATACCCTCATAAAACCACCTAAATCTTTTACTATTCACTTTACCTCTTTGGGCAAAAAATATAGGTTTACCTAAGGATTTAGAATACTCCTCATAGAGATATCTTACCGCTTTTTTCTTAAGTGGTCTTAAAAGAAGCCAAAAAAGAGGAATAATCTTGTATACCCCTAGCACCCAAAGAGTATTTGTCAAACTAAATACTTTGTAGGGAACATCTAAGTTTCTAACTAAAAATAAGGCATCTCTAAGGGAAGAAGGCTCAGAATCCATTTCAGGCATAATAAGAGCAAAAATCTTATCTTTGCCTACAGCTTCCAATAAAAGATACAATACAACAGCAGAATCAAGTCCTCCACTAACCCCTATAACATATCCATTCTTTCCCTCTTCGTCTAACTTTTCTCTTAAAAACTTTATTATTCTGTTTTTCTCTTCTAATAAATTCATCTTAAGAAATCTCTTTATATCTTCCCTTTAACAATAATATAATATTGAAAGTTCTTAACCACAATAAGGAGGTTTGGAAAGTATGTATAAAAAAGTTGCTATTGTAACTGGAGGAGGGCAAGGAATTGGAAAAGCCATAGCCAAAAAATTCTTGGAAAATAGCATCTCAGTAGTAATTGCAGAGATTGATGAAGAAGCAGGAAGAGAAACGGAAGAAGAATATTCATCCTTGGGAGAGATAAAATTTATTAAGACTGATGTATCCAATGAAGAAGAAGTCAGAAATATGATAGAAGAGACTATCAAAATCTTTGGAAGGATTAACTATCTTATCAATAATGCTGGAATTGGAATAAACAAACATATATCAGAACTCACTTTAGAAGAATGGAATAGAGTCTTAGGAGTAAACCTAACAGGAGCCTTTTTATGTAGTAAATATGCCTATCCTTATCTCAAAAAGGAAAAAGGGGTAATTATAAATATTGCATCTACAAGAGCTTTTATGTCAGAGCCAAATACGGAAGCTTATTCAGCCTCAAAAGGTGGAATTTATGCATTAACTCACGCCCTTGCTATAAGTCTTGGTCCTGATATAAGGGTAAATTGTATAAGTCCTGGCTGGATTGAAGTATCAGAGTGGAAGAAAAAGAGCTTAAGAAAACCCGCAGAGCTTACAGAGCTTGATCACAAACAACATCCCGTAGGAAGAGTAGGAAGACCTGAAGATATAGCAAGTCTTGTCCTATACCTAATATCAGATGACGCAGGATTTATTACAGGAGCAAACTTTATAGTTGATGGTGGAATGACAAGAAAAATGATTTATTTATGAACTACTTTAACAACTTATCAATGGGAAAAGGTATCTTGTTTTTATTTTTCAAAATAAATTCCCTATTTTTCCTATCTCTATATTGTACCAAAGCTCTTTGAAGTCTTCTTTCTTCATAGGTTTTTGCCACATATATTTTTTCCTTTCTATCAGGATGATACTCCGTATAAAATGCACAAGATGCTGGAGTTAGTGGCAACGGAGTATAATCCTGAATTTGCTCTAAATAATGGCCCAATCCTTTCACATAAATAGCAAGATCCCATGCATCCTTCAGTGTAGCTCCAGGATGAGAAGATATAAAATATGGAATAGCATATATCTCTTTCTTCAATTTTCTTTTTATTCCTTCAAATACTGCTATAAAACTTTCATAAACCTCAAACTTAGGCTTCTTCATAATCTCAAGGACATTATTTTTCACATGTTCTGGTGCTACAGACATATGTCCTCCAATATATCCTTCTTTTATGATCTCTCTTATATAATCTGTATCCTTTAATGCAAGATCATATCTTATTCCTGATGCTATGAAGACATGTTTTATTTTAGGAATATCTTTTATCTTTTTAAGAAGTCTTAGCTGAGGAGAAAAGTCAACTACAAGACTTGGACATATCTCAGGAAATAAACAATCTCTGTTAGTGCAAGATCCAGGTATACCATAAACCTTACATCTCAAACTATACATATTGGCAGTAGGTCCACCAACATCTGAAATTGTTCCATTGAATATCTTATGTTGAGAAAGATTATAGGCTTCCTTTAATATAGAGTCTTCACTACGAGATATTACTTGCCATCCTTGGTGAAGATTAAGAGAACAAAAAGTACAACTTCCAAAACAACCTCTATGGGAAATTATAGAAGTTTTTACTGTTTCAAAAGCTGGAATCTTTTCTTTATATGAAGGATGAGGAAGTCTTTGAAAAGGTAGAGAATATATTAAATCTAAATCTTTCTCCGAATATTCCATAGGAGGATTTTGTACAATATATCTTTTTCCATCCCTTTGTATCAAAGTCTTTCTCTTTTTCATCCCATTTAATAACATTCTATTAAAATCATGATATCTATCTTTATCCTGAGAGACCTCTTCAAAGGAGGGAAGCATTACATAATCTTTTAATATTCCTTTTTCTACAAACTCTTTAAACTCTTTCTCACTAAGGGAATAAAGAATTCCTGGCACAATATATATATCATGCCAAGATTTACCCTTTGCAAGAAGTTTTGCAATCTCTACTACTTGTTTTTCCCCCATTCCATAAACAATAATCTTTGCTCTCGAATCTAACAAAATAGAATGTCTAATCTTGTCATCCCAATAATCATAATGAGAAAATCGTCTTAAGCTTGCTTCAAGTCCCCCTAATACAATAGGTACATCAGGATACAATTCATGTACTACATTAGCATATACAATAACTGCTCTATCAGGCCTTTTACCATAAGTTCCTGATGGAGTATAGGCATCTTCCTTACGTCTTAATTTATTTGGAGTACAATTAGCCACCATAGAATCTACAGAACCTGAAGTAATACCAAAAAAAAGTCTTGGCCTCCCAAGTATTTTAAAAGAGTTTTTATCTCTCCAGTCAGGCTGAGGAATTATACCAACCTTAAAGCCATGATACTCTAGAACTCTACCAATCACAGAAGATCCAAAAGAAGGATGATCCACATAAGCATCTCCTGTAACAATTATTACATCCAATTCATCCCAACCTTTTCTCCTTACCTCATCAAGATTTACAGGTAAAAAATTAAACATCAGTACTCACACCTACAATTCTTATCTATGTTTCTATCTTCAGTCTCAAGTTCAATAGTTGAGTGATCTATCTCAAATTTACATTTTAAAAGCTTTCTTACCTCTTCCGCAATCCTTTCAGCCTTAGAAAGCATTTGATCCTCTAATACTACATGAGCAGAAAAAAGCAAATCTTTACTTGATATCTGCCATAAATGAATATGATGTACATTCTTAACTCCTGGTATCTTTGATATCTCTGAAACAACACTTTCTATATTTATGCCTTTTGGAGTACCTTCCATCAAAATATGAATAGTATCCTTTAAAAGATATATTGAATTATAAAAAATGAAAACTGCTATGAGAAGAGATATTATAGTATCTATATAATATAGTTTATAAAAAATTATAAAAATAGCTCCAACTATAACTCCAACAGAAGACAAAGCATCAGATAAAAGATGTAAAAAAGCCCCTTTAACATTTAAATTACGTTTGGAATCCTCATGAAGAACATAAGCTCCCAAAATATTACCTACAAGTCCAATAATACCTATAATAAATGTTTGTAAACCCTGTACTTCCTTGGGAGATCTCCATCTATGAAAAGCCTCTAAAATCAAAAATAAAAATATAATAACTAGTAAAATCCCATTTAAAAGAGCAGCAAGAATTTCAATCCTTCTGTATCCGTAAGTATGGTATTTGTTACTCTTTTTATTTTTTGAAATAAGTTCTGCAAGATAACTTATCACTAAAGCAAAAAAATCATTTACGTTATGTAAAGCATCACTTACTAAAGCAAGACTTCCAGAGATAACACCCCCTATAATCTCTAAAAGTGCCATGGACAGATTTAAAAACATAGCAATTAAAATCTTTCTTGCCATAAAATTTACCTCCAATATTGTAAATATTCCTTAGTATTATCTACAAATATTCTCTTTGTAATCAAGAGATTCTTTTATTATATACCAATTTAATTTTTCACCATTAAAAAAAATTATGTTATGATAGTATTAAGAATTTTAGGGGGAGGTGAAAAATTAATTTCTCTTCTCCTATTACCCTATTGAAATATCACTATTAAAAGGAGGAAATTTAAAATGTTTAAAAATTTTTTCTTTTTGTCTTAATTATTCTAATCCTATTCTCCCTATCATTAAAACTTTCTTTAGCTCAGACCCAGGAAATAATTAAAGGGAATTTACCTTTAAATGGAGCTGTTACAAGTAATTTAAAATCACCCATAAAAACTGACATATGGGAAATTTCCCTAAGTTCTGATGGCCTCCTTATATTAACATTAACATCGGACAAAACTCTAAATGTAAATATATTCTTATATGATACTGATGGTAAAAAAGAAATTGCTCGGGCAGAAGATAGTATAAGAAATGAAAAACTGGTAATAAGAAAAGCTTTAAAACAAGGTAAGTATTATGTAAAGGTAACCCGATGGTATGAAGAACATCAAGGAAATTACACGCTAACAAACAAATTCGAAAAGGATCCTTTAAAAAATGATATTGAGCCCAATGATAATGTAGACCTAAAACAAGGAATAGACGAGGCAAAAAATATTGAAATAAATTCCGAAATCACAGGGCATTTAGGATATTATGGAAATGGTAGTCAGGATAGAAATGATAGATTTAAAATAACCCTACCTTCAGATGGTTATTTGGAAATAACTATCACAAACGATGATTCTTTAACTACTTATGCTTTCCTCTATGATGTAAATGGAAAAAGAGAAATTTTGAGAAATGAAACAAGAAATAGGAGTTATAAACTAATATATCCCAATCTAAAAGCTGGAACATATTATTTATTAATATCAAGTCTTTGGGACATCCATTACGGTGGCTATACTATAGAAAATAAATTTATACCTCAAAACATTAAAGGAGACAAAGAACCAAACGATAACATTAATAATGCTGTAGATGTAAGTATTCCATCTGTAATCTCAGGAACTTTAGGATATTATGGAAATGAAAAACAAGATAGAGATGACTTCTTCAAATTCCATATTCCTCAAGAAATGGACTTAGATATATATCTTACAGAAGAACCCACATTGATTACTTACATCTTCATTTATAATGAAAATAAACAAGAAATAGCAAGAAATGACATAGGAGTTTCTGATTACCAAATCTCTTTAAAATTAAAACCTGGCACATACTATATACAAGTAAATAGCATAGGAAACCACCTTTATGGTGGATACTACATAGGATTAAATAGACAAGTTCCATCCCTTTTTATAGAAACTCCTAAAAAAGCAGAAGAAGAAACAGCAAATATAATAAAAATAACAAATCCTATCAATAATCATACATATGCAGTTATAGATAAAAATCTAAGCTGGGAAGAAGCAAAAGATTTTTGCGAAAATATGGGAGGACATCTCGCCACTATTACATCCTTAGAAGAACAAAGATTTATTGAATTTCTCCTATCTATTTATGGTAAACAAAATGATTACTTCTTAGGAGCTAAATATGAAGAAAGAGAAAGAAAATTTAAATGGGTAACTGAAGAACCATTTGTATTCTACAATTGGGACACTGGGGAGCCCAATAACTTGGAAGTAGAAAAATATTTAATAATATATAAAACGTTAGAAAAATTTGGAAAATGGGGAAATGTGCCAACTATCCAAAAGGGCTTTATCTGTGAATGGGAATAGATAACAAGCGAAATTTGTAATCATTATAAAGCCTCGGATTCAAATCCGAGGCTTTCTTTTTATAATAACGGTAACAATTATATAAAATAAATATTTATTATTGTATAAATGTGTTATTAAATGTAAAATAATTACAAAAAAAGAAAGGGGGCATTTTATTGCAAAAATATATTACTCTTATCTTTATACTGCTCTTAACTATTTCCATATCTATTTCTCAATCAGAAATAACTATCCAAGCAGAAAATGGAATATTGAAAGGTACTTTCGTAGCAAAAACAATTTCAGGATATCAAGGCAGTGGATATGTGGATGGGTTCGATCAAGATGGTGATTCTTGCACCGTCACTGTAGAGGTACCAGAAGATGGTATGTATGAGATTATAATTGGATATGCAGCTCCATATGGATATAAAGAAAATTCCCTCTACGTAAATGGAGCCTTCCAAACAAATATAAAATTTAACCCATCTCAAAGCTTCACTACTGTATCAGGAGGATTAATACCATTGAAGAAAGGGAAAAATACCATAAGTATTGTAAAAAGTTGGGGATGGTTTTTGCTGGATTATTTTAAGATAAAAAAGGCGGAAATCCCAGCATTAAATCCTACTAATAAGCTGATAACTCCAAATCCATCTCCTGAAGCTCAGAAATTAATGGATTACCTAATAAATATTTATGGAAAATATACCTTATCAGGACAACAAGGCTATAAAGACTCCTTTTATATCTGGACCTTAACTGATAAATTTCCAGCCATATGTGGTTTTGATATGATAGATTACTCTCCCTCAAGAGTTGAAAGAGGAGCATCTTCCAGGGATGTTGAAGATGCTATAGATTGGTGGAAAATGGGAGGAATTGTACAATTTCAATGGCATTGGAATGCTCCAAAGGGACTCTATGATGTACCTGGAAAGGAATGGTGGAGAGGCTTTTATACGCAAGCCACAAGTTTCGATCTTGAATATGCGATGAATCATCCAGAATCTGAAGATTACAAGCTTTTAATAAGAGATATAGATGCTATAGCAGTACAACTAAAGAGACTACAAGAAGCAAAGGTTCCCGTCCTTTGGAGACCTCTCCATGAAGCTGAAGGAAGATGGTTTTGGTGGGGAGCAAAAGGTCCAGAACCATGCAAAAAATTATGGAGACTTCTTTTTGATAGACTTGTTAATTATCATAAAATAAACAATCTAATATGGATCTGGACCACTACTGATTCTCCTTCTGCCCTTGACTGGTACCCTGGAGATGTATACGTAGATATAGTCGGAGCTGATATATATCTAAAAGACAAAGATTATTCACCCTCTACAGGCATGTTCTACAATATTGTAAAACTTTTTGGTGGTAAAAAATTAGTAGCCATGACGGAAACAGGAACTATACCAGATCCTGATGCTATGGTTAAGGAGAAAGCTTACTGGGCATGGTTTATGACTTGGAGTGGATTCGAAAGTGATCCAAATAAAAATGAGCCCTCTCATATCAAAAAAGTCTTCAATCATCCTTTCGTTATAACAAAAGACGAGCTTCCTAAATTTATAGAAGAATAAAAAAATCCCCAAGGCTTTTTAGCCTTGGGGAACTTTTTCTTAATCTATTTTAATTTAGAAAGTTCTTGTTTTGCTAAAGATACTGACTCTTCATGAGTTTTTAAGAGCCATGGATGAGGAGGGCTATCTATAACCTTTTGAAACATTTCTTTTGCCAGATCCTTTTTATTCATTTTAAGATACAAATAACCAAGCTCTAAGTAAACATTAGGATAAATAGGAGTATATTTTAAGGCTTCTTTCATATAATATTCTGCCTTTCCATAATTATATAGGGGAAATGGTACATCCCTATATCTCATTCCCATAGCAAGAAGGGCAAAAGTTTTATATAAAGGATCTTCAAGAATCTCTATTGCTTTGCTTATATACCTATCAAAGTCTCCCAACATAAAAAGGCTTTGTATAATACCTTTATATTGGGCAAGCCTACCAATAGCTGCACCTGCGATATACCAGGCTCTTCCATTTTTGTCATCAAGTTTTATTGCTTTTTCCGCATAACTCCTTGCTTTTTCATACATTTTTTCTTTATCCTTTCCAATAACTCCCCAATGTCCATACTCTAAATATGCATCTGCAAGTACCGTAAGAAGATAAGAATCTTTTTGAAGATTAGAGTCCTTTTCAAGTTCAGAGATAAGAGATATGATTTTGTTTACATCTCTATCTCTTCTTGCCTCATAAAAAAGATTATTAGCAGTCTGAAAATCCATAGAAAGTGAGATATTAAAAAGTAATATTAAAGAGAGAATTACAAAAAAGATTTTTCTCATATACTACCTCCCCCTAAACTATTTTTCAGAGATAACAATCATTCTACGGGAAGAAATAGAAAGAGAACTACTATCATATCCTCCCAAGAATTTTATCACTTTTAATCCTACCATCTCCAAAAGTAGTTTAATCTCTGTAGGTGTATATACTCTTATAAAAAATGGCTTTTCCTTTATCTTACCATCTCTTATTATTATTCTCCTTGCATAAATTCTACTCTCCGTAATATCTATAAAATTAAAATCAATCATATAATTCCCTTCTTTTTCTATAACAGTATAAGGTAAAAAATTCCTAAGAATAAAATCCCTATTACTTATATCAAGCAAAAATTTTCCACCTTTTTTAAGTGATCTTGCAGTATTTTTAAGAATCTTAAAATTTTCCTCATCTTCATAATATCCAAAGGAAGTAAACATAGATATTATCACATCAAACTCTTCATTATAATCCATATCTCTAACATCCTTTAAAATATAATTAACCTTCACTCCCAACCTTTCTGCATCCTTTTTTGCCATATCCAAAAATTTCTCATTTATATCCAATCCAGTAACATCATGCCCTAATAATGCAAGTCTATTTGCATGCCTTCCATATCCACAAGCCATATCAAGAATCTTTTTTTGTTCTTTTAAATCAAGTTCCCTTCTTATAAAATCTACCTCTATTTGTGTCATTTCCTCATTAAGCATATCTTCATAAAAATATATGTAGTCTTCTGGGTCAAAAATTTCCTCCCAGTTAGGCTTAAAACCTTTCTCCATAAAAAAAATAACCTCCCTTTTGAAGGCTATAATTCTAAAAAATTATACAATAAAAACTATAAAAAACCATTCTATTAATGAGTATATTAACTATTTATACACTTTAAGGTGTAAAAGGTTCTTTATAGAGAGGCAAAAATAAAAAGCCCCCCTTTCGGGGGGCTTATTTTTTACTTCCTTCCTGTTGGCTTCAAGAATGGTAACATGTACTTGAAGTTAGGCCAATGATGATATGGTATACAATATGGATTTTCTGCTGTTGGATAATTGGTCCAGTAGTATTCATCATACCCTACTACTCCTGGATATGTGAATGTTGGAATTGTTGGCATATCTTGAGCTACTATCTTTAATCCTTCCATTCCTAATGCCTTGTTCTTTGGAGAATCCCAACTTACTTTTTGCATTTCTTTTATGATTTGGTCAAGTTTTGGATTGGTCCATCTACATTGATGGCCTGGATAGTATTCACCAAGTGGTCTGTAATATGCTGAATCAAATTGCTCAAGAGTTCTGTATAAGTCTGGATGTCCACCCCATGGCTCTCTTGCTGGCCATTGTCCTGATGTGGATACTTCAAAATCACCTACGTTCATTAATGTTCCGTCATTTTCTGTAGCATATACCTCAGTATCTATTCCAAACTTCTTCCACACTTGAGATAATGCAAAGGCATTCCTGAAGTTAACTGATGCTGGGTTGGGTGGTGTTAATATGGTGATCTTCCATGGTTTACCTTCTGGTGTTAACCATTTTCCATCTTTATCTCTCTTGAATCCATTCTTTATAAGTAATTTCTCCGCCACATCTGGTGCATACTTATACCAACCTAATCCAAATATCTTTCTAATTTCATTAGGATCACTTGGTACATTGTATCCTCTCTTCTTTGCATATTCTGCTATCCTCATTGGTACATCTGGATCATATACTTTAAATGGTTTTCCATCTACTGTAATTGTTAGATTCTTTAACCATGGTTCAAGTGGCTTGAAGTACCATTCCATATAAGCTGGAGTTGCAGGTATATGTAAGGCTGATACTGTTACTGCTCCGTCATAAGCAAGTCCTACATACTCTACTATATCTATTGCTAATGTTAATGCCCATCTCACTTCCTTATTATTCCATGGAGCCTTTGCATTGTTAAATATTACTCCACTTACACATGGGTCTACGTTCACTATGTATGGAAATTCTTTTCTATATGCCCTTGCATATTTATTTGTTGATAATACCGATCTCAATCCTTCCATAGTTAGATCTGCCATGTCTAATTGATGGTTATTCATTGCAAGTACTTGTTTTTCTGTTGGTCCATAGTAATAGAAGAGTACATATTTAGGTTGTGGCATTCCAAAGAGTTTTCCTGTTGGTGTCCTTTGCCAGTCTTCTCTTCTCTGCCAGAGTACCCAGTATCCACCTGGATCATAGCTATGTAATACATATGGTCCAGAACTTATTGGTGGTTTGAAATCAAAGGATATAGGATCTTTTACTTTCTCAAATACATGTTTTGGTAATGGCCTACAAGCTCCCCATCTATCTAAGAAATAGGCATGGAATCTGGCATTGGGCTTCTTCAATTCAAATACTACAGTATATTTGTCTGTTTTGTATACTCTTTTTACATACTCAGTAAAAGTAGCATTGTATCCTAATTCCTGATATTTCATAATAAGTTCTACAGTATACACCAAGTCATCAGCTGTGAATTCTACTCCATCACTCCAGTAGCATCCCTCTCTTAATTTTACTACCATCTTTGTAAAATCACTGTTATATATTGGCTTTTCTTTTGCAAGAGCATTTATAACCTTTCCAGTTGCTGGATCTACTATCCATATTGGTTCAAGCATTAATTGTTGTATTCCTCTATCGGGTGATCTCCATGTGGCTGGCCATACATTGAAGTTGTCTGGTGATCCAATTCTTCCACTCAATATATTAGCTACTATAGTTTCATTTCTTGGTACATTTGGTCCTAATTGTGAAAAGGCTGTTTGAGATAATGTGAATACCATTAACAACACTAAACTCAAGAAAACTAACTTCTTCATAAAATCACTAACCCCCTAACTTAATTTTTTGAGAAACGTTTTGATACATAGAGAAAAAAACCTTTTTTCTTCTTTTTCCACCTCCCTTTAAAAACTTATACGCAATCGTTTGTAGAATATTATATACCTAAAATTAAAAAAATACAATAAAATTTTTAATCAAAAAATACTTTACTTATTTATATACAACATACTCTCAATAATTACAGAAAAGGAAAGTAAAAGAAAGGATAAAAGATAAAAAATATCTACCCAATTAGATATACCATAATTCCCAAATATATATGAAAAAACAATATCAGCAATTGTACATGCAGATATACCAAGAATAAAGTAAGCATAACTCTTCGCTACTTTACCACCCCAAAATTGAATCATAAGCACAAAAGCTAAAACCAGTAAAATAAAATCACCAAGAAGATAAAAAACATTTAAGGTCTTCTCAAGCCAATGAGTGTTAGAAACTAAAATCGGAAGTACAACTTGCTGAATAAGAAGGCCTAAAAATACCAATGATATTATTATAATCATAAACTTTTCAGAAGGATTTAACTCAATCCTCAAAAGCCTTATAAAATAGGTAAGAAATATGAAGGCAAGAAGATAAAAAAGAGCATAAAAAATATCAGATATACCAGGAAAAGGAGCCTCTTGATTCAAAAATATGGCATAAAAATTCCAAATTGTATCACCTACGAAGAGAAAGATTAAGCTCAAAACCAAGAAAAACCAGCCAATCCAACCTTTCCATTTACGGTCCACTTTAAGAAAGTAATAAAGGGCAATTCCCAAAGAGAGAGTAATGGAAAACTGATAAAGAATTGGATAGAATCTTTGTTCCACCAACAAGAAACTTACACCTAAAAATACTAAAAATGGAAGTAAAAAGAGAATAATAAATAAAATACTAAGCCTTTTATATGTCGTATTCAAAATCCCTTCCCCCTTTCAAAACTCAATATTCTCTGGATTCAACCTATCAAGAAGCTCAATTATTACCTTATCATTCTGATTTCCTTCCAAAAACTTCTTATAAGCTTGCATATATTTTTGCTTAACGAATTTCTCACCCCATATACCAGCAAGCTCTCTATTTATTCTTGCTATAAGTTCAACAACCTCCTTCTCTACCTCATCATAACTTTCCATAATTTCATTTTTAACTGTAAAATTGTTATTTGAACATATTAATGATTTCTCTAATATCTTTAAATTTTTTAATAAACTTTCCATATTTTTAATATACATTCCAAATTCAGTGTAGTAATTAATCACGTAATTAACATATTCCAATAACTTTTTTGTCCAAGAAGTTATATCTTCTTCTATAAAGCTAAACTTCAAAGAAGGAATATTTAATCTTTCAAATTCCTCTTCTCTTACTTGATAGAAACTAAGAAGATTTTCTTTATTCTCAAAAAACTCAGAAATAGAAAGTTCATCTTTTAAAATCCCATCCCTTTCTTGATAACAACCTAAAAATTTACCTTTACTAAATAAAAAATGAATCTTATCAGAAGGACTTTCAATCAATATATGAGATATGGTGTTTTCTTTTTTGGCTTCCTCCACTAATTTATCGGCCACAAAGAGATAGGTTTCTTCCTGAAAAATTTTAGGAGTAGAAAAATAACTTATTAAAATAGACAAAACTATCTCTTTTTCAAGAGAATAAAGAGATATTAAATTGGATCTTGCAATAAAATCATTTACAAATATCTCAATAGAAGCATTATCTTCTGCCAAAATCTCTGTTTCTCTAATAGTGTATGCTTTAGGTACAACACCATTATAAATTAATATCTCTGTTATAAAAT
>CAZZIO010000021.1:0-2579 GCA_964654465.1 uncultured Dictyoglomota bacterium
TTTTAAGGGCTGTACTAAAGAAGCCACATGTTTTAATACTTGATGAAGCCACATCGGAAGTTGATATGACAGTTGAGAGAAAGATTTATGAATATATAGAGAAGTTTATGAGAGATAAGACATGCATAATCATATCCCATATTATGCTGCAAAAGTTTTAGGAAAAGAAAAGAAAATAATAATTTCATTAAATGGAAAAGTTATAAACCAAAGCTGAAAAATATTACTAATATAATGTTTCTTCAGGGATGAGATATGTAGTTTATATGATTATAAGGAATATCGTAATAATGCAGGATATTGGGTGTTTAGTAGGACATTAACTCTTCTTGGTAGTTTTTGTTATGATTATAGCACTGGTAAAGTTATATCTGTAAGTGCTCATGTTCTATCTTCTGCGAGTATGTTTGTTAGTGCAAGGCCTTCTAATTGCTCGTATGGTACTGTAAGCTCCTGTGTTGTATAGACACGTGGAAGTGCTTTTTATGAGGTTTATATTGGTATTTGGGGAGTATAATTATTTTTGAGTATTGGAGTATGTTAATTATATTTCATGTTTTTTTCTTTTTTGCAGATAAATTTAAAGATATGTATATTTAATTTCGAAACTTATAATTTAAGGAGGAGATTTAATGAGAATTATAAAGAGATCCCCATTGACTTTTTGAGTAATTTTATTTGTTTTTTATCTTAGAATTCTCTTTATTTTATTATTTTTAAGGTTTTAAAGGAAATGAAAGAAAGGAGTCAAAAAAAGATCAGTAGGGTCTAATTTTAGAGATGACAAATTCTTTTATTTTATTTAATAAACCCTGGAATATATTTTCTTAATATTTTCTTTTCGAAAAAATAAAAATAAAAGATATAGGCGAATATGTTACTTAACAATTAATCTTATTTTTGATAAATAGTAAAGTTTCCTATATTATCTATTACAATAATTAAATATTCTACATCTGGAATTTTTACATTATATTCTTCCTCATTAAAACCGTATCCTCCTATAGGTTCTATAAAATATTTTCTTGCAAGTTCCATCTCTTTGTAGTCCCAATCTGAGTCCTTCTTATAAAAAACTAAAACTCTGTTTATTCCACTTTGATTGTCTTTTGCTAAAACTTTAATTTCAATATTTCCATTTTGTTTTATTTCTTCTACTTTTAAAATTTCTGGCTTTTCTTTGTCCTCAAATTTTATTAATATGCGATTTGCTCTGTCATAATTAAATATTGTATATATTTTCCCATATGCAACACATAATTTTGGCATGTATGTTTCCTCACATTTAAACTTATATTCATCAATTTTGTGTATTCCATTCCATAAGAAGTAAATTTTAGAATAATCTTTTCCCACTACTGGCAATAAAACCATCTTTCTTGAGATAACTGGGGCTCCTGCATTCTCATTTTCTTCTAACTTAAATTCCCCAATAATATTTCCATTAAAGTCAATAACATAAAGATTTAATGGTCTCTCTCCTAAGGTTCTGGGGGTATAGATATAATCTCCACAAGCCAAATAAGAATTACTATTAACATCTCCTCCTAAACCTAAAAATTTTTTCAATAATAATTTTCCTTCAGATGATAAAATTAATAGATTTCCCGAGGAGTCAATAAGGATTAATTTACCGTTCTTAAAAATAGGGGTGCTTAACATATTTTCATGTTTATAAACCCAAATTTTTTTGCCAGTTTCTACATCAAAGGCATGTATTTCTGTTTTTGGCTCTGAAACTGCATAAACAATCCCATCGCCATAGGCAAGTCCTCTTACTATTCCACCTATTTTATCTTTCCATAGCAATTTTCCATTATTATTGAAACAAAAAACGTATCCATCCGGACTTGAAGAACCTAATAATATTTTTTCATTTACTACAAGAAGGTTTGAAGATACGGATAGATCTGATGTTGTTTTATCTTCTGCCTCTAAAGGAACCTTCCAAATAATTTTCCCTGTATTTTTATCAAAGGCAATAAGGAAACCACTCTTTTCACCAGATGGAGTGGATGAAGTTCCGACATAAAGATGATTACCTAATCCATAAGCTGTTACAAATCTAAAAAGACCTAAGGCTTTCCATTTTGGCCCTAAGTTGGTTCTATCATCGTATACCTCTACTCCCCATATCACTTCTCCTGTGTAATCGTTTATTGCATAAACCTTTCCGCCACTATCTGCCAAAAATATTTTTTCTCCTTCAACAAGAGGTGTAAAAGATCCAAACGTTTTTAACTCAAGAGATTTTACGGCAATTCTTGGTAATTCAGAAGGGGTTGATAAAGTAGCCCCTTCATCGGATTTTGTTAATTTCCAAGAGTAGTTTATTGTGGTACTAATGTCCTTAAGAATTTTTTGTAAGTAAGTATTAATTTTATTTTCTTCTAAGATTTCCAATAATGGCTCTTTTTTCTGAGAAATTTCCGTTTTTGCACATCCAGATATTATTAGTATAGATAATATAATAACTGTAACGATTAATTTTTTATTGCAAAAACCTTTCCGCCACTATCTGCCAAAAATATTTTTTCTCCTTCAACAAGAGGTGTAAAAGATCCAAACGTTTTTAACTC
>CAZZIO010000022.1:0-116314 GCA_964654465.1 uncultured Dictyoglomota bacterium
GGGTGGGACTCGAACCCACATGGCCGCGAAGGCCTTACCGGTTTTCAAGACCGGCCCCTTAGCCAATTCGGACACCTCCCCGATGTCCAAGAAAATTATACCATAAAAATTTTTAATTTTGTTTAAAATCTTGTGATATAATCTAAGAAAAAGGAAGGAAATTTTATAAAATGGATGTTAAAAAAGCAATTCAAGAAAGAAGATCTTTAAGATCATTAGAACCTTTTGAAGTTACCGAAGAATTAATTTTAGATCTTGCTGAATCTGCATCCCTTGCACCTTCATGTTTTAATAATCAACCATGGAGATTTATATTTACATATGACAAAGAACTCTTAAAAGAACTATATACTGCTCTAACACCAAGAAATAATTGGGCTTTTGTATCATCATTAATAGTAACTGTATTTACAAAATATGAATTAGATTGCCAAATAAAAGGGAGAGATTATGCTCTATTTGATACTGGAATAGCAGTAGGCTTTATGTTATTAAGGGCAACTGAGCTCGAAATGATAGCTCATCCAATAGCAGGTTATGATGAAGAAAAGGTTAAAAAGATTTTAAACATACCTGAGGATATGCAAGTAATAGCCCTTATTATATTTGGGAAAAAAGCTGAAAAGCTAAGTACTTTATTATCTGATGAACAAAAAGAAAGAGAATTAAAAAGACCAGAAAGGCTTCCTATAGAAAAATTTGTATTTATAAATAAATATACAGAAAAATGAAAATATCGTGTTCTACAGCAGCTTTTATTGATCCATCCTCATCTACAGAACAAAAATTAAAAGATTCTATAGAAGCTATCAACAATATAGTTAAACATGGCTATGATGGTATAGAACTTTTTATACCAAATGTATTCTCTGATGAACAAAAAGAAATCCTATTCCAAGAAGCTTCAAAAATAAAAGGAAAAATACTTACGATTCATGCCCCTAAAAATACTCTTCATCGACCCTTAAAAGAAATTTTTACTCCTTTAACTAAATTAATCAAAAAGGCATCAGATTTAGAGGTAAATTATATAGTTTTACATCCACCATTCCAAAAAAACTTCAAATCCTTAATAAGAACAATATTCTACATTTTGGACAATATTTTACTTTTTGCTAAAAGAAACAATGTTACACTTACAATAGAAAATGTACCATACCTTTTAGATCCTCCAGAGTTTTTTAAAAACATTTGTGAAAAATATAAGGATGGTTTTGGAATAACCATTGATATAGAATATCTTTATTCCACTCCCTATTCCTTAGACAAATACCCTAAAGACCTTCTCTACAAATATCTGAAGAATATTCATATAAGAGATTATGATGGAAAAAGTTTTGACGAAGAAGGAAATAGAAGATACCTAAAACTTGGTGAAGGCTTTATAAACTTCAAAGAACTCTTCGAAAAACTTTTTGAGATAAACTATGACAGTATCCTAACAGTAGAGACTGTATTTAACGATAAGATAGAAGATCTAATCTATAGTAAAGAATTTATAATTAAACATCTACCTCAGAAATCATTAGCTTCTGGATAAGAACCAAGTATTTTAAAATCTAAACATTCTTCCTTTATCTTATCCAATGCTCCCTTTACTTTATCATCTTCAACATGTCCCTGAAAATCAACAAAAAATCTATACTCAAAAGGTTTAGAAGGTACTGGTCTTGATTGAATTAAAGTCATATTTAATCCAAAATCATGAAGAGGCCGTAAAGCCCTATAAAGAGCTCCCGCTTGATGTTTCACTGAAAAAATTATGGAGGTTTTATCCTTACCTGTCGGTTTTGGAATATTTTTACCAAGCACTAAGAATCTCGTCTTATTATTCCATGCATCTTGTATATTTTCAGCCATTATATTTAAGCCAAAAATTTCAGCTGCAAAATTACTTGCTATTGCTGCACTATTTTTTTCTTTTAACACTAACATGGCAGCATAACTAGTACTAGAAGTTGGTATTTCTTCTACATCAGGTAAATTTTGCCTCATCCATCTCCTACATTGGGCTAATGCTTGAGGATGAGAATAAACTCTTTTAATCTTTTTAATATCCTTCTCTGTGGATAATAAGGAATGTCTAATGTCCAAATATACCTCACCTATTACCTTATTTGTAGTAATTGCTAAAAAATCCATAGTAACCCCTACTGTTCCTTCTAAAGAATTCTCAATAGGTACTACTCCAAAATCTGATCCTTCCTCTAAAACCTTAAAAATATCTTCCACAGAAGGTAAAGGAACAAATCTAACTCCTTCCCCAAAAAATTTAACAGCAGCCTGATGTGTAAAACTTCCTTCAGGGCCAAGATAGACTACAGTTAAATCTTTTTCAAGACTCCTCAAATAACTCATTATACTTTTAAAAATTCCATAAACCGCCTCTGGAGGTAGAGGCCCCTCATTTTCCTTTATAAGTCTTTCCAATATTTCCTTTTCCCTTTTAGGGTCAAAAACAGGATAGTCTTTTTCTTTTTTCCAGTTTTTAATTTCTAACACTATCTTTGCTCTCTCATTTAAAAGATTCAAAATCTTTTTGTCAATCTCATCTATCAATCCCCTTAATTCATTTAATTTTTCCATAACTAACCTCTTTTAAATCTATAAATTTTTATAAATTCTATAAGATAAAATCTTATTAGGTCAATATCTATTGTAATCTTGAGAAAAGTTTTGATTAAAAATTTTTTAATGATATAATAAAAACGTTAACGTAATCTTTTTAAAAAGGGGTGATAAAGCATTAAACCAGAAAAACAAAGAAAAAGAGGATTCTTCAAGGAATTTAACATTCTTATTGCCCTTATTGTACTTTGTGTATTTATAACCATTCTCAACCCAAAATTTATAACTCCCTTTAACTTACAAGTAATAGCAAGACAAGTAGCAATATATGGTCTTTTAGCTATAGGTGAAACTCTTATTATTATTGGAGGAGGTATTGATCTTTCTGTAGGGTCTTTGGTAGCTTTAACTGGAGTTTTAGTAGCTCTTTTCATGAAAAATGGAATTGATATGTACATTTCCATATTATTAGTTCTTCTATTTTCCTCTACAATAGGTTTATGGCATGGATTTTTTGTTACTAAGCTTAATGTACCACCTTTCATAATAACTCTGGGAACATTAACAGCTGCAAGAGGACTTGCTTCAGTAATAACAAAGGGTTGGCCTATAATAGGCCTTCCAGAAAAGTTCTTTTTTATAGGTCAAGGTGAAATTTTAGGAATACCCTTTCCATTAATAATTCTTATTTTTTTCACTCTTCTTTCCTTTTTCATCACTAAATATACTGTTCTCGGAAGAAATTTATATGCCATTGGCGGAAATATTGAAGCGGCAAGACTTTCTGGAATAGATGTGGATAAAATTAGAATATATACTTACATCTTTGGATCCTTTCTTGCAGGAGTAACAGGAATAATAATTGCATCAAGACTAAGTCAGGGACAGGCAGGAGTAGGTGGAGGATATGAACTAAGTGCTATTGCTGCAGCTGTTATAGGTGGAACATCCTTATCAGGCGGTGAAGGTACTATTCTTGGTACGATTATAGGTGCCACCATAATGTCAGTTATTTACAATGGACTAATTCTATTGGAGATATCTTCTTATTGGCATGATGTGGTAATGGGACTTGTCATTGTTACAGCAGTAACCTTAGATATCTGGAGGAAAAAGAAAAAGCCATAAGTTGGAAAGGAGGTGAAAATTTTTCTTAATTTGTTAATCTAAACAAAATTTCTGAACCTTAAATTAAAAAAATTAACAGGGGGGAATAAAAAAATGCGTAAATTACTTGTTATCTTATTGATTTTAGTATTTCCTTTCATATTCTCTACTGGATTTTCAAAAGATATACATGTAGCGGTTATAGGAAAATCTGTACATCCCTATTGGGCAGAAGTAGAATTAGGGGTAAAGAAAGCTGCCCAAGATTTAGGAGTTAAAGCCACATTCTTTGTACCTCAAAAAGAAGATATTCCAGCACAGATTTCTCAAATGGAATCTTTCATTGCTATGGGAGTAAGTGGTATAGCTATAGCACCATCCGATCCTACAGCCATTGCCCCTACTATTGAAAAGGCTATGGCAAAAGGTATTCCAGTAATAACCTTAGATACTGATGCTCCTCAAAGCAAGAGACTAATATACATTGGAACTGATAACTACTCAGCTGGAAAAATTGCTGGTTTGGTAATGTCTGATCTTTTAGGAGTACGTGGCGGAAAAGTAGCAATAGGTACAGGATCACTTACTGCTATGAATTCCTTAGAAAGAATGAGAGGATTCATGGATGGTATAGCTAATAACAAAAGAATTACAGTAGTTACAAAACCTGCACTCTGTGACTTTGAGGATACAGGAAGAGCAGTAACTCTTGCTGAACAAGCCTTACTTACCTACCCAGATCTGAGAGGTTTCTTCGGGGTATATGCATTTAATGGGCCAGCTGCAGCAAAAGCTGTAAAATCAGCTGGAAAAGTAGGCCAAGTAATCATAGTATGTTTTGATACCACAGCTGAGCATATGCAACTTATAAAAGAAGGAGTTATTGCTGCAACCGTAGGACAGAGACCATATATGATGGGTTATAAGAGTGTAGAGGTACTTACTAAGATGGCTCAAAAGGGTGTAGATGCAACCCTTAAAGAATTACCTGCTAATAGAATTATTGACACTGGAGTTGATGTGGTAGCAGGAGATAAATATGTAAAGAGCATAAAGAGCGTACAAGCTCTTACAGTAGAACAATATAGAAAGAAGCTCCAAGAGTTAGGAATTCCTGTACAAGGCTGGTAAATTTATTAAAGGAGAGGGGTTTTATTACCCCTCTCCTTTAAAATAAAATGGAGGTGTAGATTATAAAATGAACCAAGAGATATTGATAGAGATGAGAAATATATATAAAAGTTTTCCAGGAGTTCAAGCCCTGTCAGATGTCAACATAACAGTATATAAAGGAGAAATTTTAGCAATTGTAGGTGAAAATGGAGCAGGAAAGTCTACCCTAATGAAGATTCTTGCTGGTATATATCAAAAGGATAGTGGTAAAATAATATTTAAAGGTAAAGAAATTAATCCTCAAACACCTCACGAAGCCCAAAGTCTTGGAATATCTATGATACATCAAGAATTTAATTTAGCACCCAATTTAGATATTGCAACCAACATCTTTTTGGGAAAAGAACCCAAAAAGGGGAAATTAATAAAAATTTTTGATTATAAAAAAGCATTCTATGAATCCCAAAAATTATTAGAAATAATAGGTTTAGATTTACCTTCTGATACATTAGTAAGGAATCTTACAGTTGCCCAACAACAAATTGTAGAAATCGCTAAAGCTCTTGCATCAAAATCAGAGATAATAATTATGGATGAACCTACATCAGCATTAGCAGGAAAAGAAGTAGAAAAACTATTTGAAATTGCAAGGAATCTTAAGAATCAAGGAGTTTCCATCATATTTATAACCCATCGTTTAGAAGAAGTCTTCCAAATTGCTGAAAGAATAATTGTTTTAAGAGATGGGAAAAAGGTAGGAGAATTGCCTGCAGACAAAGAAAGATATAATGAAGTTATAAGATTAATGGTAGGAAGAGACCTAAGAGTTATTCCAAAACCTGAAACTGAAAAAGGAGATATAGTATTAGAGGTAAAGAACCTTTCATCAAATAAAATCCACAATATATCTTTTTATTTAAAAAAGGGTGAAGTTTTAGGTATTGCTGGACTTGTAGGAGCAGGAAGAACAGAGATTGTCAGAGCAATTTTTGGAGCAGATCCAAAAACCAAAGGGGAGATATATTTAGAAGGTAAAAAAGTAGATATTAGGACTCCTAAAGATGCGGTAAAATTGGGTATAGGATTAGTGCCAGAGGATAGAAAGTTACAAGGACTTATTTTAAATATGGCTATATATGAGAATATATCTCTTGCTTCCTTACCCTTTTTATTCCCAAACTATATTATAAAGGCAGAAAAAGAATATAAATTAGCAAATCACTTTGTAGAAAAGTTAAAGATTAGAACCCCAAGTATTTTTCAAAAGGTATTAAATCTATCAGGAGGAAACCAACAAAAGGTTGTTTTATCAAAGTGGCTTGCCTTAAATCCTAAGGTCTTAATATTGGACGAACCAACAAGAGGTATAGATGTAGGAGCAAAAGCAGAAATACACTCTTTAATTGGTGAATTAGCAAAACAAGGTATTGGAATTATACTTATTTCTTCAGAACTTCCAGAGATTTTAGCCTTATCTGACAGAGTATTGATAATCTCAAAGGGGAGAATAACAGCAGAATTACCTAAGGAAAATATATCTCAAGAAACTATAATGCAATATGCAGTAATTTAACATCTCTAAAAAATAGGATAAAATAATTGCAAAATATATACTTAAAGGAGGAAATTGTATGTCCTATATTGTATTAATAACAGGAGCGTCAAAAGGTTTAGGTTATTCGTTATCTGAGCTTTATCTTTCAAAGGGTGATTATGTAATTGCTACCTATCGAAAGAATTTAGAAAACTTAGAGAAGATCAAAGATAACCCTAATCTCCTATTATACAAAATGGATGTAGCAGATGAAAATTCTGTAAAAGATGCTTTTGAATTTATAAAAGGCAAAGTTCCCCATATTGATATATTAATTAACAATGCAGCAGTCTATTTGGAAGACAAAACAAAAACAATCGAAAATGTAGATATAGAAAAAGCCATACAAACACTGAATATAAATTCTATAGGCCCCTTAAGAGTATTAAAATACTTCTTCTCTTTAGTTGAAAGAGGGAACAAGAAATTAATAATTAATGTATCTTCTGAAGCGGGTAGCATATCAAATTGTTGGAGAGATAGAGAATATGCCTATTGTATGTCAAAATCAGCCTTAAATATGCTTTCTGCTATATTACAAAATTATAGCAGAAACAAAGGTATAAAAGTGCTTGCAATTCATCCTGGATGGATGAGAACCGATATGGGTGGTCCTAATGCTGATATTCCCCCAGAAGAAGCAGCAGAAGGAATTTATAATTTATCTATGAAAGAATGGGACATTAATGATAAAAACATCTATATGGATTATAATGGAAATCTTATGACGTGGTAGATTTATGAATTATACTTTGTGGGAGGGACTTAAATTAGTCCCTCCCTTTTTTTACAATATTTGAAATGTTTTTAAGCTATTTTCAAAAAGAGGCAAGTATTTATCAAAAGTATCCTTAAGAGCAGAGAAGGTAAAAACATAGAATTTATGATCTTTAATAAAGTAAACTTGCTTTTGTTTTATAGCTATATCTCCTACCACCTTAATTAGATAAACTAATTCATATCCTTCAAATCCCGCCACATCCCTTTTACCCTCACTTTGGAATTCTATTTCCCCTAATTCCTCTGAAACATAGCTTAATTCTTTTTTGATTGATGATATTAACTCATCGTTTATAACAGCTTCCTCATCTTCTGGAATATTTAGTATGTTAATATTAAAGTTAACTCTAAAACCCAAATCAGCAGGACCAACAAAAATAGCAGCCAAATTATAAGGAGCACCATCCTTAAATTCCCAATCTATAGGTGGAATTATTGAAAATCCATATTTTTCATTTATATACCTTTCTGTATCTGCTAAAATAAGATTGATGTTAATAGTAAGCAAAACTAAAGAGACTATTAAAAATCTAAAAATTCTTTTATAAAACATTAGCTTAAATTCCCCCCATTTTTAAAAATTTACAATTTCCCAAAAAGCCTTCTTAGGATTGTGATTCTTATCAAAAAGAAGTGGATAATCTTCTCTCCCTCTTACAGGCCAAAAGAAAAGCCATGTATAATCATCAGCGACTCCCCAAAAAGTAACTCCTGTAACTTTTCCTTTGTATTTTCTTAATATTGCAAAAGCTTCTTTATAAAGTTGAGCTTGTCTTTCAAGTCTATCCTCAGGTGGAACTTTAAAGTTATTATTTTCATTTCTATCATAATAAATCGATATATCGAATTCTGTAATCTGCACTTCTACACCAAGCTCTAAAAATCTCTTTATTGAATCTTCAAGCATCTTAGGAGTCGGCCAACTCAAAGTCCAATGTCCTTGAATACCAATACCATGAATTGGTACCCCTTTTTCTTTCAATCTTTTCACCAATTGATATGCTTTCTCTCTCTTTACCGGATCCTCCAAATTGTAATCGTTATAGAACAACTTTGCATTCGGATCTACCTCATGTGCCCATATAAAAGCTTTTTCTATAACTTCTTCTCCACAAATATCGTACCATGGGGCTTTCCTTAAAAATTCATACGGATTATCTGATAATGCTTCATTTACCACATCCCAAGCATAAACCTTTCCCTTATAATGGCCTACTACTTCCCTTATATGTTCCTTTAATCTTTCTAATATTTCCTCTTTAGTACCTGTTCCTCCCTCTTTTCCAGCAAAAACCCATGGTGGAGTCTGATTGTGCCAAACCAAAGTATGTCCCCTTACTTTCATACCATTTTTCATGGCAAATTCTACAATTTCATCAGCAGGATCAAAATTATAAACATAAGGTCTAGGATGAATAACTTCCCATTTCATCTGGTTTTCAGGAGTCAAACTGTTGAAATGCTTTTTAAGAAGTTCTTCATAATTATAAATATTTAAATTACTTACAGCAGCACCAATTAAAAAATAATCTTTATAAACTTCCTTAAGCGATGGTATCTCCATAGCTTTCACCTCCCTTAAAGGGGTCATTATAGAAAGTACTAAAAGAAACAAAACAAAAATTTTTAAACTGAACCTCATAAGAATTAACCTCCTTTCTGTTTTTTCATTGAATTTTTTATATTTTCAAGCTTTAAATATAGATCTTTCAATTCTTTCTCAAAGAAGAATACCAAGAGAAAAAGCAAAATACCACATGGATACCAGAAAATAGAAGAAATTGATAAAGAAAAATCAAGTTTCGAAAATTTAATAAGATCTATAGCTCTTTCAGGAGGAACATTTATACTTACATTGGCTAAGACTCCTCCTATATATCTTCCAATTCCAGTACCTACCGAATCTGTCAGATTAAAAATGGAAAAAATTGAAGTTCTATTTTCTGGTACATTAACATTCATAAGCATCATCTTTACATTAGGTCCTGTTAAAGAAGAAAAGAAACTTGCCAAGGTCCCCAAAAGGGCAAAATTCAAAAAAGCTTTTGAGGGTATATAAGCAAAGACAATATATGCAAGAGTTGCTCCAAGGATAGTACTTACACTACAAAATAAAGGAGTATACTTAGGTCTCTTTTTATAAAGAGCTCCACCTATAAAACCTCCCAAAAGAATTCCTAAAAGATTTCCTAAACCAAATAAGAAGTATATAAAGGTAGCCTGCCCCTGCGATAAATCTCTTTTTCCTACGAGGAAAGCTATAAGAAAATAAGGAATAGCTCCCCATGGTATAGTACCTGCTATACCCTGCAAAAAAAGAAGAAGATTGGTTTTTATTTTAACAAGATTTGCGTAGTCTCTAATATTTATCGTCCTTGGATAAACATAACCTGCCTTAATTAAATCTTCTATACCCTTTTCAGAATATCCTCTTTCTACATTAGGAATGAAAAATAAATAAAGTAAAGCAAGAATCCAGTTTGGTACTGATACAACTATAAAAGGTAATCTGAAATTTCCTGTATATTCATATACAAGGCTTGAAAGAATTACCCCAATAAGAACTCCCAATGATAGCGAAGAAGCAACAATAGAGGTTGCTTTACCTCTTTCTTCCTCTTTATACAAATCGCTAACAATAGAGAAAGCAAGTGGAAAAACCACACCTACACCTATACCCGTGAGAACTCTTAATATAAAAAATTGAGTCCAATTTTGGGCAAAAGCAGTTAAAAAACATGGTATTTCTCCTATGAGAATCCCAGTCACAAAAAGTATCTTTCTATTTATTTTGTCTCCAAAATATCCCCAAAAAAGTGATATGAAAGCTCCAAAAATAGTAAAAACAAGACCTAATTCTCCAAGATGGTTAAAATTTACATTAAACTCTTTCATAATCTGATCCATAAAAGGAGACATCACCAACTGATCAGCATTTAGAAAAACCATCATTAAAACTATTAAGGATAAGGCAAATCCTCTAACCCCCTTTTTCACAATAAATTACCCCCTCTTATACTTTTTGATTAATTCTTAAATCAACCACCATAAATGGAATAGCAATTCCATTATCATCAAACTTTTTCTTTATTCTAATACTTAATGAGTTTGCAGCGTTGAAATAATTATCTCTATCTACCCAAAAATATATTGTATATGTAACACCAGAACTACCATATTCTTTAAATGCAACAATATTTGTTACAGAAGGATCTTTTACTACTAATGGTTCCTCCTCTAAGGCTTCTTTTATTAACCCAATAACTTTATTAAGATCCGAAGAATAATCAACAGTTACATCAAAATTTATTCTGCGATAAGGGCCTGGCCAATATTTAGTAACCATTCCAGACCATACTTTTCTATTAGGTATGTAAACCATCTTTCCATCAAAGGTTTTTAATCTGGTATGATTCATCTCCACAATATCTACCATTCCACTTATTCCATCAATTTCTACTGCCTCTCCTTCAAATACTTTTCTTGTAACTAGAACAAGTATTCCAGAAAGGAAATTAGTAAGAGGTTCTTGAAAGGCGAGTCCTAAAACAACACCTGATATACCAAGACCGGCAAGATACGGAGTTAAATTAATATTCCATATAGACAAAACAATTGCTAACCCAAAACCATATAAAAGGAAACCAATAATCATGGAAACTGTTTTAGGGGCCTTTATCTCTTTTCCTGTCCTTGAAACAGCCCTATATATGCCTTTCATGATAAATCTATGTCCAAAGAATGTTATAAATAATATTAATATGGAAAAGAAAACGTTTAAATATATGTTACCTAAATTCATTTTCTATACTAACCTCCAGCTAAACGCAAAATCTTTAAATATTATATCATCAGAATAATTTTATCTCAATTAATGGAATTATGGAGTAAAAAATGAGTTTGATTAAAAAATAAAGAGGGGGAGGAAAAACTCCTCTCCCCATCATTTTTTTACACAGAAAACTCTTTATATGAGCTTTTAGGAGCCCCACAAACAGGACATTTCTCTGGTGGCTCACCTTCTACAGTATGTCCACAGACTGGGCATATATAAATTTTTTCTGCTGTATAATCTTCATTTTTCTCCACTAATTCCTTTGCCTTTTTATACATTTCAGCATGTATCTTTTCTGCTTCCCAAGCAAATCTGGTGCTTCTTTCTGCCCCTTTTTCGTTTTGGAACAAAGCTGTATTGTTATACACTGGGTACATTTCTTCTATTTCAAAAGTTTCCCCTTCTATACATTGCATAACATTTTCTGCCATCTGTCCACTTATAAGCCCAAGTTCTCTATAATGGTTTCTTGCATGGATATACTCTGCATAGGCTATTGCTTTAAAAAGATTTGCAAGCTTAACTAAACCCTTCTTCTCAGCCTCTTCAGCAAAAATCATATACTTCATATGAGCCATACTTTCTCCTGCAAAAGCCTCATGAAGAAATTTTTCGGTCATCTTTCTCATATTTTTAACCCCCTTTATCTATTTCTTTATTTATAATTATAACAATTTTTTTCTAATTCTCAAAACTTACTTTAACTATTTTTTTCTTATTCTGATCTCAAAAGCTCTTTTTGGATTTTCTATTAGAAACTCGTTTATTATCTCCTGAGAAATATTTCTCTTGATTAACTCAGGTATCAGTTTGTAAAAAATATCAGTATAACCTCTTATTTTTTGTCTTCCCCCATTCTTTTCTCCTACAGCATACCAACCTGCATCATGAGAGAGAAGTATCCTATCTTCAAATCCTTCTTTTATAACCCTTTCTATCAGCCTAACATGGTAATCAATAGGTCTTGCCCCAATTGAATCGTACTCAAGCCATATTCCTCTTTTTAATAACATTAAATGTACATCAAAATCCTCTATATTATCAGCATGTACTATTATAAGAGAAGAGAGATCTATACCCACTTTCTTAATAATATCTGTAACTTCAATGGCACAAACAGCTTCTCCAGTATGACATGCTATAGTAAGTCCTGTTTCAAGATGTGTTATAGCAGTAGCTATTATAAGTTTTTTATCTAAATCGCTGAGAGGTCCAGGATTTACTGCAGTCTTAATAAATCCTGGTTTTATATCCGTATCTTCAATACCTTCTTTCCACTCTTTAATAAACATTTCTGCTATTTTTTCTGCAGTTTCCCCATAATATTTTTTTGGAACATGTTTTCCATTACCTGCCCCATAAAATCCCGTATTTGTAACAATATTTAAACCTGAAAGTTCAGAAAGAATTTTTAATGTTTTAACATCCCTTCCTACATATTTAGGGGTGCATTCAAAAAAAGTTTTAACACCCAAATTCTTTATTTCTAATAAATAAGGCAACATGGTATTGATAATATCGGACCTTATAGAATTTGTTATCTCTATCTGATCTTCTGCAGAAGAAAAATCTACAAGAAGGTGTTCATGTACTAAAGTGAGCCCTAAACTTTCCCCATCTATAGCACCCTTTACAGTCATAATCATAAAAATTTACCTCCTTAAAAGATTTACTCCCTTAGTTTAGTATAACAGAAGATTAGTTTTAGATCTTTATTTAAAAATTTTAAAAAGATATAATTTAAATATGAGAAAGTTCATTAAGCCTAAAATAGTTTTAAGTTCATGTCTAAATTTAGAACCCGTAAGGTATAATGGAGAAATCATTAAAGATCCCTTTGTTATAAAACTTAGAGAATATTGTGAGATAATTTCTGTATGTCCTGAAGTATCCATTGGCCTCGGAGTTCCAAGAGACAAGATCATAGTTTATAAAGAAAAAGACAATTACGGTATTTATCAACCCAGCAAAGATTTAGATTTAACTCAAGATATGTTAAGTTTTACATATAATCTTTTATCAAATCTTCCACAAGTTGATGGCTTTTTATTAAAAAGTAAATCACCTTCTTGTGGAGTTTCCAATACACTTGTATATGCAGATAAACATGGTAAGGAATTTTACTTCAAAGGGAAAGGAATATTTGCTCAAATAATATTAGAAAAATTACCAAATCTACCTATAGAAGATGAAGGAAGGTTAAGAAATAGAGAAATAAGAGAAAAATATTTGATAAGAATTTTTAGTCTATCTGAATTGAGAAATCTTGAAAATCAACTAAAAAATATATCCCAACTTATAGATTTTCATCAAAGATATAAATATCTATTAATGGCCTTTTCACAAAAACATTCGAAAATTATGGGAAACTTAATAGGAAATTTTAATAAAGAAAAACCGTTGGAAGATATTAAAAAAACGTATTCTAATCTATTTAAAGAGGCCTTATCCTCAGCATTAAAGAGGGGAAATCAAGCCAATGTCTTACTCCATATTTTTGGACATTTTTCTAAAAAATTAAAAGAAGGAGAAAAATCTCATTTTCTCTCTTTAATTGAAAAATACAGAATGGGAAAGATAGAAATAAAGGTACTTCGTGAAATAATCAAATCCTGGGCTTATAGATTTGACGATCAATATATTATGAATCAAACTTATTTAGAACCTTATCCTGAAGATCTTGAAGAATCTTAATAAATACTAAGGGGGACAGTCTTATGAAAAATCAAGGTTGGCTTCTTAAAGAAATAAAAAGGTTAGAACTCATTGAAACACCTTATCCGTCAATAAAGGATGATGAAGTATTATTAGAAGTAATCTATGCAGGAATTTGTGGATCTGATCTTCATGCCTACCTGGGAGAACATCCCTTTGTAAAACCAGGCATTGTTTTAGGCCACGAATTTGTTGGAAAAGTAATTGATAAAGGAGAAAAAGTTAAAAATATGAATTTAGGAGATTATGTTGTAATTGAACCAAGTCTAACATGTGGGAATTGTTACAATTGTGTTCATGGAAGATATAATATTTGTAAAAATTTGGATGTAATTGGATGTACAAAAACTAACGGTGGATTCCAAAGATACATATCAATTCCCTCTCACAAGGTATATTCAATAAACGATATTCCTTTAAAAAGGGCTGTCTTAACAGAACCTTTAGCAGTAGCTGTTCATGGGGTTAGAAGATCGAGTTTCAAACCAGGAGATGAAGTATTAGTTATAGGTAGTGGTCCTATCGGTCTTCTTACTACCATATTTCTATATCTATCATTGCCTAAAAAGATAGTAGTTGTAGATCCTATTGATAAAAGATTAAAACTTGTAAAAGATTTATGCCCCAACATTATACCTATAAAGCCAGATGAGTTAACAAATTCCCTCTTTACCCAAGAAGGCCCTGACGTGACCTTTGAATGTGTAGGTATAGATCAAACAATAAATATGGCTATTGAAAATGCAAAAAAAGGAACAGATATAATCCTTATTGGTGTTCCTAAGGAGATATCTTTAGCTAAGCTTATTTATATCCAAGACAGAGAACTAAACTTAAAAGGCTCTCTTATGTATACAAAAGACGATTACCTAATTGCTATAGATTTACTAAGGAAAAATCAAGTAGATTACGAAAGATTAATCTCCCATATCTACCCATTTGAGGAGGTAAATAAAGCTTTTGAAGATATCATTAATGAGAAAGAAAAATATCTAAAGGTAATAATTGAAATAGCAAAATAAAGTCAAAATTTTAAAAAAAAATTGTAAATAATTTACTCAAGCATTATTCTAATATTTCACACGTTTTTCTCTTGCATTTGTTACAAAAAATATGTAATTATTTACAAATTTTTTACTATTTGATATACTTTTTAAAGAAAGTTAAAACGAAGGGGGTACATAAATATATGAAAAAACTAAAACTCCTAAACACATTACTTCTATTTTTAATCTTTATAAGTCTAATTTCTGGCTGTACTAAAACAACTGATATTTACAATAATACATTAACAGAAGATAATACCGTAATAATAACTAAAGAAAATATAAATAAGGCACCCAGTACATCTGGCATAAAGGGGGTTAATAATCCCCACATTTGGTTTGATTCACAAGCATATTCCGCCCTTGATACCATAAAAAGCTATGGTTTTAATACAGTTAGAATTGTTTGGCAAACAAATGGATCAGCCTCAAGATTGAAACAGATAATTGATAGATGTAAAAGCTTAGGTCTTAAACCCATTCCTGAATTGCATGATGTTACAGGTAGTACATCTACTAGTGACTTAGATAGAATGGTATCTTGGTGGATAAATAATAAATCATATATCGCCAGTGATGTCTGGATAAATATTGCAAATGAGTGGGGACCAAGAAACAGTACTATTTGGAGAGATGCTTACAAAAACGCTGTAAGTAGAATGAGAAATGCTGGAATAAATAATGTATTAGTAATCGACTCGGGTGGATGGGGACAAGATGACCAAGATATTTTAAACTATGCCTTAGAGGTACTAAATTCTGATCCATTAAAGAATATTGTCTTTAGCATACACATGTATGGAGAATGGAATGATAATAGCAAAATTTATAATTTTTTGTCTACTTGTAAGAACCGTGGTATTCCTATCATTGTAGGTGAATTTGGATATAACTACAATAACGGTAACAACAATCTTGGATGTAAAGTTGATGCTTTATACCTAATGCAAACCTGTAGAAATCTTGGAATAGGCTTTATTGCATGGTCATGGACAGGCAATAACAGTGAAAATGCATGGCTTGATATGACTTCCCCTTCAGATTGGAAGACTCTAACTTATTGGGGCAAAATGGTAGTGTACGAAAAAGACCCAAATGCTGGAAATTCGTCAGTATTATATAATTTTGAAGGTAGTACTCAAAATTGGACAGGTACAAATGTAGTTGGAGGACCATGGTCCGTAAATGAATGGGCCTACAATGGAAGTTATTCTTTAAAAGCTGATGTAGACTTAGGTACAGGTAAGCAATTTTACCTTTGTATAATTTCAAATCATAATTTTTCTGGAAAATCAAAACTTAAAGCAGTAGTAAGACATGCAGCCTGGGGTGATCAAGGAACAGGCATGCAAGCCAAATTATATATAAAGGTGGGAAGTAATTGGAAATGGTATGATGGAGGCACTGTTAATATTAGCTCAAATACATCAGGGACTGTATTAACTTTAAATCTATCGGGAATTTCAGGACTAAATGACGTAAGAGAATTAGGAGTTCAATTTTTATCTGGCAGTGGATCATCAGGAAGATCTGCTATTTACCTTGATTATTTAACTATCGAGTAAAATAACTTCATTTTGTGGTATAATTACTAAAAATTGAAGATAGGGTTTCCAGGGGAGCTGAGGGGAAAAGCTCGGCTGAGAGGAGGTCTATAATCCCGACCTCGACCCTTAGAACCTGACCCGGGTAATACCGGCGGAGGGAGTGAAAATTATTGGAATTTAAAGGACCGCTTGGTAATATCCGGGCGGTCCTTTAAGTTTTATATGGAGGTGAAATTTATATGTTAGTAAACGATATAGAAATAAAGTACAAGGGAAACATTAAAGGACTTCTTTTAAAACTTAAATACCCTTTAGAAAAAATAGCCGTTCTTGTTAACGGAGAAATTATTAAAAAAGAAGATTGGGAAAAATATTATCTTAAAGATGAAGATTATGTGGAAATAGTATCCTTAGTAGGAGGGGGTTAAGAAGAATATGCAGTTTGAAATTGGTGGAAAAATAATAAACAATAGGTTATTTGTGGGAACTGGAAAATTACCAGATTATAGCATTATCAAAAATATGTATGAAGAACTCAAAATAGAAGTATTTGTCGTAGCAGTGAGAAGAATAAATACAGATATAAATAAAGGCAACTCTATATTAGATTTTATCCCAAGAGATGCTACCATCATGATAAATACCTCTGGGGCAAGAAATCATAAAGAAGCTGTAAAAATAGCTCTTATCGGTAGAGAAATTACAGGATCAAACTGGATTAAGATCGAAATCACAGGAGAAATGAAATATCTTCTGCCCGATAATGAAGAGACAATTAAAGCATCAGAAATTTTAGTAAAAGAAGGCTTCAAAGTATTTCCATATATATCACCTGATCTTATAATTGCCAAAAAACTTGAAGAAAAGGGAGTTTCAGCAGTAATGCCTTTAGGATCTCCCATAGGTAGTAATAAGGGCATTGATTCAGAAATACTAATTAAAGCAATAATTAATGAAATTTCTATTCCTGTAATAATAGATGCAGGAATTGGTAAACCTTCTCACGCCGCAAAAGCTATGGAGTTAGGAGCTGATGCTGTACTTATAAATACAGCCATAGCTACTTCAAAAGATCCCTTAAATATGGCAAGGGCTTTTAATTACGCTGTAAAAGCTGGAAGATTGGCATATGAAATAGGACTTCCAGAAGAAAAAGATTACGCAAGTGCAAGCTCTCCACTTTATGATCTCATTAAAAGTTTGGATTAATAGGTGAGCCAATGTTAGAAAAAGTTCTAAATTGGGCTGATAATTTTTTAGAACAAATTAGAAAAGAAAAGAAAAAGTATGATATAAGGAAAATTTTAAAAAAGGAAGAAATAAACGAAGAAGAACTTTATATTCTACTATCTGATACAGACGACAATAATCTTGTACTTATGGCAGAAAAGTCAAAAAAACTTACAGAAAGATACTATGGAAAAGTTATCACTCTATTTACCCCTCTTTACCTTTCTAATTATTGTCTTTCATCATGTAAATATTGTGGTTTTTCTATAGAAAACAAAATAAAAAGAATAAAATTAAAAAAAGAAGAATTAATCGAAGAATATAAACACATAAAAAATTTTGGAATTGATAGTATTTTATTATTAACAGGATGTGATAGAATCAATACACCTTTTGAATATATACTCTCTGCTGTAGAAGAAGCAAAAAATTACTTTTCTGAAATCATAATAGAGGTATATCCAATGGATGAAGAAGAATATAAAATCCTTGTTAATAGAGGTCTAACAGGAGTAACACAATATCAAGAGACATATAACTTAAAAATATATGAAGAATTACATCCTTATGGCCCTAAAAAAGATTTCTGGTACCGAATAAAAACTCAAGAAAGAGCAATAAAAGCAGGAGTTTTTGAAGTTACCTTAGGTATTCTACTTGGGCTAAATAATCCCATTGAAGATACATTCAAAATGCTACTTCATGCTAAATATCTCATGCAAAAATATCCTAAGGCAGAAATAAATATCTCTTTTCCAAGATATCGCCCTGCTGGAACAAATTTTGTTCCCCAATATATTGTGAATTCAAAGACCCTATTACGTCTCATTTTTACCTCTCGAATTTATTTACCTCCAATCGGAATCACCATTTCAACTCGTGAATCTCCAAAACTTAGAGATCTTATTATAGGTTATGGCGTTACAAAAATGTCGGCAGGTTCTAAAACATCCGTCGGTGGATACGCAAAAGATAGAGAATCAGAAACACAATTTGAGGTAGAAGATAAAAGAAGCATAAAAGAAATAATTGAGATAATTAAAAGCAAAGGATATAGGCCAGAATTTACAAATTGGATTAAAGGAGGCATAGCATGAATGACTTTAGAGACATGCTTATAAATTATTTTACTCAAGAAGAATTAAATAAAATTCGTAAGACAAAAATAGTAATAGCAGGTTGTGGGGGATTAGGCTCAAATGCTGCTATAACTCTCACAAGAACAGGTTTTGAAAATTTTATTCTCATAGATCATGATAAAGTAGAAACATCAAATTTAAATAGGCAAGCCTATTTCTACAATCAAATAGGTAAACCAAAAGTTATTGCTCTTAAAGAAAATATTCTTTCTATAAATTCTCATTGTAACATTATCACTTTTGAGGTGAAGATCACATCTGAGAATGTAATAGATCTATTATCTCAAGGAGACATCATTTTAGAAGCAGTAGACACTGCAGAAACAAAAGCCCTATTAATTAACACTGCTGTTAGTTTAGGTAAAAAGATCGTCTCAGCTATAGGAGTTTGTGGATTTGGTGACATTGAGAAAATAAAGATTAAAAAATTTAAAAACATAACCCTTATTGGAGATTTTCAAAGTGATAATAAAAACTTTCAACCTTATGCTCCTAAAGTAATTGCTATTTCAAGTATGCAATGTGATGAAATTTTAAGGATGGTGCTATATGAAATCTAAGAAATTAGATCTACTAAAGAATTACAATCTTTACTGCATTACAGCCGAAAATTTATCTTTAGGTAGAAACAATATAGAAGTAGTAAAAGAAATGCTATCTTCAGGTGTAAAAATCATACAATACAGAGAAAAGAAAAAAACATTAAAAGAAAAATATAAGGAAGCATTAATTTTAAGAGAACTTACTCTACAATATAATGCCATTTTAATAGTTAATGATCATTTGGACCTTGCAAAAATTGTTGGGGCAGATGGGGTACATATTGGTCAAGACGATTATCCTATAGAAGTAGCAAGGGAATTATTAGGAGAAGAATTTATTATAGGAGTTACTACCCATAATAAAGAACAAGCCAAAAAAGCTGAAAAAGAGGGGGCTGATTATATTGGTCTTGGACCAATTTTTGAAAGTTTTACAAAAGAAAACCCCCATCCTCCAATTGGATTAGAGATTCTAAAATGGGCTACCGCAAATATAAAAATTCCAGTAGTAGCGATAGGAGGTATTAAAGAAAACAATTTAAAACAAGTTTTTGAAAATGGAGGAAAATGTATAGCTATGGTAAGTGAGATTGTAGCTTCAGCTGATATTAAAGAAAAAATAAAAAATCTCATGAAGATAATGGAGGTTTACAAAAATGGAACAAACAATTCTTGAAAAACTAAGAATAAATCAAGTCCCTCAAGAAATAGAAATAGCATATAAAAATGAAGAATTTCCATCTATAGAGGAGTTTATTAGAAAAACAAAAGAAGGGAAAATTGTAGTTCCAGCTAATAAAAAAAGAAAAAGAAATAAATATTATGCTATAGGAGATGGCTGTAGCATAAAAATAAACGCTAATATTGGGGTAACATCGGATTTTTCAAGTTTTGATCTGGAATTAAAGAAGGCTGAAATTTGTGAAAAATATAATGTGGAATCGGTAATGGATCTTTCTTGTGGCAAATATGCAAAATCCTTTAGAGAAAAATTAGTAAGAGAATTCAGTTTTTTGGTAGGGAGTGTACCAGTTTATGATATAGCAGTCCGTGCAAAGAATTTTATTAAAACAAAGCCAAAAGATTTTCTTGAGGTTTTAGAAGAACATGCAGACTCAGGAGTAGATTTTGTAACTATACATGCAGGAATAAACTTAAGATTGGCAAAAGAATTAGAAAAATCACAAAGAATTTTAAATATAGTATCCCGCGGAGGTTCTATGATATATAAATGGATGATAGAAAATCAATCTGAAAATCCTTACTATGAATACTTTGATGAAGTACTAAAGATACTAAAAAAATACGATGTAACCATAAGCATAGGTGACGCATTTAGGCCAGGATGTATTTTTGATTCAGGTAATAATTTACAGTTTGAGGAAATATTAGAAGTAAGTAAATTAGCCAAAATAGCCCATGATTATGGTGTACAAGTAATCATTGAGGGTCCTGGTCATATGAAAGCAGATGAAATACCCTATACCATAAAGACCATAAAAAAGATATGTCATGATTTTCCTTTGTATGTCCTTGGACCTCTAACCACTGATATTGCAGCAGGATATGATCACATATCAGGAAGCATGGGAGCATTAATTGCAGGTTTGAATGGAGCTGATTTTATATGTTATGTAACACCAGCAGAGCATCTAAGATTACCAAATATAGAAGACGTGAAAGAAGGAATCATCGCCTTTAAAATAGCAGCTCATAGTGTTAACTTGGTGAAAGGATTTAAAAAGAGTATAGAAAGGGATTATACTATGGCTTTAGCAAGAAAAAATTTAGATTGGGAAAAAATCATAAATACATCTATAGATCCTGATAAAGCAAAAGAATATAGAAAGGATTTATCAATAACCACATGTACTATGTGTGGTGATCTTTGTGCAATCAAGAATAGCTCATAAAAAGAAGATTCTCATAATATCTGGGTATGATCCAACAGGTGGAGCAGGTATTTTATTGGATACAAAAACTATTCATCTTCTTAATGGTTATGCTTTAGGAGTACCCACATGCCTTACTATTCAAGATACTCAAAGAGTATATAAAGTTTACGAAATAGATTCCAAATATTTTATAAAATCTCTCGAGTACTTAATAAATGATGTGAAAGAGATTGATGCAGTAAAAATAGGAGCTTTGTACTCAGAGAAAATTATTAATACTGTGATAGATATTATAATAAAATATAGATTAACTAATATTGTTCTTGATCCAATAATTAAACCAACAAAAGGTACCAAACTACTAAAGAAAAATAGTTTACAAAAATTAGTTCAACTAATGTCCTTATGTACTATAATAACCCCAAATATTCCCGAAGCAGAGGCACTTTTAAACATCAAGATAGAGACTTTAGAAGATATTAAAACAACCATTTTCAATTTAAATAAACAATTTAATATAAAAAATATTGTATTGAAAGGCGGACATCTTCCCATAAATAACAAGGTATATGACATTCTTTATACAAAGGATAAATATATCTTTTACCCCAAAATTCTTAGACAAAACCTAAATGTACATGGTACAGGTTGTGTTTTCTCTTCAATCTTTGCTTATTATTTATCTAAAGAAAAAAATATAGAAGATGCCTTTTATAATACTGAATATACATTTGATAAGATCATAAACAATATAATACAAATAGGTCACGGACAAAAGGTATTTAATATATAGATTTTACCACTCCATCCTTATTACTTCTTCTCTAATTCCTGAATCCTTTACCTCCATTAAAATAAAGTGAGGTTATCTTCATATAAATTGCATGAAACGCAAGACCTTCCCGCACCTATTTCAGAAATTATATATATCATATGAAAAGGGAAGAAAATTACTGTATTCATATTCCTTATCGCTACTCTACCCAAGAATATCCTAACCCCAAATTATATAAAATCAAGCTTTATCTCCAATAATAGCAAAATTAAAGGGAAAAACTATACTAAAACCTTACTTTCCTAATTATTTAACCCTTAAACTACCATAGCAAATTTTTCCACATTTCTTGGATTTAATAGTTTAATTTCATCTAAGACTTTTTGCAATAATACTTTTAATTCAATTTCTCCAATTTTCTTTCTCATTTCATCAAAAATTAGGTCAATTCCGTCCTTAATGAATCCTACTATTTCTTCTTCTGAATATTTTTCCTTTTCTCTATTAAAATAAGCAAAGTTTGGTATATCCCCTTCAATTATATGGGAAAACATAAATCTGACATCCAAAAAAGAACTATCAATGTAGTTCCTATAAATTTTTATTAACTCATTATCTAAATCTTTCTCTTTCATTTCTCTTAAAAACCTTCTCCAGAATATATAAAAGGAATGAATTAAATCTAACTTTTTATCTTCTGATATGTCAATTATATGTTTATCTGTGATTAAGTCCACAATTATAGATTGCGTCTCTATTTTATCAAGTAAAGAATAATGAAATACTTGTTTTAAGGATCTCTCCCCATTAAAAAATAATGAAACTATCAACTCATTAGAATTTAGTTTTCTATTAGCAGGAACATATATATTATCACCTTTCTCACCCAATAAAATGGAAAATTGTTCCAATTTTTTCCTGTCAGATGGCATCTTTATCTGCTTGTTTAAAACTTCAAAAGCCTCCCTAAAAAATACCTCTATCTTACTCTCAGGAAACTTCACAATATTTCTATAAAAGTAATGCCAAGAAATCTTCTCTGAAGACGTTATATCTTCTACGATAAAAGCAAGCTCTTCTTGCATATCTGAAATAAAATCTTTAATAACCTTTCTAAGAGTCCTTTCATTTATCCCTATTTTGTTTCCTTCTTCTAAGAGATATCTCCAACGTCTCCAAAAAGTATACAGAAGGAAGACCCTACTATCCTCTTCAGGATATATTAACTTTTTCTCTTTTATAAGCTTTTTAATTATCTCTAAGCTCCTATACTCTCCTAAGGGAGAATTCAAAAGCACCTCTCTAACATTTAAGATACCATCAAAAGATGAAGCCACCACTTCTTCTTCTAAAGCTAAACCATCTACTCTTACTGGTAATAGCATAAAGTCGCCAAGATAATTTACTAAGTCTATATAAACTGACACATTAATAAGCACTTCTAAAGGATCTAAATTTAAAAGCTTTTGGGAAATTTTTTCTTCAGGATGAAAAACAAAATCCCCCTTATCCCATAATACAATACCTAACAAGGCATCATATCCTTCAATAAACCCTGATCTTACATCTACAATCTTTCCATTTTCTATAAAGATTTCTGCTTTTTTAATTCCATTATCTATTTCCAATTTACCCGTTTTTTTCCCTATAGATATAGTCTGTAGAATCTCCCATAAAGGAATACTTTGTAAATTACCTTTAAGTCCCACAAATTTTCCCTCCTTCTAAAATTTTCTTTCTCCCTCTACCCCCCTCCCAGAGATTTTTATAACATTCTTATCTTATTATTCCCATTTTTTTCTTTCTATATTGATCAAATATAATAGCAGCAATTATAATTGCACCAATAGCTGATGGTTGCCAATAGGCTGGAAAACCTAAAAGTACCATTCCAGTTCTCAAAACTTGCATTATTGCTGCACCAATAATTACTCCTAAAACAGTACCCTCACCTCCAGTAAGAGAAGCTCCTCCTATAACAGCTGCAGCAATAACATCTAACTCATAACCACTAGCTGCAGTAGGTGCTGCCACACCTAACCTTGCAGTCATTAATATTCCACCAATTGCCGTTAGAATTCCACATAGAGTATAAACGAGTATTTTCACTCTTCCTGTATTAATACCAGAAAGCCTTGCTGCTTGCTCATTTCCACCCACTGCATAGATTCTGTATCCCCATGAGGTCCTATTAAGAAAAATTGAGGTTATTATACCTAAAATTATCATAAAAACAACAGGAAGAGGAATACCAACACCTAAAAAGGGTATATCATACTGACCTAAAATATTAAAACTCCTTGGTAAATCTCTAACAGGCCATCCTCCAGTAATCCCATAACAGAATCCCCTTGCTATATTCATGGTACCCAGGGTTGCTATAAATGGAGGCAAATTTGTTTTACTTATAAGGAGACCATTAATAAAACCAATAAATGCTCCTATCAATATACCTCCTATAATCGATAGAAATACACCAAAATTAGCCTTTAGCATCATTGCAGTTATTAAACCAGACATAGCCATAACCGATCCAACCGATAAATCGATACCACCAGTTATAATAACCATTAAAATTCCAAAACCACTTATCGCAATCCATGAAAAGGCACGCAATATATTAAAAATATTTGTTGAAGTTAAGAAGGTTTCAGTAGTTAAACTTAAAAAAAGACATAAAACAAAAAGAATGATTAATATGCCAATCTCTTGCATTCTTATCGTTTTTAATATCCCTCTTTTATCTTTAGAGGCTTCCTTCATTGTAATACCTCCCTCCGATATAGAAAATTAGTAACTACCAGATGCATAAGCCATTATTTTTTCCTGTGTTGCTTCACTTCTTGGTAGCTCTGCTACAATCTTTCCCTCACTCATAACAAGAATTCTATCACTCATAGCAAGAATCTCTGGAATCTCTGAAGATATCATAATAATTCCTATTCCAGTTTTAGCAAGCTGACTCATTATTGCGTGAATTTCAGCTTTTGCACCTACATCTATACCCCTTGTTGGTTCATCTAATATCAATACCTTAGGATTTGATGCGAGCCATTTTGCAAGAACAACTTTTTGTTGATTTCCACCTGACAGATATAAAACTTTTTCAAAAATACTTGGAGTTTTAATATTCAATCTCTTTACGAAATTTTCTGCTATCTCGGTAAGTTTATTCTTATCTATAAAACCCAAAAATTTCAAGATCTTCCTAATGATTGTAACTCCAATATTTTCTCTTACAGACATCTTTAATATCAAACCTTGATTTTGTCTATCTTCTGGAACTAAGCCAATACCATGTTTTACTGCGTCTTCCGGTGATTGAATCTCAACTTTTTCTCCATTTAAGTATATTTCACCTGAAATCTTAGGATCTGCACCAAAAATTAATCTTACGAGTTCCGTTCTACCAGAACCCACCAATCCTGCTATACCAAGAATTTCACCCTCATATAGAGTAAAACTTACATCCTTTATTATCTCACTTTTTAAGTTCTTAACGTCAAGAAGAGGTTTACCTTTAGAAACCTCTTCCTTTTTAAACATATCTCCAAGGGGCCTGTTTACCATAAGATATATGACTTTATCAAAAGTAGCCTCATCCCTACTCATTAATCCAACCATTTTTCCATCTCTGAGGATTGTTATTCTATCTGCTATTTTAAATATTTCTTCTAGCCTATGAGAGATAAATATAATAGCAATACCGTGCTCTTTCAGCTGTCTAATAATTTCAAATAGTTTTTCAACTTCCTCAGGACCTAAAGCAGAGGTTGGTTCGTCCATAATGATTATCTTTGCATCAAGAGATAGAGCCTTAGCTATTTCTACCATTTGTCTTTGAGCCACCGAAAGATTTTTTACCAATTCCTTAGGATCAATATTAGCTCCTACTCTATCAAGAATCTCTTTTGCTCTCTTTTCCATTTCCTTCTTATCTACAAAACCTAATTTCCCTAATATTCCTTTTCTTTTAATTTCTCTTCCCAAAAAGATATTCTGAGCTACAGTTTGATTCGGGGTGACATTTAATTCCTGATATATAGTACTGATACCCAAAAGTTGAGCATGATATGGATCCTGAATTTCTACCCTTTTTCCATCTACATAAATCCTTCCTGCATCCTTTCTATAAGCACCACTAAGGATTTTCATTAATGTAGATTTTCCGGCACCATTTTCCCCAACAAGAGCCATAACCTCACCACTATAAGCCTCAAAATCTACCCTATCTAATGCTTGAACTCCTGGAAATGTTTTAGATATTCCTTCCATTCTAAGTATTGGTTCCAAATTTTGTCACCTCCTCTAAACCAATAGGGGGTACAAAGAATATCTTTGTACCCCCACTCTTTATTAATCTAAAAAACTAACTCACTTTTTATTAAAATGCAGGTGGAAGTGGAGTTTTGAAATCTTTCAATAGCCATGCTCTTATCATCGCATCTACATTCTTTTTAGTAACAATATCAAAACCAGTATCTATCCATTCAGGGAATTTTTCGTTATTTACAACTTTTCTATAAAGGATATCTATAGCATCATAACCCCATCCCCAATATTTTTGACCAACAAGACCTACAAGATATCCCTCTTTCAAAAGTTGTAACTCTACTGGTAATGTGTCAAAAGCAACAGTAAATACTTTCTTTGCCTTTGCAGCTTTTTCCCAAAGTGGCATAGATCCTCTCTCTGCAAAGAGAGGCCAAAGTCCTACAAAGAACCATCCCTTTAACTTAGGATATTTCTGCATAGTCTCTTCTACTACTTGAACTCCCCTATTAATGTCATCATAACATGCTACAGTAGTTACTATCTTAATCTTAGGATATTTCTTTATTTCATCTCTAAATCCTCTCATTCTCTCTTCCAAATTAAGAGCACCAGGTACTCCAGTAAGCATCGCCACATCCCCACTTGTTCCCATAGCTTTAACTAATAATTTTGCTGCCCATTTTCCACCCTCATAATTGTTTACACCAAGGTAAGTAAATCTCTTACTCTCTGGCGAATCAGCATCAAAGGTCATAACAGGTATACCTGCTTCTACCGCTTTATTAATGACATCTATTAATGCTGTGGGATCATTACAAGAAATAGCTATTCCATCCACTTTCCTTGCTACAACATCTTCCACTACTCTTGCTTGTTCTGTAGCATCAGATGCTACAGAAGCCACATAAAGAATTTCTACCTTATATGGCCCCTTCTTTGAAAGTTCCTCTGCTCTCTTGAAAGCACCATCTCTTCCAAGTTCAAAAACCGGATTGTTTAATGCCTTTGGAATCCATGCAAAAACAAGTTTTTTAGGAGTTTGAGCCGTTGTAGCCATTAAAAGAAATACAAAAACAATAAACACAATCATCAACAACCTCTTCATATAAAGCACCCCCTATTAATAATATTTTGTGAACAAAATTTACAAAAGGAAAACGTTTACCCTACATTAGATTCTTATCTACCCTCTTATATCCTCTCTCATCCCCTTCCCATATAATTATTTTCAGAAAACATTATAACATCAGTCTAATAATTTTTCAATTTTAAATTAAAAATCGATATAGTAAAGAATAGGCAATTTGATAAGACTTCATTTTGGTACTTCATTTTATAAACATCATGCGTTAACTTTTCCTGTTATACCTTTAGTAGATTTATTAAGAACTACAGTTTTTAAAATATACTCTCTTTTTCCATAAAAGAATTTACCTCCCCTACCATTAGGGATAATTCAACTAATGTTTTGTGTCATTTATATCCTTTTTATGCTATATTTATTAAAAAAATCGTGAGGTGATAATATGCCTATAATATACGATGAGAATAACAAAATCTTTCATCTAATTTCTGGAAATTCCAGTTATATAATGAAAAATTTTAAGAACAAATATTTAGTCCACTTATATTGGGGAAAAAAATTAAATCATTCAGACTTTTCTGAAGCTTTTATAACTTCTCCCTTTGGAGCAAATCCTGATCCTAATGATAAAACTTACACTTTAGATAGAATGCTATTAGAATATCCAGCCTATGGAAATTCAGATTTTAGACATCCTGCATATCAAATAGAACAAGAAGATGGATCAAGAATTACAAACCTTATATTTAAAGATTACAAGATTTATAAAGGAAAACCAAAGCTCCAAGGACTACCAGCAACTTATGTGGAAGACGAAAATGAAGCAGAAACCCTTGAAATAGAGCTCATAGATGATCTTATTAATCTAAGAGTTATTCTCCTATATACAGCATTTAGAGACTACAATGTTATTACAAGAAGTGCTAAGTTTATAAATGATGGGAATCAAAAATTAAAAATATTAAGAGCTTTAAGTACTTGTGTAGATTTTGATCACTGTAAGTTTGACCTTTTACATCTTTGGGGATCATGGGCAAGAGAAAGATATATAGAAAGAACTCCTTTAATGCAGGGTATAAAGACCATTGAAAGTTCACGAGGAGAAAGCTCTCACCAACATAATCCATTTATTGCTCTACTTTCTAAAGACGCAGATGAAAAACACGGAGACGTATATGGCTTTAGTCTAGTATATAGTGGAAACTTTTCAGCTAATATAGAAGTAGATCAATTTAATACTACAAGAGTAACCATGGGGATAAATCCATTTGAATTTACTTGGATATTAAAAAAAGGAGAGACCTTTCAAACACCAGAAGTAGTAATGGTCTATTCTTCTGAAGGTTTGGGAGAAATGTCAAGAACCTATCATAGGCTATATCGTAAAAGACTTTGTAGAGGTGAATATAGAGACAAAAGAAGACCTATTCTTGTGAATACATGGGAAGCAGTTTATTTCAATATTAATGAAGATAAACTCTTAGCTCTTGCTCAAAAGGCAAAAGAGTTAGGAATAGAACTTTTTGTCTTAGATGATGGATGGTTTGGCAAAAGGGATGATGACACTAGCTCTCTTGGGGATTGGTATGTGGATAGAAGAAAATTACCAAACGGGCTTGATGGTCTTAGTAAAAAATTAAATGAAATGGGGTTAAAATTTGGACTATGGTTTGAACCAGAAATGGTTTCACCAAACAGTGAGCTTTATAAAAAACATCCTGATTGGTGCATACAAGTCCAAGGAAGGACATTATCTCAATGTAGAAATCAGTATGTTCTCGACATAACACGAGAAGAAGTAAGAAAGGAAATTCTTAAAATGATGAAGGAAATTATAAGAAACACCCCTATTGAATATATAAAATGGGATATGAATAGACCTCTAACAGAAGTAGGCTCTCTTGCCCTTCCTCCAGAAAAACAAAAAGAAGTATTTCATAGATATGTTTTAGCATTATACGAAATGATGGAAGAGTTAACAGCAGAATTTCCACATATTCTTTTTGAAGGTTGTTCAGGTGGAGGAGGAAGATTTGATCCTGGAATCCTATATTATATGCCTCAAATATGGACTAGTGATAATACTGATGCTATAGAAAGATTAAAGATTCAGTGGGGAACAAGTATTGTGTATCCTGCATCCACTATGGGTGCCCACGTGTCTGCGGTACCTAATCACCAAGTTGGGAGAATTACACCTCTTAAGACAAGAGGATATGTAGCAATGTCAGGTGTTTTTGGATATGAAATGGACCTTACTAAATTAACAAAGGAAGAGGAAGAAATAATAAAAGATCAAATAGAATTCTATAAAAAGATATGGCATATAGTTTTTGAAGGAGATCTATATAGATTAATAAGCCCATTCGAAGAAAATGCTGCGTCTTGGATGTTTGTTACTCCGGATAAAAAAGAGGCCTTTGTAATATATGTAAATATCTTAGCTTTTCCTAATCCACCCTTTTTAAAGCTCAAATTGGACGGACTTGATCCTAACAAAATATATAAAATAGAGGGAACCAATAGAGAATTTTATGGTGATGAATTAATGAATATAGGAATTAATATACCCCCAATGAAAGATTTTGAATCTTTTGCATTCATACTAAAATCAAAAGAATAAAGGAGGATAAACCTAATATGAAAGTAATATTTAGAAGAGAAAATGAAATAAAAGAAATAAAAGGAAATTACAAAGTAAATGAAATACTTAAAATTTTAAATATAAATCCAGAAACCGTCATTGTAGTAAAGGGAGATGAAATTGTTACACCTGACAAATTAATAAAAGATGATGAAGAAATAGAAATCATACCCGTTATATCTGGAGGAAGTATATAATGAAATGCATAAAATGCAAAAATGAAGCAAACATATACATAAGGCGCCATAATAGTGCCTTCTGTAAAGATCATTTTATTGAATATGTATTTCATCAAACAGAAAAGGCAATAAAGCAATATAAAATGTTTACCCAAGAGGAAAAAATTTTAGTTGCCGTCTCAGGAGGAAAGGATAGTTTAGCTTTATGGGATATTCTTATATCCTTAGGATATAAAGCAGATGGCATGTATATAGATCTTGGTATCGGCGAATATTCTGAAAAATCTAAAGAAAAGGTTAAAAAATACGCCAATACCAAAGATCAAAAATTACATATAATTTCTCTAAAAGAGATTTATGGGATCGGAATTGAAGAAATAGCCAAAAGAAATAAAAAAGTCCCCTGCTCTACTTGTGGAGTAATTAAAAGATATATAATGAATTTAACTGCAAGAGAATTAGGTTATAGTGTAATAACCACTGGCCATAATTTAGATGATGAGGCTGCTACACTTCTTGGTAATATCCTACACTGGCAAATAGATTATTTAGAGGTCCAAGAACCTATTCATAAAGAGGAGAAATATTTTGTAAGAAAAGTAAAACCTCTATACAGACTAACAGAAATGGAAACATCTTCGTACTGCTTAATAAAAAAGATAGATTACATAATAGATGAATGCCCTATGTCTTATGATGCAAGATCTCTTATGTTTAAAGAAGTCCTTAATATATTAGAAAACAAATCTCCTGGGACAAAAGAACATTTTTATTATGGATTTTTAGAAAAGGGTATTAAATATATCAAAAGCCAAGAAAAAAAATTAGAATTAAAAAATTGTCAAATCTGTGGAGAACCTACAACTAAGGATATATGTGTATTCTGTAAGCAAATGGAAAAAGCCCACCTAAATTCCTTAGATATAAAAAATGCCATAAAAAGGATTAAATTACAACAATAGTTATTTCATTAAGTATACTATTATTCCTAATATAGCCTTTTATATCTAAGGATAAGTTATCCTTTAATTTAATAGCTAATATCAAATAAAAAATATCCTTCAACATATGATTAATATCATCCAGAGAGGGCTCTACCCCCTTCTCTGGATGGGAATGATAAACTCCTAACATTTTTAAGCCATTTTTCTCAATATCTCTAAATACATAAAGCTCATCTAAGGGATCTATTAAATAGCTATTATAAGGTGATAAAGAAGCATTCTTGACTTTATAAACCTTCTCAATGATAAATTTTTCCTCCTTTGTATTTCCCCCAAAAATACCACAAGCTTCTTTTGGATACTCATCAATAGCATGATTAATTACAAACTTTAACTGATCTTTTTTTAAGATTATTCTCATCTATTTACCCATTGCAGTCAAAACATTAGGACAATAAGGATCAGGCTTTCTCAAATCCCCATTAATTATCCAAGATCTCGCATAACAGCCACCCCCACAAAAATCCAATATCTCACAATTGTAACAATAATTAGTTCTCTCCTTAAGTTCTTTATATAAAGGATTCTTTAATATATCATTGATTGCCTCTTTCAATGATTTTGTCCTAATTTCTGCTATAGGAATATCAATAACATCACAAATTAATATATCTCCTGTAGGTGCAAGATCAATAAAATCAAAAGCATGACATTTATCCACATAAATATTTTGAGGAAGGTCTAAAAGTTTAAGAAAAGGGGCACACCAAATATTTATTTTATAGTTTTCTTCCATTGCTTTAACGGATAATTCCTTTATGCTCTCTAATATTCTTGAGGAATCAAGATAAATATGAGATTTCTTAGCCTCACCTGAAGGGATAACAGGAATAATACAGAGTTCCTTAGCAAGATTTTTCTTTGCAAAATCTACCATGTTAGGTAAATCTTTATAATTAAATGTGGAAACCGAAAAAATTATGGAATAAGGTATATCCAAATTGTTAAGTATTTCTAATTTTTTTAATAAAATATCAAAGGTTCCTTTTCCCCTCAATTTTTCATAAATTTCTTTATCACTTCCATCAACAGACACATAAAGATAGACATCATTTTCTTTTATAAATTTCGCTTTTTCATAGTCTAAAAGAAGGAGATTTGTATTTATGGAGACATTTAAATCTAAGTTCTTAGCCTCAACAATGTAATCAAATAATTCGGGGATTAAGAGAGTCTCTCCTCCTGTAAAATCAATATGAGTAAAATTTAATTTTTTTGCTTCTCCTATTAATTTTAATACTCTTTCTTTTGATATTTTTTTCTCCCAATTTCTAGCATGTACATAACAATGTGGACAATTCAAATTACATTTAATATCTAAAATCCAAATTATTTCAGTAAAGAAGATATCAACCTCCCTTTTTAAGATTTAAATTATTTTATTTTTTGAGTATTTAAAGTTTACAATCTTAAAAAAAATTTGTCAAAAAATTGGAATCAATTTTTAAAAAATGAATTTTTAAAAGAACTATAAATCTCAGCTTAAATAAATATTAAGAAAACAATAATGTAACTAATACCATGACCATTTGACATAGAAAATTAATTTGTGATAATCTTTATCCCAAGAAGCGTAGGGTAGGTAAAAAGCCCGGGCGAGTGTAAACAATACGCTCTCCGGGCTTCTAAAATTTATCTTTATTAACACATGTTAATGAGGAGGAAAACATGAATAAAAAATTGAAATTTATTATAATCTTTTTATTTATTACCCTTTTATTTTTATTTTATGCCCATGGATATAATTTACCTTGGTACAAAAATGCAACTTTTTATGAGATTTTCGTTAGATCTTTTGCAGATAGTGATGGTGATAAAGTGGGAGATTTAAAAGGATTAACTAATAAATTAGATTATCTAAAAGAACTTAATATAGATGGCATATGGTTAATGCCCATATTTATGTCTGTAAGTTATCATGGATACGATGTAACTGACTTTTATGACATTCATCCAGCATATGGAAATATGGAAGATTTTGAAGAATTAATTAAAGAAGCCCATAGAAAAAAGATAAAAATAATTCTTGATTTAGTTGTAAATCACACCTCATCCCGACATCCTTGGTTCATAAGTGCATCAAACTCTTATACTTCCCTATACAGAGATTATTATATTTGGAACAATACAAAACCAACTCAGAACTCCAATTTTTGGTATTATAAAAATACGGGTTATTACTATGCCTTCTTTTGGTCTGAAATGCCTGATCTAAACTTTGATAATACAAAGGTTAGAGAAGAAATCAAAAAGATAGCTAAATATTGGCTCGAAAAAGGTGTAGATGGATTTAGACTTGACGCTGTAAAGCATATATATGATGACGATAATAAAAACATATTATGGTGGAAAGAGTTTTATGATTATTTAAAAAAAATCAAACCAGATGTATATCTTGTGGGAGAAGTCTGGGACAACGAATATGTAATAGCAGAATATTATAAGTCACTTCCTTCGCTTTTTAACTTTCCCCTTTCAGACAAAATTATGAGTTCAGTAGCAAATCAAAGAGATTTAGGAATATGCGATTTTTTAGATATGGAAAGAGAAATGTTTAAAGAAAATTATTCCGATTTTACTGATGCTACCTTCTTAAGAAATCATGATCAGGTTAGAGTAAGAACATCTTTTGGGGGGAGTATTGATAAAAGTCTACTTGCAGGTTCCATATACCTAACTCTTCCTGGAACTCCCTTTATATATTATGGTGAAGAAATAGGGATGGAAGGAGCAAAACCAGACGAATACATAAGAGAACCTTTTAAATGGACAGATCAAATGAATTCCAAAGAACAAACCTACTGGATAAAGCCTAAATATAATATTCCTAACAATGGCATATCCTATACTACAGAAAAAGAGGATAAGAATAGTATATTAAACCATTATAAACTACTCCTTAAACTAAGGAAAGAATATAAAGCTTTATCCTTGGGAGAAATGAAAAAAATTAATCTAAATGATAAAAGTTTATTGGCATACCTAAGAGAAATAGATAATGAAGAAATATTAGTAATACATAATCTTAATAGGGTAGAAAAGATGATAAGTCTAAACTTTACTTTTAAGAATATTCTCTATTCAAGAAACACTAACATAAAAGATAATAAAATAATATTAGGTCCCTTTAGCAGTATCATAATCGAAGTTCAATAATTTTTCCCAGATTTTACTATCTACCATATAACCTGCTTTTTCATAAGCAATTAAGGCAGCTCCTACCGCTGGAGGTATTCTAAGAGGTACAACCTTACTTTTTTCTGCGAACATTTTCATCTTGGAATGAATATACTCAGGAAGCCAACTTGCTCCCTTATATATACTTCCGGCTAAAACAACTGGTGTTTCATCTTCTAATAAATCTAATTTTTGCATCAAATTATAAGCAGAAATTACAGTTTCATCTACTATTTTCTCTACAATTCTCCTTGCCACTTTATCTCCCTTTCTCACACACTCAAAAAGTAAAGGAGCAAGTCCTAAAACCTTATGATATTCCTCAGAGTTATAATATAATCTTTTGGCAAGTTCATTATAGTCCTTTGCAGAAAAATACTTCAGTACTTCACTTTCAAGGAGGGTTTTCTCCCCTCTACCATCATAAGATCTAAAAGCGTAGAATAACATCTCTTGTACTACAGATGAAGCACCTCCCCAATCTCCAAAAACATAGCCTTCCCCAAAATATCTATATGATCTTCCATCCTTTGATCTTCCATATCCATTATTGCCAGTACCCATTATTATGATTACACCCCAGAACTCCATATTCCCAGCCCTTAAAGCAATGGGGGCATCATTTTCAATAACTAAATCCTTAGCTATGTTTAAGGATCTTGCATCTTTCTCCAACATCTCAAAATCCTCTGGGAAATCTGCACCTGCAAGCCCAAAACATGCAAAATCAAATATAATATCCCCTATTTTTTCTTTAGCCTTATCTATAGCTAACATCCAATTTTTCTTTGCCCTTTCAATACCTATACCCTCATAATTTCCAGGGCCAGATCTACCAAAGCCTACAATTTCTCCTTTTTCATTTAAAATAATAGCCTCTGTTTTTGTACCTCCAGCATCTAAGCCAAGAAAGTATCTCATATATTACTCCTTAACTTAATTTTGGGAAATATTCTTTATTTTCCTCTATTAATCTATTAAGAACTTTTTCCGCAAGAGTAAATGAAGAGATTAATGGATGTTGTGCAAGAGCAAAAACAGCCTTTTTATACGAACCTTCCATAGCAGACTCTATTGTCAATCTCTCATATACTTTTACAGCCTGTATGATTCCTTTTACTTCGAGAGGTAAATTACCTATAATATACCTTTGAAACATATCATGTTTTACGTAAACCGGTATCTCCACCACTGAATCATCCGGAAGATCTCTTATAGCCCCATTATTCATAACGTTTATTATCTGAAACCCATCTTTCATACCTAAAAGATGCATAATCAGATTAACAGCAGATATTGAATAATATGCTCCCCCTCTTTTGGAAAGTTCCACTGGTTTATTATCTACCTTAGGGTCACTATATATTTTTAATAACTCTTCTTCTACTTTCATCACTTCTTCTGCTCTTTTTGGTTTATGTTTTAACTCTTCAACTTTTTCCTCTCTAAAAAAGTAATATCTGAGATAATAATTGGGGAATAAACCTAAAATGTCTATAATTCTTTTTTCCTCTTCCGACAATTTTTCTTTTGCCTTATCTAATAAATATTGAGTTTTATCTTCTCCCTTTATAAATATTCTTCTTACAAAACTCAAATGATTAAGACCAAAATAGTCTAAAAAGACCTCTTCTAAGCTTACACCTGATAAATCAGCAAAAAATTTTTGAAAATTTATAGGCACATTACATAAACCTATAGCCTTTACTTTAGTATATCTGAGAAGCATTTCTGTGATTATTCCGGAAGGATTAGTAAAATTAATAAACCAAGCATTAGGAGCATATCTTTCTACCTTTTTTGCTATATCATAAACCACTGGTATAGTTCTAAGAGCATTTGCAAATCCGCCTGCCCCAGTAGTCTCTTGTCCTAAAAGATTAAATTCTAAAGGAATAGTTTCATCTAAGAGTCGCGATTTATTACCTCCAACCCTTATTTGATTTATTATAAAATCAGCTCCCTCTAAATTTTCTTCCAAATTTGTACTTTTTAAAAATTCTATTTCAGCTCCAGCTTTTCTGGCCATCCTTAATAGAAAATCATATACAATATTTAATCTTTCAGTATTAATATCAATAAGAACAATTTTTAAAGGATGAACCTCTTGCCAAATATTTAAAAACCCTTCAATTAATTCTGGAGCATATGTACTACCTCCACCAATAACTACTACTTTCATTTTGGAATACCTCCAAGAATTATTTTGTTTCTTCTAATTATAACATACTTTATGGTTTTGTAAACCATGTTTACTATTTTATTACATTCTTTACATAAATTTTTTTACTATTTTATCAAACATATCATTAGGATCTCTCTTCTTTTTATATAGAGGTTCGCCTTGTAATTGAGGAATAACCTCTTCAAAGGTTGGTCTCTCTTTTTTATAAATAACTCCTATAGGTATCCTTTCACTCCATTCAAGAGATTTCTCAAAAGCCAAGTGTATATCTGAAGGATCATAATCTGGACCAAGTTTATATACTCTTTCTTTATACCATTGAAAAGTATTTACCTTATTAAAAGTTACACATGGTTGAAGAATATCTAATAGAGCAAACCCATTGTGAAGTATAGCAAGTTTCATCATTTCTGTAAGATGATCTGGATCTCCAGAAAAGGACCTTGCTGCAAAAGATGCACCACTTGCAATAGCTAAGGATATGGGATTCAAGGACGGATAAGGTACCCCCAACGGCTGAACCTTAGTCTTCATTCCCATATCGCTTGTGGGTGATGCCTGACCTTTTGTTAGACCGTATATTTGGTTATTATGTACAAAAACTTTTATATTTAAATTTCTTCTCATATTATGAATCAAATGATTACCTCCTTCTCCATAGGTATTTCCATCTCCTGATTCACATATCACAAGAAGCTCTTTATTAGCTATCTTAGCTCCACAGGCTACTGGTATATCTCTTCCATGAAGTCCATTAAAGAGGTTGCATTTAAAATAGTGAGGCGCTTTTGCAGCTTGACCAATACCAGAAACCATTAGTAATCTATAAGGTGGAATCTCAAGTTCTGCCAATGCTCTTTTTATACAATTCAAAATAGACCAGTTTCCACATCCTGGACACCATGCAGGTATTTGATTATTATCAAAGTCCTCTATTCTCATCCCATTATCTCCCTCACTCCCTCCATAATTTCTTCTACAAAAAATGGCATACCATTATATTTAACAATACCTCTATCTACTTTTATGCATAATTCTTTTCTTATTAAAGCAGCTAATTGTCCTTCATAATTTCCTTCTATGGTATATAGTTTTTTATCTTTAAAATCATTAAGAATTTTTGTTGGTAAAGGGTAGACATCAGAAAAATGTAAATGTCCTATCTCATATCCTTCCTTCAACAAATTAGAAATAGCTTCTCTTATTACCCCGTATGTTGATCCCCAACCGATAAAAACTACCTTGGACTTATCTACACCAAAATAAACAGGTTCTTCCACATCTCTCATAATAGCTAATTTCTTTCTCAACCTCTTTTCTACCATCTTTTTTCTTATATTTAAATCTTCTGTAATATGTCCCTCTTCATCATGTTCATCACTATCAGTAATCACAAAACCCTCAAATTCTCCTGGGATAGCCAAAGGAGAAATTCCATCCTCAGTAATCTTATGCCTTAAATAGTTTTTATCTCCCAATATCCTATAATTCTTAATCCCAGGAACATGAAGACCATCTATAACAGCCTTAGAATCAATAAGATACTGATCAGTAAGAATAATAGATGGCACCTGATATTTTTCAGCTATCTCAAAAGCCTTTATAGTTTTATAATAAGCATCCTTCTGATCTCTTGGTGCAGTGACATATTTGGGAAATTCTCCATGACCCGCATGAATAACAAAATTAAGATCAGCTTGTTCTGTTCTTGTAGGAAGACCTGTAGCTGGTCCAGGACGTTGAGCTACATGAATAACCACAGGAGTTTCTGTCATACCAGCCAAGCTCAAGCCCTCCACCATTAAAGCAAATCCTCCTCCAGAGGTGGTTACCATAGATCTTGCTCCTGCAAAAAAACCTCCAACTGCCATATTTATTGCAGCGATTTCATCTTCAGCTTGTTCTACTACAATATCAAAATCAATTTCATGTTCTGCTAAAAAATTCATTACTGCAGTACCTGGAGTCATAGGATAAGAAGCAAGGAATTTACAACCTGCTACAATAGCACCAAATCCTACAGCCTCTCCTCCATTTATTATTAATCTTCCTTCTCTTTCTCTTTTTGGAAATTCTCCACATCTTCTATTTATATTCAATGCATAAATATATCCTGCCTCTAATGCTTTAATGTTCATATCTATGTATTCATCTTTAAAGGATTCAGAAATCACTTTTTTCATCTCTTCTAAGTCACCAGATACTAATCCCAAAAGAACCCCACAAATAACAGTATTTTCTACTAACTTCGTCTTAGCCACCTCTTGGGCAATTTTTCTAACTGGGACTTTATACATCCCATCAAAACTAAAATCTCCTTTTATATTTTCATCACAAATAATATGTCCACCTTTTTTAACATGTCCCTTATGAAGCTCAATAGTTTCACTATTTAAGGCAACAAGAATATCTATTTTCTCACTATCTATAGCATAAATAGGATTATCCGAAATTCTTATTAAGCTATAATTATGGCCACCTCTTATGCGGGATTGATAACTTTCAATAGTAAAAATAAAATAGCCTATTCGGTAAAAAAATTTAGAAAGGATATTAGATATGGTTTGTATTCCTTGGCCAGCCTCTCCCCCTATTAATATTTTACAATCCATTTTTTCTCTACCCCTTTTTTGTAATTATTATAACTTATTTTAAACCTCTTTAAAATACCCTAAAAACCCTAATATACCAGCTCCTATTAACAGACTATCTCTACCTAATTTTGATGAATAAAAGAAAATCTTACCCCTCAAATTATTAAATATATGTTTTTCTACTTTTTCTTTTAAAATTTTTGTGATCATATCAAGAATATTTTGATTTATAAACATATTACCAGAAATACATACAGCTTCAGGAGCCAAAAGATGTATAGCATTTGCTAACGAAATCCCTAAATAATTAAAAGTTCTCTCCAGAATTTCATTTTCCCTTTTATACAAAAATTCCTTCAGAACGTTTTCAAAATCGTTCTCATAACCAAAATCCTTAACTATTTTAGAAAGGGAGGCATAAATTTCCAAACAACCAGAATTACCACACCAACACTTCTCACCATTTTCTTTAATAGTAGTATGACCAATTTCACCTTCGATACCCTGAAAACCTTCCAAGATCTCTCCTTTATAAAATATTCCAAGTCCAATACCTTTCTCTAATAATAGATAAAAAAATGTATTATATCTACCAGCATCCCCATACCAATTTTCAGCTATTAATCCCACATTAGTATCCTTTTCTATATATATAGGTTTCTTATAATATTTTTCTAAAAATGATATAATCTCGAAATTTTCCCAATTTAAACTTACAGAAAGAATAACCTTTCCATTTTCCCTATCAATTATTCCTGGTACTGAGAGAAAAATAGCAATTATTTTTTCACTGTATTTCCTATAAAGAGGATCTATAAGCTTTAATAAATCTTCTTTAGCATCTATCTTGTATGATATACTCTCCTCAATTTCTCCTTTTGCATTAAAAATAGCAGATCTTCCTTCCATACCACTAAGATCTACTGAAAGTACCTTCAAATCTGGATTAATAATTAACTTAGTAGGCCTTCTTCCTCTCTCTGTCTCCACTTTTCCTACTTCTATTATTATTTTCTTTTTAATAAGATCATCTACTATCTCTGAAATAGCAGTCTTTGTAAGATTAGATATTCGAGCAAGTTCAGCTCGTGATCTTGGTCCTGTTCTCATTAATATTTCAAGAATAAGATTTTTGTTATATGTTCCTATATATTCAGGAGTTCTCCCTTTCTTCATACTACTTCTCTCCTTTTTGTTAAACTTAATATTAAATTCATTAAAATTTTAACATAAAAAATTTTTTTTCCAATTGTGATATAATATCCTACTAAAAACCAAAAAGGTGGTGTCAATTAAAATGAAAAAGATAGTTATTTTTATCATACTATCAATAATAACTCTTTTAAACAGCATTTATGGAATTCAAACCATATCAGTATCCATTCCTCCCATAGGTAGCATCTTAAGATATATTGCAGGTGAAAAATGGAGGATAGAAGTACTTTTACCCCAAAATACAAATCCTCATCTTTTTGAGCCAACCCCAAACACCATGAAAGCCATAGAAAACTCTAAACTTATAATAATAAATGGGGGAGATGTAGATCTATGGGCAATGAAACTTATTAATACTAAACAAAAAGATCTTCTCATAATAGCGGATAGGATTAAAAACAAAGACGATAACCCCCATTATTGGCTTGATCCTCTCATGGTAAAAGAGATAGCACAAGCCATTTACGAAAAATTAAGAAGCATTGATCCCCAAAATCAAGCTTATTATCAAAATAATTTAAAAATTGTGGAGAAGAATATCCAAGAAATTGATAATTATATAAGGAGAAGTCTATCTCCCTATAAGAAAAGGGAGATCATAGCATATCATCCTTCTTGGTATTACTTTTATAAAAGATATGATATCAAAGTATTGAGCTATATAGAGGAAGGAGAGGGAAAAGAGCCATCCTTGAAGAAGATTCAAGAGATCATAAATATTATTAAAAAACATAAGATTAAATATATTGTAAAAGAACCTTTTATTAATCCACCAGTGATAAGAACAATACAAAAAGAAACAGGAGTAAAAGTAGTAGACATGGATCCTATAGGTTTCAATAAAGATTATTTTTCCTTAATAAAAGAAAATACTAATATTTTGAGAAGTATATTTTATGAACAAAATCATTGAAATAAAGAATCTAACTTTTTATTACAATAATGATAAGATATTAGACAACATAAATTTAGAGGTAGATGAAGGAGAATTTTTGGGTATTATAGGCCCTAATGGGGCTGGAAAATCTACCCTTTTAAAACTAATAGTTGGCATATTAAAACCTCAACAGGGTAAAATAATTTTATTTGGAAAAGAAATAGATAATATCACTTATGAAAAAAAATTTGTTGGATATGTACCTCAAAAACCTGATATAGAAAAGTATCTACCATTAAAAGTAAAAGATATTGTTGCCTTTGGAAGAAGAATCGTTAGAGATTGGAAAGCACTTAACAAAGAAGACCATGAAATAATTAATAAAATAATGGAAAAGTTAGAGATCAAAGAATATGCAGATAAAATATTTAGTGAACTTTCGGGTGGACAACAACAAAGAGTATTAATTGCAAGAGCCTTAGTTCAAAACCCCAAAATTCTCCTTTTAGATGAACCAACAGTAGGTGTGGATATAAAAACTCAATATAACTTTTATAGAATTCTTGAAGAGCTAAAAAATCAAAAGATCTCTATTATTTTAGTAACCCACGATATCGGAGCTATCACTAATAAGGTGGATAAACTTGCATGTCTAAATAGAAAGTTGTATATTCATGGATGCCCTGAAGAAATTAAAATACACGGGGCATTAAGAGAAATATATGGTGAAGAATTTATATATTTAACTCATAAGGAGGATTAATTTTGGATATTTTTCAATATTCTTTTATGCAAAAAAGTATTTTAGCTGGTATATTTATAAGTATAATTTCAAGTATTATAGGCATCTATATTCTCTTAAGAGGGATAACCTTCATGGGGGCAGGAATAAGTCATGCGGTATTTGGGGGGTTAGCTTTTGGTTATCTACTCAATATAAACATGACTTTAACATCTATAATATTTACTATAATAATATTATTAAGTATGCCATATATAACTAAAAAATCAAAATTAAAAGCAGACGTACCAATAGGTATTTACTTTTCCTCCTCTATGGCTTTAGGAGCATTGCTTTTAAGTTTTCATAAAGGTTACACAACTAATCTTTTTAGTTTCCTTTTTGGAAGTATTCTCTCTATAGGAGACCAGGATCTTTTTCTAACAATTACATTTACAATTTTTCTTTTGTTCTTTTCTTATAAAAATTATTGGAAGATTTTATTTATTATCTTCGATGAAGAATCTGCCAAAGCCTCTGGAATAAACACATCCCGTTTAGAAACCTATATATTAATCCTCACTGGTATAGCCATTGTACTTATAAGTAAACTTGTTGGCATCATCTTATCTTCAGCTTTAATTATTATTCCTGTAGCTACTTTAATACCTTTTATAAAAGACATAAAAAAATTAGCAATCTATACCATATTATTTACCTTTTTAAATATCTTATTGGGATTAATAATTTCCTACCACTTTGATACACCTTCTGGCTCCACTATCGTTATGCTTGGAACTCTTGTTTTCTTTATCTCCCTATTTTTTTCAAAAAAATAAAATTACCTATAAGTTTCTTCTTCCGCCTTCTCAAATATTTTTTTAAGCAAAGTCTCTTCTATTACCTCTGCTGCAGCTCCTATAGGTCCTGTTAAACCACCTAATTTAGTAGTAATAATCTCTGGTATAGGAGGAAAGGCATGAAGATTTACTACTCTCTTTACAGGATCCAAAAGAAGCTCCTCTGCTTTGGAAAGTCCTCCAGCAATAATAACAATTTCAGGATTTAGTATATTTATAAGATTAGCAATACCTATGCCTAAATAAGTTCCAAGCTCTTCAAAAATATTAAGAACAAATCTATCTCCAGATTTCCCAGCCTCAATAATCTCATCTAAAATCTCATCTCTACTCTTATTTTCCAAATTCACCTTCGTATATGCATTCTTGCGAATACCTTCTAATATTTTTTCATAGAGCACCTGCGTTGAAACATAACTCTCTAAACATCCATAACTTCCACATTTACATTTATTTCCATTTTTCTCTATAATTGTATGTCCAAACTCCCCAGCTCTATCATCAGGTCCCCTATAAATTTTACCATCAAGCACTAAGCCTGCACTCACACCACTTCCTACCCTTACACATATGAGATTATCCTTACCAATACCAGCACCATACCAAAGCTCTCCATAAGTGACAGCTTTTACTATATGTTCAATAAAAATAGGTACTCCCTCTATGTATTTAGAAAGATATTCCTTTATTTTTACATTTCTCCATCCAAGATTCGGCGAAAACAAACACACTCCTTCCTTTCTATTTATTGTACCAGGTACAGCTAACCCAACTCCAATAATATCCTCCTTATTTACTCCATCAATCAAAGAACGATATATATTAACTACTCCATTCAAAACCATATCTACATCATTGTTATATAAGACAATACTCTCTTTTCTCAAAACTCTCCCAGAAAGAGCCATTAATATGCCTGTAATCTTATCCTTCTCTATCTCTATTCCTATAGGATAATAACCTACCTCATTAAGAGTAAGTTCTATAGGACGCCTGCCAACTTTTGTTACCTGGGCAGGACTTTCCTTTATTATCCCCACACTTATTAGATTTTCCACAATACTAGATACTGCAGAAGGACTTAATTTTGTAATCTTAGAAATGTCATAACGAGATATAGGCCCCATTCTTCTTATGGTATCAAGTACCAAAGATATATTAGCAATTCTCATACTTTTTATATTTACAGGTTTCAACTTCTATTGACCTCCAATCAAAAATTTTTTTTACCATAAAAAATTATATTATTTTTTATAAATTAAAGTCAATAAAATAAATACAATTCAAGAATTATAAGAGGATAATAAAAGAATATCTTTTTACATCTGTATTATTTAACCTAAGCGTAAAAATTATCCATTGTGATAATATATAAGGAAGAAAGGAGGTAAAAAATGGAAGAAAAGATTTTATTGAAACTTCAGAGAAACGAAATAACCGAACACAATATATATAAAATTCTTTCAAAAGGGTTAAAAGATAAAAAAAATAGGGAAATACTTTTAAAAATTTCTCAAGATGAGTTTGCCCACTACAACGTACTAAGGAAAATAACCCAAAAAGATTTAAATCCTAATAAATTTAAGCTTTACTTGTATCTCTTTCTTACAAAGATTTTTGGTTTTACCTTTGTACTCAAACTTATGGAAAAAGGAGAGGATAAAGCAATAGAAAGCTATAGAAAAATTATTAATAAGTATCCACAAATTAATGAAATCCTTGATGATGAAAAAGAACATGAACAGAAATTATTAAATACCTTAGATGAAGAGAGATTAAACTATATTGGATCAATGGTTCTTGGATTGTCAGATGCCTTAGTGGAACTTACAGGTACCTTAGCAGGTTTAACCTTTGCCTTCCAAAATACAAAGCTTATATCCATATCTGGATTAATAACAGGAATCTCAGCTGCATTATCAATGGCAGGATCAGAGTATCTCTCTTCGAAAGCAGAATCTTCTGAAAGAAATCCTTTGAAATCTGCAATAACCACTGGAATAACATATATTATGACAGTTTTAATTCTAATCCTTCCCTACTTAATAACACAAAATTATATCCTTGCTTTAATTTTAACTCTTCTTTTTGCAGTCATTTTAGTTGTAATCTTCAATTTTTATATATCAGTTGCAAAGGACTATGAGTTTAATAAAAGATTTTTAGAAATGACAATTATTATCTTTTCTGTATCCTTTATAAGTTTCTTAATAGGGGTTTTTGTCAAAAAGGTTTTAGGAATCAATATAGATTAAGAAGGGGAAGCTATAAGCTTCCCCTTAAGATAAAACCCCTACTTTTCTCCCACATCTATTTGCCACACAATATTTTTCCTTAAAATGGTTTATAAATTCATCCTTAAAATATCTAATTGCAGAAACCACAGGAAGATGTACCGATTGTCCTAATGGACAGAAGGATGTATCCTTCATTACAAGACTAATATTTACCATTTCATCTATATCCTCTTTAGAACCCTCTAAATTAGCAAACCTATTTATTATTTCTACCAATCTCTTAGTACCAACTCTACAAGGAGTACACCTACCACAAGATTCATGCTCAAAAAATCTTAAAATACTCTTCAACATATCTACAATACATGCTGTTTCATTCATAACTAATATAGCCCCAGATCCAAGGACTGCTTTATATTCTTTTAAGTTTTCAAAATCCATCTTAACATCAAGCATTTCCTCTCCTAAAAAGGCACCAGCTGCTCCCCCTACTAATGCACACTTAAACTTTTTCCCATCCTTTATCCCGCCACCATATTGGAAAATTATCTCTCTCAAAGGAGTACCCATCTCTACTTCTATAAGGCCTGCATTTATCACATCTCCTAAAATGGTATAGACCTTAGTGCCTGGACATTTTTCTGTTCCAAATTGCCTAAACCATTCAGCTCCATTTCTTACAATATCAGGAATATTAGCCAATGTTTCCACATTGTTCACTACAGTTGGCTTATTTCTCAATCCCTGAGAAACAGGATAAGGAGGCTTTATTCTTGGTACTCCTCTTTTACCCTCCAAAGATTCTATTAAAGCTGTTTCTTCTCCACAGATATAAGCACCTGCTCCCTTCCTCACCTCTATATCAAAGGAAAAATTACTACCAAGAATATTATCTCCAAGAAGTCCATAATCTTTTGCTGTTTGGATAGCTTTCTGCATACGATCTATGGACAATTTATATTCCCCTCTAATATAAATATATCCCTTCTTAGCTCCTACCGCATAACCAGCAATAGTCATGGCTTCAACTATTCTATAAGGATCACCTTCTAAAATTAATCTATCTTTGAAGGTTCCCGGCTCTCCTTCATCAGCATTACATATAACATATTTTTCATCTGCAGGAATTTTATAAGTAAATTCCCATTTCAAACCTGTGGGAAAACCTGCTCCTCCTCTACCTCTAAGTCCTGAATCTTTAACCACTTTTATTACATCTTCAGGTTTCATTTCAAAAATAGCCTTAGTTAGGCCATCAAATCCATCAGAAGCTATATATTCTTCTATACTCTCGGGATTTATCACTCCACTATTTTTAAGTACAATCCTTACTTGTCTCTTGGTTAACCCAACCTCTTCCTTTACTACTACTGATGGGGTAGTAATTTCTTCTATCATAAGTCTTTTTAAAGGTCTTCCTTTTACAAAATGTTCCTCTACCAATTCTGGAATATCTTCCGGTTTTACATTGCCATAATAAACTCCTTCAGGATAAACCACCATTACTACACCTTTCCCAATAATTCCAAGAGGACCTGTTTCAATTACTCCTACTTCCTTATCAATACCCCTTTTTCTTAATTCATTTATCAAAGCTTCTTCTACAGCTTTTGCTCCTGCCAACAAAGTGTTTGCATCTATGGATATCAAAACATGACTTCTTACTATACTCATAAATTCCCCCTCTTTTCCTCCAAGATTTTATCAATCTTCTCAAAGGTAAGATTTCCATAAACATCATCATTAATCATCATAGCAGGAGCTACCGCACATACCCCAAGACAGCTTGTAAGTTCCAAAGTAAAAAGTCTATCAGGAGTAGTTTCTCCAACCTTTATCTTCAATTTTCTTTCTAAATATTCTAAAAGGGACTCAGATCCAACTAAATGACATGGGGGTGAATCGCACAATCTTATCACATATCTTCCCCTTGGTTTTAAACTAAACATGGAGTAAAAAGATGCCACACCTTCCACATAGCTCACAGGAAGATCTAAATATTCTGCACATAGTTTTATATCTTCTGGAGTTAAATAATTATAAGGGTTGCTATCTTGAAGGGCATGGAGAATCTCAATAATATAATCCGGATTTTTGGGAAAACTTTTAAGAATCTCCTCTTTTGTCTTCATATTTTACAACCCCCAAATTTTATGTTTCCTTTTAAATAGTGTAAAATATAACGATTTAATCTGTCAATAATTTTCCTCTATCATTTCCTCTTTTATAACCTCTATCATAATTTCGGCTATTTGAGGATCAAACTGTTTTCCCTTATTTTTCTCTATCTCTAAAATAGCCTCCTCAAAAGTCATCGCTCTTTTATAAGGTCTTTCACTGGTCATAGCATCAAAAGCATCAGATGTTGCAATAATTCTCGACTCCAATGGAATTTCATATGAGGATAATCCATCAGGATATCCTAACCCATCCCACCTCTCATGATGATATCTAACAATTTCTGCTAAATCTCTAAATTCATCTACCTGTTTTAATATCTCCTCACTTTTAATAGGATGGATTTTTACAATTTCAAATTCCTCCTGCGTTAATCTTCCATTTTTATTTAAAATACTTTGAGGAATATAAATTTTACCTATATCATGTAATAATGATGCCCAATATATCTTCTTAATTCTTTCCGGAGATAAAGCAAGCTTTTCTGCAACCTTTACAGCATATTTAGCAACCCTTTCAGAATGCCCCTGAGTATACTTATCATAGTATTCAAGAGTCTTAATAAGAAGAGTTACCATTTTGCTTAAATAAACTTCTCTTTCCCTAATATGTACTCTTATACCATAAAATGCTGAAATAATATTTCCAAACTTTTCAAGTATTTCCACATCCTTTTCATCAAAGGAATATATACTTTCCTTTGGAATAACACAAGCCAAATAACCATATATTTTTTCTTGCCATTTAAGAGGGTATAAAAGCATCTCTTTCATATTTATATCCTTTAAAAAACTTGGCTCTCTTACTAATGTAATATTTTGTATATTCAAAATGTTATTACTTTCTTCTTTTGAAATTAATAATCCTTCCAAATTATTATCATATCCATTCATGGCTAAAATCCTTAAAGAATCCATATGTCTATAAAAAAATACACCATAAGTATCTTTACCCAAGATTTTAACAATAATCTGTAATACTCTCTTCACAAAGTCATAATCCTTCAAATCTATGCTTGAAATATAAGATACATTTCTTATAAAGAATTCAAATTTGTCAATTTGTTCTCTGAGTTTATCATGAACTCTTTTCAATTCTTTTGTAGCTTCTCTTACTCTAATAGAGAGAATTCTATTATACGAAAGAACAATGATTAATATGGAAAGTCCAATAATCACAATATATAGAACAATTTTAGGAAGAATTGAAGGAACTTCTTCTTTAAATGAATATTTTTCTAATAATCTATCCATATCTTCTTGCGGTATTTTAGACAATCCCTCATTAATAACAGATACAATATGGGCTTTATTTTTAAGAGAAGCCACATAAAGATAGTTTGTATATATTACAGGCCCTTTAAAAAATTCATAAATCAAATCATATTTGGTCAAATAATAGAAAGCAGGTGGATCATCCATGATAAATACTTTTATTTCATCCTTTTTAGCAGAAAGTATTATATCAGAATAATTACTATAAAACTTAAAATTAACCTGCGGATTCTGTAAGAGAAAAATCTCTATTAAAGCATCGCCTCTTTTTGCCCCCACAATAAAGGGTGTAACATCCTTTGGATAATTTATTTTTGGTATACTTTTATGATAATAAATACTTGATGTAACCTTAAAAATCGGTTTAGAAAAAATTAAATACTTTTCTCTTTCAGGCGTTTTAAATATGGTATCTATAGCATCAACTTTTCCTTCAAAAAGTATATTTTGGGCTTTACTCCATTCTTCTGGAATAAGCTCTATTTTTATTCCTGTCTTCTCACTCCATATCTTCCAAAATTCTACTGATATTCCTACTAGATTTCCTTTCTCATCGATGTATGTAAAGGGAGGATAATCTTTATCTGTAATAATTTTTATAGAATTATTAGAAGATATAGGGGGTGCAATAAGACAAAATATTAATAATGTAAGAAGACATCTAAAAAATTTTAACTTCATATTAATCTTAATTTTATCATGTTTTATGCTATAATTTTACCATAAAAATATGAATTTACTGCTAATATCTATAGCTCCAGGAATTGCCATCTCTTGGTATGTGTATCATAAAGATAGATGGAATAAAGAACCATCAAAAACTATAATTTATGCATTTATATTAGGAGCCCTCGTATCTTTTCCATCTGCATTTTTAGAAGTTGTTATAGATTTACTTAATTTATTTAAACCACACAGAGATTTAGCCTCCCTTTTTATATATACATTTTTCGGAATTGCACTTATAGAAGAAGGAGCAAAGTACTACGTCATTTATAAATTTATCTATCCCAAAGAAGAATTTGATGAACCCTTTGATGGTATTGTTTATTCGGTAATGGTTGGTATGGGATTTGCCACAGTAGAAAACATATTCTACGTCCTACCGGAAGGATATGTGGTAGGTTTTACAAGAGCTTTTTTGGCTGTACCTGCCCATTTTGTTATGGCTCTTTTTATGGGATATGCATTTGGACTTGCAAAGTTTGGTGTTAAGCCTGAAAAACATCTAACACAAGCATTATTCTACCCAGTTTTTTGGCACGCACTTTACGACTTTTTAATTTTGACAAATATATGGTATCTTTCCATCCTTATTCTACCAATTGTATATATAGTGGGAAGGTGGATATGGAAAAGAGGACAAAGGCTGATTATAAATGAAAAAGGGGAGGAAAGTAAATATGATTAAAGCAATACTCTTTGATCTTGATGGCACCTTACTATATAGTGATTTAGAATTATTTACCAAACATTATTTCTCTATGTTAAGAGAAGAATTTAAGAAAATAGGAGATGCAGATTCTTTATTTAAAAGTTTAAATATAGCGGTAACGAAAATGATGCAAAATAGAGGACCTAAATCTAATAACGAGGTATTTTGGGAAGAATTCGAAAAATTAGTAAGCATAGATAGAAATATTATGGAAGATTTCTTTTATAACTTTTATATTGAAAAATTTCCAAAATTAAAAGATACGGTAAAAGCCAGACCAAATCCATACGCAAAAGAAGTTATTGAGAAAGCATTTGATTTAGGTCTCAAAGTAGTAATAGCCACTAATGCAGTTTTTCCACTCATAGCCATAAGGGAGAGATTAAGATGGGCAGAAATAGATAATTTTAATTATGACTTGATAACCTCTATGGAAATTATGCATGCTTGCAAACCATTTCCTGAATACTATAAGGAAATCTTGGAAAAAATAGGAGAAAAGCCAGAAAAAACCATAATGGTTGGAAATGATTTACAAGAAGATCTTTCTGCCAGCTCCTTAGGTATTATTACTTTTCTAACCAAGGATGGACAAATATTAAACGGAGATAAACCAAAGTATACTCCTGACATTATAGGAAAAATGGAGGATCTTTTAGAGATTCTTCCTCTACTTTCTAAATAAGGCCTTTTGTTTTATAATATTTTTGTATTTGTTTTCTCACAAAATAAGGGAGGTGACAATTTTGTTAAGCAAGATATTAATCATTCTATTTGGTATTATCTGTATTGGATTAGGCCTATGGGGGCTCATAGTTTGGTGGTCCTATTTTCTGAAGGCTTTAATGGCTGGGGTACCAATATTTTTAATTTTCTTAGGAATAATTTTGCTTATCTTTGGATATACAGAATTAAAAACTATACTTTCGGAAAAAAGAGAGAAAAAAGAATAATATATTAAAAAGAGGGGGACTTAATGCCCCCTCTTTTTTTTACTAATAACCAGCTTCTTTATCTACCACATTGATCATCCTTTCTACATTAGGATACTCTTTCAGATTCTTCAAAAAAATCTCCACTACCCTTTCATCATAATAAGGAGTCATTCCTGCAATATGCGGTGTTATAATTACATTCTCCATATCCCATAATGGGCTATCATTAGGTAAAGGTTCATTATAAAATACATCAAGTAGTGCACATTGTATTTTATTTTCCTGTAAAGCCTTTATTAAAGCCTTTTCATCTACTGTTCTACCTCTTCCCACATTAACAAAAATAACATTATTTTTCATTTTATTAAATTCTTCTTCAGAAATAAAATTTTCTGTTTCCTTAGTAAGAGGCAGTACTATCACAATAATATCTGAATCGTTCAAAAGCTTATCTAAATCTTGAAAAGTCAATAACTCATCAGGTTGTATTTTTATATTCTCTTTTTTCTTTTTAAGCCCTATAACCCTTATATCAAAACATTTAGCAATTCTTCCTATCTCTTGTCCTATATTACCGTAACCTATTATACCCATAGTTTTTCCAGTAAGTTCATCACACCACTCTATCTCATCTTTATTCCACCTTTTCTCTATTTTTCCTTTTATTGCCACATTTATCCTACGAGTCCATGAAAGAATTAAACCAAAAACATGTTCAGCAATAGATTTCGGATGAACTCCACTAGCAGAAGTCAAGATTACATCAGAGTTAATAATATCATCATAAAGCATATGATCCACACCCGCAGATGTTAATTGTATCCACTTTAAACTTTTAGCTTTCTTGAACTCTTCTTTGTTTAATCCCCAACCAAAAAATATATCCGCCTCTTCAATATTATCAGTTATTTCAACATTTTGACTAAGAGCTAAGATTTTATTAATATACTCTTTTTTTAATGGATACCTAACATAAATTTTCATAGAAACCTCCTTTGAAAAAGAATATCATTTTATGATATAATCTTACCACTATGGACTTATACCTTTATAATACTTTAACAAAGAAAAAAGAAAAGTTTGAACCAATAAATCCACCCTATGTGGGAATGTATACTTGTGGCCCTACAGTTTATAACTACGCCCACATAGGAAACTTAAGAACCTATATTTTTGAGGACATTTTAAAAAGAGTATTAATTTATAATGGATATATAGTTACTCATGTAATGAATATAACTGATGTGGGACATCTTACTTCTGATGCTGATGAGGGAGAAGATAAGATTGAAAAGGAAGCAAAAAAGGAAAGAAGAAGTGCATGGGAAATTGCAGAGTTTTACACCGAGGCTTTCAAAAGAGATTTGAAAAAATTAAATATTTTGGAACCAACTATCTGGTGTAAGGCAACAGATCATATACCTGACTTTATAGAACTTATAAAAATCCTTGAACAAAAAGGCTACACCTACAGGACATCTGATGGAATATATTTTGATACCTCAAAGGTGCCTGACTATGGTAAATTAGCAGGACAAGATTTAGAAGAGCTTCTACCAGGAGCAAGGGTGGAATTTAACCCTGAAAAAAGAAATCCTACTGATTTTGCTCTATGGAAATTCTCTCCTAAGGATGTAAAAAGGCAGATGGAATGGGATTCTCCATGGGGAGTAGGTTTTCCTGGATGGCATATTGAATGCTCAGTTATGTCTACAAAATATTTAGGACAACCCTTTGATATCCACTGTGGTGGTGTGGATCATATTCCTATTCATCATACAAATGAAATAGCCCAGTCTGAAGCTGCATATGAAAAGCCGATGGCTAAATATTGGTTGCACGGAGAATTCCTCATTATGGGAGAAAAGAAAATGGCAAAATCCGAAGGAAATTTTCTTACATTATCAGATCTGGAAGAAAAGAGTTATCATTCATTAGCATATAGATATTTTTGTCTTACCGCTCATTATAGAAGTCCATTAAGATTTACATGGTCAGCTATTGAAGGAGCACAAAGAGCTTTAAATAGACTTTATGAAAATATGAAAAGATATCCCAAGATAGAAGCTGATTTTGATAAAGAGTATGAAGAAAGATTTCATCAAGCCATAAATGATGATTTAGATATGCCAAAAGCACTTGCCATTTTATGGGAACTTGTGAAAGATGATAAAATAGCACCCGAGGTTAAGAGAGCTACAATTATTCAATTTGATAAAGTATTCGGATTATCCTTAGATAACCCTCCAGAAGTTAAAATTGAAGTACCTGAAGAAATTTGGCAACTTTTAGAAGAAAGAGAAAAAGCGAGAAAGGAAAAAAATTGGGAAAAAGCTGACAAAATTAGGGAAGAAATAAAACAAAGAGGCTATATAATAGAGGATACACCCCAAGGACCAAGAATCAAAAAAGCTACAATCCTTAATAAATAATTTTTATTTCTTTTCTTTATCTTTATACATTCTTTCATCAGCAATCTTTATTAATTCATCTAAGGACTTGCTATCTTCAGGGTAAGAGGCTATACCAAAGCTAAACCCTAAACTAATGCCATCAATATTTGAAAATCTTTCTTTAAAATCACAAAGGGTTCTCTTCATTATTTTCTCTGCCATTTCTCTTGTTGTATTTATAAGAATAATACAAAACTCATCTCCTCCAAACCTTATAATTACATCCCCAGATCTAAAATTCTTTTTAAAAAATTCTACTACTTCTTTTAGTATTTGATCCCCTACATCATGACCAAATTTATCATTAACATCCTTAAAATTGTCTATATCAACAAAGACAAGAGAAAAATAAATATTTTTATTCACTAATTCTTTGAAAATAACATCTAAATATCTTCTGTTGTAGGTTTGAGTTAAAACATCCAAATAAGCTATCTCTTTCATAATATTTCTTTCTATTAATAACTTTTCTTCTCTTATCTTGATCTTATCTATCATATTTTTAAAAGCTCTCATAAAATCGCCAATTTCGTCTTTTCTATGAATATCAAAATCCACATCATAATTTCCTCTTTCTATTTCCCTTGCTATTAGTACTAACTTCTCAAAAGGTCTCATTATATAGGAAATTAGAAATTGGGAAATCAAAAGAGATGATATTAATATAAAAAGAGTAAATGATATAAGCATTATTAAAGATGATCTATATATTAAATATATAATCTTGCTCTCTTTTTCTATATGAACCAATATGTTTTCACTTAAAGGAATCTCAATATGATAGGATGGATACTCATAATAATTTCTTAACTTTTCTTCTCTAACATCTCCTATATTTAAAATCGTTATTTTAGCATCTAAAAAATTCTCCCATTCTCTAATTATCTCTTCATCTATAGGTTTTGCAAACAACAAATAGGCATCATAAAAATATCTTTTATCATCGCTCATTACTGGACCTACAGCACATAGAAATACCTTTTCTCTATAAGAATAGAAGAAAACTTCTACCTCTTTTATTTTCTCTTTTAGAAAATCTTTTGGGATATTACGGAATGAAGAAGTGATAATTTCTCCATCTTTTGTAAAAAGAATCACATCATATTTAAGGGTTTTCTTAACCCATGGATTAATATTTGCCTCTAAAAACTCCTTGTCTCTTCTCTTAACTCCTTTTTCTCCCAAATCCATCCAATAAATATAATCTGATAGATTAACAATTAAAATACTCTTTTCTTTTTCCAATAATTTACTAAATAAGCTTTGAGTATTTCTAACTTCTTTGTTTATATTTTCTCTGAAAACGTTTTTTACAAGGAGTATACCCCCGAGAATAAAAACAAAGGAAATAAAAATATTAGTAATCACTAAAATCAAAGTTATTTTGGTTCTTAGACTTATCTTTTCTTGACCTCCTTTTCCATATTGAATAGATTATATCATAAGTTTTTGCTAAAATATTCATGAAGGAGAGGTGGCCGAGTGGACGAAGGCGCTCGCCTCGAAAGCGAGTAGGCTGACAAAGCCTCGTGGGTTCGAATCCCACCCTCTCCGCCATATTTTTTAATTACCATTAAAACGATTGCCTAAATAGATCTCTTATTGTAAAATATTTTAAAAACTAATAATAAGGAGGTATAAATTATGCCCTTTGTAGATCATCGTTCTCAAAAGATTAGGAGGAATAAAGAGGAACTTCTTAAACATCTTCAAACCTTCAAATTAGATCTTAAATTTTCAGTGGGTATCTGGTACTTCACTCCTGGAGGTGGCAGATTCCATGAACCTTACGTAGAACAAAAAAGTATTCCAGAAAGAATAGAAATGGCTGCTGAAATGGCTAAATATGGAGTGAAGGGAATAGAAGCTCACTATCCTGCAGAAGTCAATGAAGAGAATCTTCATCTTTATAAAAAACTCGAAAAAGAAGCTGGAATAAGACTTGTTGCTGTTCCTTTAAGCCTTTTTTACGATAAAATATTTGAATTTGGCTCTCTTTCTAATCCTTATGAAAAATATCGTAAGGTAGCCTATGAAAGATTAGTAAACGGTTTAAAATTGGTAAAAGAAGCTAACGCAGATATTTGTATAATATGGCCTGGAATTGATGGATATACTTATTCTTATGGACACCTTTACTATCATATGTGGGATACCTTTGAAGAATTAGTAGCCCAAGCTATGGACGAAGTACCAGGAGTACAAGTTGCTATTGAACCAAAACCTTATGAACCAGCACCAAACAATATATACAGAACTACTGCTGATGGAATATTAGCTGCGAGAGATATAGAGTCAAGACTCAAAAACCCCGAAAATCTCAAACTAATAAATGAAGGACATGCATTAGTAGGCTTAAATCCAGAGGTGGGTCATGTCAGAATGGGATTTGAGGATCTTCCTTATGCTTATGCCAGAGTTGCAAGAGAAGGTAGACTATTCCACACTCACTGGAACAGCCAACCTCTCGGAAACTATGACCAAGACCTAAATGTGGGAGTAGTTGACTGGGATTCTACAGAAGCATTACTTTATACACTAAAGATGATAGGTTATCAAGGATATTTTGGAATTGATATAAATCCTGAAAGAATGTCTGTACAAAAAGCAATAGAAATCAATACAAAAGTCCTCAACATTATGAATGAGAGAATTGAAAGACTACCTCACGAAAGAATCATTGAGTGCTATTTTGATCCAGAAAATCACAGAGGAGAATTAGAGTTAATCTTAGCAGAAAACCACAAATAAGAAGATCTTCATTAAGAGGGGGAGAAATATATCTCCCTCTCTTTTTTAACCTTTTTTAACTTATGGTCAAAAAATTATAAAATAACTCATAATTTAAAATTTTTTGGTAAAAAAATCCTCATATCTCAGTTTTTTCCCCTTTGAACTATATATTGAGTTGTGATATAAATATAACCACAATATTTAGTGGGGGTATAGAAATGAGATGTCCATTTTGTAATTATGAAAATACTTCTGTTATTGATACCAGAGAAATAGAAGATCAAAGAGTAATAAGAAGAAGAAGAGTATGTCCAAGATGTAAGGGAAGATTCACCACCTACGAAAGAATAGAAGAAAAACCTATTATGGTAATCAAAAAAGATGGTAGAAGAGAACCTTTCGATAGAAATAAGCTTTTAGCAGGTTTACAAAGAGCAGTAGTTAAAAGAAATATTGATAGCGAAAAATTAGAAGCTATTATTGATGAAATTATAGGGGATATAAAGAAACAAGGAGTAAGTGAAATTTCCTCAAAGGAAATAGGAAAAATGGTATTAGAAAAATTAAAAGATTTAGATGCAGTTGCATATGTAAGATTTGCTTCTGTATATCAAGAGTTTAGTTCCTTAGAAGAATTTGCAAAACTTCTTTCTCAGATGAAAAAAGCATAAACTAAGCAAGGAGGTATGAAAAATGATTAGTAATCTGAATGATCTTATAAAAGAATACTTAAACAGAGAAGACTGGAGAGTAAACGAAAATTCAAATATGGGATATTCTCTCCAAGGCTTAAACTATTATCTTTATTCTTCTCTTATAGCAAGATATTGGTTAGAAGAAATCTATCCTCAAGAGATAGCAAGGGCTCATCAAAATGGAGATTTTCATATACATGACCTTGGATCTCTTTCAGTATATTGTGTGGGTTGGGATTTAGAAGATCTACTTTTAAAAGGATTTGGAGGGGTAGAAGGAAAAGTTGCCAGTAAACCAGCCAAACATTTCAGAACCGCTTTAGGACAAATTGTAAATTTCATGTTTACACTACAAGGTGAAGCAGCAGGAGCTATTGCCTTTTCAAATTTCGATACACTGCTGGCTCCATTTATAGCTTACGATAATCTTACTTATAAAGAAGTAAAACAAGCTATGCAAGAATTTGTTTTCAATCTTAATATTCCTACTCGAACGGGATTTCAAACTCCGTTTACTAATTTAAGTTTTGATTTAGTAGTACCAGATGATTTAAAAGATAAAAAAGTAATAATAGGAGGAGAAAGAAAAGAAGCCACATATGGAGAATTTCAAAGAGAAATGGACCTTTTAAATGAAGCTTTTGCAGAAGTAATGATAGAGGGTGACGCAAATGGAAGAATCTTTACCTTCCCTATACCAACTTATAGCATAACAAAAGATTTTCCATGGGAAAAGTCAAACTTAACTAAAATTTGGGAAATGACAGCTAAATATGGTACTCCTTACTTCTCAAACTTTGTTAACTCAGAAATGGATCCTTCAGATGTAAGATCTATGTGCTGTAGATTAAGATTAGACAATTCTCTGGTAAGACAAAGAGCTTTAAGTTTTTCTTTAAATGTAAATAATAAAAATGTGGATGAGTTGAAACATAGAGGCGGCGGATTATTTGGAGCAAATCCTCTTACAGGAAGTATTGGTGTGGTAACAATAAATATGCCCAGACTTGGTTATTTATCTAAGAATGAAGAAGAATTTTTTGAAAGACTATATTATCTAATGGATCTTGCAAAAGAAAGCCTTGAAATAAAAAGGAATGTAATAGAAGATCTCACACATAAAAATTTATATCCTTATTCCAAATATTATCTTTCTGGAGTTTATGAGTTAACAGGACAATATTGGGGAAATCATTTTGCCACCATTGGACTTATAGGTATGCATGAGGCATGTGTAAATTTACTTGGAGAAGGTATAGATACATCAGCTGGAAGGGAATTTGCCATAAAAGTTCTTAAATTTATGAGAGAGAAACTTTTAGAATATCAAAAAGAAACTAATAATCTTTACAACTTAGAAGCTACTCCTGGAGAAGGTACATCCTACAGATTAGCAAGAATAGATAAGTCAAAATATCCAGACATTTATACCTCGGGAGATAAAGAACCCTTCTATACCAATTCTACTCAACTTCCTGTTGATTATTCAGCAGATCCTTTTGAAGTGTTGGAACATCAAGATGAGCTCCAAAGTCTCTATACAGGTGGTACTGTATTGCATATATTCTTAGGTGAAGCATTGGAAGATATAGAAATGGTAAAAGAGGCAGTAAAACTTATCACAAATAACTATAGATTGCCATATTTCACATTAACTCCCACCTTTAGCATATGTCCTGAACATGGTTATCTTAGAGGAAATTACGAAAAATGCCCTACTTGTGGAAAAGAAACAGAAATTTATTCAAGAGTAGTAGGATATTACAGACCTGTTAAAAGTTGGAATAAAGGAAAACAAGAAGAGTTTAAATTAAGAAAAACCTTCACGTTGACATTAAAGGAGAGGAGAAAACATGAAAATCTCAGGTTACCTGGGATTTAGTCTCGTAGATTATCCTGGTAAACCAAGCTTTGTTATATTTACTCAGGGTTGTAACTTTCGTTGCCCCTTCTGTCACAATCCTGAGCTTATATCTACAAGGAAAAAAGGTATTTATTCTGAAGATTTTATAATAGAGGAAATTGATAGGAGAAAAAAAATAATAAAGGGGATTGTAATAACAGGAGGGGAGCCTACACTAAATGAGGATCTTCCCTCCTTTTTATTTAAATTAAAAAGAAAAAGATATTCCATAAAATTAGATACAAATGGATCAAATCCTAAAATGCTTATAGAACTAATCAAAGGCAAATTAGTTGATTATGTGGCTATGGACTTTAAAACATCACCCTCAAAATATGCTATGGCAATAGGACTTTCAGAAGAATTAGTTCAAAAATATTTAAATAAGATAAAAGAATCTTTAAGAATATTAAAAGAAAGTAACATTAACTTCGAGATTAGAACCACTGTAGTACCAAACATTGTAGAAAAAGAAGATATTATAGAGATAAAAAATATTATTGAAGATGTGCCTTACTATTTACAAACCTTCAAACCTGAAAAAACTTTAGATCATAATTACAGAAAACTATCTCCTTACTCCAAAGAATATTTAAAGGAGCTCAGTATATTGTCAAAAGGAAATTTAAGATAAATTTTTTAATCTACTATTTTTAATCTCTTTTAGAATTAAAAGCCCAAGAATAGAAGAAATTAATCCCTGCAAGAAATTAATCCTATATCCACCCAGATCAATAGTCATTCCAGAAGTAAAATATGCCAAAACCTGTGCCATAGAAATCATAAGAGTATTAACACCCACAAAACTTCCTGCTTTTCCCTTAGGTATATATTCAAGAACAAGACTATAAGGAATAACCATTAAAGACCCTAAACTAATGCCATAAATTATAGATGCAATAAAAGCATGAAAAATCCTGTAGGTTTGAGAAAATATAAAACTGCTCAATCCAAAAAGAAATAAAGAAAAAACAGAAAGTTTTTCTTTAGAATACTTATCAGCAAGGAAACCAGATACAAACGTAGAAATGGCAGTTAAAATTCCAAAAATAGCAAGTACTACCATATAATCATTAATAGAAGCTGAAAGAGCATCTTGAAAGAATAAAAGAATAAATGAACTAACCGACGAAACACCATACCAAATTGAAAATTGAAGAAAAAATAATAAAAACCATAATCTTCCTTTAAAGAATTCTAAATCTAATTTTAGATTTTCTTTTTTACTATCACCTGGTTTTTCAGGTAAAAATAATAGAAAAAATGCAGAAACTAACGTCCCATATTTAAGGAGTTTAAATACTAAATTAGATGCATGGGCAATTACCACGATGAATATATATAAACCTTGAAAAAATTGAGATGTAAAATTTATTATACCTGTTGCACGAGCATATGTATCTTTAGCTATCAGATCAGGAATTAGAGCTTGATAAATGGAAAAACCAGAATAAAAAAACATAAAAGAGAAAGTTATATAAAGATACAAACTGGATATGTCTTTTACTTTTTCAAGGCCACAAACAGAAAAAAGAAATAAAATTAGAAAAAATATTATTAAAATTTTTCTTCCTTTAAGAAAATTCCTAAGTTTATCTGATAAATATCCAATTAATGGGGGTACAACTATCCCTATAAAGCTTCCAAGAGAAAGCAAAATACCAATCTCTGTCTTTGATGAAACAAATTTATTTACAAAAAATACTAATGAAAAACTCCTAAAAGCTTGGAAAAAAGAAAAACTAATACCTCCCAAGCTAATAAGAGCAATAATCCTTATAAATAAACCTACATTTATTATTTTCACAATAATGTAATTTTACCATTTCTTGCTGTTAAAAAAAATTATTTTATATATGTCTCATTTAATAAATTAGCAACAGCAAGTTTTACCTGTTGAGAAGAAAATCTCTCAACGTTCTTAAGCACGTTATTAATTACCTCCTCTATTTCTTCCCTAGAAAGTACTTTAATTGCAAAATCATACACTACCTTAAGAGCTTCTCTTAAAAACGCTCTTAATTCATCTTCTTGCGATTTGGCTACATTTTTATAAAAATAGGGGAAATTAGGCTTAGCTTCAAAAGTTAGATGAGAGAAAAGATGCTTTACATCTGAAAGACTTTCATATATGAACTTATCCCAATCTTTTTTAAATTCCTCAGCCTTTCCCTTCTTTTCTAAATTTATAAGTATATCTTGCCAGAAATTAAAGAAATAATTCAAAAAATCAAGTTTTAAATTATCTCCTAAAGGTAGAACTAATTTTTTATCAATTACTGATTTTACAAGTTGTAATTTTCTTAGTTCACCAAAAGGTAAAATATCAAGCATTTCTCTTAAAACTCTCTTACCATCAAAAGACCAAAGAACAATATTTTCTTCAATAATTTCACTATGTTTTATAGGTACATACACCTTCTCCATATAAGGTTCTAATTCTTGGCTAAGAAACAAGATTTTTCCCGTATCAATAACATTGTTAATCTCAAGCTTTCTATAACTTTCTATAAAATGGAAAACATCCTTTATTACTGAAAAAAATTCAGAATTTGGAATATCCCTAATTAAAGGAAATATATTAAACCATTCTACTTTTCTATCACGAGTTAGAATTTCAAAAGTAAGTTTATAGGCAGATGGCATTCTATTTAATGTATCTGTCCATTTTTTACGAAAATCTCTTTCATTTTCCTTTTCAAGAGTATAAATAAAATATCTCCAGAAAGTATAAACCCAAAACAGATTTAAGTTTTCGTCTATTCTTAAAAGATTTCTATTTTTTCTAAGCTTTTCAATAATTCTTAAAGTCCTTGCTTCACCATAAGGAGAGTTCAAAATAATTTCCTTTGCAGGTCTAAGTCCATCAAATAACATTCCTACATACTTTTCTTCTTCATTGAGGTTAGTAATATTAATAAGTAGAAAGATAAGATCACCTAAATATTCAATAAGATCAATATCCTTGGACACATCTACAAGTATATGGAGAGGATCTAAACTTAAGTTTGCTTTAGGAGCTTTTTCATCTTGAAAGAAAGTAAAATTTCCTTCTTTCCATAAAGCAAGTCCTAATATAGCATCATTATCTTCACAGTTATCTGCTTTAATATGCTTAATTCTACCTTCTTCAAAATAGACATCAGTCTTTTTAGTACCATGCGTTAACTGTAGTCTTCCTGTTTTTCTACTAAAGGATAAAATCTCAAGAACTTCCCATAATGAAACGCTTTTCAAATCTCCATTTAAACTCATATTCCTCTCCTCTTCCCTTATTTTTTTAAAGGGGAAAGCATTCTCAGCTTTCCCCTATATATTATAACATAGTTTTAAGATAAATTTAAAATTTCCCTTTTTATAAATTATTTAATAACCTTTGCTACCAATTCGAATAATTTAGGAGTAATTCTAAAGGCACTCTTCCCTTCTACAATCACAAGGTCATCAATATAAAAATCGAGAGAAGTATTTGATGGAGCCTCCACATATAAGCTAAGATCAAGAATAGAAACATTAGCAGGAATCTCATAAGTACCAGAAAGCTCTACCCATTTTCCATTAGGTACGTTATTTTCATGCTTTATCCAATCATATTGAGTGTTAGAATCGGTATCATATTTTCTCTGCATAGTAAGGCCTAAATACTGACTTGATCCAGATTTTTGCATTACCCATACAGATATGCTATAAACCTTACCTGGCTTTAATATATCCTTCAACTGAATCTGAGCGCCATGCCATCCTGCACTTCTTCCAGAGACATATAAACTATACTTACCTGTATGTGCCTCTTTATCGGTTACTAAGATCTTCACATTATCCCCTCTTGCTGTCCATCCTTCTTCTTTGGAACTTTCAAAAGTTGTGATAATTAAAGCGTTAGGAATATTTGGTACTGAAGCAACCTCTTTCTTAATCTCTTCTAAAATTTGATTTTGTTCTGTGTTAGACATAGGAGCCTTAGCACAGCCAGCAATAAAAAACAATACTATCAATAAAGAACAGATACTAAAGACCCTTTTCATACTCGGTACCTCCCTTGTTTATAAATTTTTAGAAATGGTGGAAATTGTTTTTCCTCTCTCCTACTTTACCATTAAACCATCTATGTAATAGGACAAAGATTGATCTGGCGATTCAACATAAAGTAAAAGTTCTATTGCATCAGTAGGTACATTATAAGAACCTGAAAGCTCTACCCATGTCTCATTAGGTACATTCTTTTGCCAGACAATAGTATCATAGTTTGTACTTCCATCATTATTCGTTCTTTGCATAGTCAAAGTTATTTTTTGCTCTGATCCAGAATTTTGATAAACCCATACCTTTATACTATAAGTATTACCAGGTTGCAAATACTGTACTCCATCTTGAGAAAGTAAAGGTATTTGAGCTCCATGCCAATTACTGCTTCTACCAGATACGAATAAAGAATAATTTCCATATTTTGCCACATCAGAATTTATATTTATAGATACCCCTGATCCCCTTGGTTGCCAAGATTGAATGGTTTCGTCCTCAAAACTTGTGCTAACAATTGGAACTTCAATTTGAAACTCATTCGATATCCTATTACCCTTATCATTATAAGCTTTTATTCTATAAGAATATACACTATTACGGGAAACACTATCATCAATATAAGAGGTCGTGTTAGGTTCTAATTGCGCTATTGATTCATATTGACCACTACTTGTTTTTCTTTCTACTATAAACCCATCTTCATTATTAGAATTATCCTTCCATACAAGTTTAACTCTTACCTCAGTTAATATGGGATCTACTAATTCAGCAATTAAATTAGAAGGTGCTTCAGGTAGTCCCTCTAATGATGTCTTTGGAGTACAGCCCCCAATTAGAATAAAGATACAGAATAATAAACAAAGGACCAATAACTTTTTAAACATTACTTTGCACCTCCCCTTTATTTAAAAAAGTTTGTATAAACGTTTTAGAAAAATATAAAAAGGGGGAGAAGGGATATAATTCCCTTCTCCCTCAAAATTCTATTGTTTAAAGAAAAATTGTTCTGGGAATGAGTTAAGTTCAGATCTATAAGGATCATCCCATAGTATTCCAGATGGGACATTTCTTAAATTGTTCTTTACTATTACAAGCTGAGGCAATCCTCCCACTGTTCCAATAATCCAAATATTCTTTCTATGTAAAGCTATGATTTGCTTTATTATTGTATCTCTCTTTCTTGCATCCACAGTTCTATTAAATTCATCCCATAGATCATATATTTTTCTAATATCTCCAGAAGGTTCTTCTCCTTCTTGTCCTTTAGTCCAATACCATCTGGCATAAAGAGGTGCCCAAGGACCATCTGTCCATGTTCCAAGTAATCTTCCTGCATTTATAGCCACATTACTCATACGATCCATAACCCAAACACCAATTTCTATATCACCTGAATTACAATTTGTGGTATATAAACTTCTATCAACCTGTTTAACTATAGTTTTTATACCTATAGCCTCCCAATAGCTCTTAATAAGCTCCATTGTGCTCATATTAGCACTTCCTGGATATGTAGTAAAACTTACTATTAGCTCAATTGGTTTTCCATCTGGACCTAATCTAAATCCATCTTTCCCAACTTTTAAGCCCATTGCATCTAACAATATTTTAGCTCTCCCAGGATCATATTGAGCATAAGCTTTTGCCCAAGTCTCATCATAATATGCAGCTCCAGGTGGAATAGCTGCTTGCATTGGTACTCCTAAACCAAAGTAAAGAATCTTATTAATTTCTTCTCTGTTAATAGCAAGAGATAAAGCTTGTCTAAATCTTACATCTTGGAATAGTTTTCTCTTTACAGGATCTTTTATATTTTGATTTAGATATATAGCAGGATCTGCCCCTGTACCAGTCCTCCAAACAAGTACCCTGTAATTTCCTTTATCTTTATTTTGCATGAATAAAGTATAATTGGGAAGCCTCATATGTCTTGCTTGAAAGTCTATCTCTCCAGCTATAGCCTTCATATTTATCATTTCTGCATCACTAACAAGGTAGTGTACTACTCTATCAATATATGGTAATTGGTTCCCTTCGGTATCTACTACTGGATAATAAGGGTTTCTTTCCATAACGAATACTGGCTCATTAGGACTCTTGCTCACAATCTTCCAAGGTGACATGGTAGGTAAATCTGGATTCTGTATATAATCAATCATAAATTGGAATAGCTCATACCATTTATTAAAACCTTTTTGTTTGGCCATAGCCTCCAACTTGTCTTTTGGTGTATATTTAGGATGAAATTGAGAGAGATAATGCTTTGGTGCATAAAAGCTAAAAGATCCTTTTGAATTATCAATAAACCATCCTTGGGTTGGGAAGGTATAAATAAACATCGGATTTGGATTTTTAAATTCTATTCTAAAAGTATAATCATCAACCTTAACAAATTTTGCTCTAACCCCATCCTGTACAAAAGCAGATGGGAATGTAGGAGTAAGCTCCTCATTACCTATTACATCTTCATACCAGAAAATTACATCATCAGTTGTAAGTGGATGGCCATCTGACCATTTTAATCCTTCTCTTAACTTAAAAGTAAATATCCTACCATCCTTAGAAATAGTATATTTCTCTACAAGCCATGGAAGAATCGTCTTACTATCAGAAGCCCATCTCATTAAATTGTTAGCATCATAGCATATTTTAGCAATACCCCATCTATCACCAGGTCCTGTCCAAGCTCTTCTTAGAGTACCTCCATATCTACCAACTTCTTCAAGAGGTTTTACAACAATTGGATTTTTTGGTAATCTTTGCTCTACTGGTGGAAGTTTTCCTTCTTTTACAAGAGCCGAAAGCATAGGTGATTCATTGTATTTCTTTTGTCCTACAATAGTATTTCCGAAGATTAACAAGAATATTAACAAGAGAGATAATATTTTTATGGATCTCATCTTTTAACCCCCTCTCATCTATACAATTGGAATACCCTTCAAGTCAAGTTCTTTAGCAAAATGACAAGCCACGTAATGTTCATTACCTATATCAATTAAATCTGGCATCACCTCCTTACATATTTCCTTAGCATAATTACACCTTGGATGAAAATAACATCCAGAAGGAGGGTTTGAAGCATCAGGTACTTCTCCCTTTAATAAAATTCTACGAGTTCGCATCTTCGGATCAGGTTTCGGAACAGCAGAAAGTAAAGCTTCTGTATATGGATGTCTTGGTTTTTCAAAGATTTCCTCTGTCCTTGCCAATTCTACAATCTTACCTACATACATAACAGCCACCCTATCACAAATATGTTCTACTACTCCTAAATCATGAGATATAAAAAGATAGGTTAAATGAAATTCTTCTTGTAAATCTTTAAGAAGATTCAACACTTGGGCCTGAATTGAAACATCAAGAGCAGAAACTGGTTCATCACAAACCACTAATTTAGGATTAAGAGCCAAAGCCCTTGCAATACTTATTCTTTGTCTCTGTCCACCAGAAAAAGCATGAGGATATCTTCTCATATATTCAGGTCTTAATCCAACTTTCCTCATTAAATCTGCTACCCGTTCCTCTAACTCCTTACCCTTTGCAATCCCATTTACAAGAAGCGGCTCTCCAATAATCTCTTTAACAGTCATTCTTGGGTTCAAAGATCTAAAAGGATCCTGAAAGACCATCTGCATATATTTTCTAACTTTATTTAATTCATTATTGGGTAGCTTAGCCACATTAATAGATATTCCATCAACATGAAGAATAACATCTCCTCCTGTTGGGTCATATGCCCTCAATATTACTTTACCAGTCGTAGTTTTTCCACAACCAGACTCACCAACAAGCCCTAAGGTTTCTCCCTCCCTTACAAAAAAGCTAATATCATCTACAGCTTTAACCGTTGCAATCTGTTTTTTAAAGAAGCCTTTTGTCACAGGAAAATATTTCTTCAAATTTTTTACTTCCAAAAGGATACCATTCATGACTTTTCTACCTCTCCATAAAGTAAACAGCTCACTTTATGTCCTGGTTTTACTTCTTTTAATTCTGGAACTCTTACATTACATAAACCATTTACAAATTGTGGACATCTTGGATGAAATGTACAACCAGTTGGCATATTGTAAGGATCAGGAACAATTCCTTTTATAGCTTTTAATCTTCCCCTAACTTTCTTTCCTATTTTAGGAATAGATTCCAATAAGGCTTTCGTGTAAGGATGTAAGGGGTCATAGAATATATCTTCCACCGAACCACTCTCCACTATCTTTCCAAGATACATTACTATAACCTCTTCTGCCATTTCTGCTATAACTCCTAAGTTATGGGTTATCATCATAACTGCCATGCCAAATTGTTTCTGTAATTCCTTCATAAGCTCTAATATTTGAGCTTGAATTGTCACATCTAAGTTAGTTGTAGGTTCATCCGCTATCAATAATCTTGGTCTACAAGATAAAGCCATAGCAATCATTGCCCTTTGTAACATTCCACCACTGAATTGATGAGGATATTCATCTATTCTCAATTCTGGTCTTGGAATTCCTGCAATCCTCATTAACTCAATTGCTGCTTCTCTCGCAGACTTTTTGTCAAGCTTTTGATGTAACATAATAGCCTCTATAATCTGTTCCCCCACAGTATGTACAGGAGAAAAAGAGGCTCCAGGTTCTTGGAATATCATAGCAATCTCTTTCCCTCTTATACTTCTAATTTCGTTCCCCTTAGGATCTAACTTTACCAGATCAATAATTTCTCCATCTCTATATAAAAAGATTTCTCCTTGAATTTTACTTCTTGGACCAGTTAACTTTAATATGGAAAGGGCGGTAACGCTTTTACCACAACCCGATTCTCCAACAATCCCAAGAGTTTTTCCTTGCTTAATATCAAAGCTAATTCCATCAACTGCCTTTACCACTCCCTCTTCTAACACAAAATACGTTCTTAAATCTTTTACTTCCAATAATTTATCCATCATTTATTCCTCCTTATCTCGCATAAGGATCTGCCGCATCCCTCAAACCATCTCCTACAAAATTAAAAGAAAGAACAACTAATATTACAAACAAAACAGGAAGGAGTAACCAAGGAGCCAATGCCACAGTTCTAAAGTTTTGAGCATCCTGTATTAAAACCCCCCAACTAAGAGCAGGTGGTCTTATACCTAAGCCCAAGAAACTAAGAGATGTCTCTCCAATAATCATGCTAGGTATTGACAGGGTTAAAGAAGCTATAATATGGCTTAAGAAAGATGGTAATAAGTGTCTAAATATAACTCTTCTTTCACTGGCTCCAGCTAATTTTGCAGCTGTAACAAAATCTTCCTCTCTTAAAGACAAAAACTTACTTCTTACCTCACGAGCAAGACCCGTCCAACCAATAAAAGAAAGTATTATGGATATTGCAAAATAAACCTTTACAGGAGACCAATTAGCAGGTACAGCTGCGGAAAGTGCCATCCATAGAGGTAATGTTGGTATACTTCTTAAAATTTCTATAACTCTTTGAATAAGCAAGTCAAAAGGACCACCAAAATATCCTGAAATACCCCCAATCACTATTCCAAAAATAAAACTTAAAAAAATACCTACAAGACCCACAGTGGTAGAAATTCTCGTACCATATATTACCCTAGAAAATACATCTCTGCCTAAGCTATCAGTACCAAATAAAAATATGTGTCCATCTCCCTCTACTCCAAATAGATGAATATTACTTTTAAATAAACCTAATACTTTATACTCATGGCCCCTAACAAAAAATTTAATAGGATACTTTTTGGATTTATCTTCTGTATAGATCCTTTTTAAGGTATTAGGATCAACCTCCATTTTATATGCATATACAAAAGGCCTCAAATGAAAGCCAGTTTCATCAATAAAATGAATTTTTTGAGGTGGTGCAAGTACATAACGAACATCGTATTTGTAGGGATCACTTGGAGCAAAAAATTCACAAAAGACTGCAATTATATAAAAGATTATTAATATTATACCTCCTAAAATAGCCAATTTGTTTCTTTTGAATCTCCACCACATAAGTTTCCATTGAGAAGCCACATAAATTTTTTCCTCCTTCTCTATATAACTTTCTTCTATTATTTCTTCTCTCTTTTCCATCTTTGACATATTATCCCTCCTATTCATACCTTACCCTTGGATCTACCCATGCAAGAAGAATATCTGAGATCAATGTACCCAATAAGGTTAAACAACTTAACATAAGGAGGAATGCACCAGCTAAATACATATCCTGATTTCTTAAAGATTCTAAGAGCAAAGGTCCTGATGTAGGTAAATTTAATACGATAGCTGTAATCTCAGCTCCTGAAACCAAAAACGGAAGTGACCAACCAACAGTACTTATAAAAGGAATTAAAGCTATTCTAAGAGGATATTTAAATACTACTTTCCATTCTTGAAGTCCTTTTGCTCTTGCTGTTAATACATATGGCTTATTCAATTCATCTAAAAGATTAGCTCTTAGAGTTCTTATCATTCCTGCTGTGTTTGCAAGTCCAATAATCACTACTGGAACCCATATATGTTTCAACATATCTAAAAATTTTGCTAAACTCCAAGGAGCTTCTAAATATTCAGGAGAAAAAAGTCCTGTAAGATTTTGTCCAAAATAAGCATAAGCTACCCATAGCAATATTAAAGCAACCATAAAAGCAGGTACAGAAAGACCAATATATCCTAAAAAGGTAAATAAATAATCTCCAAAAGAGTATTGGTGAGTGGCAGAGTAGGTACCAATTAAAAATCCTACAACCCATATAAAGATAAGTGTAAATAAAGAAATAACGAAGGTTATTGCAAGCCTTTCTCCTATGAGTTCACTTACTGGTCTATTATATAAAAGAGATCTACCAAAATCCCCATGTAACACATTCCATATCCATAATAAATATTGCTCCCATATGGGTTTATCAAGACCATATTGTTTTTTTAAAGCTTCAATTGTTTCAAGATTTACAGACTCACCACTTGTAGCAAGTTGAGCTATATAAGAAGTAAGAAAATCCCCTGGAGGAAGTTGTATCACTATAAAAACAATTATAGATATAAAGAACAAAGTTAATATCATATATAGAAGTCTTTTGATGATATATTCTTTCACTTCTTTTCCCCCTTTAATCTATTCCAAGGATAATTTTTGATCCCCTTAAAAATTATTATCCACTTTATAAGAAAACGCTTTGCAATCGTTTGCTTATAATATAAATTAAATTTTATTTTATGTCAATATTAAAGAAAGGTTTCATAAAAAAACTAATAAATGGTTCCAGTTTTATATTTCTTCTTGAAAGAATTCTTAAAAAAATTTAGAATAAAACAAACTGATTACAAAAAAATAAAAAATTTAAAGGAGAGAAGGAAGCATATGAGAAGACAAGAAAAAAAATCTCCAACAATGAAAGATGTGGCTAAATTAGCGGGAGTTTCCATTAGTACTGTTTCTCATGTGATAAATAAAACAAGATATGTAGAAAAAGAAACAAGAGAAAGAGTATATGAAGCTATAAAAACCTTAGGATATAGACCTAACATTTTAGCTAGTAGTTTACGAAAAAAAATAACTAATACCATAGGATTAATAATATCTAATATTACAAACCTATTCTATCCAGAGGTTGTTAGGGGCGTAGAGGATTATCTCACAAAATTTAACTATAATCTAATATTATGTAACTCTGATGAAGATGTAGAAAAGGAAAAAAACTATATAGAAGTGCTATTTAGTAGAAGAGTAGATGGATTAATAATTACTCCAAGTAAAAGTAGTGAAACAAGAGAAAATCTGGATTTATTTAGGGAAAAAAATATACCAATTGTTTTAGTAGATAGGAAAATAGAAGGATTAGATGAAGATGTGGTTTTAGTAGATAATGTGAAAGGTACTTATGATGCTATAAATTATTTAATAAGTTTAGGACATAAGAGAATTGGTATAATTACAGGACCATTAGACACTACAACAGGGTATGAAAGATTGGAGGGATATCTTAAAGCTTTAGAAGATAATAATATTAAAAAAGATAACAATTTAATTTATGAAGGAGACTTTAAAGAAAAGGGAGGTTATGAAGGAACAAGCTATCTTTTAAACTTAAAAAATCCACCAACAGCTATTTTCTCAAGTAATAACTTAATGGTGTTAGGATCACTAAAAAGGATTACTGAAATAGGAGTAAAAATTCCTTCTGATCTATCATTAATATCTTTTGATGATATGGAATGGTTCCCATATTTTTCACCCCCCCTAACAGCTGTATATCAACCAGCATATGAACTTGGTGAAACAGCTGTAAAACTTTTATTTGAAAGGCTTAAAAGAGGCAGAAAAAAGAAAAAAGAGGTTATACTACCCACCAAATTAGTAATAAGAGAATCATGTGCTCCCCCTAAAAAAATATGATTAAAATATATAATGCTTATTTAGATATTGAAACCACAGGGCTAAATCCTGCATCATCTTATATTACAGTTGTAGGTATACTTTTGGAAAACGATTATGAAGAATATTTTCACCAACTAATAGGTCCTGAAATAACAGCTTATAATATCATAATTTTATTGGAAAAAGCTCATACATTGTATACTTATAATGGATCTCGTTTTGATTTACCTTTCATAAAGGAAAAATTAGGTCTTGATCTTGAAGAACATATATACCATCAGGATTTAATGTATTCATGCTGGAAAAGGGGTTTATACGGAGGCTTAAAAAGAATTGAGGAAAAATTAGGTATCACAAGAAAATTAAAAAATATAGATGGTAAGATGGCTGTAATCTTATGGAATCATTATATAGAATATGGAGACATCTACGCTTTAAGATTATTATTAGAATACAATCGTGAAGATGTGATAAACCTTAAAATATTGAAGGAAAAATTACTACCATTAAATTTGTAATTTCCAACACTGGAAATCCTCAGCATATATATCATCAAAAAAGGAATAAGTCAAGGCCCTACAACCTATACAATCAGCCTCAGAACATAAACGGCACTTTCCCTTTAATTTATTTCTACTAAAATTATCCCTAAATTTTACAATCTTTTCATAAATTATACTGAAATCATCATATAAAGCATTTCCCAAAATCAAAGGTAATCTCCTACAAGGGTAAATGTCTCCATTCGGCATAATAGCACATGACTCTCCTAAATTGCACAAGGCTCCCCAGATAGTATTTTTCTCAAAATCAACATAAAAAGCTTTATAGGGTAAGAGATCTTCAACTTCACCATCACTCCAAAATGAAATTCTTTCTACTACATCATACCATTCCTTATAAGAAAGAACCATTTCTTTAATCTTATTTCCTTCGCCTAACGGAATAAATCTTTCAAGTATAAAGCCCTTTGCTCCTACTTTTTCTGCAAGCCTGTACATCAGATCCAATTCTTTGTAATTATATTTTGCTAGAGTGAACATTAACAGAAAAGGATATGAGATATTTTCAAGATTACTTATAACTCTTTTAAAAACCCCTTCTCCTCTTATAAGGTCATTAGTTTTTTCTGTCGCTCCTTCCAAAGAAACTTTTAAGTATTTTAATCTTTTAAACTTTTTAAGATGATTTTCATCCTTAAAATTTACACCATTAGTTATTATATTAACATCCTTAATTACCTGAATCTTTTCAATTTCTTCTAAAAGAGGAATTAAATGGGGGAATAAAAAAGGTTCACCACCCGTTAAATTGATGCTAACAGTCTCAAAGTTTTGCTTCTCAAAGTAATTCACCAAATTATAAAGGATCTTTTTAATATCATCAAAAGACTTATCTTTTCTATTATCATAACTATCTTGATAACAATGCTTACATCTAAGATTACAAAGATCTGTTAAATGCCATTGGAAAGAAAATTCTTTACCCATAAATAAATCTCTATATTTTGATATAATATGTATAAAAGGAGGTGATTTCTGATGGCTGAATGTAAAATACAGAATAATTTAAATAAATGTAATTGTACTTACGAGCCTTGCCCAAGAAAAGGTATTTGTTGTGAGTGTTTAGCATATCACAGAAGTCATGGAGAGCTTCCAGCATGTTATTTTCCTCCCGAAGTAGAAAGAACTTATGACAGATCTATAAGAAGATTCATTTCTTTGTATAAATAGGGAGGATTTAATCCTCCCTTTCTCCTTTTGGGTCAATATGAACCACAACATCTGAATTTTCAATATTTTTCTTTATAGAATCTTGAACCCTCAAAGCAATTTCATGAGCTTCTTTTGCGGTAAGATTATTTTCTACCTCGATATGTATAGTTATTACCTTTTGATTTTTATAATCATGCACTAATATATCGTGATAGTTTAAAACACCTGGTATAGAACATACAATACTTTCTATTTTCTTTATAAACTCCAATTTAGGGGCTTCTCCTATAAGAAAATTAGTAGAAGATTTAATCAAATCAAAACCAACTAAAAAAATTAATAACGAAACAATCAATCCTAAAATACCATCTAAGATATACCATTCAAACATTGCAAAGACAAGACTAAGAGCCACAAGAATAGTAGCAATAGCATCACTTCGGTGATGCCATGCATCAGCAATTAGGGTTGATGAATCAATCTTTTCTCCAAGAAAAATAGAAAATCTAGCCATCCATTCTTTAAAAATTGCAAAAATTATGAGTAATAGAAAAACCATAAGATTAAAACTAACTTTTTGAGAATGTAAAATTCTTTCAAAAGATTCTTTAGCAAGCTCAATTGCTACTATGATAAGAAGAATAGCTATTACAAGAGTGGCTATCTCTTCTATCCTACCATGGCCAAAAGGATGTTCCTTATCAGCAGGTTTATTCCCTAATCTAAAGCCAAGGATAACGATGATAGAAGTTAAAACATCAGAAAGAGAATGAAAAGCATCAGCTATAAGAGCAATACTTCTTAAATATACACCAGAAAAGTATTTAAAGAGAAAAAAAATCAAATTACCTACCACACTTATCCAACCTTCTAAATATCCTACATACCTTCTATCAACTTCTTTTTTAGAAAATATTTTTTCAAAAAGCCAGGCATTGAATTTCTTCATTGTTTATCCTCCTAAAAACAAAAATTCCTGCATTTCGCAGGAAGTCCCGCAAGCATATTAACAAAGCTTGCTGCCTTTAGATTACAAGGCCCGGCTTTATGGCCTGATCTTCCTTAAAAGGATTATATAAGATAAATTTTTAAAAGTCAAAAAACAATTAAAATTTGAATTTCTTAACTGCTTCTATTAAGGCTCTAATATTTTCTCCTGGTGTCCCTGGAGACACACCTCCTCCAGCTGATAATATAATACCCTTTTTTTGACCATAATCTTTTAATATATTTTCAACACTTCTTTTTACATCTTCTTCTTTTCCTTTAACAAGGATATCAAGAGGTGGAACATTTCCCATAAGACATATTTTCCCTTGAGTCATTTCATAAACATCTTTTATATTTTGAAGATGAGTAAAATTAAAAATATTAATTCCTAAATCTGGTAAATACTTGTAAAAAACATTATTATTTGTATCATTATGATAAATCTTAACTGGGAAATCAAAAGTAGAGAATATCTTTTTCAAAGATGGATGTACAAATTCTAAATAATCACGTTCAGAGAAGAAACCCACTATATCATCTAACACCAATATCCCCTCTACCTCATGCAATATTTCTATCTGAGCAGTAAGAAAATCAATTACAAGTTCTGTTGTAATATCAATTAGCTTTTTAGCCTCTTCTGGATATAATTTTATAGATACTAAGAACTCAGTAACCCCCATTAAATGAGACGCTACTGCAAAAGGTCCTCTTGCAGCTACAATTTTTATTGATTCACCCATACTATTTATTTTAGGTTCTACATATTTATATAATTCAAGTACAAGAGGCATTAGACCATCAGTTTTAGGATTTGGTTTTTTTACTCTCTTTAAAAATTCTGGAAGATCATCTGCAGAATATATAATTGGTTCTATACTTGGTGTAGAATTTTCATAGAAAATTATTTTTGATCCAAATCCTGAAGGCTCTTGTGCCATACCATATTCAACCCAAAAATCGGGTATAAAAATAACTTCGGAAAACTGTTTTTTTATCTCCTTATAAGCCTCAATCCAAATCTCAGGAACAACATAAAACTGTAGATGAGAAATTCCCAAATATCCAGGAATCCATGGACTATCCACAATCAGTGCTATAGGAATATCATCTTGTTCCTTAAACTGAACCGCTTTTAATAAAATATCCCAATCTTTTTCTTTCATCTCATTCTCCCCCTTATGGATATATTTTCCTTCCCTTATCGTCGGGAATTCCAGTCTTTCTAAAGAAATAAGTATTTATAACATCTCTCCATTCCTTCGCATGTTCCAACTGCATTTCCAATCTTTTAGAAACTCTTTCAAATATTTTATCATCAATTCTTTCTTTCAATTCATACCATTTTTCCTTAAGAACTTCTACTTCTTCTACCCCCTCAAAATGGAGGTCATATATTTGCTGTATAAGAGTTTTTCCAGATTTCAAAATAAATTTATATGGAACCCTGTGGAAGAAAAGAAGTAAGTCTTCTGGACATTTATTTATATCATCATAAATCTCTCTCCAAGGAGAATGATATTGAAGAGTATAACCTGTTCCTTTTGAAGTTCTATCAATTCCTATAGCCTCATAATTTGCCCTATGATATGTACCCCAACGAGAATACTCATAACCTTCAGGATTGGGTCCATAATGATACCCAGGATTCACCATCCAACCAAGTCCAAAAGGGGTTGTATACTTTTCATAAATTCTATGAGAATTTAACAACATATAAGAAATATTTTCTCTTACTTTGCTATCATCCCCAAATGTCAATTTTATCCAATCATCTACCACCTTAGCTATATCTCTATCTGGATTCCATGCTAATACTCCAAAAGTATAAAGATTCGCCTGAGCAAGATCATGTCCAGTCCAATTTGAACTATCTCCCACATTTGATACTCCTGCAAAACCATTATATTTAGTCTCAAAAATTTTTCCTTTCAAAATCTCTTTAACTTTTGAGCCTTCACCTTTGGCATAAGTATCAAATTCTAAAATTTCCTTCCACAATGTACCTAAATAACATAGATGAATTTGTTGCCCAGTATACTCTTGTGTTATTTGCAATTCTAAGATTTGATTAGTTTTTTCCATCCCCCCAAAAAGCGGTGATACAGGTTCCCTAACTTGAAAATCCATAGGTCCATATTTTATCTGAAGTACCACATTTTCATAAAAATTTCCATCTAAGGGCTTAAAGTTATCATAAGCTGCTCTAGCTCTATCTGTTTTATAATCTCTCCAGTCTTGCATACAATTATATACAAAGGTTCTCCATATCACATATCCCCCATATGGTTCTAAGGCTTCTGCAAGCATATTCGCCCCATCTGCATGAGTTCTCCCATACATGTGGGGACCAGGGTTAAATTCAGAATCAGCTTTCACTAAAAAGCCTCCAAAATAAGGTATATAATCATAAATTTCTTCTGCTTTTGTCTTCCACCAAATGGAAACTCTTTTGTCTAAAGGATCAGCAGTAGAAAGACCGCCAAGATAAATAGGAGAAGCAAAATTAATTGAAAGATAAATTTTTATTCCGTAATCCCAGAATATATTGGCAAGTCTTGAAAGAATCTTCAAATATTTATGGGTTATAAGCTCTACTTCTTTTTTCTTCACATTTACATTATTTATTACAACACCATTTATACCAATGGAGGATAAAAGTCTAGCATAGTCCCTTGTCCTCTCATTTATAATGATTTTGTTATCTTTAAAAAAAATGGAATTTCCTGCATACCCTCTTTCTACTGTTCCATCCAAATTATCCCAATGATTAATTATCCTAAAATAAGATGCAGGATTATCTACATGATTTAAATCATCTAATTTCTCACCTATTCTGAGATTTTCTATTAATTTAAAAACTGCATAAACCAAAGCCCTTTCATTTTTAGCAGTTATAATTAATATGTCTTTATCATTTTCCTTTATCCTCTTAAGTATAAAACCCTCATTATTTAATTTTCTTTCCCACATTTTAGCTTCTTTTATAATATCTTTCATTTGATCGATTTTGCCAATCAAAATATACTTAGAAAAATCAAAGCTTCCTTTTATTACTCTCGGATTAATTTTAAAGGAATATTTTATAAAGTGTTTAAGTTCCTTGATAGGGACCTCAAGAGATTTGTCATTATCTACAATACAAATAGTTCTAAATAAATCAAAATCTTTTATTTTTAAAGTTCTGTAATCCAACCAACACATATCATATGGCTTAACACTACTCATTATTTAACTCCCCTATCTTTTTTAAAAATTATACCATAAAAAATGTTTGCACAATGGTTTTCTAGATAAGAGATTTTATTAGTTTATTTTACTAAAAATTAGACCCTATACATATTTTTAAAAAAGTAGTAAAATAAATGTAAAATTTAAATGTAAGAGGTGAGTTTATATATGCCATTAAAAGTCACAAAGATAAATGATAATATTACTGTGATACAGACACCGGAACAGCCCTTTTTATCTAATTCATATCTTGTTTCTTTAAATGGAAAAGAAAGAGTGTACCTTCTAGTTGACCCAACACCCCAAGAATATTTTAAAGACTTAATCTTTACATTAAACGATCTTATAGGAGGAGTAGAAAATTTAGATTTAATCTACGTAAATCATCAGGATCCAGATGTTACATCATCCTTAGCACCTATAATGGATATGAATAAAAATGCTCTTCTTATTACATCTGAAGATACATGGAGATTAATAAGATTTTATGGTATTCCTAGAGAAAGATTTCAAGCCATAGAATATTTCCCAAATAGAAAAGTAGTACTTAAAACCAATGACACCTTAGAATTTATACATACACCCTTCTGCCACTTTAGAGGGGCTTGGATGCTATTTATTCCAGAGAAAAAAGCCCTCTTTTCAGGTGACCTTTTAGGAGGTCTATCTTCCAGAGAAGTTAATGGGGTATTTGCTACTGAAGATTCCTGGGAGGGAATCAAACTTTTTCATGAAATATATATGCCATCAAAAGAAGCCTTGAGACTTGCAATAGATAAAATAGGTAGGTTAACTCCTCTTCCCGATATTATACTTCCACAACATGGTGACATAATAAGAAAAAATTTAATTGTTGATTTTTTAGCTAAACTCAACGATTTAGAAGTAGGTTTAGATTATATTAAGAAATATGAATCCCAACAACAATTTTACCTCTATGCCTTTAATGAGATTTTACAAAATTTAAAGAATAACTATTCAGATAAAGAAAAATTAATGCAAAAACTGAAGGAGATTAACTCTTCTCCATTTTTCCCAGAATTAATACATTTTGAAAATGGAGTAGCAACAGAATTTAGAATCCAACCAGAAACAGCCATTGAATTGCTTTATGATAAATTTAGCGAGGATGCCCAACGAGAAGAAAGAGAAAGCTTAAGAATTGATATAATTAAAACTCTTAGAAAATATAATCTTGACATCCCTGAAGGTATATTATATGAAAGACAAAGAGTTTCTGAAAATCCATTTAGAAGAATCTTTAAAATATTCCAGAGGTGATATCAATGCCTATATTTGAGTTTAAATGTGAAGAATGTGGAGAAAAATTTGAAAAACTTGTATATTCTAATGAAGAGATACGATGTCCTAAGTGTGGAAGTAAAAATCTAAAAAAACTTATATCTTTGTTTGCCACATCTGGAATTGAACAAGGATCATCAGGTTGTTCTTCCTGTTCAGGAGGAAATTGTAGCTCTTGCCATTAAGAAAGGGAGAGGCTGTTACCTCTCCCTTTTTACATTCTAATTAATTCATAATCTCTACTTCCAAGTCCTATTTCTTCTGCATATTTTATTTGCAAACTCCAATCTATATTAGGATGTATAGCTTTAATTTTATCTTCTCCAGGATTAAAATTATCTGTTAAAGCTGTATCTTTTAGACCAATCTGTGAATTGATTAGGTCACAAGATGCCTGATCTATTGCAACTATATCCCAACTACCTAAAATTCCCACATCAGGAACAATATTAGCATCATGCCAACTTGCACAATCACAATCTGGAGATACATCCATTACAAAATTTATAAAGGCATATTTTGGTTCTTTTTGTTTCAGCATTCCATAAGTAAATTCTGCCATTTTCTCTTGTAATCCTATAGCAGATTCATTCCATAAAATTTTTATAGCGGATGTAGGACAAACAACTGCACATTCGCCACAACCTATACACAAATCAGGCCTTGTTAGCTTAGATTTCTTATTAACAAGTTCTAAGGCTCCAGTAGGACAGTGATTTACACATCTCTTACAGCCAATACAAAGGTTGGGGTTAGGATCAGGTTTAAATTGGGCATGTTGCATTTGTTTTCCTGATCTTGGTGCACACCCCATACCTACATTTTTTATTGCTCCACCCAATCCAGCACTCATATGACCCTTAACATGAGTTAAAACTAAGAGAAAATCTGCATCATGTATAGCTCCTGCCACTTTTATCTTCTTAAAATGTTTTAAATTTACCTCTACTTCCTTATAATAATCCCCATAAATTCCATCAGCTATTATTATGGGGGCTCCTACAGAGGAATATCCAAAACCATTGTAAATGGCTGATTCTAAATGATCCACAGCATTAGCTCTACCACCTTTATATAAAGTATTAGCATCAGTAAGAAAAGGTTTTCCTCCAAGCTCTCTTACAGCTTCCACCACCTGTCTAACAAATATAGGTCTTAAAAAGGCATGATTTCCTGGCTCTCCAAAATGAAGTTTTATAGCTACTATATCTCCCTTTGACATTCTTTCTTCTAAAAGCTTTTTAGCAAGTCTTTTTAATCTTCTCAGAACAGATTGATTTTCATTCTTTGCTCTTAGTGATAAAAAATATACAGGTGACTTCATAAATTTTCCTCCTTTAATGCCTTAATAAAAAGATTTGGAATTTCATTATCTATACCAATGAAATGAATCTCATCGAAAACATTTGGATTATGCTTTATAAAATCAAGAACAGTATTTACAATAATTTTGGTGCCAAGCTCTGGTGGAAAACCAAAAATTCCGCAACTTATTGCAGGGATACTTATAGATTTAATACCCCTTTCTTTTGCAATCTCTAAGACACTTCTTACTGCTTTTCGAAGCTTTTCTTGTTCATTTCCTTCTCCCCATCGAGGACCTACAGTATGGATAACATATTTTGTCTTCAAACTTCCACCAGATGTAACCATAGCTGATCCTACTGGAAGAGGTCCATATTTGGAAACATACTCATCGCTTTCCCTTTGTATTGTTTCACCACCTGCTTTAACTATAGCTCCTGCTACCCCACCTCCATGTTTTAAATAGGAGTTCGCTGGATTAACTATAGCATCTAAATTTTCTTGAGTTATATCTCCTTTAACAACCTTTAACTTAACATCATTTATATCTTTTTCAAATAAAATTTCCATGCCCTTTCACCTCCCTCTCAGTTTATTTCTTGTTATTATAAACCGAAAAGAGAAGCAAAAGGGCATGAAAAAATTATTATCTAAATATTAGGTATAAAGACAACATTTAACAATTCTTCCATCTACCTCCACATCTGGTACTGGATTTTTACATTTATCCATTCTATATGGACATCTACTTATAAATTTACAACCTTTCATTTGATATTCTTCTTCCTCTAAAGTAAGAATCTTAATATCCTTAGTCCATTTTTTCTTTGGATCTGGTTCTGGAATAGATTCTTTAAGTAACATTGTATATGGATGCTTAGGATCTGTTAGTACTTTATCAACAGATCCCATTTCCACTATTTCACCTCTAAACATTATGGCGATCCTATCACTAACATAATATGCTGTGGCAAGATCATGAGTAATATATAAAACACTTAACCCTATTTCTTTTTTAAGTTTTGCAAAGAGATTTACAATGGACATTCTCAAAGAAGCATCAACCATTGATACAGGCTCATCAGCCACAAGAAGAGTAGGATTAGTAAGTAAAGACCTGGCAATAGATATTCTTTGAAGCTGTCCTCCAGAAAACTCACTTGGATATTTATTTACCACGTCATTCCAAGTAAGTCCTACCAAATTTAATGCATTTTCTATCACTTCCTGATAATTACTATTTGCACCAAGATTTTTAGCAGTTTCTACAAGATAATTATGGACCATTCTTAATGGATTAAAAGTTTCAAATGGATTCTGAAAAACCGCTTGTACTTCTTTTCTAATAGACTTCTTATCTTCCTTTTGAGATTCTATTATATTTTTTCCTTTGTATATTATCTTTCCAGATGTAGGTTCAAGAAATCCCAAAATAATCTTGGCAACTGTAGTCTTACCACTACCACTTTCTCCAGCAAGCGTAAAAATTTCAGATTCTTTAATATTAAAGGAGACATTATTAACAGCACTTATCTTCACTCGAGAAAACATAGAACCCAATGTAAAAATTTTTGTTAAATTCTCAACCCTTAATAGTATCTCTTTATTCATAGCTCTCTCTCCTTTGAATATAAAAAGCATGCTACTCTATGTTCTGAATTTACACTTACAAATTCAGGTACATTAACTTTACATTCTTCCATAGCTTGACCACACCTTGGGTGAAATCTACAACCAGATGGTGGGTTTAAAAGGGATGGTGGTGCACCTGGAGCACTTACCCTATATGATTTATCTCCAATCTTGGGCAAAGCTCCTATAAGATATTTAGTATAAGGATGTAGTGGGCTCTCAAAAATCTCGGATGTAGGAGCCTCCTCTACAATCTTTCCAGCATACATTATAGCAATCCTATCAGATATACTTGCATGTACACCCATATCATGAGTAACAAGAATAACAGTGTTCTTCAAATTCTTTTGTATTTCTTTTAATAATTGAATCACTGCTCTTTGAGCCACTACATCCAAAGCAGTAGAAGGTTCATCAGCTACTATGATCTTCGGACTAAGAATAGTAGCAAGAGCTATTGTAACCCTTTGTCGCATACCCCCAGACAATTGGTGAGGATAAGCATCCAAAACCTTCGTGGGCAATCCTAGTAAAGCAAAATGCTCTTCTATATTTTTTCTCCAAGCACTTTTATCAGAAATATCAACATGAGAGCCAATAAAATCCCAAAAAGATTCAATTATTTTTACCACTGGATTTAATACACTCATTGATCCTTGAGGAATATATGAAATATAATTCCACCTTATACTCTCTAAGGACCCATTCGTAGAAAAAATATTTTTATATTCATTATCTATTCTATAATAGACTTTTCCACCTACTACATTTAGTGGTGGCTCTACCATACCATAAAGAGTTTTAATAAGAGTACTCTTTCCACACCCTGATTCGCCAGCAATGCCATAAATTTCATTCTCTTTAATAGATATATTTATATTATCAACTGCTCTTACAGAATGAAGCTTACCCCCTATATCTAATAGATAATAAGCCTTTAAATTTTCTGCCTTTAAGATCTCCATTTCATCACTCCCTTATAACTCTAATTCTTTGTATTCTTGTTCGAGGATCTAAATACTCACTTATACTCACAGAAAGTAGATATAAACTTACAAAAAGCAATACTGATGTTACGACAGGAGTTAACAACCACCACCACAAACCTAAAAGCATTGCTTGATAACTTATAGCCCACTGTAAAACTGTACCTAAGGTTGGAATTTCAAGATTAGTCAAACCTAAAATAGCAAGAGTTATCTCCATTCCAATAGCCCATGACATATTGTTTATCAATGTTGAAAAAACAATTGGAATAACGAAGGGAAAATATTCTTTGAATACTAATTGAATAGTATTTGTGCCAGATAATAGAGCAGTATATGTAAAATCTCTTTCTCTTAAACTTAATATCTGGGATCTAATTACTCGAGCATCCCAACTCCATCCAAAAACACTCAAAATAAGACCTAAGCCTACAAAGCTTAGCCTCCCTTTTATAAGAGATGAAATTAATATCAAAATTGGCAATAGTGGCAAAACCAAGAAGCTATCATTTATTCCCATTAAAAATCTATCCAGCCTTCCTCCTCTATATCCAGCTACGAGCCCAACAATAATAGCTATTATTCTAGAGAAAAACGCAGCTATTATAGCTATAGTTAAAGAGTTCCTTATGGCAAAGGTAAGTTGCCAAAATACATCTTGCCCTTGAGAATTAGTACCCAAAATATGTTGCAATGATGGAGGTAAATCTCTTGGAGCTACATTCCATCTTGTAGGATCATAGGGAGATACAAAAGAAAGCAAAGCTAAAAAGAGAATCAAACATATAATTATAAATCCTACCCTGAATTTTCCATCTCTCAATAAATCTTTAAAGATACCCACCATATTATTACCTCATTCCCTTCAAAAATTTTTATCTATATCTAACACGAGGGTCAAATAATGGATACAATAGATCTATAAGCAAGATAAAGGTTGAAATACCAAAAATAGATATAGTGGCAATTCCCATAATTAAGTTAAAATCTCCCGTAGCAATTGCGTTATATAGTAAAGTTCCCATTCCTGGATAAGAAAACACAATTTCGGTAATAAGAGCCCCACTAAATATTTGCCCCATAGATAAAGCCAAATTAGTAACCTGAGGAAGCATAGCATTTCTAATCACATATTTAAAAGCGATTATTCTTCTTTTTACTCCTCCAGCCCTTGCATAAGTTACAAAATCCTCTTTTACAATATTAGAAACTATAAGCCTCATAGTTTGTAATGTTACTGCAATCCCTAATACCATCATTGAAATTAAAGGTAAGAAAGCATACCTAAACAATTCAAATATAAATTTAATACTAAAACTTGGTACAACACCAACAGGCATACCACCACCCAAAGGAAACCATTTAAGAAGGTACGAAAAAACGATGAGAATTATAAGAGCAAATATATAATAGGGAATTGGCCTTATAACCATAGCTATACTTTCCATAACCCTTGCCCACCTTTTATCATAATAAAAACCTACAATTCCACCTAATATGTTTCCTATAAACCAAGATAAAAAAGTACTTATCGTAAGAAGTCCCAAGGTCCATGGCAAAGAATCCCCTATAAGTTTTATAACTGGAATAGGAAATCTAAAAAGTGATGGCCCAAAATCTCCATTTAAAAGTCTTCCCCAAAAAGCAAAATATTGCTCAAATAAATTTCCTTTCAATCCATATAACTCTTTCAAGGTCTCTGTCATTTTTTCTACTGCCTTTGGATCAAGATAGGTTCCCATTCTTGTAATTGTATTGATCATCTGTTGTACAGGATCCACGGGAGTAAGGCGGGGAACAAAAAAAACAATGGTTACACCAACAAAAATTACTAACAGATATTGTATTAACCTTGGTATCAGATATCTTTTAAACATTCCATACCTCCTTCCATTTTTTAGCCCCCCTTTCGGGGGGCTTATTTTTCATTTTCTTCCTGTTGGCTTCAAGAATGGTAACATGTACTTGAAATTGGGCCAATGATGATATGGTATACAATATGGATTTTCTACTGTTGGATAATTGGTCCAGTAATATTCATCATAGCTTGCTATACCTGGATAAGCACAAGTTGGAATTCCAGCCATTTCTTCAAATGCAATTTTTAATCCTTGCAATCCCAAAGTTTTAACTTTTACACTGTTCCAATCAGTATTTGCCAACTCTTCTATCACTTTATCCATCCTTGGATCAGACCATCTACTAGCATGACCAAATGTACGTTCACCTATTGGTCTTACATATTCGGATCTCCATGCATTAAAACTTCTATACATATCAGGATGTCCACCCCATGGTTCTGTAGCTGGCCAATCAGAAGAAGCCTCAAAATCTCCTACTTGTAGCATCGTGGCTCTTTGCTCTGTTGTCACTACCTCTACATCTATTCCAAATTTTTTCCATTGCTGGGATGCTGCAAAACTATTTCTAAAATCAGGATGGGCAGGATTAGTGTGAGCTAGAATTGTTATTTTCCACGGTTTACCATCTGGTGTTAGCCATTTTCCATCTTTATCTCTCTTAAATCCATTCTTTATCAATAATTTTTCAGCTATATCAGGTGCATACTTGAACCATCCATAACCAAATATTGCCCTAATTTCTTTCGGATCATTTGGAACTGTATATCCTCTTCTCTTAGCATATTCAGCCAGTCTCATAGGTGCATCTGGATCATAAATTTTAACTTTTTGACCATCCACCGTAATAGTAAAGTTTTTCATCCAATTTTCCAAAGGTTCATAATACCATTTCAAATATGCAGGTGTAGGAGGTACAAGAAGTGCTCCCATAGTAGCTGCACCATCAAAAGCAGTTGCTAAGTATTCAACTATATCAATTGATAAAGCTAATGCCCATCTAACTTCCTTATTATTATATGGAGCTTTTGAAGTATTAAAATATATTCCTGTAATACATGGGTCTACATTAACGATGTATGGGAAGTTCTTCATATATGCCCTTGCATATTTATTTGTAGATAATACTGATCTCAACCCTTCCATAGTTAGATCTGCCATGTCTAATTGATGGTTGTTTTGGGCAAGGACTTGTTTCTCAGTTGGTCCATAGTAGTAGAAGAGTACATATTTAGGTTGTGGCATTCCAAAGAGTTTTCCTGTTGGTGTTCTTTGCCAATCTTCTCTCCTCTGCCAGAGTACCCAGTATCCACCTGGATCATAGCTATGTAATACATATGGCCCTGAGCTTATTGGTGGTTTGAAATCAAAAGATACTGGATCTTTTACTTTTTCAAAAACATGTTTTGGTAATGGCCTACAAGCTCCCCATCTATCTAAGAAATAAGTATGAAATCTTGCATTAGGCTCTTTCAGGTCAATCCTAACAGTGTATTTATCAATCTTAGTTAATTTAACAACTTCCTGGAAAGAAGCATAATAACTCATTCCTGAATTACTTTTAGCAAGCTCTATTGTATAGATTAGATCATCCGCAGTAATTTCGACACCATCACTCCAATAACAAGCAGGTCTTAGTTTTACAGTTAGGGTTTTGAAATCCTTACTATACAGAGGAGAAGCGGCAGCTAATGCGTTAATTGCTTTGCCTGTGGCAGGATCTACAATCCATAGCGGTTCTAACATAAGCTGCTGAATACCTCTATCTGGAGTACGCCAAGTGGCAGCCCAAACATTAAAATTATCCGGAGTAACCACTCTACCTGTAAGAATATTAGCAATCAAAGTTTCATTTCTTGGTACATTTGGTCCTAACTGTGAAAAGGCTGTTTGAGATAATGTGATTACCATTAATAATACTAAACTCATGAAAACTAATTTCTTCATAAAATCACCTACCCCAAAAACTTTATTCTATAAAGGATAAAAACAAAATAAAACTTTTTCACCTCCTTTTATTTATAGGAAACCATTAAAGCAATCGTTTTGTTTTATATTATAAACCTCATCATAGTTTTGTCAATAAACATTTAAGAAGGACATATTAAAAACAACAAAGTTACATTATTGACCTTTAGAAAATTGAGATCTATAATTATATAAAATTTTGGTTATTTTGGATTTTTTGGAGGTGAGAGGATGAATACAGGATTAAAAATTAAAATGTACATAGGTGACATACTCTTTGAAAACCTATTTAAATATGTTTCAAAGAATCATGAAAAAAGAATCCCTAAACTTATAAATTTGGCAAGAAAATTTAGCCCTGATAAAGGTACCGACAAAATACTTGATACTGTAGAGGAATATTTATGTAATGAACCTGCAGTGAAGCGCTTAATTCACAGGGCATTTACCGATTACGATCCTAATTATGCAAGTAGAATTTTCACAAATGTAATACTAAACGTAGGGTTTTTCTGGGTATATTTTGACAAAAATAACCAAAAAAAGAACATACCTACCCCCTATACTATCCTTATCAGTCCTACTATGAGATGTAATCTCAGATGTATAGGATGCTATGCAGGAAATTACAGAAAAGAAGATGATCTTCCTCCCGAGGTTCTTGAAAGAATAATAAAAGAGGGAGAAGATATTGGTACATATTTTTATACCATATTAGGAGGAGAGCCTTTTGTTTATCCAGAATTATTGGATATTGTTAATAGACATAAAAGATCTGTATTTCAAATTTTTACAAATGCAACTCTTTTAGATGAAGATAAAATAGAAAGATTTTGGAAAAGTAAAAATGTAGTTCCAGTTCTCTCAATTGAAGGTGGTCAAGAAGAAACAGATAAAAGAAGAGGTAATGGTGTATATGAAAAAGTTATAAAGGCTATGGATCTTTTAAAAGAAGCAGGTATTCCTTTTGGTTATTCTATAACTCTTACAAGATACAACTATGATGCAGTAACTAAACCAGAATTTTATCAATGGTTAGCTGATAAAGGTGCTTTCTTTGGTTGGACTTTCCTCTATATGCCTGTTGGAAAGGATGACGATCCGTCATTAATGCCTACTCCTGAACAAAGGGCAGAATATGGAAAGTTTATAAGAAAAATTAGAGGTCATTTACCCATATTCCCAATGGACTTTTGGAATGATGCACCCTATGTGGGTGGCTGTATAGCAGGTGGCAGAAAATATCTCCATATAAACAATAAAGGAGAAGTAGAACCTTGCATATTTACCCATTTTGCAGTAGACAATATTAAGGAAAAATCTCTTATAGAAGTATTAAATTCAGATTTCTTCAAAGAAATAAGAAAAAGACAACCATTCCATGAAAATCTTTTGCTACCTTGTATGATTATTGATTCTCCTTGGATTCTTAGGGAAATTGTTGCTAAAACAGGAGCACATCCTACTCATGAGGGTGCAGATGATGTGATAACTAAATTCTCCAATATCCTGGATGAATATGCCAAGAATTTGAGAAGAGTACTTAATCCTATATGGAAAGAGGAATTCTATGGAAATATACAAGAAGAAAATACTGAAGAAAAGATAGGAGTGAAATAAAAGGTGAGCCTTACAAAAAGGAGAATACAATTTTTAGAGACATTAAGAAGTTTATATAAAACATACAATAGGCCAATTCACTATGAAGAAGTAGCTCAGAGACTATCAGTAAGTCCAGCTACAGCGTACGATATTCTCCAAACTTTATCTAAAGATGGTTATATAGATATGGTATATCTAAAAGATTTCCAAAATAGTAAAAAGGGTAGAGGCAAAGTATTCTTTCTACCAAAAGAGATAAAAGATGGGATTCAACAAAACATAAATAAAGAGAATAATAATTTAGAAAAGTATTCTAAACCATTGCTTATAGTAATATCCTTTATAACGTTACTACTTAGTGAAATAAAGCTTTCTAAGGAATTAAAATCTTTCTTAGCTTTTCTATTATCAAATTATCAATCTAATTGGGAATTGATTCTCCTTGTAATACCTTTCTTACTAATGAGTTATACAAAGAATCTATATAAATTAATTCCAGAAAGTAGTGTTAAAAAAAGTATTGATGATTATATAACATCCATAAATCAGTTGGCTTCAGAAGAAAAGAAATTATTAGTAAATTTTATCTTCGGTCTTCTTCAAGATTGATCTCCTACGTAGGGAGGAATGGGAAATATCTTTATATTTTACATTACGAAATATTTTCCTCCATTCCTCCCTAAAAGGTTCTAAGGTAATGTAATCTCTACGCATTCTTGGAGGATTTTTTAAAACTTCTCTGTAAACATCCATCATCATTTGGGCTACATTATCTGTACTATATTCATGAGCAAGCATTAAAGCTTTCTTCTTATATTCTTCTCTAAAGCTATTATCTTCAAATAATTTTACAATATAATTTCTAAACTCTTCATCATTTTTGGCTGGAATATACTTATCTTTATACGGTTCTTTATATTCCACATTGTCCCTAAGAAGTAAGGGTAAACCACAAGATGCAGCTTCCAAGACAGCCATTGGAAAATTCTCTTGAAAAGATGGGAAAAAGAATATATCAGCTGCATTCAAATACAAAGGCATATCTTCATAGGGTACAAGTCCAGTAAAGATAACATTAGAAGGAGCAGTCTTTATCTTTTCATTCATCTCCATGTAACCAGCTGTTAAAACTGAGAAGGGCTGTCCTCCTACCCATACAAATTTTATATATGGCAAACTTTTGGCCACCTCAATAAAAGTATCTACACCTTTTCGAGGTTGTAACTGACCAGAACAAATAGCCATAAAATCTTTGTTATTAATACCTAATCTTTTTCTACCCTCTTCTCTTAATTTTAAATCTGGATAAAATCTTTCTAAATTTACAGGATTTGGTACAAAAACAATAGGAGCCTTTACTCCTATCTCCTCTAAATCCCTTTTTACTCTTGGAGCTACTGCTACAACCACATCAGCTAAATTATAGTAATTTTTAAGGTAGAGGGTAAAAAAGGGAAGCCAAACATTAGCTAAAACTAAACTTCCTAAAACTGATTCAGGAACTACATGAGCTGATATTACAAGCCTTTTACCAGTAAGAAGTCCCTTACTTACTGCATATGGGCCCGGAGTATGTAAATGAGCTATATCATATAATCCACTTCCATTTAAATATACTTCCACATCATTTCTTTTTTTCAAAGCTTCCATAAGAACAAGAGTAGCTGTATAAACCCCTTGACCTTCTACCTTCCAAGCTTGAGCTTCTGAAACTATATTAACTTTAATTTTTTCCTTCATTACCATTCACCCTCGAAACTCTAATAAAACCTGCACAATTTAAAATCTCAATACCATTTCTCTCTAAGTAATCCATAAGAATATTCATACCTAATGAATCAGAAGCCATATGCCCTGCAATAACCACATTTATATGATATTTTTCAGCCTCTTTCCTATGTTCATCACTCATATGCATCCCTACTATCGTTCCTACTCCTACCTCTGATAGTTTAGAAATTATATCTACAGGACCTTCCGTTCCTCCAGTCATATCCACAAAAATCTTTCCTGCTCTATTTTTAGGATTACCAACAAGGATTTTAGGAGGATTATTTCTTCTTCCTGCCTCTCGATATTCTGGTATTTCCTCAAGTATATCTAAAACTTCTTGTAAATCATACGGAGTTCTCAAATCAAATATTTTCTGAAGATAAGTAGCTACACAATTATCTGCAGGAGTATGACAACACATGAAAGGGATATTTAGCAATCTTGCTGCATCTACACTTTTATTATGGTTAGCTGGCATAACTTTTCTTTCTACTTCTAATATTCTGGGATACATGACACCTTCTGCATAGTTAATAGGTACTCCAATTTTAGAGAGTAAATCCTCTTGTAAATGCATAACCTCATAAAAATTTGCATAAGCTGGACCAGCAGGATGATGAGAAATCACTAAATCTATCTTAATACCATTTCTTTCAAGCTCTTTTGCTAAAAGAATTTCTGAAGTATCAATATCAATTCCTACAAGGACTCTCTTTACTTCCCTTTCAATATTCCCATTTAAGATTCTTGTATCTGCATAAGGGTTAAATAACTTTTCTTTGTCAAATTTATTTTTACTTTTTTCATCCATTTTCTCATAGTCTTTTTTTGCTCTCTCTAAAATCTCTTGAACCTTATCCCATCCTCTCGGATCATTCTCCATACCAAGTTTAACAAAAAGCTCGTATATTTCTTTTAGTTTCATATCTCTAAAATCCTCCTAATTTTCCTTATTTATTCACCCAATTTACTTATATTATAACAATAAAAATCTTTTTAAACAAAAAAGGGACTATCCTTATTCATAAATTAAAAATAAAGGATAGTCCCTTAGATAGTTTATTTCAAAAAGCTATTTAATCTTTTTTCCCCAAATTGCTATACCTTTTCCACTTAAACCAGTAAAAACAAGAGTAGGTTTCCAATTTTCAAAATCCCATGCTGGTAAAATTTTTACAGTCTCTGATTCATATTTTTGTTGTCTTTCATCTACTACCCATTTAATTTTTAAAGTATTAGGAGACAAAAATTCCCAAATTCCTCTTTTATTATCACCTTCTACATATCCATTATTTAAAAGATTTATCTCTTGTGATTCTGCTTGTATTTTTACATAAGGATCCAATACAATTCTCTCCCAGACACCTATTATTAAACTTTGAGGAATTTCTTGAATTTTCTCTCCTGCATACCTTTCAGGTAATACTACCGGCCATCCATCATCTGTCCATATAATTCTCCTAATATGCAAATACATCCAATTCTTATTTAAAGCCGGCCTGGCATGATGTACTATATACCAGTCATCACCATCCACAAGTACTGAATTATGACCTGGTGCTATCCAACCATCATCATTCTTAAATTTATAACCACCAAGTATCTTAGTACCCACCTCATTAGGAGGAAGTGTTAAATCGGTCATAACATTACCATTATAATCCACATAAGGTCCTGTAATTCTATCAGATCTTGCAACCCTCACATTATAATCTAAAGATAAAGAATCGTAAGACACAAATAGATAATATTTCTTGAATTTAGGATTATAAATTATATAAGAACCTTCAATTGCACCAGAAACTGTTCCTTTTCTCCTTGCTATATTTACACCAAAGCCCTTTTCTGCTGGTTTTCCATTTCTTTTATCAATTTTAATCAAATATATACCTGTCCAAAAAGATCCATAAGAAAGCCATGTATCTCCATTTTCATCAAAAATTAGACATGGGTCAATAGCATTAACAGGATCACCTTGCTTAGATTTTATAACTAAGCCTTCATCCTTCCATGGTCCTTCTGGATTAGGAGATGTTGCTAATCCAATATATGATTGATTCTTTCCAAAAGTAGATGCAGAATAATAAAGATAGTACTTATTATTAAAGAATTTTACATCAGGAGCCCATAAAGTAGAAGCTCTGCTCCATTCAAAGGCTTCTTGAGGAATACCTTTAAAAACATATTTATCATTGTCAAAAACATATCCTACAAACTGCCAATTTATAAGATCTTTTGATTTTCTTATCTGAATTCCAGGTCTTGGAATTCCATAAGCTTTTACATCAGTAGAGTAAATATAGTACCAACCATTATGAGCCTTAATTATGGAAGGGTCATGAACATTATTAATAGACCATTTCTTTTCATCATTTACAATAGAAGCATCAAATAACTCTATTTTTGGTGGTTCAGGAGGATATAAAATACTCTGAGTATAAACATTTTTACAGGATATAATTAATAACAAAATAGCTATCAATATTATCTTCTTTATCATATCATTTCTCACCTGCACTTAAAGAGATTCCTTGCATTAGATACTTATGGAAAACAATAAATATAATTAAAGTTGGAGCTACTGATACAAAAGCTCCTGCCATTAAAGGTCCAATTCCTCTAAAAGGATCTCCCCAACCCGCACTAAACCTTACCAATGCTATGGGAAGAGTTAATTTTTCAGGAGAGTTCAATACAAGTAAAGGCCATAAGAAACTATTCCAAGATCCTAAAAAGGACATTAAGGCTAAAGTAGTTAAAGCTGGCTTAACATAAGGCAAAACAACAGTAACTAAAAATCTTAATCTGGAACAACCATCAATCCAAGCTGCATCCTCCAATTCTCTTGGAATACCTAACATATACTGTCTTAACAAAAATACTCCAAAAGTACTTCCAAGACCAGGCAATATCAATGCCAAATAATTATCCATAAGCCCTAATCTATGAATAATAAAATATTGAGGCACCAAAAATAATACCCCAGGAAAAGCAAGAATAGCTACATAGCTCCAAAAAATTACATTTTTTCCTCTAAATCTTAATCTTGATAAAGCATAAGCAGCTGGAGTAGCTATAACAAGACCCAAAAAGGTTGAAATAATTGCCACAAAGAAGCTGTTTATTATCCCCCTCATTACACTTATACCACTGGCAGGTGAAAATACGATCTTATAATTTTCAAGGGTAGGTTCTTGAGGGATCCATCTTGGAGGATTCTCAGTTATAGCAACTTGCGAAGATTTCAAGGATGTAGATAACATCCAAAAAATAGGAATATACCAAATAGCAGCAATTATCCAAAGTATAATTGATAATACTATTCTTTGTAGTTCTTTATTACTCTTTAAGAGTTTCAGCCAGTTTTTTTCTTGCATAATTTCACTCCTCTGCACTTCTAATTGTCTTAGTAAGCATAAAAAGTTGAATCAAAGCAAAAATTAACACAATTGCAAATATATACCATGAAATAGCAGCAGCCTGTCCTAATTCTTGACGAGTAAAACCAATTAAATAGAGATAATAAACCATTGTCCTTGTACTTCCTGCAGGTCCTCCTCCAGTAAAGAAATAAACCTGGTCAAATAATCCGAACGCTAAAAGTACTTGTCTTACAACATCAAAAAAGAGTACATTTCTCATCCAAGGAAGAGTTACATTCCAGAAAATTCTCCAAGGACCAGCCCCGTCAATTTTTGCAGCCTCATATTGCTCAGGAGGTATTCTTTGTAAAGCACCAAGATATAGTAAAACACTGAATCCAACAATCCACCATACAGTGGTTATAATTATACAAAGCCATGCTCTGGCAGGAGTCTCAAACCAAGAAATAGCTTCACTAAGAATACCAAATTTTGTAAGATAATAATTTAGAAGACCTGTTGGATAAGATGCATATATCCATTTCCAAGTTGTAAGGATACCAACAGAACCAAAGAATGTGGGAGAAACAAAAGCTATTAATAACCATAATTTACCATAAATCTTTTGGTTAAGTATTAAGGCAATAATCATAGCAACTATAATTACTAACGGTATACTAACAACTGCAAAAATTACTGTATTTTTTACTGCAAGCCAAAATCTATCATCTGTCCAAATACGCACAAAATTCTGAAACCCCACAAAAGTTTTTTGTCCTAAAAGATTCCAATTATAAAAACTTATCTGTATATTTGAGATAAGTGGAATAATAATAAACAAAACAAAAAAGAAAAAGTGGGGGAGCAGGAACCCCCAGTTCCCAAGCTCCCACCACACTTTATTAGAAAAAATTTTCAGTTTCATAGTAGCCATTTCATATCTCTCCCTTATATATTTACCTTGCTGTTGACCAATAATCATCAAGAATTCTCTGCACAGCTTTTTCAGCTCTTTCCATTGCTTGCTCAGGAGTTAATTTTCTTGTTATAAGAACATCCTCTAAATAGACTGCTATTTCATCTAATACTTCAGAAATGTAAGGGAAGAATTGAAATGTTTTTACATATGGTAATTGCTGTGCAACCACATATATATGGGGTAGTTTCTTCTTTAATTCATCAGAAGTAGCTATAGACCTTCTTGAAGGAGTTTGCCCTGCTGCATACCAATCAAGAGCATGATCCCATAAATATTTTACCCATCTCATTGAAGCTTGATATATCTTAGAATCTTGAACCATAACTTCAGGCAAAGCTATAATATGGGAACCACCAAATACTGCTTTTTTAGTACCCACTTGTGGACATGGGGCATACCCAAAATCCTTTCCAAGAGCCTGCAACCATGGGTTTATAGTCCATATTCCAGTAATTAAGACAGAAGTTTGACCTGATTGGAATGGTGGACCAGGATCTACAGCAGCTTTTGGGAAAATACCTCTTTCTTGGAGATCCATAAGGAATTTAAGGGTTTGAACAGCTGCATCTTTAAATGCTGGCTTCTTAAAATCAGGAGTCAAAAGATCTCCACCAAATTGCCAGAGAAAATGAACAAATATCCAAGCCCATGTAGGATTTTCATAGTAAGGTGTTAATCCTTTTGGTGTTATTTTCTTTAAAGCCTCCATTGCCTTAATAAACTCATCCCTTGTTCTTGGAGGCCTCTCAGGGTCAAGCCCTGCTTTTTTGAAATTTGCTTTGTTGTATGCCATGTAAAAAATCCATACATCAAGTGGTATTCCATAATACTTGTTATCTTTAACTAAACCTTCCAATAAATTAGGGTATACATCTTTTATATTCACTCCGTATTTTGCTAATTCTCCTAATGTGAATCCCTTCATTTGATTAAGATACATTGGTAAATCAAACTTTCTAATAAGAAGAACCTGTGGGGCAGACTTTGTAGCTAAACCAGTCGATAACTTTTGCTTATATTCAACTGAACTACCTACAACCATGTGGACCACATTTACATCAGGATTTTCCTTGTTGAAATTCTGTATTATTTGGTCCATATATGCTCCATCAGCACCACTTAATGGGGTCATAAAAGTAATTTGAACTTTGGTTTGCGATGAAGAAATATTGAGAATAAACAGAAGAAGAATCAAAAGGATACTTAGTGGAAGAATCTTTTTCACAGAGGTCACCTCCCCTACTTTAATAAAATTTTCATTAAAAATTTTATCTACTAAAAACATAAATGTCAAGTATAAATTTTAAAATCCTTTATTTATCTAAATTTCTTTCTTATATTTAACACATTAATCCTACCCGAAAAGGTTTTCATATAACTCATCAAAAAGGGGAGCACATATTGATGCTCCCCTTTAGAACCTTATCTCACTCTATTTTAAAAAAGGATTTTCATGAGGATATCTTTCATTGGGTCCCAAATTATAATAAATTTCCTCTATACCAAGTAGTTTCAGCACCTCATAAATATATCTTGCAACATGCTTAAAACCAACTGCAGTGTGATGAGGAAATTTCTTTTCTAACATCACATATCTATAGAATCTCCCCATCTCTCTAATTGCAAAAACACCTATGCTACCAAAAGATCTTGGATCCATATCAAGAATTTCTCCTTCAGCAACATATGAGATTAATCTTGCATCAGGAGTTGCATGTAACCTAAATATGAGCATTTCACCAGGTCTTAATCTTCCCTCTAAAGTACCTCTGGTAATATTAGGCTCCTTATCTGGCTCCATTAATCTATGCATAATCAATTGATATCTCATAGAATAATCAATAAGACAACAAGAAGGAGTGTTTCCACAATGAAATCCCATGAATAGATCTGTAGGTTTATAATCTTTCATTTTATCTTTTTGCTCTTCCATAAGATCATAAGGTACAGTATTATTTACATCTAAAAGAGTAGCTGGCATCTCACTGGTAGTATAAATAATATATTCACTAAGTGCACCATAAACATCAACCTCGCAAGCAACAGGGATTCCTCTTGTTGCAAGTCTTGAATTTATATAACAAGGAACAAAACCAAAATATTTCTCAAAGGCCGGCCAACACTTATTTGCAAATATACCAAATTCAGAAGCACCTAAGTTTTTCTCCATAAAATCAATTAATGCAATTTCATATTGAGCTAATTTTCTTAGCAATTCTGGATATTTATTTCCAGTTCCAAGCTCTTTAGCCATATCTTCCATCACTTCAGGAATTCTTGGATCGTTTTCAGCTCGCTTATATACATCGTAGAGATCTAATTCACTATTCTCCATTATAGATATACCTATATCATATAGGGGTTTTATAGGTGTGTGCATTGTAACAAAATCTTGAGGTCTTGGACCAAAAGAGAAAATCTTTAATTTCTTTAAAGCAAGAATAGTTCTTGCTATTGGTATAAAATCCTTTATCATTTCTGCAATTTCTGAAGGTAAACCCACAGGATAATGTGGTATATAAGCTTTTACATTTCTTAGACCAAGGTTATAACATAAACTTAGAAAACCACAGTAAGCATCTCCTCTACCATTGAATAAATCTTTACCCGTTTCCTCTCCAGCTGCACATACCATAACAGGCCCATCAAAATTTTGAGCAAGCAGAGATGTAGGACCTTCAGGACCAAAATTTCCAAGATAAATTACCAAAGCATTTATCCCTTTTTCTTTAATTTCATTTAATACTTTAACAGTATCATTTTCGTTTTCTATTATTGTTTCCACATTTATTATCGGTATTTCTTTTTTATTACATTCCTCAATTACTTTATTTTTTCTATTACGAGAAAGCTCAATAGGAAAACAATCTCTACTTACAGCTACTATACCAAGTTTCACTTCAGGAACATTTTTCAAAAAAATCACCTCCTTATTTTATTTTTGTCCATAAACCTCATGAAACCTTTTAAACCATTTTTCAATCTCTTCCTTAGGAAGAAGATCAAGTTTACCTATTGTTAAAGCCAAATAACAAGTCTTAGCAATTTCTTCCACCATCACAGCATATTTCAGGGCTTCCGATGGTGTCCTTCCAAAAGTAAAAACACCATGACTTTTTAAAAGCACTACTGGTACAAAAGGTAAGTGCTTTTTTACCCATTCTGGTCTATCCTCTTTATTTATTACTTCTAATAACGCATTACCTACATCTTCTAATGGTAATGGAGAAGCATATCTCGCAACAGGTATTTCTTCACCAAAATAATCTGCATGAGAAGTAAGATAAACAGGAATAGGTTTACCTAATAATGCAAAGCTTGTAGCATAGGGTGAATGAGTATGAACAATACCACCTATATCTTTACGGCCTTTATAAACCACAAGATGTGAAAGAGTATCTACTGAAGGTTTTAAATCTCCTTCCACAATATTTCCTTCAATATCTACCACTACCATCTTTTCTGGTGTTAAATCTTCATATTTTACTCCGCTTGGTTTTATGACTATATATCCTGTCTCAAAATCTCTTCCACTTACATTTCCACTTGTCATAACAACAAGACCATTCTTAGGAAGTTCCATATTCATCTCATATACTTCTTTTCTTAACTTGGGTAACAGCATATTAACTACCCCTTTTCATCAATTTATCTTTTTCAATCTAATAACGTTCCAAGACAATCTTGGAAGTAAAACCTCAAGAATATTATTGTTAACCTTGGCATTATCTGCTAAATGAGGTACAACCTTATCAGGATTTTCAGGGGTATTTCCTTCAAAAGGATCATTGTTTTCATATACTATATTCTCAAGTACTATAAATTTTTCAAACCCCTTCAAGTTATACTCTACCAACAAATCTTCCTTTGCATCTCTATTAACTGCAAATATATTTATCGTATCTTCTTCTTCATCGTATGTTGCAATAGTTTCTATAACAGGCACATCTGTGTAAAGCCTTGAATCATATTTAGGAGAATCTATCTTGGGATTTAGAACTATTCCATGTCCATAATTTGAAGCATGCAAGAAAGGATAATAAATAGTCTGTCTATATGCTATACCACCTTTAACTGTCATTATAGGAGCCAACACATTAACCAATTGAGCTAAACATGCAATTTTAACTCTATCAGCATGTCTTAAAAGTGTTATGATCATACATCCCACAAGTATAGCATCAGCAAAATTATAATCTTCCTCAAGAAGAGGCGGTGCTATCTGCCATGGTTCAATTTTTCTATCTTTATTAAATGAATGATACCACACATTCCATTCATCAAAAGATATATAAATATCTTTCTTAGCTCTTTTAACAGCCTTTACATAATCTATTGTGGATACTACAGTCTTAATAAATCTATCCATATCTAAATTCTTTGCCATAAAACTTGCTAAATCTGGATTATTAGGTAACTCAATAAACTCAGGACCACTTGGAAAATTAGCATAGTAATGTAAAGATACATAATCCACCACATCATATGTATGTTCAAGGACGATTCTCTCCCATTCTGGGAAAGTAGGCATACCAGGACCAGAACTTCCACATACAACAAGTTCTATGTTTGGATCAACCTGCCTCATAACTTTTGCTACTTCTCTTGCCAATCTTCCATATTCATGAGGTAATTTGTGTCCTATCTGCCATTCCCCATCCATTTCATTCCCAAGATTCCAAACTTTTATTTTATGAGGTTCTGGATAACCATGCTTCTTCCTTAAATCACTATAAAATGTACCTCCAGGAAAATTACAATATTCTACTAAATTTCGTGCTTCATCAATACCACGAGTCCCTAAATTTACCGCCATCATTACTTCAGAGCCAACCTTCTTAGTCCAATCTACAAATTCATTTATCCCAACCTCATTTGGTTCTATACTTCTCCAAGCAAGCTCAAGTCTTTTAGGTCTTCGCTCTTTTGGTCCCACACCATCTTCCCAATTGTATCCTGAAACAAAGTTGCCTCCAGGATATCTTATAATTGGAGTTTTAAGGACCTTTACTAACTCAATAACATCTTTTCTAAATCCTTGTTCATCGGCCTGAGGATGACCAGGCTCATAAATCCCTGTATATATAGCTCTTCCTAAATGTTCAATAAAAGACCCATAAATCCTTTTATCTACTTCTGAAATCGTAAAATCTTTATCCAGTATAACCTTAGCTTTTTTCATAACATTACAACCTCCTTATATTTTAAGTAGATTCTCTTACCACCAACTTAGGTGTAAAAACCTTTTGAAATAAATGTTTCTCAGCATTTTCAGTATTTAAGATCTCTAAAAGAGCTTCTGCTGCTTTTACACCCATATCATACTTTGATATATCAATAGTTGTAAGAGACGGATTTAATAACTCCGTATAATCTAAATTATCACATCCCACTATAGCAACATCATCAGGTATTCTAAGTTTCATATTTTTTAAAATTTTCATAACTTCTACAGCTATAGAATCACAAAAGCAGAAAATAGCAGTTGGTCTTGTTTTCATAGAAAAAATATTCTCTATAATAGCTTTTAAATCTGAATTTGGATGTAAAGAATAAATAAGTTTCGGATTAATCAATAAACCTGCCTCTCTTAAAGCAGTTTTATATCCTTCTAACCTTAATTTTGCACTCGAGTTTCTCCATGAGTTAAGAAAAAAAATCTTTCTATACCCTCTTTCTATCAAATGTTCTGTGGCCATTTTTCCCACTAAGAAATCATCACAAACTACATAGTTTGTATTTTCATCAGCTGTTCTTCTTGCCACTAATACAAAGGGTATCTGATTCTCACAAAGATATTTTACATTTTGAGATTCATATTCAATAGGAGCTAATATAATGCCATCTACTCTCTGTCCTATTAATGAAAGAATTGCTTCTTTCTCTTTTTTGGGATCCTCGTTGGAGTTATATAAAATTAAATTATACCCTCTTGATACCAGAATGCTTTCTATACCACTTACTAAATTAGCATAAAATGGATTTAATATAGTAGTAATAATTACTCCAATTTTTTTTGTTTTTCCAGATAAAAGACCTCTTGCAAGAGAATTAGGTACATACCCTAATTTTTGTGCAGCCTCCAGAACCCTTTTTCTTGTAGCTGGACTAACCTCCCCTCTATTATTAAGGGCCCTGGAAGCTGTAGCAATTCCAACACCAGCTAATTTTGCAACATCTCTTATTGTAACATGTCTCACTTTAATCTCCCTCTTTTTTTAGTAAAATTTATACTATATTTTTAAAAATTTTTCAATATAAAAATGAGGTAGGAGAAGCTTAGTAACCCCTCCTACCTCATGTAAAAAACATATTTATTGTTTTGTGGCAAGAGACAAAACCTCAGAATCAGTCAGAACACCATTGTAAACTCTTAAATCGTCAATTACTCCTTTAAAAGGTGAATCCCAGTAGTTTACTCCTAAAGCAAAAAGAGCATCTTTTCCTGTGAAAAGATCTGGAAAACCACCATTATCAAATTTCTTTTCACCATTTATATATATCTTAATATTACCATTGTTTACTGTTACTGCAATATGGTACCATCTATCTGTTTCTAATGTGTATCCTGTCTTACCATCATACCATCCCTGTCCATTATTATAATTTGACCATACCGCAAGTTGACTTGGAGGATCATATAAATCATGTCCACCTGGAATTATACTTAACCACTCATTTGGTACATCTTTCTTAACTGCACCAAAAAAGACTGGGGTAAAATAGGAAAGGGTCTCTGCATTTAACCAAAGCGATATACTATATTGATAAGTAGATATTAAATTATTAGGCAATAGTATTCCAGAAGCCCCATCTAAATAAACCGCTTTTCCATCAATTCCTACAGTGTAAGTAATATTACCTCCAGGTTCACCTATTTTACCTCCACAAACTTGTCCTTCACCATAGTTTCCTACAGAGTCACTTAAATCTTCCTCAAATTTATAATGGGCCAACAATACTGCAGAAGATGTTGTTATGGGTTTACTACAACCTGATAAAAAAACTATTAATAAAGTTATAATTATTAAGCTAACTATCTTTCTCATACACTTAATTCCCCCTTCATCTACAAAAATCTACTTTCCTAAACTTGCAAGCTCTCTTACCTCTTCATCAGTTAGAACCTTATTATAAATTCTTAGTTCATCAATTTTACCTTTAAAGGGTAGATCCCACCAATTTACTCCTAAGGTTATTACAACTTTATCTCCTCTAAATAAATCTTGTACCTTCTTACCTTCAAATCTTTTTTCTCCATTTATATATACTCTAACTAATCCATTATCTACTGTAACGACAAAGTGATACCATTTCCCAACCTCAAATTTAACATCTGTCCAACCATCAAACCATGCACTTCCAGACCAAAAACCAGCTCTACCTTCAAATAATGAATGACCTCCGGGGACAATACTTATCCAAGTATCAGGATTTACAGCTGCAAAAAAAGCGGTAGTGTAATAGTTTAATTCCTCAGGGTAAATCCAAAGAGCTATAGAATATTCATATGTTTCTATAGACCCTTCATAAAGTAAAACTCCAGAATTTCCATCTAAAACTAATGCCTTACCAACAACTCCATCTCCAAAACTTACTTGTCCACCTGTTTGATCAACTTTAGGACCAATAACTTTACCCTCTCCTAACAAACCATTAGCGTCTCTTAAATCTCCATCAAAAGGATAATAAGCCACTAATCCTTTGGGAAGTTCAAGCCTTTGTGGTATCTGTTGAATTTGTTGTAAAGATGTTTCTCCTGTTTTATTACATCCTGCAATCAGCAACAACATAACTAAAACTCCTAATACACTTATTGCTTTTTTCATCTTTTAAACCCCCTTTAAATTAATATTTAATTTTAAAACTATATCTTTTATAAACACCATAGAATTGAAAAATCTTTCAAATATCACCTCCCCCTGTTATTCAATTTCTGGAAAGGTTTCCATATACATATAAAAATAAAATTTTCAATAAAAACTATATCATTTTATAATCTTAGTTAATAAAATTTTTATTTAAATTTTAACCCCATACTTTTAAATAGTCAATAGGAAGATAAGGGGGATTACAACATCCCCCTCAATATGAATTAACAAACTTATTTTTTCTTTATCCTAATAATAGTCAAAGAATACTTAGGAAATTCGTAAACAAAATTATCTCCAACTCCGCTAAAGGTCATAATTTGAGGGAAAATCTTTTTAGGATTATCCATAGAATTTTCATCTTTTAAATCATTAGAAGTTAAAACAATTACCTCTGCAACAGGTAATATAGCCTTTTTAGAAATTCCTTTTAAAGAAATATTAAGCTTTTTATTTTCTTCTGAAATATTAACCACCTTTAATACTACATCTCCATTTGTATCCTCCACAGCACTAGCATAAATTTCTTTCTTTTCCATTTTGTCCTCTACATCGTGAACCAATACTCCGTCAAGGTAACAACGAATTCTATTCCCATTTACTTCGATCTTGATATCATACCATTTATCTTCTATCACTCTAATATTAGCTGAATTTCCTACTATACTTTTTATACCATTTACAGATTTTTCTATTGCAGTATAAGAATTTCCCCAACCTCCTATATTCCACCAGTAGAAATTATCAAAATCTTTTACACCAAACATTATAAGGAATCCTTCTCTCCCAGAATTTTTCTTTGCCTTTACATGAATAGTATAATTTTTCCATTCTTTATTTCCTGTTATAGTGAAACAATTCTCAGAAAGAGTAGATTGAGAGAATACACCATTCCTTTGTGTCCATATACCTCTAAAAACAATCCAATTTTTCATAGTATCTTTAAAATTATCCTCATAAAGTACGCTTCGAGTAATATTATCTATTATTGTTAAATCTTTATATTCAACTGCTGTTTGCCAAGATCCTAATCCTATCATTCCTGTAATATTCATTTTAGAAGGATCTGCTTGAATATTTAAATTCATAGGTAAGATATATTTCCCTCTATTCTCATTTAGCATCTTAATTACATAATAATTAGGTGTAGCATACGAAGATTTATTATCAAACCATATAAGATTTGGTTGCCATTGACTTGCTCCTTCTTTTCCAAATAGAGGTGCATAAGAAATCATTTTTACTACATCCGAATATTTCTCAATATTTATAAGATATGCGGCTTCTGATAATGCAGACTCTAAATTATTTCTTCTTCCTTTCCCATGGGCAGCATATTCTCCTACAAACACTTTATAATTTTTATCATAGTTGGCATATCTATCAGTATTAGATAAGAACCAATCAGGTGCCATATAATAATGCTCATCCACTAAATCTGCTTTTCCTTTACTCTTAACCCAATTCCACCCATCATCAAAAATTTTACCACTTGGAGAAGGACCTACCCCAAAAATTACATTTATATTGGGGTATTTTCTCTTTATAGCATCATAAAACTTCTCATATCTCACATAATAATCGTATCCCCACTGCTCATTTCCTATCTCTATAAATTTCATATTAAAAGGTTCAGGATGCCCAAGTTGAGCTCTTATAGCTCCCCATTTTGTATTTACCGAACCATTGGCAAATTCTATTAAATCTAAAGCATCTTGTATATACTCATCAAGTTTATCCAAAGGAACCATATCATTTGGGCCACTTCCTTGAAAAGCCATACCACAATTTATAACAGGCACAGGTTCCGCTCCTATATCTTCACAAAATAAAAAATATTCATAAAATCCTAAACCTAAACTCTGGTAATATCCCCAAAAGTTTGGTATTGTAGGTCTCTCAGATGGATCACCAATAGTCTTCTTCCAACGATAAGCATCAGCCATTGTTCTTCCTTGTACTAAACATCCACCTGGAAATCTAACAAAGGAAGGCTTCAGATCTGCAACTAACTTTGCTAAATCATATCTAAGACCGTTTTTTCTACCTTTCCATGTGTTTTGAGGGAATAAAGATATAAAATCCAAATCTAATATTCCTTTGTGATTAACAGTAATTACAAACCTTCCATCTTCTATCTCATTCTCACAAGTTACTGTTTTTTCATATTTTTGCCAATTTTTTCCGATTCCTTCTATAATTCCTCTAAATCCAATATTACCTTTCCTATCCGATACTTCAAATAAAATATTTTTTATACTATCATCTGGACTTCTGGCATAAAGAGCAACTCTATAATTTTCTCCCTTTTTTACAGTAATACCATGATATCCTTGGTTAGAAATAAGTACTCCTTTATCAATACTACTTATAACAATTCGTAAATATGTGGGGTTTTTAGAGCTTATAGGATTATTCTTTTCAATAATATATCCAGCTTTATCTTTACCCAACGAATTTATAGACCAACTATGTAAAGGGGTAGGAAATTCAAATGATCTATTTTGAATTAGCTCCGCATATAATCCTCCGTCACCAGCGTAATTAATGTCTTCAAAAAAAACTCCATATAATATAGGACTAATTTCTATTCCTCTTTTTGAAGTATCAACTTCTAATGTATCGATATTTTCAGACCCTAATTCTATACTCAACATTAAAAGCATACATATAGAAAGTAACAATAGTGTTCTTTTAAGTCTCATTTTTTACCTCCTTTTATACTAATTTATGGAAACCTTTCCGGAATAAAGTATATTAATAATTTTACATTGTCTATATATGCTATTATTGTAATTTAAACATCCATACTCTTATAAAATTAAACTTGAACAAAGAAACCACCAAAATTTTAAAAATATCTATATTCATATTAACGTTAATTGCATCAAAATCTTACCCTTAAAAAATTTTAACTTTACATTCATCTTACTATACATCTTTATTTTTCACTAAAACTTTTACTAAATAATATAAACTTAAAATTTCTTAAAGTCAAGAGTAAATGTTGACTAAAAAGAAAAAAAATAGTATAGTTTATAATAAAATTTTATTAATTCAACAAAAGGGATTACCATGAAACAAGAGGAGATAAAAAAGAAAGTAAAACTTAAAGATATAGCTAAAGCAGCTGGAGTGTCTATTTCAGCTGTGTCTTTTGCCCTTAATAATAAGGGTTCATTAAATCCAGAAACCAAAATGAAGATATTAAAAATAGCACAAGAATTAGGTTATGCTCCAGAAAGAGAATGTAAAAAAACATATACAATAGGTTTAGTTATAAGTGATGTAACAAATCCTTTTTATCCTGCTGTAGTGATTGGAGTAGAAAATGTACTCTTAAAGCATGGATACAGCTTATTTTTATGTAATACAGACTATGATCCAGACCTTGGATGTACTTCTATAAAAAGATTTATTGATAGAAATGTTGATGGTGTAATTATAATGACAAATAGATTAGATGATTCAGTTATAGAACTTCTCAAGCTTAATAGAATTCCGGTAGTAGTTTTTGATAGAAATATTGAGGGATTAGATGTAAGCGGACTTTTAGTAGATTTTCAGTCAGGAATATCTGAAGCAGTAACACACTTAATTAATCTAGGCCATACAGATATTGCTATAATAACAGGACCATTAGATTTAGAAACTGCTCAAGCGAGGCTTAGGGCTTTTAAAATGGCTCTTAAAAGATACCATATTGATTTACCAGAGGATAGAATATTTGAGGGAGATTTTAAAATGAGAAGTGGAGAAGAAGCTATGAGGAAAATACTAAAGCTTGATCCAAGACCAACAGCAGTCTTTGCTTCCAACGATATGATGGCAATAGGAGCTTTAAGAGAAGCTCAAAATCAAGGTTTAAAAATACCAGATGATATATCCATTGTAGGATTAGATGATATTATGATGGCTTCCTATGTAAACCCTCCTCTTACTACTGTGGTTTTTCCTCAACAAGAAGTAGGCTCTAAAGCAGCTGAACTAATATTGAGACTCATTGAAAAGGGAGAAAAAGTAGTATCTTATATTCACACATACCTTGTAGTGAGAAAATCTACTGGACCAGCCCCTATAAGATAAAGGAAATTACATTTCTCTGGCAAAAAGTGCAGCTCCTAATGCTCCCATTATTTGTGGTTCTTCAGGAACATACACATTTAACCCAAGTAAATTTTCAAGAGTTTGAACTACACCCTTGTTTTTAGCTACACCACCACTCATAACTATATCTTTATCTATACCTACTCTTTTTGCTAATGATAATGCCCTTTTGGCCACTGAATAATTTAAGCCTTTTATTATTTTTTCTTTTTCAATACCTTCTGTAATCAGTGTTATTACTTCCGACTCAGCAAAAACAGTACATATATTAGTTATCTCAACATAATCAGGAACCATATTGTGAATATGTCCAAAATTTTTTAGATCTTCCTGAAGAACTTCTGCCATAATCTCTAAAAATCTCCCAGTTCCTGCAGCACATTTATCATTCATAACAAAATCAACAACTGCCCCATTTTTTCCTACTTTTATAACTTTAGAATCTTGTCCTCCAATATCTATTATTGTTCTTGCATTTGGGAAAATAAAACTTACTCCTTTAGCATGACAAGATATCTCTGTCTTAGTCTTATCCGTAAAATTAACCTTTACCCTTCCATATCCTGTTGCCACAATACTTTTTATCTCTTCCATTCTTATACCATGCTTATCCAATATATCATTTATAAGCCCCAATGCCGTTTTATTTCCATCTGGACCAGTCTCCTGTATACCATAATCAATAATCTCAGTTTTATCAAAACCCCTATCAGATATTAAAACAATCTTAGTAGTTGTAGATCCAATATCAACACCTAAGTAGTAATTCATGATATCACCTCAAAAAAAGCCTCCAAACGTGTTTTTATTTGCTCTTTCGGAAAATTAGTTTCATCAATTAGATCTCCGTCTATAACTATTGTAGGAATACCCTCTTCCATAAATTTTCTTCTTAATAAATAAGAGGGTACTGATCCTTGTCTACAACCCCATTGATTAAAAATTATTATGCCATCAGCCTTATATTTATTTACATTCTCTGTACCCAATTTAAATCTCTCCTCTAAAGTAGAAAAAGCCTTAAGATTAAGCATTTTTTTGGCTAACGATTCAAAGGGATTATTTTCATCTAAAATCTCCCAAGATATAGATGTGGATTCTTCAAATACAATATAAGCTCCTTTTTCTCTCATCCACAAAAAGAAATCGGTTTTAAAATAAGGGCCAAGATGCATCCAATATAATCTAATTTTAGGTTTTAATTCTTTACCTTCTTTTATTCTCCTCTTTATCTCGTCTCTTAAAGTTTTAAAAAATAGAACCCCATGCTTAGAACCAAAGGATGAAAAAATCATAGCTGCAAAATCAAGAAAATCTTTGCCATCCATAACAGTATGATCTCTCCTTAGTTCTTTAACCTCTTCAAAATATTTATATGCTTCATTAGAAAGGTGTATAGTCTTTTTTAATTTATCATTTGCATCTTTTATATTCAACCTTTTAGACATGTAATAATATAATTCCTCAAGATTTTCAGCTAAATGATCTACTTTATCGTAAGAATCTAAGACAAAGTACTCTCCTCCTTTTAATCTGCTAATAATATTAAAAGAATATATAGGAGAATGACATGGTTTAGTATAAGTTACAAGATAATCAGGATTAGGGAAAATATTAAGTTTTGCCAAACCTATAATTCCCCTGTGCACACTACATACATCTGCTGCACTCACAACTTCTTCGCTCTCTTGAAGGGGCCTCCTTATTAAACCCATAGCCCCTAGAAAACCAGATGCTACCTCAGGAAGTAATGGATACAAATCTAAAGCATAGAAAATTTCTGTTGGTGTGAAAATATTTACCATTACTACTTTTTTCTTATTACTATAGATAGAACGTACCAAATCTATAGCATAAAGATAAGAAACCTTTGTAACATGCTCGTTTTTATATCTTTTAAGTACAAATGCTTTTGCTCCCCAAAATACTGGACTAAAATTTAATAGCTTTTTTAATAGGTCATTTTTTTCATATATTATTTTCTCTATGTTCATATAACATCTCCATAAAAGCTTCTATGCGTGTCCTAATTTGTTCTTTGGAAGAAAGGGTATAATCATCGTCAATGATAAGAGTCGGTATATTATTCTCTTTTAGTAATTTCTTCAATAAACCTCCATGATATATGATAGGATCACAATATTTTAGAGTGTAAATTATTACACCATCTATTTTATCCTTTATAACAAAAATTTTTTCTAACCTTTTATTTAAACTCAGATCTCTTATACAAGACATTTTATTAAGATAATGAAAAGAAATATTATAATAAGGATCATCTTTATAAGATTCTATCCTTTCCAGATTTTTATTACCAAAACATGAGTCAATATATTCCACCTTAATCCCAAATTGTTCTAAGTAATCGATAAAACTAACTGGAATCATAGAAGCTAATAGGTAAACTTTTATTCTATATTCATAATCTTTTTCCTTTTCTATATAAGCCTCTCCAGAAGAAATATAGAAGTAAGATAAGAATGAATAACTATTTGAGTGGCAAATTATTTTTTCTCTTAAATTATTAAAATAAGAAACACTTTCTAATATTTTATCTTCAGATTTTCCATTTAAAAAATTCTTATAAAGATCTCTCAATTCTTTAGAGAAATATAATACATCTTCTTCTCTCCTATCAAAGGGAATTTTTAAAAAATATGCATCTTTAACTATTCCCAATTCTTTCCAACATTCATAAATTCTCTTTGAAGAATCACAGCTATCTGTAACAACTACTTTTTCAAGGGTTATATCTTCCCTAAAAAGAAATTCACTTATATTTTTAAGATATGGACAAAAGTATTTAGGAAAATAAGAATCTACTCTCTCTGGATACAAAGAATCATAAGTTAATAATAGTGGTTTGAAACCTGAAGCGTGAATAATCTCAGGGGGGATATATGAGCACATATACCCCACATATCCCCCTCTTTTAATCTCATTTTTCAAAAATTCATTATATCCATATATATCTCCCATTAAATGGTATTATATCATCAAGTATTACTTTACTCCTTTAACTTTATCTCTTATTTCAATAAGGTCTTTCATAACATGATATAGGTTATAGGATGCTTCTTTTGTACCAAATATGTCATGTAATTCTTTATAGAGATTATATAATCTATTATATATCTCTCTATCTTCTTTCCTTGGATTATAAACTACGTCCTTCACTCTACAAATGGCTTTCTGGGCTTCTTCCACATTTCTATAGCCACTTCTCTCATACCCCGCTGCAACTGTCCCAAATATGGCAGCCCCAAGAGCCGGAGTCTGAGAAGAGTAAGATATTTTTATAGTTTTACCTAAAACATCAGCATAAATCTGCATTATAAAAGGATTCTTTTCAGGAATTCCCCCACAAGCTATAACTTCATTTACTTTTACTCCATATTCTTCAAATCTTTCCATAATCACTCTCGCCCCAAAAGCTGTAGCTTCAATCAATGCTCTATATATTTCTTCAGGACGGGTATGTAAAGTCTGTCCTATAAGAAGCCCTGTTAGTTTTGCATCCACAAGAACAGTCCTATTACCATTATTCCAATCAAGGGCTAAAAGCCCACTTTCTCCAGTCTTTAATCTTTGAGCACGCTCAGTCAACAATTGATGAAGATCCTTATTTCGGGCTTCCTCTCCAAAATATTCTCTTGGAGTTAAGTATTTAACAAACCAGTTAAATATATCACCTACTGCCGATTGTCCAGCCTCCAATCCATAATATCCAGGAAGTATAGATCCATCTACAATACCACATAGACCTGGTATATCAGGAATTTTCTCAGTGTTAGGAACAACCATCATATCACATGTAGAAGTACCTATAACCTTTACAAGAATACCTGGCTTTATACCTGCTCCAACTCCTCCCATGTGTGCATCAAAAGCACCAACTGCTACTACCACATCTCCCCTTAGTCTAAATTTTTCTGCATAATAGGGAGAAATAGTACCAAATGGTATATCAGAAGTATAAGCTTTATCATAAAGTCTGTCTCTTAAATCAGCAAGCTTTGGGTGTAATTTTCCTAAAAACTCTTTGCTTGGAAGTCCACCCCATTCAGGATTATACATAGCCTTATGACCTGCTGCACATACGCTCCTCTTTATTTCCTCTGGTTTCTGTTTACCTGTAAGCACTCCTGGGATAAAATCACATATCTCTACCCATGTATAAGCAGAATCAAAAACCTTAGGGTCTACCCGTAAACAGTGAAGAATCTTTGAAAAGAACCATTCCGATGAATATACTCCTCCATACTTTCTCAGGTAAGGATATCCTCCCTCGTTAGCTAATCTCGTGATTTCCTCAGCCTCTTCATAACTGGAATGGTCCTTCCAAAGCCATGCTAAAGCGTTAATATTATCTTTAAACTCATCGTAAAAAGCTAATGGTATTCCCTCTCTATCTACTGGAAGTGGTGTACTACCAGTGGTATCAATTCCTATTCCTATAACATCTTCTCTTTTGAATTCTTTATTATTTTTTTCAGCCTCTATGAGAGCCCCCTCTATAGAAACCTCCAAGCCCTTTATATAATCCGCTGGGTGCTGTCTTGCCACATTGGGATTTTTAGGATCGAGAATAATTCCTGCCTCTCCATGTTCATAATTAAAAACGTAAGACCCTAATTCTTCTCCTGTATTGATATCAACCACTAAAGCTCTAACAGAGTTAGTACCATAATCAAGCCCTATAGCATATTTTCCCATAAAACACACCTCCTTCTATATTTTTACTAATAATTTTACTAAAAAAAATTAATAAACAAAATACCTCAATAGTTTAAATATTCTTTTAATTCATAATTAAAAGATTGATCCAATATTTCATTTAAAACCTTTTTTACCTGCTCATAAGATTTTGTTCTTGGATCTCTCACTAATATCTCCTCAAGAACTTTAATATCTCTTGATAAAAAACCTTCAAGGACCCATTCCATTCGTAGAATTCTTGGTAATAAATAAAATATTTTTATTCTTTGAGTCAAATCCGGATCTATTTTTTCATAGTGTATTCCCTCTTTATCCACCCATACAGGCACCTCTACTATCACATCATCAGGTATTCCTGAGATAGTCCCATTATTTGGAACATTTAAAATTAACCTCTTTTTATCTCCAAAAGTTATACCATTCATAAAGTGAATATGTTGTTCACCACTTAATTCATCTTTATTAAATATTTCAGGCCAAAGTTTAAGAAGTTTAATATCTCTACTTTTCTCAACTTCATTGGCCAATTCAATCATTCTTCTTCTCCCAAATCTCAATTGTTCATGAAATTTAGGCCTTTCAACCTCATTATCTATGCCTCCAAATTTACCATACCATCTTTTTTTAGTTTCAAGATTATAATTGTATTTCCAAGTACCATTTCTACATGTATCACCAATGGGCAGCATCCCATAAAACTTATACATATCAAGAGACGCTGGACTCATCTGTAAATCCCAAGGATTCTTAGGTTCCCATTTCGATAATTTTTCTTCCATCCATTTATCAAGAAGATGATAAGCATTCTCTCCCTTATATAAAAATCTATTCAAAAATATACCATGATTCACACCAGCAACCTGCCATTCTACATCCTTAGTATCAAGACCAAGAGTATTGAATACTTCAAAAACTCCATTAAAACCGTGACATATACCTACAACCTTTATATCTGTAACGCGTGTTAAAAGCTGTGTTATTTCAAATACTGGATTTGCTGTCTGCAAAAGCCAAGCAGATGGTGCATATTTCTTTATATTATTAGCTATGTCAAGGGCCAATTTCATATCGTAATAAGAAATTAAAACATAAGTGTAAGTAGATACCATATTCAATTCCTGACTATCAATACCCCTATAATAACCATGCTTCTCGCCAATCTTTGTAACAATATCGTACTTTACAAAACCATCATCATGTTCTTTTGGAAAAGGATTTGCTGTATTTATAACAAAATCTGCTCCTTCTATACCCTCTTCAAGCTTTGCTGTCTTCTCAAAATTTAAATCCACTCCAAGCTCTTCTACATATTTCTTTGCTAAAATATAAGAGGCTTTTAATCTTTCCTCGTGAATATCAACCAATGATATGGTAGAACCATGAAAATTTGGGGTCTTTGCAATATCACCTATAATCTGCATTGAAAATCTTATACTTCCTGAACCTATAATTGTAAATTTCATATAGACATCCCCCTTTGAGCTATTTTTTTATTTAAAAATTATAAGGAAGAAAGTTCCAATTAATATGGTTAAAGAAACATATAAAGAGGCAAATCTTGAATTTAATCCCATTTCATTTGAATAAATTACAACTACTAAAGGTGCTGGTAATAAAACTCCCAAGGAAATAATCCTAATAAATAGAGAATCCTCTAAAAATCTCCTCAAAAAAATAGCAAATAATATTCCAGGTATAAATCTTATAACAAGGCCATAAAATAAAGCCTCTATCTCTTTCTTATCCAATTTAAAATCAAGAAAATAACCGATTGTAAAAAGAGCAAGCGTAAAATTAGATAAAGATAAATAATTTAATATGGAAATAAAAATTGAAGGAAAATTTACTTTCAATAGATTTAAAATGAGAGATACAAAATATACATCCAATGGAAAAAATAATAACACCTTCTTAATCACATTTTTAACTTCAGAAAGAGACCAATTTCCCTCTGAGAGAATAGACAAAGCATATGATAATCCAAAAACTATAAAAGAGTTTCCTATATCAAACATGGCCATATATAAAAGTCCCTCATCTCCGTAAAAACTTCTTATAAAAGGATAAGAAAAAAGCCCCACATTATACCCACAGATACCAATAAGCAAAGTCCATCTCAGATTATTATCTAATTTCTTATTTCTTAAAAAAATAAAACCAATTATAAATACGACTATTCCAAAAGAAAATGAAATAAAAGGCAAAAAAAAGATATCATGGCTTATATAAGATGTTAAAAATACTTTAAGAATAGTAGCGGGAAGTGTAATATATATTACGAATCTACTTAAAGTTGATCCTGCCTCGGAAGGAAGTATTTTTATTTTCTTTATAAAATATCCCAGAAATATGATAAATATGTTTGTTATTATATTTTCTGTCATATCTTAATACCATTTTGACTAAATATTAAAAGAATTATACCATTTATAATAAAAGGAGGTAAGGAGAAAATGCTTATATGGGACAATGATTTTTCCAATCTCTTAGATTATATAAAAAAACAAAAGGAAATCCCATTAATTCTTTGTGACGAAAATACTTATGAAGTATGCGGGAAAGACATCTATAGAAATCTTGGTGACAACTCAAAACTGCTTGTTTTACCATATAATACTCATGCAGACGAAAAACACATTTGTAAATTAATCATAAACACCAATGACGACAATGTAATCATCTCAGTAGGTTCGGGAAGTATAACAGATATAGCAAGATTCGTAAGTTATAAACAACATCTAAAATTTATATCTGTACCAACAGCCCCATCTATGGATGGATATGCATCTTCAGTTGCCGCACTAACCATAGATGGAATCAAAACCACTTTACCAGCAAAACCCCCTGAGCTTATATTTGCAAATTTAGAAATACTTAAAAATGCCCCCCATTTACTTATAAAAGCAGGTTTTGGAGACTTAATGGGGAAATATACAGCTCTTTCAGATTGGAAGCTTGCTCACATTCTTTTAGATGAACCTTTAGATACAAATGTAGCAGAAGAAATGTTAAAAGCTTGTGAAGATACGCTAAAAAGTATAGACAAAAATGATTTTATTAAACCATTGTTTGAGGGTCTTGTAAAATCAGGAGAATTAATGACAAAGGTAGGAAACTCTCGTCCAGCTTCAGGAGCAGAGCATCATATTGCCCATTATTTAGAGTTTTTGGGATATGATCTATTTCATGGAATAAAAGTAGGAATAGCTACCTTTTACGTGATCAAATTATATGAATTCATATTAGAATTTGACTTTGAAAAAATGGATCAATATGTAGATTATGAAATAGATATAAAGGAATGGAGAAAAGAGATAGAAGAAAATTTTCCCAAAATACATAATAGAATAATAGAAGAAAATATAGAAAGAATAGAAATGTTTAATAACATTGAGTTCAGAAAAAGCCTCATTGAAAAAATAAAACTCCATCAAGATGATATTAAATCTCTTGCTGAAAACCTTTCTAAAAAGAAACGAGAAATAATAGATGGATTTAAAAAAATCAGATTCTCATTGGATATAGAAGATTGGAACATAAAAAAAGAAGATTTAAAAAAAGCTATTCTTTATTCCCTATTTATCAGAGATAGATTTACTATTCTTACATTATATTATTTTTTAGGTCTTTTAAAAGATTTTATAAAAGTAGTATAATAAATTGTTAACAATATTAACTATAGGAGAAGCTAATGCGAAAAAAGATAGGGGTAATTGTAAACTATTTATATGAAGGCTATCAGATGAAAATTCTATCAGGAATTTTCTCTGAAGCAGAAAAACTTAATACTGATATTTATGTCTTTGTAGGGGGAGATCTAAATCCAAACAATATTGAAAGCCAAAGAAGAAATAGGATTTATGATTTAATATCTAAGAAGAATATGGATGGACTAATAATATTAGGACTTGTAGTTGGATTCAATTTACCAAAAGAAGAAATAATTAAATTTTACAAAAGATTTTATCCTCAATTACCCGTCGTAAGTTTAGGATTAGAAACAGAAGAAATACCATGTGTAATAAGCGACAACAGAAAAGGTTTCCAAGAACTTCTCATTCATTTGATAGAAGATCACCGATATAGAAGTATTGCATATGTGGCTGGACCTATAAATAACGAAGAAGCTCAAATCAGAAACAACACTTTCTACGAAACACTTAGAGAATACGATATAGAAATAAAACCAGAATATATATATGAAAGTGATTTCACCACCCCTCAAGGTATATATGCTATAAGAACCTTCTTAGATGAAAGGAAAATAAAACCTGATGTCATTGTTTTTTCCAATGATAACATGGCAATAGCAGGTCTTGAAGAACTTAAAAGAAGAAAGATAAAAGTACCAAATGAAATTGCCATTACAGGATTTGATAATATATTGGAGTCCACTTTTGTAGAACCATCTTTATCTACGGTGGAACAAAATTTATCAGAATTAGGAAAAAAAGCTTTAGAAATGTGTCATTCTCTTATTTTAGGAAAAGAAATTCCTAAAAAGATAGAAATACCCACAAAAATGACAATCCGTGAGTCTTGTGGTTGTACAAGATTTTATATTAGACTATCAAAAAAAGAAGAAAAAGTTTGGTCGAAAATTTTTGATCTCAAAAAGGATAAAGAGGATTTTTATTCTCTATTAAATGAATATTTGATTTCAAATATAGAAACAAAAAGCCCTCGAAATATTAAATGGATAAAAAATATAATAAAAAAATTTTATAATAGTGTCATCGGAACTGAAGAAAACTTTATTACCGAAATAGAAAGTTTATTGTTAAATAATAATGTAGATACTGAGTTATTGGAAGAAACTTTTAATAATATTAATTCTTTTATTGATATGCACTTTGAAAATTCTCTTCATCAAAAAGCCAAAAACCTTATTTTACAATCAATTAACGTTTTAAAAGATTATAAAGAAAAAAAATTAAAACATGAGATTTTCAAAACCAATGATTTAATTGATCATTTAGGATATATTGGAGCTGACCTTCTATCTACTCTTCAAATGGATGAAATTTTAAATAGGGTAAGCTATAGATTACCAGAAATAGATTTAAATACTTTCTATATATTTATGTATCAAAAAGATTCAAACTATAAAAAAGTCAAAAATATTCTATCGGTAGTAGATGGAAATATAAAAACAAAAGAAAAAGGCATATTTGATATAGAAGAAATTATACCAGAATCTTTACTACCTAAAAGGAGATTAAATCTTGTCCTCGAACCTCTCTTTGTTGAAAATGACCATTTGGGATATATAGTATTTGAATATGGGCCTAAAAAGGGAGTAATCTATGAGATACTCAGAGCAGAAATAAGTGGCGGTATTAAAGGTGCTTTAATAATTGAAGAATTAAAAAAATTAGCTATTACTGACCCATTAACTAGCCTACCTAATAGGAGAGCATTAGATGAGATCCTACAAAGAGAAATTGAAAGATCTAAAAGATATAATCGTCCTTTATCTGTTATGGTTATAGATTTGGACAATTTCAAAATGGTAAATGATACCTTTGGACATAGCTTTGGAGATGAAGTATTAAAAACAGTGGGCAAAATATTAAGAGAATCTTGTAGAAAAGTGGATATTGTGGGAAGATATGGTGGGGATGAATTTATCATTATTCTTCCTGAGACAAATTTAAAAAATACAATTAAAGTGGCAAATAAACTAATCAAAAATGTGGATAAAATAGAGCTTTTTTCTCCTAATAAGGCTAGAATTTATCTTAGTATAAGTATAGGCATTGCGGTATATCCAGATACTACAATAGAGCTTGAAAAACTTATAAATTTTGCAGATTTGGCTATGTATGAGGCAAAAAGTTTAGGGGGTAAGCAATATTCTATAATTAGTTTTAAGGGGGAACTTTGATGAGCAGAATGAAAATAGGAGTAATAGTAGATAATCTCTATAATTATCAATGGAGTATCTTAGAAGGAGTATTTTCAGCTGGAGAAAACTACAATTTAGATATC
>CAZZIO010000023.1:0-2584 GCA_964654465.1 uncultured Dictyoglomota bacterium
CTTACCAAGGAGGAAGAAAAGGAACTTTTGGAAGCTTGGAAAAAAGATCTTGAGGCTGATCTTGAGGATATAAAGAGACACTTGGAAGAACTTAAGTAAAAGAAAGGGGCGGGGTTTATCCCGCCCCTTATAAAAGGTAAAAAACATTTAACTTATTTAAGGAAGGAGTTTAGAAATGGATGTTGGGGATATTTATCTTATAATTGCCTTATTTCTTCATAGTTGAATATTTTGTAAATCTAAAATGAAGAGAGGTGATTTATGCATGAAGAAGCATATACATGATCATAGTGGCTTAGGTTCTGAGGGTTTTTGTATATGTCCTAAATGCGGGTATAGAAAGATACATACCCAGGGGATTCCCTGCAGAGATGAGAGATGTCCCAATTGTGGCTCTGCTCTTATAAGAGAAGGATCCTATCATCATAGATTAATAGAGGAGAAGGAAGAATGAAAAGTGAGGATTTTAATAAAGAAAAAGAAAAGATGAAAGAAAAAATGAGTAAAATTCAACATAAAATTGTAATAATGAGTGGGAAAGGTGGAGTAGGAAAAAGTACATTTTCTGCAAATCTCTCTATAGCTTTTGCTATGAAGAGATCTGAAGGAAAAGTGGGGATATTAGACGCTGATATACACGGATACAGTATCCCAAAATTATTTAATATTACAGCAGAGAGATTATATCAATCTGATGAAGGAATTCTTCCTGTGGAAGGCCCCTTAGGGATTAAAGTAGCTTCTGCTGGATTTGTAGTGCAAGATGAAGATTCTCCAATTATCTGGAGAGGACCATTAAAAGCTCAACTAATTAGGCAATTTTTATCAGATATTATCTGGGGAGAACTTGAATATTTGATAATTGATCTCCCCCCAGGTACAGGAGACGAACCATTAAGTATAGCTCAAGAACTTCCAGATCTAGATGGTGCTATTATTGTAACCATACCTTCAGGGGTTTCAGAAAGGGTAGTTAGAAGATCAGTAAACTTTGCAAAGGCTCTTAATTTGCCAGTAATAGGAATAGTAGAGAATATGAGTGGTTTTGTCTGTCCTCATTGTGGAACAAGGGTGGATATTCTTGGAAGTGGGGCTGGAGAGAAAATTGCAAGAGATTTAAAAGTCCCTTTTTTGGGTAAGATACCTTTAGATCCAAGGATTAGTGAGAGTGGTGATAAAGGAGTGCCTTTTATTTTAGAAGATAAAAATTCTGAAATTACAAGGATATTTTTGGATATTACTGATAAGATTGAAAATTTTTTAAAAGGGAGGTAGATATTATGAAGATTGCAGTTGCTTCCGACGATGGAAAGACTATTTCCTCTCATTTTGGTAGAACAAGGGGTTTTGTGATTTTTGAGATAGAAAATGGTGAGGTAAAAAGCAGAGAATATATTCCAAATACTTTCACTGGACATGCAAGAGGTTTACGTGAAAGGGGACTTCATCATCAATATGACACTCATGTAGCTATTATTGAAAATTTAAGAGATTGTAAAGCTGTAATATCTCATGGAATGGGTAGAAGACTTTATGATGATTTAACTTCTGCTGGAATAGAAGTTTATGTGACTGATGAGACTGATGTAGATAAAGCTATAGAGCTCTATTTAAAGGGTCAACTTAGAAATGTTTCAGAGCTCCTTGACTAAAATAACAGTCTTATGTGATGATAGGCTTTCTTCTCCTCTCTTTTCAGAGCATGGATTCTCCGTATTAATTGAATGGGAGGGGAAAGCCCTCCTTTTTGATACAGGTGCAAGTGATATATTTATTAGGAATGCAAATATATTAGGGAAAGACTTATCAAAAGTTGAAAGTATAGTTATAAGTCATGGGCATTATGACCATTCAGAAGGCCTAAAACATCTTTTGCCTTTTAATAAGAAATATAAAGTTATTCTTAGAGAAGAAGCTTTTTTCCCAAAATATAGTAATGATAGATTTACGGGAATAAATTGGGAAAATTTAAAAGAATTTTTAGATTTTGTTATCGTTAAAGATGAAGTTATGGAGATTTTTGATAATGTTTTTGTATTTGGTCCTGTACCTTTTAGAAATAATTTTGAAGAACCAGATCCTTATTTTTATGTGTTAAAAGGAGACAAAAAAGAGAGAGATTTTTTTGAAGAAGAATTAAATTTAGTGATAGATGAGGGAGACGGTATAACTTTGATCACAGGATGTGCTCATAGGGGAATTGTTAATATAGTGGAGTATGCAATAAAGAAATTTAATAAGAGAATAAAGCTTCTTATAGGGGGTTTTCATCTTTATAAATCTACCTTTCCTAAAATAGAAAAAGTAATAAATAGCCTTCAAAAATTTGACATTGAGAATATAATCCCATATCATTGTACGGGAGAGGAGGCTATAAAAATCTTGAACAAGAGGTGATTCAATGGATAAAAAGCGTGTTCTTTTTATATGTACCCATAACTCCGCAAGATCACAGATGGCAGAAGGTATTATGAATGCTTTGTATGGAGATAGGTTTCAAGCTTTTTCTGCAGGAACTAATCCCTCTAAGGTAAATCCTCTGGCTATAGAAGTACTAAAGGAGATAGGAGTAGATATTTCTCAT
>CAZZIO010000024.1:0-38113 GCA_964654465.1 uncultured Dictyoglomota bacterium
GATCCCCTTATTTATGTGGAAGATTATAAAGAGATATATCAAAGATTTGTGCAAAGAATATTTCAAGAAATTGATCCATCTAAGATCTATGATCTATCCATAGGGGTCTTTAGAATCCCAAAAGATTATTTCAAAAGAATGAAAAAAATCTTTATAAATGAGGTCACCCTCTTCCCTTACGAAGAGGGTGACAACGCCTATACCTATCCTTACGGGCTTAAAAAAGAAATGATAAACTTCTTAATCGATAATGTTTCTTCATACATACCCAAGGAAAAAATCTTTATCATCTAAATTATCTCTTAGAAAATATATATTCTAAAAGCTCTCCTTTCATATCATGAGCATATTCCCAAGCAAAAATTCCACCAAGCCTATTTCTTTTTACATAGTCAATAACATACTCTAATGCTTCCTTATCCATATATGTAATAAAGGTATCTCCATCAAAGAGATATGGAGCCTTAGCAACATCATCCCAATATCTCTTAAATTTTCCACTACTTATAAGCTTTTTTATCCCATCCCAAGAAATAGCATCTATACTCTCCTTATATGGTTGGAATAATCCATTATTCTCATTCTTAACTCCTTTCCAGCCTCTTCCATAAAAAGGTACTCCTAATAGTATCTTCTCTGGAGGAACCACATTTAGATAAAGTTTTATTGCCTGATCAGTACTCCATCCTCCCCAAGCAGGATCCTTTGGATTGTTATAAAGATTTGCATGGTGCCCTGTAGTAGAGCTCCAAGATCCATAGTAGTCATAACTCATGACCTTCAAATGATCTACTATCTTAGAAACTGCCACTACATCATTTTTTTGGAGAAACCATGGAGAGGCAGGAACTGCAACAGATAAGGAATAATTTTTACCAGTAGTTTCTGAAAGATTTAAAAGCATATCCCTTAATTCCTTAAGTAAAATCACATAATTTTCCCTATCTTCTGGCCTTGTCCTTATAGGAAGACCCCAGTCAGGACCCACAGGATATTCCCAATCAATATCAATACCATCAAAACCATAATCCAAGATCATTTTCTTAGCATTAACACAAAACTCAGCTCTTAATTTAGGATCATTAGCCATATCTGAAAATCCTTCTGCTCCCCACCCACCTACCGAAATTATTATCTTTAAATCTTTATATCTTTCCCTTAATTTCTTTACCTCTGATTTTAAATCAAAACCCATTTCCACATCAGGTATAAATATTTCAGAGCCATTTCTTATCAATCCAAAGGCAATAATTAACTCATCAACTCCCTTAAGGTTTAAATCATCTCCCTTCCAATATATTCCCTTACTTATTTCCTCCTCTGTATCTCCCAAGGGCCATGTCCTAATATAGGTTCCTACTAAAAAATAGCCATCTTTTGGAAAAGAAGAATTAAAAAGGAACAAAATAAGAAATATCGTGGATAGCAAACAAATTAATCTTCTCATTTAAAATTCCCCCCTAATTTTTTTGATTAATATTATATAATTTTTAGGTAGATATAGTCAACTATATTAACTAAATATTAACTAGCATTGAATAATATATAAAAAAGGAGGATCTCCTATTGAAATTTTCAAGTTTTCAATTAAAATAAAAAACAAAACACTATACTCGTATTGATAATATATGGAAGAAGAGAAGGAAGTATTAATAGTAGAAGATTCGCCAGCCCAAGCAGAGCATCTAAGAAGAATTCTCAGCAAATATGGATACTCTTCTTTTGTTGCTTTAAATGGAAAAGAGGCTTTAGAAATCCTTAAAGATCACTCTCCCAAAGCCATAATCTCCGATGTAATAATGCCAGAGCTTAATGGCTTCCAACTCTGCCAAATTGTTAAGCAAAACGAAAAGACAAAAGATATAACTTTTATTCTCCTTACCTCCCTATCTGATCCCAAAGATATTGTGGAAGGGATAAAAGTGGGAGCAGATGGTTTCATAATGAAGCCCTATAATGCTAATTACCTAATCTCTACCCTCCAATATCTATTGTCTTTGAAAGAGCTAAGAAAAACTGGAATTATTGAACCATCTATAGAGTTTACTCTTTTCGGTAAAAGATATCGATTAAATACATCCCAAATCCAAATATTAAATTTACTTTTATCAGTGTATGAGAAAAAATTTGAAGAAAGTTTAGAAATAAAAGAACTTAAAAACACCATAGATAAATTAAGCAAAGAGATCACTAAGATAAAAGAACAAGAAAGTGAATATGATGTTCTTATTGAAGGAATTCCTGCTCCCATTATAGTAATTAGAAAAGATAATGAAGAGATTATCTCTACTAATTCATATGCATTATCCTTTTTCAATATAAAAAAAGAAGAAATTATAGGGAAAAAAATTACTGATCTTTTATCCTTTACTCCCCTTTATTTTGCCAAATTTAAGGCACTTCTTCTTCAAAATCATGAAAATAAAAGCTTCAATCTAAAAGGAAAATTAATATCTAAGGAAGAGGAATTAGAAATTATCGCCACCTATATAACTTATAAAGAGATACCTTCTTTACAACTTGTTATTAAGAAAGGTTAAAACCCTTTTCCCTAAATAGCCTTATACAAATATCTACCACTTCTTCATAATACTTTATACCTTTCCACTTTTCTATTTCAGAAAGGGCTGTATCAATACCAAGAGGAGGACGATAAGGCCTATGAGATGACATAGCATCTACCACATCCGACACTGATATTATGCCCACTTCCAGACTTATATCTCCATTCTTTAATCCATCAGGATAACCTGTACCATCAAGCCTTTCATGATGGTGATACACAATATCTAAAACCTCTGGAGGAAAATCTATATTTTTTAGGATATCATATCCTTTAAAAGGATGCGTCTTCACAATCTCAAACTCAATAGGAGTAAGTTTTCCTGGTTTATTTAATATCTCCGTAGGAATTGCAATCTTACCAATATCATGAAGTAGAGCCCCTATGTAAATTGCATTTATCTTTTCCTTTGAAAACCCCATCTCTTGAGCTATTCTTTTAGAAAGCTCTGCAACCCTTCTTTGATGGTTGGCTGTATAAGGATCTTTGTGCTCTATAATTGAAGATAGGGTTTTTATTATCTGTTGGGAATAACGTTCCAATTTAGAAACTGAATTTTTTAACTCTTTTTGAAGATGCTTTTGTTCCGTAACATCTACAATATATGCCACAGCCTTCTTTTCCTCAAAGATAGATATAATGCATCTCAAATCTCTAATCCCATAACTTGGATCATAGGCTTCAAGTTCAAAATCCAACTTTTTATCTCCTTTGTAAAACTTAATAATCTCCCTTTTTACAATATCAAGATTTTGAGCAGTAAAATAATTAAAGAAATTTTCTTTAAAATTTTCAAAGGAAAAACCCACATACTCCTTTTCAAAAACATTATTCATCCTAACGAGTTTTATCTTATGTATGAATTCAAATATGGCCTCGGGATATGTATTAAAATAGGCCTCAAGATTCTCTCCTACAATTCTCCTTAAAGTGTCGAAATAAACCATAAGATTCTCAATATCAAGCTCAATAATAGGAACAGGTGCCTCCTGAAAGATCATCAGGTTTTCTTCATAAATCTCTTTTAACTTTTTAACATCATAGAGTACATAAACAGAAAGATCCTCTTTTACAATGGGAAACACATGGTAATGTATAGTTACCTTATTTCCATTCTTAGTTAAAAGATTATCTTTCTTTAATACTTCTTCAATATCTACCCCCTTCAATTCTTCCTTGGAGTAACCAGACAACTCTTCAAAACTCTTATTACAATTAAGAATTTTTCCATGTAAATCTGTTATTAAAACAGAAAATTCAAATTCCAAATCATCTTTCATTAAAAAACGATCTCCTTATTTCTACATATACCCTTTTATATTATATAGTATTTTTATATTATATAGTATAATAATATTAAATTTATGAAGAGAACAATAATTTTTGTCACTTTTATTATCATATTACTTAACATATCTCATCCTCAAAGCTTAGATCTTAGAGGAAACTTAAACTTAAATCTTTATTACTCTTACTTTTTAGGAGAAACTTCTCTTAATTACCTTTCTTCAGATATAAAAGAGGGATTATACCTCTCACAAAACTCTCAATTTTCATTAAACTATCTCTTACCAAATCTATCTCTATCCTTTAATTATCTCTCTCAACCTGTAGAAAAAATAAACCTTTCCATAGACACCTATAAGGTTCTTCTATATTTTAGTAATAATTTATCTTTATCCCTATCTCCTCTAACCCTTCACAATAAAATCCTTAATGGAATATATGTGAACTATAAAAACGATAAGTCAAATATACTTTTTGTAGTATCCCAGATTGAGAGCAAAAAGAAGATAGCTAAAATATATGGCAATAATTCAGAGGGTCCCTATTTCATAGGGGACTTCTTTCTTGTACCAAATAAAGAAAGGGTCTTTTTAAATGGAAAATCCTTAGAAAGAGATACAGATTATATTATAGACTATACCTATGGGATTTTATATTTTAGCTTCCCTATATCCCAAGATGATGAATTACTTATAGAATATGAGGCCTCAGGATTTCAAGAGATATATAATCTATATGGATTTAGTCTATCTTATAGTCTTATTGGCATGAATTTTATAAATCTACAAGATACAAATACTAAAACTAATAGAAGATTTTTAGAAGGGAATATTATATTTAAAAAGAATTTCCAATCCTTAGAAATAAGAAGAGCTTTTTCCTTCTTAGACGAGATTTATTCTGGATATGCAGATTATATAAAATATTCGTTAACACTACCAATATTGAATATAAACTTTGAATACCTATTTGGAGATAAAAATTATCCATATATACCTCAAGTATTAGGAAACCTAAATCTTACTTCAGGAGAAAAAATCTATTCTTTAAACTTAAAATTAAATCCCTCTTTCATAGATCTTCTTTTTAACTTCTCTAAAGGAAAAGATGGAGAAAAAATTATAAGTAATGCAAAATGGAATATATATTCTTCTAATATCCTTTTATCTTATAAAAAGGAAAAGGACAATATTACCAATGGAATATTTTTTACATATACAAAAGCCTTTTTAAATCTTGGATATCAAAAAGAAATCTCCCAAAACTATATAGCAAGTACCTATTCTTACAGTTTTCAACCAAAAACGGACAACACCCAGCTTTATATATCCGTATCTAAGAAAAATATAAATTCATCTGGCTCTATTTTAGAAGAAAACCAGCAAAATGCAGGAATCACCATATCAAACAGATCATGGGAAATAGGTTTTGGAGAAATCTACAAAGAAAATATAAATTTAAATCCCTCCTCTCCAATAAATATTACCCAAAATTTTATCACCGATGGATACAATTCAATTTTTGAGCTCAATTATGTACCTGTTCAAGATATCTCTATTTATATAAACAATGTATATGTGGAAAATAATGGGACCTTTACATATTATCTACCAGACGGTACTTATGAAACCTATACCGTAAGCTATACCATAGAGGAAAATCTATTAAATATATTATTTGAGGATGAAAATGGGAAAAATCCTCCACCCTCTGGACTCACCATAACTGTAAATTATAAAGCCTATATTCCTTTCAAGAGTATTACAAAAACTGATACTTTTAGCCTAAAGCTAAAATTCCAAAACCTTTCTCTCTCTTTGTCTTATCAAAAAATCCTAAAAGATCTAAAGGAAGATAAAGTACTTTCACTTTCCACTTACGGCATGATTCTTCCCTCCCTTTGGATAAATATTACAGGAAATACTTACCTTGGGAAAATAAAAAATAATATTTCTCTAAATGCTACTTATTACTTCAATCCTTCCTCTTTATACTTTGGCCTCTATTACAATGAAATAGAAGGTAGAAGAATTTTATCCTCAAATATTACTTTGAAACTATACCTTGCACCTTACGAAGCCAATTTAGGCATTGATTACTACAGAAATGACTATTCTAATAACTACTTCCAAAATATAGGTTATAATCTAAACCTAAAAAGAAAATTTAACACATGGGAATTAAAGGGGAGTATATCCCAAAACTGGAAATCAGCATCCTATAACCTTGGCCTTTATAGAACAAATCTCCAAAGTCTATCTATATCCTTTAATTATTTCGAAGGAAAGAATGAATTTTCACTTTCCCATGAAGGTTATAGTAATTCTGCCAATAAATATACTCTATCCTTTTCCTATTCTCCTTCTAAGCTAAAAGATAATATTTTTTACATAAAATATGTATATAATATATTAAATGACCAATTTCTTTCTATTTATCAGATAGGTGTAAAAGGTACTATAAATTTTTAAAAATTTGACATACATTTTTGTAAGTAGTATTATTATCAAGGAATTTATAGGAATGAAAGGAGCGAAAGACCTTGAAAAAGAATAAATTCTATATAACAACTCCCATATATTATTCAAATTCTGAACCCCATATTGGGACTGTATATACTACGATCGTTGCGGATACCTTTGCCCGATTTTATAGGCTAAAAGATTATGATGTCTTTTTCTTAACCGGCCTTGATGAGCATGGCCAAAAATTAGCAAGAACCGCCCAAGAAAAAGGCTATTCTCCTCAAGAATATGTAGATATGATGGCCCAGAAGTTTTTAGATACATGGAAAAAAATTGGAATAACAAATGATGATTTTATAAGAACAACCCAGAAAAGACATGAAGAAGTAGTACAAAAGGTATTTCAAAAGCTATATGACAATGGGTATCTATACAAAGGTACCTATGCAGGATGGTATTGCACCCCCTGTGAAACATTCTATCAAAAAGAGGAACTCCATGATGGTAACTGTCCCAATTGTGGAAGACCTGTGGAATTTTTAGAAGAAGAAACCTACTATTTCAAATTATCCGAGTTTGGTCCCGCTCTCTTAAAATACATTGAGGAACATCCAGAATTTGTGTACCCCGAGTCAAGGAAAAATGAAGTAATAAGCTTTATAAAAAGTGGATTGAAAGATATAAGTGCTACAAGAACTACGGTAAAATGGGGAATACCTGTACCCTTTGATCCAAAGCATACAGTATATGTATGGTTTGATGCGCTGGTAAATTATATAAGTGCCCTTGGATATTTAAGTGATGATGATACAAAATTTAGAAGATATTGGCCTGCAGATGTACATCTTATAGGCAAAGATATTTTAAGATTCCATGCTATCATATGGCCTGCCATCCTCATGGCTCTAAATATTCCATTGCCAAAAACTGTCCTTGCTCATGGATTCTGGACCATAAAGGGTGGAAAAATATCAAAATCAAAAGGAAACAAAGTAGATCCTCATGAATTAATTAATATTTATGGGGTAGATGCCTTAAGATACTTCTTACTTAGAGAAGTCCCCTTAGGATTAGATGGGGAATATAGTGATGAAGCTTTCCACAGAAGATATACTTCAGATCTTGCCAACGATCTTGGAAATCTTTTAAATAGGGTGCTTACAGTGGCAGAAAAATATAGTGAAGGGAAAGTGCCAAACCCATCAGAAATGAAAGAAGAAGATAAAGCCTTATTGGAAAAAACAGAAGAAATGGCAAAAAGAGTAGAAGATGAAATGGAAAAATTCAACCCCTCATCTGCCCTTAGTTGTATTTGGGAAGTTATTCAAGATGCCAATAGATACATAGATCAACAAGCTCCTTGGAACTTAACATCCGATAAAGAAAGATTAAATACCGTAATCTATACCCTTTTAGAAACTTTGAGAAGAATATCTATTCTCCTTTATGCCTTTATACCTGACTCAGCTGTTAAAATACAAGAGCAGTTAGGATATCAAGATCCACAATTCTCTTGGGACCTTATTAAGGATGTTAAGATCCCGGTAGGGCAGAAACTAAATAAAGGTAAAATCTTATTCCCAAGAGTAGAAAGAAAGGAAAAGGAAGAGAAAGAAGAAGTTAAAGAAGAGCCAAAGATCCCTATTGAGGAATTCAAAAAGATAGATCTCAGAGTAGCCAAAGTATTATCAGCAAGAAAGGTTGAAAATAGCGATAAATTGCTTCTTTTGGAGATTGATTTAGGGGACGAAAAAAGACAAATAGTAGCAGGAATTGCAGAACATTACAAACCTGAAGATATGGTAGGAAGGGAAATCATTGTGGTGTATAATCTACAGCCGGCCAAAATAAGAGGATACGAATCTCAAGGTATGCTTCTTGCAGCCAAGGATTCGAAGGGTCGCCTTGCCATATTGACTCCTGAAAAGGAGGTAGACCCAGGATCGAAGGTGAGTTAAGATGCCATTAGCATTATATAGAAAATATAGGCCTCAAACCTTTGAAGAAGTTGTAGGCCAAGAACATATAGTAATAACATTACAAAACAGTCTTAAGTACAACCATATAGGTCATGCCTACCTCTTTGCAGGGCCAAGAGGTACAGGAAAGACCACTGTTGCAAGAATCTTAGCAAAATCCCTTAATTGTGCAGAAGGTCCGACACCAACCCCATGTTTAAAGTGTGCCTCTTGTATGGAAATTTCAGAAGGAAGAAGCATAGATGTAATTGAGATAGATGCTGCCTCTAATCGTGGAATAGATGAGATAAGGGATATCAGAGAGAAAGCAAGACTCTTACCTGTAAGGGATAGATATAAGGTATATATCATAGACGAAGTCCACATGTTAACAAATGAAGCCTTTAATGCCCTATTAAAGATATTGGAAGAGCCTCCAGATCACGTAGTATTTATCATGGCAACCACTGAGCCTCAAAAGATACCTTTAACTATTCTTTCCCGATGTCAAAGATTTGACTTTAGAAGATTAACAAGGGATGAGATAGTTAAACAATTGGCAAAAATTGCAGAGAAAGAAGGGGCTAAAATAACAGAAGGAGCATTAAAACTCATTGCCTTACAAGCTCAAGGCTCCTTAAGAGATTCCATTAGTCTTCTTGAACAGCTCTTGGTATATGGAGATCAAGAGATCAATGAAGAACTTGCAAGAAACCTTCTTGGTCTTCCCACCTATGAATTTACTTATACCTTTGCAAAGGCCCTTGGAGAATATAACTTAGCAGAAGGTTACAGTCTTCTTCAACAGATATTTCAGATGGGTAAAAACCCACAACAATTTGCAAGGGATCTTTTACGGCATTTTAGAAATTTACTTCTTCTTAAGGCAGATCCAAGGGTTGGAAATATTCTCTCCCTTACTCAGGAAGAATATGACGAACTTATAGAGGAAACGAAACTATATACCATAAAAAGATTACAAGAAATAATTGATCAGCTTCTTATCTTAGAAAATAGACTTAGAGACCTTACCAACGCCCCCTTAGTTATGGAAATGCTTCTAATTCCTCTCTTCATAAAACCAGAAGGTGGAGAAGTAATTTTAGAAGCACCATTAGAGAAAGAAGAAAAGAAGGTAGAAGTTAAAAAGCAAGAACCAGTAAAAGAAGAAAAGAAATCAGAAGAAAAAGGTATAGATATAGAGGTTGTCAAGGATAAATGGACAACTGTATTAGAAAGAGTAAAGAAGAAAAAAGTATCCTTAGAAGCCATGCTTAGAGAGGCAAGAATTGTAGGAATTGATGAGGAAGGAAGATTAGTTCTTGGCCTTCCCAAGACATTATCATTCCTTAAAGAGAGATTAGAAGAAAGACCAAATAGAAGTGTAGTAGAAGAAAAAATAAGAGAGGTTTATGGGGTACAGATTCCTGTAAAATTTATTACCATGGAAGATGATCTAATTTTAGACAATCCCAAAATTTCCAGTAAGAAAGAGGAGAACCTTTCTACTGAGGAGATAAGAAACTTCTTTAAGGGAAAAACCTTAGAATAGGAGGGATAAAGTGAAAGGAAATCCATTTGAAGCCATGAAACAACTTAAGAAGATACAAGAAAAAATGGCCAAAATTGATCAAGAACTTGAACAGACCTTAGTTGAAGGTACAGCAGGTGGTGGAGTAGTAAAAATAGTAATGACTGCGAAAGAGGAAGTAAAAGAAGTAAAAATAGATCCCGAAGTAGTTAATAAAGAGGAGGTAGATGTATTGGAGGATCTCATCTCAGCTGCCTTAAGAGATGCCCTTACAAAGGCAAAAGAAAAGGCAGCTGAAAAAATGGGAAGTCTCACTGATGGACTTCCTTTTCCTCCTGGACTTTTCTAAAATATGCATGAAAAAAGCTTATTTGAACAGCTCATTGATGAGCTAAAAAAGATACCTGGTATTGGGCCTAAGTCAGCTCAAAGGATAGCCTTTTACCTTATAAAACAACCCCAAGAGAATGTAGAGCATTTAGCAAACACCATCTTAAGGGTTAAAAAACAAACAAAATATTGTTCTATATGTTATAATCTCACCGAAAAGGATCCATGTGAAATATGCTCTAATCCAGATAGAGAGCAATCTATTATCTGTGTAGTGGCAGATCCAAAAGACGTATGGGCTATAGAAAAGACATCACATTTTGAGGGAGTTTACCATGTCCTTGGAGGACTTATATCTCCCCTTGATGGTGTATTTCCAGAAGATTTAAGAATAAATGAACTAATAGAAAAGGTTAAAAAGGGAAATATAGAGGAAGTAATACTAGCTACTGACTCTACCCCAGAAGGAGAAGCAACTGCCCTTTATATAGCTCGTCTTTTAATCCCTTATAAAATAAAAGTTACTCGTCTTGCCCATGGACTTCCTGCAGGAACAGAGCTTGATTTTGCTGATGAAATTACCTTAATCCATGCTATAGATGGAAGACAGGAACTGAAAATAAATTTTTAAAAAAAGGAGGTTGAAGTATGAAGGATATGTTAGAAGTTCGCTGGCATGCTAGAGCAGGGCAAGGAGCAAAGACCGCTTCCTATCTCCTTGCTGAAACAGCCATGGAGGCTGGAAAATTTATACAAGCCTTCCCTGAATATGGTCCAGAAAGAACCGGAGCACCTATGAAGGCCTATACAAGGATAAGTGATAAACCTATAAGAATACACAGCCAAGTATACAATCCAGACGTAGTGGTAGTTCTTGATAAAAGTCTAATAGGAAAAGTAAATGTATTAGAAGGGCTACCTTCTGATGGGATCATCATTGTAAATACCACTCAAGATCCTAAGGAGGTTAGAAAAGATCTTGGAATCTCAGATAGGAAAATCTATACCGTAGATGCTACTGGTATAGCTCTTCAAACTATTGGAAGGCCAATACCAAATACCCCAATGCTTGGAGCCCTTATAAGAGTAGTTCCAATAATTTCCTTAGAAGATGTACTCGATCAATTGAAAAAGAAATTTGAAGGGAAATTTAAACCCGAGGTTATCGAGGGTAACCTTCAAGCTATAAAAAGAGCTTACGAGGAGGTAAAAGGAGAATGAAACTTCCAGGATGGAAAGAATTAGTTAATTCGGGTCCAATCCTTCCAGCATCTACATCTAAAGAGTATAAAACTGGAGATTGGAGAACCTTTAAACCAGAAATAGATTACAATAAATGTACTACATGTATGTTTTGCTGGCTCTTCTGCCCAGATTCTGCAGTAAAATTTGATGGGCAAAAAGTATACATTGATTATGATTATTGTAAAGGCTGTGGAGTCTGTGCAGCAGAATGCCCTGTAAAAGCCATAACCATGAAAGAAGAAGAAAAGTAAAGGAGGGAAGAAGATGAAAACCCAAGTTAGAAAAATTGCTATAGAGGGAAATGAGGCAGCAGCATTAGCTTTCAAACAAATAAATCCTGACGTAGTAGCTGCTTATCCTATAACTCCATCTACTGAGGTGGTACAAAAATTTTCTGAATATGTGGCAAACGGAGAAGTAGATACCGAATTTGTACCTGTGGAAAGCGAACACAGTGCTATGAGTGCCTGTGTCGGAGCATCTGCTGCTGGAGCAAGAGTTATGACATCTACAGCATCTCAGGGTTTAGCCCTCATGTGGGAGATGCTTTATATAGCGGCATCCTTAAGGCTACCTATCATAATGACAGTTGCAAACAGAGCTTTATCTGCTCCTATTAACATTCATGGAGATCACAGCGATGCTATGGGAGCAAGAGATTCCGGATGGATACAAATCTTCTCTGAAAATGTACAAGAAATATATGATAATATATTCCAAGCAGTAAAGATTGCAGAAAATGAAAATGTAAGATTACCTGTAATGGTAGGATATGATGGTTTTATCACAAGTCATTCTGTAGAAACCATTGAGCTTCTTGATGATGAGGTGGTTAGAAATTTTGTTGGAAAATATAAACCAAAATATACTCTACTTGACGTGGATAATCCTATCTCTGTTGGACCCCTTGCCCTTACCGACTCCTACTTTGAGTTTAAAGTAGCCCAAGCACATGCTATTGAAAATTCTCTCCCCATTATCAAAAAGGTAGGAAAGGAATATGGAGATCTTACAGGAAGATACTATGATGTGATTGAAAAATATAAGATGGATGGAGCTGAATATGTTATAGTAGCTATGAGTTCTACAGTAGGTACAGCAAGAGAAGTGGTAGATAGCCTTAGAGAAAAAGGGCTTCCTGTAGGACTCCTTAAAATAAGAGTTTTTAGGCCATTCCCCACCGAGGACATTGTCAATGCATTAAAGGATGTAAAAGTAGTAGGAATCCTTGATAGAAGCATGGTACCAGGATCCTTTGGAGGACCTCTCTATCATGAGATCACATCTGCCATGTATCATTTCGATAAGAGACCAATAGCCCAAGCCTATGTATATGGTCTTGGTGGAAGAGACATCACCACAAACCATATAGAAAAGGTATTTGAAGAACTTATGGAGATAGGTAAGAAGGGTAAGCCAAATCCTCTTACCTACATCGGAGTAAGAGAATAGGAGGTGCTAAAAATGGCAATAAATCTCAGAGAATTAGCATTAAAAGAAGAGAGATTAGTAAGTGGACATAGATTATGTGCAGGTTGTGGTGCCAGCATTATTGTAAGAATGATATTAAATGCCATAGACGAACCAGTGGTAGTAGCAAACGCTACAGGATGTCTTGAAGTAGCAACCACCATATTCCCTTTCACAGCATGGAATGTACCATGGATTCATAGCGCCTTTGAAAATGCAGCTGCTACCATATCAGGAGTTGAGGCAGCTTATAGAGCTTTAAAGAAAAAGGGAGAAATAAATAGAGAGATAAGATTTTTAAGCTTCTCAGGTGATGGTGGTACCTATGATATTGGTCTCCAAGCCCTTTCTGGCGCCATTGAAAGAGGCCACAGGGCTGTATATATATGCTACAACAATGAAGCTTACATGAATACAGGTATACAAAGATCTGGTGCAACCCCAAGAGGAGCCTTTACCACAACCTCTCCAGCTGGAAGAGTTATTCCTGGTAAACCTCAAAAGAGAAAAAATCTTACTGAAATGATGGTAGCTAATGGTGCAAGATATGTGGCACAAGCATCCCCAAGCCACTGGAGAGATCTGATGGAAAAAGTAAGAAAGGCTGTAAATACAGATGGTCCTGCCTTCTTAAACATATACTCCACATGTCCCAGAGGATGGAGAACACCAGATAATTCTGCTATAAGCATATCAAGACTTGCAGTAGAAACTGGAGCTTGGTTCCTTTATGAAGTAGAAGATGGAAAATACAAAATAAATTACAAACCCGCAAAAGGATTTAAACCCATTGAAGAATATATCAAGGTACAAGGAAGATTTGCCCATCTCTTAAAGCCAGAAAACGCCCACATATTAGAAGATCTTAAAAAGGATTTAGAAGAAGAATGGAATAGACTCCTCAGACTTGAGGAAGTTACAAATAAATAGTCATGGATAAGAATAGGCACCTCTCCTATAGGAGAGGTGCCATCCCCATAAAAAAGAATATAGATTATAAACTGGGAGTACATCTATTCCGAGGCGATAGAGCTATTTTGGAAGATATAAAACTATTAAAGATAAATACCGCTCAAATATTTTCTGGAAATCCAAGGAGCTACAGACCTAATAACGAAAAACTTCCCACCTTTCCTTTTTCAAGCATATTCATCCATGCACCCTACGTGGTTAACATTGCATCCTCCGATGAAAAAGTATGGAATCTATCTATAAAAAAGGTAAAAGAAGAATTAAAAATTGCCGAAGAAATGGAATGGGAAGGAGTAGTTATACATGCAGGAAGCAGTAAAAAAATGGGAAAAGACGTAGCTAAAAAAAATTTCTTAAAAGCCTTAGAAAAAATCTTTGAAACTGACGGAGTTAAAAGGGCAAAACTTATTATGGAAAATAGTGCAGGAGAAGGAGACGGATGGGGGTCTACAATAGAAGATTTAATCTCTGTATATGAAGAATTTCCTGATATCTATTTCTGTCTTGATACATGTCATCTTTTTGCAGCTGGATATAATCTCAAAAATGAGAGAGTATGTAGAGAAACCTTTTATAATTTCTTTGAAAAGATACCTCAAGAAAAATTAGTTTTAATCCATATAAATGATTCCCATTTTCCCCTTGGATCAAAAAGGGACCAGCATGCCCATGTAGGAAAAGGTGCCATGGGAGTTACAGCCTTCCAAAATCTATTAAAAATTGAAACCATAAGAAGAATTCCTTTAATACTTGAAACTCCTAAGGACTCTCCCATGGCAGACCTCTATAATTTACATATAATAAGAAAAATACTTGAAAATTCCGACTAACCTATCAAATATTTCTTCACAAATTTCATCTTCTCATAAGTATGGAAGGTACCTCCACCTTCATGTCCATTAAAAGGATAAATCTTAATATCCTTTTCTCCTTTGTAATGATTATAGGCTGCAAAAACAGTAGATGGTGGACATATCATATCCATAAGACCTACAGAAAAGAGGGCTTTAGCCTTTGCCCTTGCTGAAAAATTCACCCCATCAAAATAGGAAAGAGTTTTAAATACTTGATCTTCATGATCTCTATGAGTCTTCAAATATTGCACTATCTCTTGATATGGATATCCATCGGTAATCTCTACAGCCCTTCTATAATGGCATAAGAAAGGAACATCAGGCATAGCAATCTTTAGATCTATACCAATATAGGTAGAAAGTCCAGCAACAGCAAGAGTTATACCTCCTCCTTGACTTCCCCCTGTAATACCAACCCTATTTTTATCTACCTGAGGAAAGGATAGTAAAGTTTCTACTGCCCTTACCGCATCTGTAAAAACCCTTCTATAATAATATTTCTTCGGGTCCAAAATACCTCTTGTCATAAATCCAGGATATTCTGGATAAAAAGGTGCATCATCATAATCAGGAGTATCTCCAGGACTCCATGAACTCCCCTGTCCTCTTGTATCCATTACTAAGTGGACAACTCCCATATTAGCCCACAAAAGAAAATCATAAGCAAAACTCCTTCCACCGCCATATCCAATATATTCCACAATCCCAGGAAATTTATCCTTTCTGTCCTTTGGAACAATAAGCCATGCCTTTATCCTCTGCCCCTTATAACCAGAAAAAGTAACATCATAGGTCTCCACCAATTCAAGTCCAAAATCTACCTTCTCAAAAACAGGATCCAAAGGATATTTTCTTGATTCTTCAAGGGTCTCTTTCCAAAAATCATCAAAATCTTCCGGCTCTTCCCTTTCAGGTAAATATTTCCAAAGCTCTGAAAGTGGCAGGTCAAAAAGTGCCATAAAACACCTCCTCTTTAAATTTTTGAAAATAATTATACTACAATTGTATAAGAAAGATGATGATAGAGCTTTTAATACATATAATCTAAATCCTATCTACAAAGAATCTTTCCTTTACTTTTTCTTATGTGTTATAATTATTACAATAAGTTTTAAAATAATTAAGTAGATTAAGGAGGAAAGTAAAATGGCAGATATTAGATCATATGAGATAGTAGAAGGATTATACCTTATTAAAAATCCACAACTTTTCTTCAATTTTAATAGCTATCTTTTATCATGTCCCTTGGATCAAAACATTAAGCTAAACATCCTTTTTGACCCCCTTCCTTTAAGATGTTTTAAAGATTTTGTAAAAGCTATTGATGATCTTATAGGAATAGAAAATATTGATATTATTTATACAAACCATCAAGATCCAGATCTTACCTCTTCTGTTCCTGCTCTTCTTGACCTCTCCAAAAAAGCCTTCTATCTTACTTCTCAGGATACATGGAGACTTACAAGTGGATATAATATTGATCCAGATAGGTTCCAACCCATTGAAATACTTCCCAATAGAAAATTAAAGTTTAGCAAAGATAGTGATGATTGTCTTCAATTTATTCCTACTCCTTTTTGTCACTTTAGAGGTGCTTATGCAGTATATTATCCTAAACTTAAGGTCCTTTTTACAGGAGACCTCCTTGGAGGGGCATCTACAAAAAAATCTGAAGGAATATATGCTGATAAAGATTCATGGGTTGGTATTAAGCTTTTCCATGAAGTTTACATGCCCACAAAGGAAGCCTTAAGACTTGCTATAGATCAAATTGGAAGATTGGCTCCTATTCCCGAACTTATTCTCCCTCAACATGGAGATATCATAAAGGGAGATTTAGTTATAGAGTTTTTAAAGAGATTAAACGAGATTGATGTTGGATTGGATTATATAAAGAAAGAGGAAAGAGAAAAAGAACTTTATATAAGAGTCTTTAATGATATGCTGGACTACGCAAAGAGTAAATATGGAGAAAAGGCAGTGATAGAGAAATTGAATAATATAAGCATTCAAATGTCCAACTATCCTGAGATTATTAAAATAGAAAATGGAGTAATCTCTGAGGTTTATATACCTCCAGCCACTGCTTTTGTACTTATATATGATTTATTCTGCCAGCATCTCTCTGAAAAAGACAAAGAAGATATAAGACTTCAATCTATTGCAACATTCAAAAAATATAACTTATCGGTACCAGAAGAATTGCTTTACAAAAGAAGCAGTTCTTTGGTAGACAAATTAAGAATAATCTTTAATCCTATAAGAATATAATAATCAAAAGCCCTCCAATTTTGTTTGGAAGCTTTTTTATACTTTTTGTAAAAAGGCACTCATATCTTCAAAAGTACCAATAATATATAGAATATCTCCTCTATAAATTTTTTCCGATGGACTAATATTACTTATAACATTACCTCCCCTTTGAATAGCCAAAATTGACAAATTATATTTTCGCCTCAATTCCAATTCCTCTATTGTTTTTCCTATAATTGATTCTGGTGGCTCTATCTCAAAAATTTTAACGTTTGCTGAAAACTCCATATAATCAATAACATTTGGAGCTACTAATCTTTGAGCAAGTCTCACTCCCATATCCCTCTCTGGATATACAATAAAATTCACACCAATTTTCTCAAGAATCTTTTCATGTGGCTCACTTATAGCCCTTGCAATTACAAATTGCACACCAAGTTCTTTAACCAAAAGAGCTGTAAGTACACTTGATTCCACATCATGAGCTATAGCAACTATGGCCACATCTACATTTTGTACTCCAGCCTCTCTTAAAGCATTTATGTTCGTTGAGTCTAAAACTCTTACAAAAGACACATAATCTTTGACTTCCTCAACCTTACTTTCATCTTTATCAATAGCTATTACAGAATATCCCATTCTTTCAAGGGTTAAAGCCACCGATACTCCAAACCTTCCTAAACCTATCACTGCAAAACTCGTGAGCTTTGTCTTATCAAGACCTGCCTTTTTTAGACTATAAGCTAAAGATTTCATAAATTAACCTATACTCACCTCCTCAGTTGGGTACTCAACATGAGATCTCTTTGATACAGGCACCAAAATTGCCATACCTGCAGTAACAGTACCAACTCTTCCTAAAAACATGATAAAAATAATAACCAATTTAGCAAAAGGAGAAAGATAAGGAGTTATTCCTGTAGAAAGCCCCACAGTACCAAAAGCAGATACTACTTCAAATAGAATGGAAAGAGGAGGAAATGGCTCTGTTATAAGAAGAATAAACCATCCTAAAATTACAAGAGTGATGGACAATAAAAATACAGTATAAGCCCTTTTCACATTATCCCAAGTGATAGTTCTATCTTTAAAGTGAAGATTTTTCCTTTCTAAAATTACTGCTACTACACTCAACCAAAGAACTAAAAAAGTTACTGTCTTTATACCACCACCTGTTCCACCTGGAGATGCACCAATAAACATAAGAACCATCAAAAAAAGAAGAGTAGAAGGGTTTAATTTTCCAATATCCAAAGTACTAAAACCAGCTGTTCTTGGAGTAACAGACTGAAAAAAGGACGCTAAAAACTTTGACCATAGATTTAAAGGTTTCAATGTCTTTGGATTATTATATTCAAGCATAAAGATAAAAATAGTACCTATAATAATTAAAAATACTGTTGTAACAATTGCCATCTTACTATGCAGAGAAAGATGTAGCTTCCTTTTAGTAAATTTTTGGATAAAATCATAAATGACAATAAAGCCTATACCTCCAATTACAATAAGAGATGTTATTGTAAAAACTAAATGAGAATTAGAAACATATCCTGTAAAACTTTTAAAACCCCCTAAAAGGTCAAAGCCTGCATTACAAAAAGCAGAAACTGAATGAAATATGGCAAATTTTAAGCTCTTTAAGAAAGAATAATCTTTAATAAAGACAAAAAACAAAGAAATAGCCCCCAATAACTCAAATATAAATACTATAATAAGTACACTTTTTAAAAAAGAAACAATTCCTCTAAGAGACGTAGTATTTAACGAATACTGCAAAAACAATCTTTCTTTAAGTTGTATCTTTCTATTTAAAAGAAGCATCATGCCTGTTGCAATTACAGCATAACTTAACCCACCTATTTGAATTAAGAGAAGAATCACTAAGTGGCCAAAATGGGACCAATAAGTACCTGTATCAACAACTACAAGTCCTGTTACACAAGTAGCAGATGTTGCTGTGAATAAGGCAGTAAGAAAATCAGTAAACTTACCTTCTGCAGAAGAGAAAGGTAACATTAAAAGTAACGTACCTGCAAGAATTACTGCTCCAAAACTTAAAATCAAAAATAAAGCAGGATTTAACCCTCTTTTTTTAGAAACAATTTCACCATCAATCATAAAAGCTAAGAAAAAAATACACCTCTTTTCAAATAAATCTTTTTCTTAACATCTAAGTATTCTATATCTAAAGCATTTATGAGTCAAATTTATAAAATTAATTAGAAGCCATAATATAGATATCATATAAGGTTATTAATTTAACACATTTTTAATTGAAACTTAAGAACATAATATTTATAATTAAACAAAATAAAACTCTTAAAAGAGGTTTTGAGATTTATGGGCAGTGTAAAGGATTTAATAATTTTGGAGAATCCATCCGAAAATTCCCTTGGTAGAGGTAGATTCATCTTTTCTGACAGATATTCTGTATTTGATTATGGAGAAATGCCAGACCTCATAGAAGATAAGGGTAAAGCTATATGTATAGTCACATCTTTCTTCTTTGAAAAATTAGAAAATCTGGGAATTAAAACCCATTATATAGGAGTAGTAGAAGAGGATAAAGTAAAATCCCTTTCTGAGCTAAAAAATACATCTAACATTCTTGAATTTAAAATGGTAAGAGTAGTGAAACCTGAATTAAAAGATAATATTTATGACTATTCTATTTTCCAAAGCCTTAAAAATAATTTTCTCATTCCTTTAGAGGTCATATATAGAAACTCCCTTCCAGAAGGTTCTTCTGTATTTAGAAGATTAAAGGATGGAAGTTTAAAAATGGAAGATCTTGGACTTAACAAGATACCAAGACCAGGAGAAAAACTTGAAAAACCAATAGTAGACTTTTCCACAAAATTAGAGGTAAATGATAGATATCTATCAAAAGAAGAAGCTCAAAAAATAAGTGGCCTCACTATGGAAGAATTTGAAAAACTTATAAATATTACCCTTTTTATAGATGACCTTATAACTCATGAGGCAGAAAAAATAAGTTTAATAAACGAGGATGGAAAATTTGAATATGCTTTTGATGCAGAGAGAAATTTCATGGTAGTAGATGCCTTAGGAACTCTCGACGAATGCAGATTTACCTATAATGGAATACCTATAAGTAAGGAAATAGCAAGAATATATTACAGAAAAACTGAATGGTATAAGGAAATAGAAGAAGCAAAAAAGAAAGACAGATTTAATTGGAAAAATATGGTAGGATCCCCACCAAATCTTCCAAAAGAACTTAAAGACCTTATATCCTCTATATACAAAGCTTATGCTAACGAAATAACCCAAAGAGAATGGTTTGATGCTCCTCCTATGAAAGATCTTTTAAATCGACTCCAAGAGCTTCTTCAATAGATCTTTAATAAACAATTTTAAATGTTTGTAAACTTTATAACATACCCATTTTTTAAAGAGATCCATCTTTTATTGTCCTAACTTTATCCACAACTGTGGATAACTTTGTGGATAGGTTGTGGATAACTCTGTGGATAACTTTATAAATCTGTGGATAACTTTGTGGATAGAATATTAATTGTTGATTATGTGGAAAACTTTGGAAAACTTATCCACAGCCAAAAAACATACATTTCTTAACTCCTTATAACTTATCCACAATATCCACACCCCTAACTACTACAACAAGGTTTTTTATTTTATAAAACACCCTTTGTATTTGTTACAGTAGGCTGTGGATAAAATCACGATGATGTAAAAAAGCCCCCCTATTTAGGGGGCTTTCTTTGAGAAAGGAAATTCTGACTGGGCTTTGTTTCTTTCGAAAAAATTATAACTTATTTTTTGAATTTATGCAATAATATAAAAAAATTTTAATACTACTATAAGTAACACGAGTTATTTTAATAGATCATATAAAAGAATAAAATTTTCATATCTATAAAAAAGTTTCAGAGAAAAACGATTTATTTTAAAAGTATGATATAATTTTTAATATGATCCAGGAATTTGAGATTATAAAAAGACTTATTTTTTCTTTAATACTATCTGGCATAATAGGATGGGAAAGGGAAAAGGAAGAGAAACCAGCTGGATTTAGAACACATATACTGGTTTCTCTGGGAGCTACTCTTTTTATGATTGTTTCAGCTTATGCTTTTCCAAATACTGATCCAACTCGTATAGCTGCTCAGGTGGTTACTGGTATAGGTTTTATAGGTGCAGGTACTATTTTAAGAAATGAACATTCTGTAAAAGGTTTAACAACAGCAGCAAGTATATGGGCTGTCTCAGGTATAGGTATGGCTGTTGGTGCAGGACTTTATTTTCCTGCTTTTTTTACTACTTTGTTTATATTAGCTGTTCTCATATTAGCAACAAAACTTGAGAAAGTATTTATAGGTTCCCATAGAGATTTAATATTAAAATGTAAAATAGAAGATAAGCCAGGGGTTATAGGAGAAATTGGAACTATTCTTGGGGAACTTAAGGTTAATATAAAACAAATAGGTTTAAACTCTATAAATGAAAATATAGCAGAATTAAATTTAATTTTGAGATTGCCATCTAAGATTAAAATGGAAGAGATTGTAGAAAAGCTTTCAAAATTATCCTCAGTAAAAGAAATAGATATCATTTAGAAAGGGGAGAGACAAAAAGTCCCTCCCCTTCATTATTTTATTTCTTCCAAAATTCGACCATTTCTCTTATTTGTTTTGTTTTATATTCTTCATATTTCTTTGCTCCTAAATCATCAAAGCCTTTTAAGAATTCAGCCCATACTTTATCAAAATCTTTTTTAGGTGCCATTACTACCTTTGGAATATTTTTAATTACATAATCGAAGAGCTTATTTCCAATGGCTCTCATATCTTCATCTGGTGTTGGATACATCCATAGATATCCCCATGTTTTTACAGGATATTCGTCAGCTTTTGGGAATAGATCTTTCCATATTTCTACCTTATATGCTGCAAGAACTTTCTTTTCTACTTCTGTATAATTCTTTCTTATATCTTCTTTTGTGGTATCAGGAACTACTGGATTTCCTGTAGAATCAATATAGTAATTAGGAAGTCTTGGCCATGGATATACATATACTCCTATTCCAGTCTTTCTTCCGAAGTAGGGATCTGTTCTTCTTGCTTGATCCACATCGGGTAGGAATTGTCTCTTTCCATTTACATATGTATGATGTACTCCTTCTATTCCCCATTGCCTCAAAATATTAGCATCTTCTGTACATAGCCAATCAAGAAATTTTATAGCTCTTACAGGATCTTTACAGCTTTTAGTGATAGCTATACCCCATCCACCGGTGTATCCAACTCTTACATCAGGTGGAGCCTGTTTTATTCTCTCGCTTACAGTAACAGGATAATATCCATACATATATTCATATTTTCCTGATCTTCTTAAAGCTGTAAATGGTTCTCCTACTGCCCATCCTGCATCAATTAGTGCTAAAACTCTTCCACTTGCTATTTTTGCCTTATAAGTATCTTCTTTTTGTATGAATGTTTCTTTGTCTAATAGACCTTCATTCCACATATGATTTAGCCATCTAAAATATTCCTTCTCTATAGCTCTCTTATAATGGAAAGTACATTTTAAAGTTTTAGGATCTACATATAATTCTCCATCATCAGGAGCTCCCGTAGCTTGAAATGCTGGATTTGTTACACTTATTACTGTTCTCCAATCATCAGCACATAAGGTAAGTGGTATAGTTGGAAGTCCGTCTGTAGTTGGATGTTTTTTGTAATATGTTTTTATTGCATTTTCAAAATCTTTTAGAGTTCTAATTCTTGGATATCCAAGTTCCATAACTACTCTGTGTTGAAGCATGAACCCACCATTTACATCAAGAGTTCTGTCATTATCTGTGGTTAAACCAAGACAGTAAATATGAGGATCTTCCTTACTCCATTTTAATCTCTTTAAGTTTTCCCCATAAGCTTTTTTAATATTTGGAGCGTACTTTTCTATTAAATCATCAAGGGGTATTAATGCTCCTGCATCCTTCAAAAGAGAAAGATCTCCTTTAGCATATATTAAATCTGGATAATCTCCGCTTGCTGCCATAATTTGTATTTTTTCTCTTACAGCAGCCTGGTTAGGTGCGTATTCTATATCTAAGGTTACACCAGTGAGTTCCTTTATCTTTTGGGCTACTGGACTTTTGAATTGGTCATCATTGGGATTAACTTCTCCTATATATACTTTAAATGTTATAGGCTTATTTGCTTCGGGTGTAGGATTCATGGGCTTAAATAATTTTGCTTGAGCATTTACTTCTCTTATGCTTACACTGAAAATGAGGCTAATTACTAATACTATAGCAAAAAACCATCCTAATAATTTTTCTGTCCTCCTCATAAAATTCTTTCCCCCCTTTAGAGTTAATTTTCATAGAATATTTTTTAATTGTAAATTACTCTTTTTAAACACCTCCTTTCTTAATTTTTTATTGCCCCAAGAGTCATTCCTTTTACAAAATACTTTTGTAAGAATGGATACACAACTACAATAGGCAATGTGGTTACTATAGTCATTGCCATTCTTAATGATTGGGGAGTTACTCTCATAGTTCTTGTAGGATCTAAGTTACTGTAGTAATCAATAGTGGTGGAACTTGCTGCAGCGTTAGCAAGGATTTTCTGAAGTTCATATTGCAAGGTAGTAAGATTTTTATTTCCTCCACAATACAAATAGGTATCAAACCATGCATTCCAATGCCCTACTGCTACAAATAGTGCAACTGTGGCAAGAACAGGTATACACAAAGGCAATATTACCTTTAAGAATATAATAAAATCATTGGCACCATCAATCATAGCTGATTCTTGTAGTTCTGATGGTAAGGTATCGATATAAGCTCTAATAACAATAAAATTAAATGGATTTATAAGTCCTGGAAGGATATAAACAAGAAAATTATTCATTAGTCCTAAACTTCTTATCAAAAGATATTCTGGTACTAAACCACCTCCTACGTACATGGTGATAACAAACAGTGTAGTAATAAGTTTTCTTGCAAAAAAATCTTTTCTACTAAGAACGTAGGCCACTATAGCTGTAGAAATAACACTGGTTATAGTCCCTATTAAAGTTCTTAAGGTTGATATTAAAGTTGCTCTACCAATTGTAGGATAATTGAATATTTCTTTGTAATTATCTAAGGTAAATACTCTGGGGAATATGGTGATACCACCTTTTATTGTATCAAAAGGATCATTAAGGGATACAGCTAAAACATATAGGAAAGGATACAATGTTATTATAACTAATAATATCATTATTCCGTGGTTTATAATATCGAATATTTTATCTCCTAAACTTCTATTCATATTCACGTCCTCCTAAATGATTTTGTACCCTGTAAATTTTTTACTTAATTTATTTGCTGAGAAAAGAAGAATTAAGCTAATAACAGATTTAAAAATACCTGCTGCAGTACCGAAGGAAAATCTTCCTGCTCTAATGCCATAATCAAGGGCATATAGGTCTATAACGTCGGATACATTCCTTACAGCTGAGGTTCTTAAAAGGAATTGTCTTTCAAATCCAATATTTATAATATTTCCTATACTCAATATAAGTATCAAAATAATAGTTGGCATTATGCCTGGTAATGTGATGTGCCAGATTTTTCTAAATCTTCCAGCTCCATCTACTTCTGCTGCTTCGTATAACTCTGGGTTTATGGCTGTCATAGCAGCTAAAAATATAATGGTATTCCATCCCAGCTCTTTCCATATGTCTGAGAAGACTACAATCCACCAGAAATACTTAGGTTCTCCAAAAAATAGTATGGGTTGTTCAATTATTCCAATTCTCATAAGAAGGTAATTAACAACCCCATCAGGTGCAAGCATGGCATGTACTATGCTTGCTACTATTACCCACGAAACAAAGTGAGGTAAGTAAGAAATAGTTTGTACTGTTCTTTTGAAAGTAGAATTTCTGATTTCATTTATTAAAATAGCAAGTATTATTGGAAGAGGAAAACCAAAAATAAGTCCAAGAATACTCATAGCAAGAGTATTTCTCATGACAAGGTAAAATTCTGGGTCAGAGAACATCTCTTTAAAATATTTCAATCCAACCCATTGCTGTTGAAATATAGGTATTCCTGGTTTGTAGTTCTGAAAGGCTGTAATCCATCCCCATAAAGGGATATAACGAAAGATGATAAGCCATATAAGAAATGGGAAAATCATAATGATAAGGTATTTTTGTTTTTTTAATGTCTTTATAAAGTAGTTCACTTCAATCCCTCTTTCTTTTTTTTTTCAAAAATTATCAGAATATTCCTTTTAATAAAACCTTAAAAAATAGAAATTTTTAGAGGGAAAAATTAGACTTTTTTCAATTTACAAAAATTGTATTGAAGATTTATACTTTAAAAAATTTTAAAGTTTGGGGTTGTTTTATGTTTATCAAATTTTCCAACATAAAAATGTATAAAAAACTCATAATCAGTTTCATAGCCATATCGATAATCCCCATACTTATCCTTGGTACTGTAACTGTGGTTCATTTTAGGGATTTTGCCTTGGAATCTTCTTCAAAAGAAGTTTATAACAATCTAAACTCAGCAAAATTTCAGATAATGAAGATTACAGAGGAAGTAGTAAAGATTGCAGATAAATTAATGATAGATCAAAGGTTAAAGGAACTTTTACTTTATAAATACAAATCCCCGATGGAGACTTTTATAAAGTATTCTCAGTATAGAGAGATAGAAAATTATAAAACTCTTTTCGCTAATGCCATAGCTTATATAAGAATATATTCTGAAAATCCAACTATTTTAGAGAATGGAATTTTTTATAAAGTAAAGGATTATATTAGAAAGGAGAATTGGTATAGGACTGCCATAAATCTAAATGGATTTATAAGATGGGAATTAATTTATCAGAAAGAAGATATTTATCCTGAAAAGTATTTTAGTCTTGTAAGACTTCTTAGAGATCCTTATAACGAAAGTTTTGGAGTTTTGGTTATTAATCTAAATAAACTGGAAATCAAAAAGATATTAAATCATCAAATTTTTGATACTTTTCTTATTAATAATGATGGATATATTGTAGCGAGCAATAATGAAAACTTAATAGGTACCATCTTCCCTATTGATAAATCAAAAATTATACAACCTGAAGGATATTCTTTAAAGTATAACAATAAAGATTATAGAATTTTCGGTATTTATTTACCTCTTGCTGGTTATAACAAGGATTTTTATCTTGTAAGTATGGTACCCTTGGACTATATAATGAGAGAGCCTTACGGTATGTTTAGATTTGCCATAGCTATGATAGTTATTTCTGTAGGGCTTTCTCTCTTGTTTGCTTTAATATTATCTAAGAATATGAGCAAGAGAATAGCAGTATTAAATAATGTAGTAAATGAGATATCTCATGGTAATTGGGATATGGAGTTTTCAATATCTGGTAAGGACGAAATAGGAGAACTTGCTGAGAATGTAAAAAATATGGCAAGAAATATAAAGATGCTCAATGAGTTGAAGATCAAACAGAAAGAAATGAAATTAAAAATATTGACCAATAATTTGAACCCTCATTTTCTATTTAACACTTTAGAGACTATTCATATGATGGCTATATGTAAAGAGCAGTGGGATATTGCAGATATTACTCTTAAGCTTGGTAACCTTTTAAGGAGAATTATAGAATTTGAAGGAAAACCTATAAAATTAAGGACAGAGTTAGAACTTGTAGAAGATTACTTGAAAATACAAAAATATAGGTTTGGAAAGATAGATTATAAAATAAATGTGTATGAGGATATAGAAGATCTATATATACTCCCTTTTCTAATCCAACCAATTGTTGAGAACTCTATCATACATGGTCTTGAGGAGAAAGAAGAGAAGGGAATTATAAATATAAACGTTGTTAAAAAAGAGGATAAGTTAATAATATCCATAGAAGATAACGGCGTAGGAATGTCTCAAGATGAAATAGAAGCTATCTTTAACAATGAAGATTTAGGTGGAAAAAGAATAGGCGTAAAAAATACTATGGAAAGAATAAAGCTTTTCTACGGAGAAGATTTTGGGCTTAGAATTCAAAGTGAGGTAGGAAAGGGTACAAAAGTAGATATAGTACTACCGTATCATGTTTTAAAAGGAAGTGATAAATATGTACAAGGTATTAATAGTTGATGATGAACCCATTATAAGAAGTGGCTTGAAAAAAGTTATAAATTGGGAAAATCATGGATTGAGGATTGTGGGAGATGCTGATAATGGGGAAGAAGCTTTGGATAAAATTATAAGGCTTAATCCTGATCTTTGCATTGTGGATATAAAGATGCCAAAAATGGATGGATTGGAATTAATAAAAAAAGTTAAAGAGATTGGTATGAGAATAAAATTTATAATTCTTACAGGTTATCCTGAATTTGAATATGCAAAAAAGGCTATAGATTTAGGTGTAGAGAGTTATCTTTTAAAACCTATAGATCCAGAAATTCTTAAAGAAAAGGTTATGCAAATTGTAGAACAGATAAAGAGTGATAAATTATTATATGAGTTATCCCGAGATAAACTTTTAGAAAAACTAATAAAGGGAGAATTGAAAAACGTTAAAGAAGAAGATCTTAATAGAATTTATAATTTCAATTTTCCATGGGATTCTTATGAAATAGTATTAACTGATGATTTGAATATTGAGGGTAAAAAAAATCATAATATTGATAGCATAATTCAAACTTACACTTTTATGGGAAATTCTTTGTGTTTTCTTATTGCTGATATAAAGAATCCTTACTTTAGAAGGAAGTTAATGGATGTAAAAAGGCAATTCAAAAAATTATTTGGATTTAATATATCATTCTTTGTAGGGGAAAAAGTTTTCAAACTTAGTGACTTACCCATATCTTATAACACTGCTTTAAAATTGAAGAACAAGAAGTTTCTCTTTAATCAAAAGGAAATAATAACCTATCCTAAGGAGGCTAAATTTGGTGATTTTCAAAATACCGATGATTCAAAAATAATTTGTGAGATTATAAAAGCTATAGAGTTTGGAAATCTTAATAACATTCATCTTTTTCTTGAGATAAAGATGAATAATCATACTGTAAGAGAGGATGATGAGGAAGAAATAAAATCAAGTTATCTTAATCTATTTATAAATATAATAAATTATTTCTCTTCTAATTATCCTTTCTTTAAGGAGATATCTAATAAATATTTAGATAAAAGAATAATATGCGAATTTTATAAAAAGCGATCCCTTATAGACCTTCACAATTTTGTAAAGGAGATGGTATTAAACGTGTTAAGAGATTTTTCAGAAAAAACAGGCAATAATGTACTTTCTCAGATAATAGAATATATAAATGCTAATTATTATAAAGATATTAAGTTAAAGGATTTGGCAAAACAATTTGGATATAACAGTAGTTATTTTGGAAAGATATTTAGGAAATATACAGGTGAAAAATTTAATACCTATATTGATAGAATAAGGATAAATAAAGCTAAGGAATTACTTTTGAAAGGTGAGAAGGTAGTAGATGTAGCAGAAAAGGTAGGTTATAAGGATCTGGATTACTTCGTTTTTAAATTTAAAAAATATACAGGAAAAACACCTCAAGCATTTAAGGAAAATATCTCTTAAAAAACACATTTCCGTATAGCTTTCCAATTAGTTAAGTTTTGGCATACTTTTAATATAAAATTAATAATTTTAGTTTCATTGAAAAAAGTATTAAATTAGTTTTTTAATTATATCAGGAAAGGAGATGTTGAAATGAAAGTAAAAGAGTTAATATTGAAGAATAAATCAGGTTTGCATGCTCGTCCCGCAGCTGTTTTTGTTCAGACAGCAAGCAAATTTAAGAGTAAAATAATAATAAAAGCTAATAACAAAGAAGCAGATGCAAAAAGTATATTAAAAGTACTTTCTTTAGGGGCTAATCAGGGGACAAAACTTATATTAGAAGTTGAGGGGGAGGACGAGGAAGAAGCTCTTAAAACCCTTTCAGAGCTTATAGAGTTGGGTTTAGGGGAGGATTAATGGGTAAACGGGATAGAAAAGAGAAAATTTTAAATGTTATTTTAGAGGCTTCTCATCCTATAAAGATAGAAGATATAGCGGAGAAGACAGGCTATAGTTTATCTACTGTTAGAAGGGAATTAAGAAGTCTTGAAGAGTTTTTGTTTGCCCATGGAATTGAAGTTAAGCATATCCCATATAAAGGTGTTCATATTACAAATCTTGAAAAGGACTCACATCTTTATATTATGTCTTTATTATCCCAAAATGAACAGATAACTAACAAAGAAAGGCATAAATTGATGATTCTTGACCTGCTATTATCAACAGAAAAAATAACATTAGAAAATTGGGAAGAAAAATTCAATATGAGCCATCCTACAATTGTAAAAGATTTTCAATTAGTAAAGAAATGGATGATTAATCACAAACTAAATATAATAGCTAAGCCTCATTATGGAATTAGATTGATAGGTGAAGAGAAGTATATTAGACAGGCAATCTTGGATTTAATCTTGGAGAGTTTATCGGAAGAAGAAAAAGGTAAGTTGTTAAATGAGGTACTTTTAAATTATAGAGTAAATTTACCTTGGATTGATATTTTTAATGACTCCTTTTTTGGAATTATTAAGTTTTTAAATGAAATAGAGAATGTATGGGATGTAAAATTTACTGATGATAGTTTTCTTCATTTATTGTTAATCATTGGGATTTCTATAAGTAGATTGAAAAAAGGATATAGATTGGAGGACTTTTATACGAATTATTATGATTTAAATCCTCCTTTTGATATTTTAGAAAGTTTTTATGATTTAAATTTAGATGATAGGGAAAAAAGATTTATAAACCTATACTTACTTTCTTCTGAATTAGAATCTGGTAAGAGTTTTCTTAAAGAAGATAAGGATTTAAGAAGTATTTTAGAAAAGGAGATCTTTAATTCTTATTCTTTTAAGAGTAATATCTTTAAAGTTTTTTTGAGTCATATACAGACTGCTATCTTCAAGATAAAGAATAATATAAACATATATAACAATATGTTAGAAAAAATAAAGAAAAACTATCCAATTATATACTATATTTCATGCGAATTATCAAAAACTCTTGAAAAAAGATTTGATATAAAGATTCCAGAAGAAGAAAAAGGATATATAACATTATATTTGTTAAGACTGTTCGAAAAAATGGCTAAGAAGAAAAAGATTATTGTAATATGTCCTTCTGGAGTATTAACAGCGAATCTTTTAGCAGAGAAAATAAAAAAAATATTTGAAGATGTTGAAGTTGTAAAGATAACATCAATAAGAGACTTACCTCGAAATCCCTCTAAAGGATTTATATATGTTAGTACTATTCCACTTTCTAATTTTGGATCACCCTATTTTCAAATTTCACCATTATTCTCTAAGGATGAAGAGGAAAAGTTCAAAAATTACATTTATAACTTTTATAAAGAAAATGTTTATGTAGAGATTATGGAAGTAAAAGATGAAAATGAGATTTTACAATACATACCTAAGGACTCTACTATTATTGCCATAAAGGAGAAACTATATTGGATCTACTCTAAGGAAGAACCAAAAGAAGAAAAGTTTATTTTGTTCTGTAACCCCAACAATAAATCCTATTATATGTATATCCATCTTTTTGATTATTTTAAGACTATATGGTTATCTCAAAAGATAGCTACAAGTATATCTCTGAGAAATTTAAATAGGATCAGTGAGGATTATTTACTCAAATTGCTATATTCCTTGGAAAGGGGAATTTAATATGAAGATAATAAAGGGTATTTCTGGATCTCCTGGAGTTACTATAGGTAAGGTTTTTCTTTGGATTAAGAAAGAAAAAGATCTAAATTATAAAGGAGATGAGGCAAAAAAGATTTGGAGAGAAGCAAAGGAAGCTCTTAAAGAGGAATTAAATAATAGATTATTGGATTTGTCTGAGACAGAAAGAGATCTTGTAAACTTTTATTTATTACTTTTAGATGATCCTACTTTTGAAGAATTTCTCTTTGAAAAAATAGATGAAGGTTTAGATTTTAAAACTGCAGTTGAAATAACCACTGAAAGGTTTAAAAAAGAATTTTTAAATTTAGATGTTTATTTTAAAATGAGGGCCCAAGATATAGAAGCTCTTAAGGAAGAAATATTTAGGGTAGTTGTTGGAGAGAGCTATCCAAGCTTAGAAGAACCTTCCATATTGGTATCAAAAGAAGTAACACCTTGGCAATTAATTAATATTCCAAAAGATAAATTATTGGGTATTGTTAGTGAGAAAGGAGGAGTGCTTTCACACCTTTCCATAATAGCAAGGAATTTAAATTTGCCCCTTTTAATAGGTGCTAATGTTTTAGAGATTAAGGGGGGAGAACTGGCTATTTTAGATGGTGAAAAGGGAATTTTGATATTAGATCCTTCTTCTCAGGAAGTTGAAAAGTATCAGAGATTATACGAACGTTATAAGATACTTCAAAAGAAAGCAATAGAGTTCAAAAACTACGTACCTAAGAAAGAGAATGGAGAAAAATTCTTTATCTCAGGAAATATTGGTAATTTGGAAGATGCCTTTTTAGCTTTAGAGCAAGGAGCAATGGGAATAGGCCTTTTTAGAACTGAATTTTTATTCTTGGAGAGGAATGATCCCCCATCTGAAGAAGAACAGTACGAAATTTATAAAAAAGTTGGAGATCTATTTTTAAATTATCCTGTTATTATAAGGACCTTAGACATTGGTGGAGATAAAAATGTACCCTATATACAGTTTGAGAGAGAAGAAAATCCATTTTTGGGGCTTAGAGGAATTAGGTGGTCATTATATGAAAAAGTACTTTTTAAAACTCAATTAAAGGCGATTTTGAGGGCAAGCATTGGAAATAATATTCATATGATGTTTCCTATGGTAGATTTGGTAGAGGAGGTAATAGAGGCAAAAAAACTTGTGAAAGAAGCAGTAGAGGAGCTGGAAAAGGAAGGTAAAGAATATAAAATTCCCCCTATTGGTATAATGTTGGAGACACCTATATCTATTTTAAACATAAATAGATTTGCAGATTTTGTAGACTTTTTTAGTTTAGGTACAAATGATCTTTTTCAATATACTTTTGCTGTAGATAGAACTAACGAAAAAGTCTCCTATTTGTATAGGCCATATCATCCTGCTTTTTGGGATTTAATTAAGGAAGCAATAGATTCTGCTCATAAAATTGGTAAGTGGATTGGTATTTGTGGAGAATTAGGTGGGGATTTAAGGGCCTTCTTACTTTTATATTCTCTTGGTATTGATGAGGTGAGTGTAGCCCCATTGAGGATTCCAATTTTAAAGTTATTGAGTTCTAAAATAGCCAAGGTTGATGTTTCTTTTGATTCATTACAAGAAGATGAACTTTTAGAAGTATTAGATAAGCATTATCAAAAAATCATGGAAGAAATAGGAAGTTAATAGTTAATTTTTGAAAGAATTTTAATTCTTTAATATTATTTTAACTTTCTTGAATAAAGTTGATGTATCTTTGATAATATTCAAAAACGAGGTGGTGAAAATGTTAAATTTCTTAGAGGCTATAGGAAATAGAATAGAGATTTTAGATAGGGTTGATACATGGGAAGAGGCGGTAAGAATAGGTGGGAAACTTTTAGAGAAGGATGGTATTGTGGAACCTAATTATATAGATAAAATGATTGAGGTATGTAAAGAATTGGGGCCTTATGTGGTTATTGCTCCAAGAGTAGCAATCCCCCATGCTCGTCCCGAAGATGGGGCAAAATCCTTTGGGGTTTCTTTATTAGTAATAAGGAATGGAATAAATTTTGGATCTTATAATGATCCTGTTTATCTTGTAATTTCTTTTGCAACTCCTGATAAAGAATCTCATCTTGAATTTTTACAAGAGTTGGCAGAAATTCTTCAAGATTCGGAAAAATTAGCAGAACAGTTTATAAGTTTTAAAGATAAAGAGGAAATTAAAGATTACATTAAAAAGTTCTTTTCTAAAGTTAATACATAAAAGGGGTGTTACAAATGGTGAACAAGAGACTTAAGATTGTTGCTGTTTGTGGAATGGGTTTAGGTAGCTCCTTAATATTAAAAATGAATATAGAAAAGGTAGTAAAGGATCTTAATTTGGAAGCAGATGTTTCAACAACAGATATATCTACTGCAAAGGCAGTATTAGGAGATGCAGATATTGTTATTACTTCTCCAGAATTAGCTCCACAACTTGGGGAGTTAAAAGCCAAAGTTGTTACAATTAAAAATTTTGTTAATTTTCAAGAGATGAAAGAAACCTTGGAGAAAACCTTAAAAGATTAAAAATATATGGGGAGGTGCCAATATGTGGATTCTTAAGTTTATCCAAGATATCCTAAGTGTACCTGCAATTTTGGTGGGTGTTGTGTCTTTTGTAGGTTTGGTAGTTCAGAAAAAGACATTTTCAGAAGTGATAAGTGGAAGCATAAAAACTGTATTAGGATTTTTGATCTTAGTAGCTGGTGCCGTAACTTTGATTGGTTCTTTGAATGCATTGGGTCCAATGTTGGAAACAGGATTTGGAATAAAAGGGGTTGTTCCTAATAATGAGGCTATAGTTGCTATTGCCCAAAAAACCTTAGGTAGAGAAACTGCTTTAATAATGGTATTTGGTTTCCTTGTAAATATACTGCTTGCCCGTTTTACACCATTTAAGTTCATATGGTTAACAGGACATCATAGCTTTTATATGGCTGCTTTAATTTCTGCAACCCTTGGAACAGCAGGTCTTACTGGAGCGGGACTTGTGATATTAGGGGCAATAATTTTAGGATTAATGCAAGTTTTGATGCCAGCATGGATACATCCTTATATGAGGAAGGTAACAGGTTCTGATGATATTGCTTTAGGTCACTTTGGTACTTTAGGATATTTTGTTTCAGGTGCTATTGGAAGTCTGGTTGGAAAGCCTGAAGATAGTACTGAAAATATATCCTTCCCAAAGACTTTAGGCTTTTTGAGAGAATCTTTAGTAGCAACAGGTATAACTATGATTATAGTATTTTTAATTGCAAGTATTGCAGCAGGTCCTTCCTTTATAGAATCTAAATTGAGTGGAGGTCAGAACTTTTTAGTATATGCAGTTGTACAAGCTTTAACTTTTGCTGCAGGAGTGGGTGTTGTAATTTATGGTGTTAGAATGATAATATCAGAAATTATACCAGCATTTAAAGGAATTTCTGATAAGATTGTACCTGAAGCAAAACCTGCATTAGACTGTCCTGTAACATTCCCTTATGCTCCTAATGCTGTAATAATTGGTTTCATATTTAGTTTCTTAGGTGGAATTGTTTCTATGCTTCTTATGCCTTTGTTGGGTTTACCAGTTATCATTCCAGGTTTGGTGCCTCATTTCTTCGTAGGAGGTACTGCTGGAGTAATTGGCAATGCGACAGGAGGTAAAAAAGGAGCTATTTTGGGATCCTTTGTAAATGGTATTATTATTAGCTTTGGTGCAGCATTGTTACTACCAGCTCTCGGAACACTTGGATTTGAAAATACTACTTTTGGTGATTCTGATTTCCAATGGTTAGGAATATTGATAAGTTTAATAGCTAAGTTATTTAAATAATATAAATCAATCAATTTAGGTATATAATAGAATAGATTGAATTTAAAACCCCCTGTTCTTGCAATAAGACAGGGGGTTTTATTAGGAGGTTAAATAAGATGAAGACAAAGAGGGCTTTTTTAATTGAGCCAAGAAAATTCGAGATTGATTACGTAGATGTGGAGCCAAAGAGAAATGAGGTATTGGTAAAAGTTGTCTCTTGTGGCCTTTGTAATTGGGAACTTAATCATTGGCATGGAAGACTCGGAACTTTTCCACAATCATTGGGGCACGAATGGGCAGGAATTGTGGTGGATGTTGGCCCTGATGTAAAAAATTTAAAGCCAGGAGATAAAGTAACCGCATTACCGGATGATCTTAGTGGTTTTTCACAATACACAGTAGTAAGTGAAAAAAATTGTATTAAGCTTCCTGATAATATAGATATTAAATATGCTCTTGGGGAACCACTAAAGTGTATTATTACCGTATTAAGGGCAGCTCGACCTGAGGTTGGAGATTATGGGATTGTTGTAGGATGTGGTTTTATGGGATTGTTGTGTATTCAAGCATTAAAAGGAAATACATTATCAGAACTTATTGCTATTGATATTGACAAAAAGAAATTAGATATGGCCTTAGAGTTTGGTGCTACAAAGATAATTAATGCAAGAAAAGAAAATGTTGTAGAGAAAATACAAGATATAACGAAGGGACATATGGCCGATTTTGTAATAGAAGGTACTGGAAATCCAAATGTATTAAATATTTGTCAAAGATATTTGAAGACAGGGAGAGGAAGATTGATTCTAATGAGTTCTCATGAAACTGAGTGCGATAAATTTGATTTTAGAGAGGCAATAAAAAGGTCCATAGAGATAATAGTAGCTCATCCTTCTTATTCTTTAGATCCATATGATGATTTAAGAAGGGCTGTAAATCTTTTAGAGAAGGGAACCTTTAATATAGAAAGATTGGTGACACATGAATTTTCTCTTGATAGTATTCAAGAGGCTTTTGAAGCCTTAGAGAATAAACCTAAAGGGTATATTAAAGGCTTAGTAGTAATAAATGAGGTTTAATAAGGGAAGATACCCTCTATCCCAGAATATGGAACAGAGGGCATATTAAAATTATTCCCAGTCAAGGAGTCTTTTTTCTCCTTCAATCTTTTTAATATCTGTAATATCTTGTGTAACTTCTAACGTTCCAAGATAGTTTCCATTTTTATCTCTTACAGCAAAATATCTAATAAGTATTAATCTTCCATTCAAATTTATCCAGAAATCAGCATGATCTTTTGTGCCTTTCTTAAATTCATTCACAATCTTTTCTACTATATGGACACTTTTTTGAGGATGACATTGTTGTACTTTCCTACCAATCACAGCCTTTGTTCTTACGAATATTCTATCTTTTGTCTCGCTGAAATATCTTACTTCATCATTTTTGTCAACAAAAGTTATATCTACAGGAAGGGTGTTTAAGAGTGCTTCTAATTCTTCTAAGGTAAAACTTCCTGTAGGTAGATTTATCATACCTTCTTTCTTTTCTGATTCCTTTTCCTCGGTTTTTTCTACTGGTGTTAATACAGATGGAGGAGTGAAACAGCAATATCCAATTTCATCAAATTGTAATCTTATGTCTTTTAATTCATCCTCAGAAAGTACATGAAGGGCCATGGGAAAGAGAATATTGTTTTCTTTATAAAAGTGGCTTGATAGCATCTCTGAAAGATCTGTAGAAAGAAGTGCTATTTTTCTTATAAATTCTTCAGGTGATATATTTTTAAAAGTGTCCATAAGTTTATATATATCTTTCTTTATGGCTCTTATCTTATCATGATCCATCCACATTATGGCAGGTGGTTCTGTTATTCCATGTTTTTCTAAATATGGGAAAAGTACGTTTTCTTCCCTTAAATAATGTTTCTCTGACTCCTTAAAGTGATTTACTATATCTTGTAATTCGCTTAATTTCTCTTTTCCTTCCTCATAATCTTTTATGTTTCTCATTTGTTCAATAATGTTCTTTAATTTATCTGCAAATTCTAATAGAGCTTTATGCTCTTCCATAAGAATAGTTATAGGATTTCCTGGACCACCTTCGGGTCCTTTTTCTAAGGATTCTTGAAAAACTGCAAGATGTACTTCACAAAGTTTCATTACTTCTTCTCTTGGTAGTCCTTCTTTAATTAATTCTTCTTCAATTTGGGCTATTTCTGTAGGAGTAACACTACCAAACATCTGTTTAAATTGCCTTTTTAAAACTTCCGGGTCTTCTCCTTTGTGAATTTTTTTAATAAGCTCCTTTAATGCTTCTTTTCTACTAATTCTCATTCCAAAAATCTCACTCATTGGAAAAACCTCCTTCTCTTAAATTGATGATTTAAAATTTCTTAGTCTTAAAGAATTTGAAACCACAAATACAGAGCTAAAAGCCATAGCAAGTCCTGCAATCATAGGATTCAAAAGAATACCAGTAAATGGATATAATACTCCTCCCGCTATAGGTATTCCAAGAGTATTATAAATAAAGGCCCAGAAAAGATTCCATTTAATAGTAGATAAAGTCTTTTTACTAAGCTCTAAAGCTCTTACAACCCCCTTTAAATTGTTTCCTGTAATGATTATATCAGATGATTCTATGGCAATATCTGTGCCAGATCCCATTGCTATTCCAAGATCTGATTGAGTTAGAGCGGGAGCATCATTTATACCATCTCCTACCATGGCAACAAATTTACCTTCCTTTTGAAGTTTCTTTATTTTGTTTAATTTATCTTGGGGAAGAACTTCTGCGAAAAAGAAAGATAGATCCAAGATTTTTGCAACTCTTTCTGCAGAGACATTATTATCTCCTGTCATCATTCCTACCTCAAGACCCATATCTTTTAATTTTTTAACTACCAACTTTGCTTCCTCTTTTAACTCATCTGTAAAGGTTAAAATTCCTACGGGAATATCATCTTTTTTCAAAAGAGTGACAATTTTTGACTCTTTTATATATTGTTCATAGATATCTTTTATTTCCTTACTTAAAACTACGGGTTTTCCTAAAAAGTATTTTGAATTATTTATTACTCCTTCTATTCCTTCTCCTGGAATTTCTTTTATCTCTAAGATTTCTATAGGTTTTATCTTTTCAATTTCTCCCTTTTCTAATACTGCTTTTGCTAAAGGGTGGTTTGAAAATTGTTCTAAGGATACAGCAATTTTTAAAATTTCCTCTTTTGAGGCATTATTCAGAGGAATAATATCATCAAGTTTTGGCTTTCCATATGTTAATGTTCCTGTTTTATCAAAAATTATGGAATTAATTTTATCAGTCTTCTCAAGTACTTCAGCGTTTCTTATAAGAATTCCCATTTGAGCACCTTTGCCAATTCCTACAATAAGAGCTGTAGGAGTTGCAAGGCCTAATGCACAGGGACATGCAATGATTAATACCGCTATGAAATTGGAAAGAGCATAATTAAAAGATGGTTTGGGACCAAATATGTACCAAAGAAAGAAAGTAATAACAGATATGGTTAAAACTGTAGGAACAAATATGCTTGCTATTTTGTCTACTAATCTTTGTACAGGAGCTTTTGTATTTTGGGCAGATTCTAC
>CAZZIO010000025.1:0-29213 GCA_964654465.1 uncultured Dictyoglomota bacterium
GTTTTAGTACATGCAGGCTTTTCTATTAGTATTCTAAGCGAAGAAGAGGCCGGCGATATATTCTCTACCTTAGAAGAGATTGAAAAGTAAAGTGGATATTAAGGAAGTAGTAGAAAGAATAAAAAAGATATCAAAAAAAAAGATAAATATAATGGAATTTTGCGGTACTCATACTCATGAAATCTTTCGTTACGGAATTAGACAACTTTTACCTGAAAATATTCATCTTTTATCAGGACCTGGCTGTCCTGTATGTGTAACATCAGAGGATGATATTGATTACATAATAGATCTTGCACAAAATTATGATTTAGGCATTATAACCTTTGGAGATCTGATAAATGTACCAGGAAATAATGGTAGTTTAAATTACCTAAGAGCAAAAGGTAAAGAAGTAATTGTTGTGTACTCCCCTTTAGAATCTATAAATATAGCAAAACAAAATCCAAACAAAAAATATCTACTTATAGGGATAGGTTTTGAAACAACAGTTCCTAACTTAGCCTTCACTTTAATTAAAGCTAAGGAGGAAAATATCAAAAATCTGTATTTTCTCTCATTACATAAACTAACACCTCCTGCTATGAAAGCAATTTTAGACATGGGAGAAATAAAAATTGATGGGATTATCGGTCCTGGACATGTGTCTACAATAATAGGGAGAAAGGGTTGGGAAGAATTATTTAATACATATAAAATTCCTTTTGTAATAATGGGATTTAAACCTGAAGAAATATTATATGGAATATATCACTTATTAAAAATTATAGAAGAAGAAAGGCCAGCTCTTATCAATGCATATGAAAAAAGCGTAAAAGAAGAAGGAAATAAAACTGCATTAGAATATATGTACAAGGTATTCAAAAAAGGAAGTGCCAATTGGAGAGGTTTAGGAACCATAGAAGATAGTGGTCTTATTTTAAATGAATCATTTGAAGAATTTGATATCCGAAAAATATATCCTCAAAAACCAAATAGTTTAAAGTCAAAAAACAATTATTGCCGATGCGGAGAAGTGTTAAGAGGAGTTATAAAGCCTACAGATTGTCCTCTTTTTGGAAAATCTTGTACACCTGAAAGCCCAAAGGGACCTTGTATGGTATCCTCAGAAGGCACATGTTCAGCCTATTACATTTATGGAGGAGAATAAATGGAAGATATTATTCTTCTTTCTCATGGAAATGGAGGAGAAGCAACAAGAAAACTTATTGAAGAAGAGATATTGAAATACCTTGGAAATGAAATCTTAGAAGAGCTATTAGATTCTGCTCTTATAGATATAAAAGGGAAAATTGCATTTACGACAGATTCCTTTGTAGTATCTCCTATCTTCTTCAAGGGTGGAGATATTGGAAAACTATCCATATACGGTACCATAAATGACCTCTCAGTAATGGGAGCAAAACCTCTTTATATAAGTGTAGGATTTATCTTAGAAGAAGGCCTATCTTTAAATGAGTTTAGAAAAATATTAGAATCTATGCGATCTGCTATAGATGAATGTAATGTTAAAGTGGTGACTGGAGATACAAAGGTGGTAGAAAAAGGTAAGGGAGATAAAATTTACATAAACACTACAGGAATTGGCATAATAGAAGATGGGATAAGTTGGCATGGTAGAAAAATAGAGGAAGGTGACATTGTAATTATAAATGGAGAGATTGGAGAACATGGACTATCAATAATGTTGGAAAGATTGGGAATAAAAACCGAAGAAATAGAATCAGACCTTGCTCCACTTCATAACATAACTCTTCCTCTTTTAAAAATCAGTAGTGGGATAAAATTTATGAGAGATCCAACAAGAGGAGGAGTTGCTGGTGTACTAAATGAAATTGCTCAAAAATATAATGTGGAAATTGAGATAGATGAAGAAAAAATTCCCGTAAAACCATGGGTTAAAAATGCCAGTGAAATTCTTGGAATAGATCCTCTATACTCTGCCAATGAAGGAAAAGTTGTTATCATTGCAGATAAAAAGGAGGAGAAAAAAATTATAGAATTTTTAAGAAATCACCCTTTAGGTCAAAAAGCACAAATAATAGGAGAAGTAAGGGGAAAAGGAAAAAGAGTTTACTTAAAAACTAAAATGGGAACAAAGAGGATATTAGATCCTCTAAAAAAGGATCTTTTACCAAGAATTTGTTAAAATCTAAGAATTAGGAAGGAGAATAATTTTATGAATACAAAAGTTGTAGTATATGAAACCGATTATAATAAAGATGAGTTAAAAGAAAAAATTTTAAAAGCTTTTGATCATTTTAAGCTACCAGATCTTAAAGGAAAAAAGACTTTTATTAAGCCTAATCTTCTTATGGCAGCACCTCCAGAAAAAGCTATTACAACTCACCCAATTTTAATAGAATCTTTAATAGAAGTACTTAAAGAAAAAGGAGTAAAGGACGTATATATTGGGGACACCCCTGGAACCACAGCTACAAACATGGATCATCTATATAGAATAACAGGTTTAAAAGAGGTAGCAGAAAGACAAGGAGCAAATCTTGTTAATTTATATACCTATGGAGTTATAAGTATTAAGAGTGACATTGCAGGAGAAATACCAATAACAAAATTTATAAAAGAAGTGGATTACATAATAAATGTACCCAAATTAAAAACCCATACCTTTATGCTAATGACGTGTGCTATAAAAAACACATTTGGTCTTGTACCCGGCATGAATAAATCAAAAATGCATGCTATTGCAATAAATCCAGAAAGCTTTGCCAAAATTTTAGTAGATATATTTAAAGAAGTAAACCCCTTAATAAATATCGTTGATGGAATTATAGGTATGGAAGGAGAAGGACCATCTGCTGGTAATCCAAGAAGATTTGGGAAATTAATAATAGGTGATGACGCAGTTGCGGTAGATGTAATATCAAGTATAATCCTTGGATATAGTCCCCAGGAAATATTCACAAACTTGATAGCCTATAAGAAGGGTCTTGGTGAGATAGATATAGAGAAAATTGAGATTATCGGTGAAGAAAAAGATAAACTTTACAATCATAATGTAGCAAAGGTTAAAAACTTCTACTCCATAACAAAAAATTTACCATCTTTTATGGGTAATATAGCTTCTTTTTTATTTAACAAACTAATACGACAATATCCTGTTATTGATGATACCAAATGTATAAAATGCAGAATATGCGAGAATGGTTGTCCTAAGAAAGCTATATCTTTAATAAATAATAAAATGGTTATAGATTACAGTAAATGCATCTCTTGTTTTTGTTGTCATGAACTTTGCCCTCAAAAAGCAATTAGACTTGAAAAAAGTTTATTAGCAAAGAACATATTTAGATAAAAAATTAATCTTCTTCCAAAGACAAAATTTTTCTTCCAAAAATGGAGATAAGAAAGACAAAAATCAAAACCATTATAGTAGATAAAGTATATATAAAACTTAAATCTCCTTCTTCAACACCTACAGATATTCTTAAAGCTTTACCTACATAATAAAGGGGCAAAAAACGAGCTAAAATCTTCAGATAATTAGGTAGAAAATCAAGAGGAAAATACACACCTGAAAAGAAAAGCATTATATTTACAAGTAAGTTCCCTACATTATTTGCAGTTTGTGGCTCTTTAAATAAAGCAGAAAGTATAATACCTAATACCATCATACCAAGAATTGAAGAGAATAAAGACAATAAAAAGAGACCCCAATTGATTGAAAAGTTAAGATTAAAAATGATTTGGGCTACCAAAAGAACAAGTATACATGATAAAATACTTAAAATAACGTTAGCAAAGACCATACCTGATACAAATGATAAAGGACTTATTGGAGTTACTGCAAATCTTTTTAATACCTTCCTTTTCCTATAATATCCAAAAAGAGCAATCATAGTAAATATAGATCCTGAAATAGAAAAACTTAAAACACCAGGAATGCTATATCCTAAGCTTGTTACACGAACCTTTCCAGGATCAATAAATTCTTCTTCAACTTTAACAATTCCCCTTCCCTTGCCTATCTCATGGAGTGCATAAACATTAGCAAGATTTTCTCCAAGAGTCCTTAAGAATGGTTTCTGCTGAAAACTTGAAAAGTTAATTAATAAATTAAATTCATTTCTGTCAAATATTACTCCCCCATCTATATACCCTCCTAATACCTGATTCCTTAATTCTTCCTCATTATCTACTAATACAACTTTCATATCTCCTAACTCTTTTAATACTTGAACAAGATCACTATTATCTTTAATAATTCCTAAAGAAATACCATATTCGTTAGTACCTGTAGCACTTTCACCAAAAACAAAGCCAAATATTATGACAAAGATAAGAGGAAGTATAATGGTAAAGAGAAAGGTAAAGGTATCTCTATAAAAACTTTTTATTCTATAAAATGCAATATTAATAAATACTCTCATGTTAATTCCATATTTCTATATTTTTTAATAGATATCAGCAAAAAGATTAAAAAGTAAACTAAAGGAATCAAAATAGTTAAATATATAGGATATGGTGAAGGCATAATACCAAGCGTATCCCTTATACCCGCTGCCAAATACGTGATAGGATTAATAATAACAATCCACTTTACAAACCACGGCACATCATTCACAGGAAAGTAAATTCCACCAAGAAATTGTAATGGAAAATTAAGAATCTGCCCTATCACATTAGCTGAATTGGTGTTTTTAGCTACCGCTGATATAAAAAATCCAAAGGTAGAAATGGTAAACATGGTAAGAAATACATAAAAAATAAAATAGAAAGAGAAAGGATTAACAGAACTTTTATAAATCACCTTTCCCACAAAGGAGAGAACCAAAATCTGAAGAATAAAAAAATAAAAGCGAGAGAGAAAATAAGATAGGAAAAAATTAAGAGGTGAAATAGGGGTTAACTGAAATCTTTTTAATATTTTACCTTCCCTATACCAGGAAAGTTCTTGCCCAATTCCAAACATTCCTGTAAAAAATATAGCAATTATAACAATTCCTGGAAATATGAAATCAACATATGAAAATCCCTTTTTGCTACCTAATATTTTGCTTTTCACCTTATATTCATTGACATTTGTCATCCTTTTTACAAATTCTAAATTCATTCTATCTATAATACTTCTTACAACCATACTTGCAGCTTGAGAAGAAAGACTATGCCTCAAGGTATAAACTTTAATTGGTACTGGATTTACATCAGCTCCAAACATTCTCATAGTGATATTAGAAAGTACAAGAGAATCAAATCCTTCGGGAATTTCTACTATAAGTTTTGTCTTACCCTTTTTCAAATCTTCAAGTAGTTTTTCTCCAATACTAATATTTTTAAAAATTTTTAAATTAAATATCTTTTCTTCTCCTTTACTTAGATCTTCAAATACATTGTAAATAATATTTGAAAAATCTCCTGATTCATTTTTTACCAAATAAATATCAAAATTAACCCTCTTTACTTCATATAAAGATGAAAAAATAGTTATAAGAATCATCATTAAGATTGCTGGAAATGCGATACACCAAAAAATATAAGCTTTTTCCCTTATAGCAGATTTAAAAAAATAGGTTGAATTTTTAATAATCATCATTCTTCTCTAAGCTGTCTTCCTGTTAATGTTAAAAATACATCCTCTAAATTTGGCTGTCTTATAGTCTCATTTCTAACCTTTATACCTTTTCCTTTAGCTATCTTTAAAAGGTTCTCGATAGCCTCTAAAACATTGTTTGTCTTAATCACAAGACGCTTATTCTTAGAATTAAATACATAATTCAATCCCATATTATTTAAATCTTCTAAAAAGCTATGATTTTCTTCTATATCTACTTCAATCACACTTTCCCCTCCTATACTTCTTATTAGATCTTCTGGAGTACCCTCTGCTATTATTTTTCCATGATCCATAATACATACCCAATCAGCTAAAAATTCTGCTTCTTCCATATAATGTGTTGTAAGAACTATAGTTTTACCTTTCTTCTTTAGATCCAAAAGAAGATCCCATACACTTCTTCTTGCTTGAGGATCAAGGCCAGTTGTTGGTTCATCCAAAAATAAAAGAAGAGGATCATTAATAATAGCAAGTCCTATAGCAAGTCTTTGTCTTTGACCACCCGAAAGTTTCTCCACATAACTTTTCTCTTTTTCTTTTAAATTAACAAAGTCAAGTACATCATCTACCTTTAGTCCGCGCTTATAAAAACTTCTAAACATAGAAAGAGTTTCCCTTACAGTAAGATGAGAAATAAGATTAGTCTCCTGTAAAGAAACACCTATTAACTCTTTCTCTTCTCTCCCAATTCTATCAACTTGTCTTCCAAATATAGTAATCTTGCCACTATCTGGGGTTCTTAAACCTTCAATTATTTCAAGTGTTGTTGTCTTTCCCGCACCATTAGGCCCCAAAAGAGTAAAAATAGACCCTTGTTTTATCTTAAAGCTTACACCATCTACCGCTTTAACATTACCATAATATTTTCTTAGATCTTCGACTTCTACAAGAAATTTATGGCTATTCATAAAATATATAGTAGGATAAACTCAAAAGAAAGTCAATTAAAGTTATACATAAAAAGGGAAATTGATATGATGGTTAAAATGTTAAAAAACAATATATTGACTTATGTCTACCAATTATATTAAAATTTCTACTAAATATTTATAAAAAGGGATGGTTAAAATGTTCGTCACTAAAGGTAATATAAAAAGGTTTTTTAGTACTATGTATACAATCGTTTTTATTATTATCTTCCTTTTATTATTAATTCCATTAAAGGCAGAAACAAGCGCTACGCTTAGTGCGGATATTATAGTTATACCTAAAAAACCTATTGGTAAAAAACCGACTAATGGGAATCCATTAATATCCCACAAATTTGGTGCAGATCCAGCTGTTCTTGTATATAACGATAGAGTGTACATATATCTTACTAATGACATTTTAGAATATGATATTAATGGTAATGTAAAAGAAAACTCATATAGTAAAATTAACAAGATAAGCGTTATATCATCAGAAGATCTTGCCAATTGGACTGATCATGGTGAAATTGAGGTAGCCGGATCTAATGGCATTGCTAAATGGGCAATGAATTCTTGGGCTCCTGCAGTAGTATGTAAAAAAATAAATGGTAAAGATAAATTTTTCCTTTATTTTTCAAACAATGCCAGTGGTATTGGTGTCTTGACATCAGAATCACCAATTGGTCCTTGGACAGATCCTCTTGGAAAGGCTCTTATTTCTTGGTATACTCCCGGAGTAGTGGGAGTTGTATGGTTATTTGATCCTGCTGTACTTGTAGATGATGATGGAAAAGCATATATTTATTTTGGTGGGGGAGTTCCAAAAGGAAAAGAAGAAATGCCTAACACAGCAAGAGTTATGCAGCTTGGCAATGACATGATAAGCGTTATAGGAGAGGCAAAAGTAATACCAGCTCCCTTTATGTTTGAAGCCTCAGGAATTAATAAAATAAATGGTCTATATTACTACTCCTATTGTACAAATTTTTACGCTGGACCAAAACCTGCAGGAAGCCCTCCCACAGGAGCTATAGTATACATGACAAGTAAAAACCCTATGGGACCCTGGGAATACCAAGGAGTAATATTGAAAAATCCAGGATACTTCTTTATTGTTGGTGGTAATAATCATCATCAACTTTTTGAATTTAAAGGTAAATGGTATATCGCATATCATGCTCAGACTCTTGCGTTAGACATGGGAGTTGCAAAAGGTTATAGATCACCTCATATAAATGAAGTAAAAATTGAAAACGGAAAGATTAAAGAAGTTATAGCAGATTACAAGGGAGTATCTCAAATAAAACCCTTTGATCCTTATAAAACTGTTGAAGCAGAAACGTTCGCATGGTGTGCAGGAATCTCTACAAAGAAAGAAAATGCAAGCAACAATATGTGTTTAACAGATATAGATAATGGGGATTGGATCGCCCTATCAAAAGTTGATTTTGGAAATATACCACCGAAGAAATTTGAAGCCGTGGTTTCCAATATCAATGGGAAAAGTTATATAGAAATTAGATTAGATTCTATAGATAGTAAACCAATTTCTGTTATAGAGATTACCCCACAGAACAATGATTCATCAAAATGGATTAAAGTGGAAGCAGATATCAACAACATAACAGGTACTCACGACTTATATTTTGTTTTTAAAGGTGAAAAAGCAGTTAATTTATTTGATATGGATACATGGAGATTTGTAAAGTAAAAAGAAAATTTATAAATATTGGAGGTTAATAAATAATGACTCATATCAAAATTGAAAAAGACAAACAAATAGGAACTTTTCCTGACAATTGGAAATTTTGTGTTGGTAGTGGTCGAATAGGTCTTGCTCTTCAAAAAGAATATATTGATGCTCTAACTTATGTACAACAGCATATTGGATTTAAATATTTAAGAGCCCACGGACTCCTTCATGATGATGTAGGAATATACCGTGAAGACATAGTTGGAAATACCGTTCAACCTTTTTACAACTTTACATATATTGATAGAATTTACGATACATTTTTAGAACTTGGTATACGTCCTTTTGTAGAAATAGGCTTCATGCCATCAAAACTTGCTTCTGGTACACAAACTATATTCTATTGGAGAGGAAATGTTACTCCTCCCAGTGATTATAATAAATGGGAAAAACTCATTAAAGCAGTAGTTAAACATTTTATTGAAAGATATGGAGAAAAAGAGGTAGAACAGTGGCCCTTTGAAATATGGAACGAACCCAATTTAAGTGGATTCTGGAAAGATGCCAATCAAGCTGAGTATTTTAAATTATACGAGGTCACAGTAAAAGCTATAAAAGAGGTAGATGAAAACATAAAAGTTGGTGGACCCGCTATTTGTGGAGGAGGAGAACATTGGATAGATGACTTTCTAAATTTTTGTTATAAAAATAACGTACCTGTAGACTTTGTAACCAGACATTCATACACAGCAAAAACACCTGAATATACGCCACACTTTGCTTATCATGATGTAAATCCTATTGATTACATGATAAGGGAATTTAGAGAGGTAAGAAATCAAGTAAAAAATTCACCTTTCCCTAATTTACCCATCCACATAACCGAATACAATAGCTCTTATAATCCTTTATGCCCTATACATGACACTCCCTTTAATGCTGCATACCTTGCAAGGGTTTTAAGTGAGGGCGGGGATTATGTAGATTCCTTCTCTTACTGGACATTTAGTGATGTCTTTGAAGAGGCAGATGTGCCAAGATCAATTTTTCATGGTGGCTTTGGGTTAGTGGCATTTAATAACATCCCGAAACCTGTATTCCATATGTTTACATTTTTCAATGCAATGGGCAAAAAGATATTGTATAGAGATGAACATATTTTAGTAACTCAAAGAGAAGATGGATCTATTGCTATTGTTGCATGGAATGAGGTTATGAGCAAAGATGCAGAACAAGAAAGAGAATATAAGCTCGAAATACCAGTAGAATTCGAAGATGTATTTATAAAGCAAAAATTAATAGATGAGAATCATGGTAATCCATGGAAGACATGGATCGATATGGGTAGACCAAGATTTCCATCAAAGGAGCAAATAAAAACCTTGAAAGAAGTAGCTCAACCCTACATTACCACATGGCGAATGAAAGCAAACAATGGATACATAACATTCAATATAAAACTTGGTAAAAACGCAGTAGCATTGTATGAATTGTCAAAAATTAAAGATGAAACACCTACATACATAGGACTTGATGATAGCAAGATTCCGGGATACTAATATCCTTATATATTAATGTATAAATTCGAAGGAGGAGTCTTATAATGGCCATCATGGAAATTAATTTTTATTCAAAGATGCTTAAAAGAAGTACAACACTAATGGCTGTATTACCTGTAGATAGATTTGATAGAAGCTTTTCCAAAAACACAGATATTGATTCAATGAAGACAATATATCTCTTGCATGGATATGCAGGAAATCATATGGATTGGTTATATGGAGCCCAAATAGTAGAATTATCTTTACGTTACAATGTAGCAATATTTATGCCATCTGGGGAGAATAGTTTTTATTTAGATGATGAGGATAGAGAAGCTTATTACAGTAGATTTATAGGCGAAGAACTAATCGAATTTACAAGAAATATATTTCCTATACCGGAAAAAAGAGAAAAAACTTTTATTGGAGGATTATCCATGGGAGGATATGGAGCATTGAGAAATGGCCTTGTTTATAATAATGTTTTTGGAGGAATAATTGCTCTATCCTCAGCCCTTATAATTAACAAGATATCAGGCATCACTCCCGATTATAATAATGGCATTGCAAGTTATAAATACTATAGACACGTATTTGGAGATTTAAATTCCTTAATTGGTAGTGATAAAGATATAACAGCTCTTGCTAAAAGGTTAAAAGAAAAAGGAGAAAGTATTCCCAAAATATATATGGCCTGCGGAAAAGACGATTTTCTTATTCAAGAAAACAGAGATCTATATAACTCATTAAAACAAGAAGGAATAGATGTAACCTATGTGGAAGATGATGGTACCCATGACTGGCAATTCTGGAATAAATACATATTCAAGGCTTTAGAATGGATTAATAATAATTTTTAAAAATTAATTTACATTTTTACAGACCTTTTTATCATATCTATCTCTTCTTTTGTTAGCTCTCTGTATTCACCAGGGGCAAGATCTTCGTCAAGTCTCAAAGGTCCTATTCTTACCCTTTTTAAATATAAAACTTCATGTTTTAACTCAGACATTATATTTTTTATTATGTGATATTTCCCTTCTGTTATAGTAATAAGTATTTCTGACTCTTCTGGGGAGGTTTTTAAAACTTCCACTTTGAAAGGTTTTGTTTTATACTTCTCCTTTTTTAAATATATTCCTTCCTTTTCATATCTTGAAAAATCAATATCTGATACATCACCATCAACAATTACAAAGTATTCTTTTTCTATATTCCACTTAGGATGGGTAATTCTATGAGCCAGTTGTCCATCTGAAGTTATTATAAGAAGTCCTTCTGTATCAATATCAAGCCTTCCTATAGGAAATAGTTTATCAATCATTGGTTCAGAAGAAAATAAATCCATGACTGTTGGGTATTTTTCATCATAAGCTGCAGTAATGTATCCCTTTGGTTTATTAAGCATAAAATAAAAATTTTCTTTATACTCTATTTCTTCACCATCAATATTCACTATATCCTTATTGGGATCAATATGATATGAAGGGTCGTCTATAACCTCTTCATTTACCTTAACAACTCCTGATTTTATAAGTTTTTGTACTTCCTTTCTACTTCCAAAACCTTGATTTACAAGAAATCTATCAAGTCTCATCATCTTTTCTCCTCAAAGGGGAAGAAAGAATAAACTTTCTTCCCCTAAATTTTTAAAATACAAGATGATAAACGGTTAATTGAGGCACTTTTAATTCAAAATAGTTATTCTCAATATTACTAATAGTATCTATTTTCTTAATTTCAGGAGACCTATAATCAAATCCATAAATGGTGCAAGATGTATAAGTATAGTCCCCGCGAATCTTTATCTTAGCAATTCCTTCCTCATCCCACGTTCTATTTATCAAAATAATATGCAACTTATTTTGATCATCTTTGTGTATAGAGGCATATACAGGCATCTTCTCCACATCTGATGAGTCTGCTTTTACACATATATCCCCATACTTTGAGCCTTTACCATCATAGTTTAGATAGATGTTATAAGCTGAAGCAGCATAGGAACCACTCTCTGCCCATCTTGTAGCAAGATAAACCCCATATTTTCCAAAAATGCCAAGTACATCTACGAGAGCAATTCCCCCTGATATATGATCTTTTCCACCATAATCAAATTCTGTAATAGCAAGCTTTGTTCCTGGGAAATAAGTATCTATATCCTCCTTTATTCTTGGAATGAGAGGCAAAAATTCTGGAAACCATTGATTAATCCAGCTATTCTCACCAGAAGTTATCTGCCCTTTCACAGAAGTTTTATAGGTTGGATCCCAGAGAGTTCTTGGAGCTTGCATCCTTGCTATACATATATCTTTATCTTCTGCCCCTTCCCCATCGAAACATATTCTAACTCCAGAAGAAGATCTTGCCTCGGGATACCAATGAATAGACAAAACATCAAGAAGTCTCTTTCCAAACTGCTCAGAAGCCTCTCTCATTTTCTGCAGATAATAGCTTATAAACCACTTATGATTACCTTTTACGTTATTCCAATCTGGCGCATCTTGTAAACTATAAAATCCCATAAAGCCATAAGATTCATAACCAAAAACCAGAGCCTTTGGATCCATTTCTTTTATTACCTTTGCAAGCTCAATTGATTTTGTAATAAGCTCATTACATGTTACTTTTTGGGGATGAATCCTTGGATGAGTGCTATTCCAAAGATCTGGTTCATTGTCCAAAAGATATCCTTTTATACCTGTTTGGGAATCTGAATTTCCATATTTTGTTATAAGAAAATTTAGAAGCTCATCTATATAAACAAAATTATCATTAGTATCAGGATTTAAAGAAAGATTAGATCCCTTTCTAAATTTCACCTCAGCCCACCTTGAAGATGGTGCTGTCTCCTCTTCTGATACAGAACCATTAGCATCTTTTGCTACATATCCTGCCATCTGAAGAGTAATAAGGCTTATTGCTCCCATCTCTAAGGACTTATCATGAAACTTAGTAAGTACTATGGCAGGCTTATTATAGTCACTTTGAGGAATCCCCATATGCCATGGTAAGTAATAATCACTACTATGATACCAGTCTGACCCTGCATTAGAAGCATTATTCTCCCAATTATACCCTGTTAGCCTATTCCCTCCTATCCTTCTTGCTGTAGCTTTGACCCCTTCTATATCCTGATTTACCCCATATATGTAAGGACTTATTTCAGTCCTATCCTGATAAGGATCTATTGTAATATTACACTCAAAATTTCCTGTTGGCATAACAGTACCGTCATTGGTAGATGATTGTTTTGTACAACCTGCAATAAAAAGAAGAATAACAACAAGAAGTATTATTTTTAAATATTCCATAGTTTATCCTTCTCCTTAGCTAGAAATAATATCTAAATCCTATTGCTCCATCTACATCCAAATTAGTAGCAGGCACAAGATTAAGGGTTGGGACTATCTCAAAAAAGAAATCCAAGGTTGTTCCTTTTGGCATAAAAACTATTCCTAAGGGAACTCTCACCCCAAAATTTGTATTATCCTTTGCAAGTATTCTTAATCCTATACCATAATAAAAAGGCATAGAGCCCGATGTGGGTTTAAATATTCCAAAATTATGGGTTACATAATCGGCTGAGATATGCAATATATTGGCATCTATACTCCAAGCAATGCCAAAATCAAAAGCATTTACCTTATCTTGCCAAAGTCTCAAAGAGATTCCTGTTGGCTCACCAGCAATTATACCTACCCCAAAATTTCCTGCATAAGTCACTGAAAACAAGAAAATTAGAGTTGAAACAAATAAGATTAATCTTCTCACTATAACACCTCCCAAATTACATGAGACATATATTTAGTGCTATTTATTATATCATACAGAAATGAAGTCCTCTAAATATTATTCTGTCTGTTCCTTTATTACAATTGCTGGTGAAATCTTTCCTATTCTTCTTCTACTTAAATATTTAGATAGTATAAAAGCGCCAAAAAGAATAATAAAAGTTAGCCATATATCCTTAAATCCTGCATACATCTTCAATGAGAAGTCAAGATCCCTTAAAGCAACATTAACAATATACTTGATGAATGAACTATATAAAGGAATACCTATTAAAAATCCAAAAAGAAAAGAAATATTATTAAATCCTAAAAACATGGTACTTAATTCTCCATCTCTAAAACCAAGTATCTTAAATATACTTAATGTCTTTCTATTCTCAGTAATAATAAGAGAAGAAAGTATATAGATAATAATAAAGGCCATAAAGAAAGACACAATGTACATCATTTGCAATATCTGGTTCACACTTTCAGTAGAATCCTCAAAGGCTTTCATCAAATCTGATTTGCTCATGGATACAATTAATTCTTCCTCAGGGATATTTAATTTATCAATGGAATATAGCCCAATAAAAGCCCCATCTTCTAATCCAAAGGTTTTATTAAATTCTTCAAGATTCATATAACCAGTATTTCCTACAAAAAGATCTACTATTTTTGAAATCTTAAGAGAATATCTCTTCCCATCAATTGTATTTATTACCTTTAACATGTCACCTTCTTTTAAATTTAGCTTATCAGCAAGGGCTTGTGATATAACAAACCCTTCTAAATCTACCCTATTTCTTTTGTTATCTCTTAACACAATTAGTTGGGATTTCTTCTCTATTCCGTAAATTGTAATCCTCGTTTTTGTCCCTTCCTTATAAAAGGATAACATATTGAATCTTTCAGAATTAGGATATCTATGATCTTTCTGATAGAAATTAAAAACATACATATAGTTATATCTGAAAGTATTTTGAAATGTATCATAAACAAGGTTTGAAAGAGCTGATCCAGCAGTAATACCATACATTAATATCAAAGCAGAAAAAGCAACACCCAAAATAATTACAATCTCTCTCGAAGGATGAAGAAGAGCATGCTTTATCATTATTCTAAGCTTAAAAGATAATTTATCTAAAAAACCTATACGAAACTTTACTTTAAATGCCTTTTCTGCTTCTCCTTTTATTATCTCAACTACTTTTTTCCTTAATAGATCTCTTATAGCAAAGAATCCAGAAAACCCCATAAAAACTATTGGCAAAAATATACCCACAAAAAGATCTTTTACAGGAAATATCTTTTCCACAATTGGTACACTAATGAAAGATACATATAAATTTATAAAACTATCAGAATATATATAGCCTAAAATTCCACCTGGAATAGCACCAAAAAGCCAAATATAAAAAGGAAACATAATATATATCCTTGTAATCTCACCCTTGGTATATCCAAGAGCATAAAGAGTTCCTATCTCCCTATGCATAGAATTAATTATTCTTCTCAAAACAATAAAAAGAAGTAAAGAGGAGATTAAAAGAATAGTAAACGCCATAACATATGAAAGAGGTTTTCCACTTTCTACTTTTTTTTCAGTAACAATAATTCTCCAATTCTCGTCTTTTTCTTGAAAAGAAATCAAATTATATTTTGAATTTATATCTGCCTTGAAAGAATCTATATCATTGACCTTACCTCTTACCATGTAATATCTATAAGCTACACTGGAAATAAATTTTTTCATATCTTCCATATTCATTATTCCAACACCAAAATGAGACGGGTCTGGTAAAATATCAGTTTCATTTTTTGTAATATAGATATAATCAGGGAGAGCCACATATCCAGAAATCTTAAAGGGTATTCCATTTATATTTATAGTATCTCCAATCTTCAAATTGTTATTTTGAGAAAAATTGGGATCAATAGCTACTTCTCCTAAACTTGGTATTTTACCTTCCAATATTAATGGATTATTTACCTTCTCAGTAATATTGAAAAATCTAATGGTTTTATCATCATAATTATAATCAAAATTAAATTTTTCCTCTATCTCCACATTATACTTTTTCTCAATCTCTTCTATATCAATAGGGAAAAAGGTAATAAAATGAAAATTTTCCTGTTTGTATTTCTCAACAAAATTTTTGTAATTGATGTCCACATTTGTCATAGTTACGCTAAAAATATTGTAGACAAAAGAGGCAAGAAAAACTAAAAGAATTATTCCTATAAAATGGGATTTATCTCTCCACATTATCCTTAATGGTATTTTATTGAGCATTACCAAACCACCTCCTCAGCAGAGAGAGGAGTGGCATTATCAACAAATTCAGTAAGTTCTCCACTTCTTAATTTAATAATTTTGTGAGACATTTGAGATATAGCAGTATTATGTGTAGCTATAATGATGGTAGTTCCATACTTTCTATTAATATCTTCCAAAAGCCTCAAAACTTTCTTTGCATTTTCAAAATCAAGAGCTCCGGTTGGCTCATCACACAAAATAATTGCTGGATTTTTTACTACTGCCCTTGCTATAGCAACCCTTTGTTGTTCTCCCCCTGATATTTCAAAAGGGTACTTATCTCTATGTTCCCACATTCCTACCACTTCTAAGACTTCTTTGGGATCCAATCCATCTTCAGAAAGATACTTAGTAGAGAGTACATTCTCATAAACAGTAAGAGAATTTACAAGATTATAGAATTGAAAAACAAAACCCAGTTTTCTTCTTCTATAATTTGTTAAAGCTTTATCGTCATATCCTGTTATCTCTTCCCCATCCACTATTACTTTTCCTTCGTCAGGTCTGTCTATTCCTCCAATTATGTTTAAAAAGGTAGTTTTTCCAGATCCCGAAGGACCAAGTATTACACAAAACTTACCTCTTTCTAATGACATATTAATGTTCTTAAGAGCATTTACTTTAAACTTTCCCACTTGATAGACCTTAGAAACATTTTCTACTTGAATAAACATAAAAACCTCCCCTAAAAATATCCTTACATCCTTTCAATACAATTATGACTAATCAGTCATAATTTGTCAAGATAATTTCATTTTTTCTCTATCCCCTCTTTTAAAAGTTTAAGGTAATCATTTTCTGTTTTTTTAACATAGTCCTTTGGAAGATCATATACATTTAATCCCTGCAATTTAGCCATCTCAATAAAAAATCTTTTTAACCCCCATGATGAAGACTCAATAAAAATTAAAATTAATTCAGGAGAAATATCCTCTCTAATCAATCCAACTTTTTGATTTTTTACAATCAATTCGTAAAGAAAAGATTTAGTTTTAGTTTTTAAAAATTCTTGTATTTCTTCTTTGTAGGGTGAATCATCATAAAAAGCAGTTTTTTCAAGAAGCATGTATTCATAAGGATGTTCTTTAATAAACTTCCATGTATCTTCAAAAGATTTTTCCACATATTCAAAAAGACTAATCTTTTCAAAATCATATCTGCCTGCAACTTCTAATATCTTTTTTGCTGACTCTTCTATAACATAAAAATACATATCTTTTTTATTCTCAAAATATAGATACATACTTCCTTTTGCCACTTTACATTCTCTTGATACATCTTCAATATCTACCTTACTATAAGGCCTTGTGGCAAAATATTTTATAAGCGTGTCTGTTATTTTCTTTCTTTTTTCTTCAGGCAAATTAAAAAAGGTCTTCCTTGGCACTACCTTTTCTCCCTATTTTTAAAACTACCCAAAATATCAAATTTTTACTTTACAGGAAGATAATTTATCTGTGATCCTACTACAATTTTCCCCTTTTCAATCATTAATACTGGTATAGTCTCTATCTTAATCATTTTAATACTGCCATCAGGCATACTTACTGATACCATTGATTCAAAAGGTTTTGGCCCTGGAAAGGAGAAGGCAATTTGATATATCTTAGTTATATCGACTTCTCCTACTTTAACTTTCTTCCCAAGAATACTAAAAGCTACTTCAAAAGCTACTTTTTCTACTTTAATATAAATCCTATTCTCATTCAATAAATACTTTACCGAAACTTCTCCGTAGGCAGGTGTAGTATAGCTCACAGAAGGAAACTTTATAGATACAGAAACATCAGCTTCAAATCTTGCCTTGTTGTCATCTAAAATTATTCTTGGATTTTTAACAATCCAGGTATACTCACTTTTAATCCCAGAAACATTAAAGCTCTCAGTTCTTTTTATCTCTCCAATTGCAGACAAAAATTTATTTAGAGTTTCTTGAGATATAACTATACTTGCATCAGCTTCATTTTGAGAAAAGGAGAAAACAGATATCAAGGTAAGTATAAATATAGATAGTAAAATTATTTTTAAACTTTTCATTTTTATTCCAACCTCCTCTATTCTTCCTTATCAACCCCATGATTGTATGCATATTCAAGGGCTTCTATCTGCATATTCTTCAATAAATCTTTGTAATAACCTCCTTTATTCTGCAAATCTTCTACCCTTTCAATAACATCCATGGCTATGCTATAACGATCTATCTGGTTCAATATAGCAAGTTGAAGGGGTGTGGTTATACCTCCTCTTCCTTTTAAGAAAGGTGCAAGATATCCAGCATCTATTCCTATTTTTCTATTTTCCCTATATCCTCTCACATGAATATTTCTATGATTATTTCTCCTATAGGTTAACCTATGTATAAGCCATGGATAACCATGGAAGTTAAATATTATAGGTTTGTCTTTTGTAAAGTAAGAATCAAACTCTTTATCTGTCAGTCCATCTGGATGCTCTGTATTAGGTGTAAGAGTAAAAAGGTTTACCACATTTACAAATCTTATCTTTAGATAAGGGAAAAACTCTTTTAAAAGCTTAACAGCATAGATAGCCTCTTTAGTTGGGATATCACCACAACTTGCAATAACAACATCAGGATCTTCTTCTGGATGATTACTTGCAAAATCCCATATTCCAATACCTTTCATAGCATGTTTAAAGGCATCATCCATAGAAAGATATTGAGGATGTTTCTGTTTATCTATGACTATAATATTTATTCTATTAGTGGTTTGGAAACAATGCCATACGGTACAAAGTAATGTGTTGGCATCTGGGGGGAAGTATACTCTTACCACATTAGGCCACTTATCCACAATAGATGTTATAAATCCTGGATCCTGGTGAGTAAAACCATTATGATCTTGTCTCCATACTACAGAGGTTAATAATAGATTCAATGAAGAGATAGGAGCTCTCCAAGGTACATCAGAAGAGATATCAAGCCATTTTCCAAATTGATTTACCATGGACGAGATTATGGGGGCAAATCCCTCATATGTATTTAAAAATCCATGTCTTCCAGTAAGAAGATACCCTTCAAGCCATCCCTCCAAGGTATGTTCTGAAAGCATTTCCATAGTTCTTCCAAATGGTGTAAGATATCCTTCATCCTCATCTTCAGAAAGAATCTTCCCCATAAAAACCTTTCCATATTCAAATACTGCATCTAATCTGTTTGATTTTGTTTCATCAGGTCCAAAGACCCTAAAATTATCTGGATTCAATCTTATAACTTCCCTTAAAAACACACCTAAAGGACGTGTATTTTCTGCCTTATCCTCAAAGGGTTTATCCACCCCCACTGCATAATCCTTAAGATTGGGAAGTTTTAATTCTTTTCTCAATAATCCACCATTAGCATATGGGTTAGCACTCATTCTTCTCTCTCCAGATGGGGCTATCTCCCTTAAATCTTCCCTAAGCTTACCATCAGGAGTAAATAATTTTTCAGGTTCATAACTTCTCAGCCAAGCCTCCAAAACCTTCAAACTTTCAGGATTTTCCTTTGCATCAGAAAAAGGCACTTGATGAGCTCTCCAATATCCCTCAATATAGTGTTTTCCAACCTTCCTTGGAGCAGTCCAACCCTTTGGAGTCTTTAAAATAATCATAGGCCAGTAAGGTCTAAATGGCTTATTCTGAGATCTGGAAGTATCCCATATATTCAGGATTTTTTCTATACAAGAATCCATAGTCTTTGCCATCTTCTCATGTACTTCAAGAGAATCTTCCCCTTCCACAAGATATGGTTCATATCCATAGCCTTTAAAAAGATTTAAAAGCTCTTCATTATCTATTCTCGCCAAAATAGTAGGATTATTTATCTTATATCCATTAAGAAGTAATACTGGGAGTACTGCTCCATCCTTAACAGGGTTTAAAAATTTATTTGAATGCCAACTGGTGGCAAGAGGACCAGTTTCTGCCTCACCATCACCTACCACAGTAATGGCTATAAGATCTTTATGATCAAAAACAGCACCATAAGCGTGAGACAAACTATAACCAAGCTCTCCACCCTCTTGTATAGATCCAGGAAGTTCTGGAGTACAATGGCTACCAAGACCTCCCGGAAATGAAAAGGCTTTAAAAAGATTTTTCATACCCTCTTCATCTTGACTAAACTGAGAATAAAGTTCACTTATAGTTCCTTCTAAATATGCTGGTGCAATAACACCTGGTGCTCCATGTCCAGGACCTGCAATAAATATACAATTAAGATCATATTTTTTTATTACCCTATTACCATGAACATATACAAAGGAAAGTCCAGGACTTGCCCCCCAATGTCCAAGAAGCCTCTCCTTTATATGCTCAGGTTTTAATGGTTCCTTTAAAAGAGGATTATCAAGAAGATAAATCATCCCAGCTGAAATATAACAGCAAGCTCTCCAATACTCGTTTAACTTTTCAATCATAATATCAACTCCTTTCTTAAATTTTTAATCAGCCCCTCCACCACCGCCCCCACCTCCTCCACCTCCTCCAGAAGAAGAGGAGGAAGATGTAGAGGAAGCTACACTACTTGAAAAGGCATTGCTAAAACTCTCAAGAGAAGAACTAAAACTTTGAATAGAATCTGATAAGCCCGTTATACTCCCTGCATAAGCGGGAGCATACCATGTTATCTGATCTACAGGGATACTTAACATCTGCATTGCCTTTAAAACTTCCTTAGCAACTCCTAACACAGTACCATAGACCAAATACTTCTCCCAAAGAACTAAAGAAGAGGGTGGTCGCTCTGAGATAAGAGAAAAATCTTTCAAATACCTCTTAAAAGCCTTCCATCTTAAAGCAAGTAATTTCCCTTCAGGAGAATATCTTTGTGCTGAATGCATAAAAATAATAGAAATAACAATGTTTATACCTATAATTAACATTAGCATAAGTATACTCCAAGAGTGTAGTATAGAGGTCAAAATTCCCAAAAAAACCTCTACCACAATCCACAAAATCATTAAGTATAATAATTTTCTTTTTCCTTCATCAATTATCCATTTCTTCTCTTGAAAGACTACTTTTTCTACTTCCTTATCAAAATCTTTCTTGAAACTACTTAAATTTTTTTTCTTTAAATCAGAAACATAGAATTCTTTACCAAACTCTTTAAATTTATTAAGAAGAAGTTTTAATTCTCCAGAAAGATCTTTCTCTACTTCTTTATCCATTATGATGATCTTATAATCTTTATGCTTTATACCTAAAAACCCCTCTTTAATCTCTTCTTTAAACTTGAGATATCCTCTTCTTGCCAGCTCAAGAGTTGAAGCCACAATAGAATCAGGCGAAAGGTTAGATGCTTGATTTAAAAGAGCATCTACCCATGCTGGTGGTATATCTGAAGGTGGCTCTTGCTCATACTCTCTATCATATTGTACCTTAGGCTCCCTTCCATATTTAAAATATATACGAAGAGGTAAAACAAAACCAAGAAGTAAGAATATTACTGACAATATACCAAAGATAATCGTTAAAATAGCTTGTATAAGCTGTTTTCTTTCTTCTTCCTTTTGCCACCTTTCCTCTTCTTTTAAGATTAAATCTTTACCATTTTTAGATATTGACTCAACCTTAAACGGATCTAAATTGGTCAAATAACCTCTTGGAAATACTACTCTTACCTCTACCCATTGATGAGGTGGTATACTTCCAGCATATGCAATTATTCCTTTGTAATCTCTTTTTATTCCTATCTTTCCCTCTATCTTAGGATGGAGCCAATAATTTATATCATTTTTGGATTTTATTTCAGAGGGTAAATTAACTTCTACCCACAAAGCTGGAAGTCCTATATCCCAATCTCCTCCCCATACTTTCCAATAGAATTCAGCCACGTCATTATATACTTTTAGGGCATTGGTTAACTTATAGCTTATTACAAAAGTCTTTTCCGTATAATTTGCTCTATAAAACCAACTAATTTTATACTCTTTACTATTCTCAACCACATCAAAAGTAGCTGGAATCCTCTCTGATGTTTCAGGATGATAGGCATAATTCTTTAGAGATCCCCCAACTATCTCACCTACGGATACATCCTCCAAAGTATATTTTCCTCTTGGTATAGTAATCCATGCCCTTGAGAAAGATCCTGAAAAATCATAGGTTAATTGATTTTTAACATCTATCTCTCCACTTGGCAAAATATTGTAATATACTCTTGCTTCTCTTATTCTATATTCCTTTCCATAAGATATGGTAAATAATAAAAGAAGGATTAATAAGAATTTAAAAATCTTATTCATGTCTCCTCCTAAAATTATGTAAAGTTTAACATAATTATAGCATTTTAAAAGGTAAACTTTTGAAGAAAAGAAACTTGATTTCATAAATTTTTATCGATAATTGTAACAAAGATAAAATGTTATAATATGGAATAGTTACGATATTTAGAAAGGAGAATAAAATGAAAAAATTATTGATTACTATTTTAATCCTTACTCTTTTTATTTCCATAAGTTTTTCTGAGATATCAGTTAAAAAGGTATTAAAACTTGAATCCAATATAAATGGAAATAAGTTAGGAGAAGCTGTTAAATTTTATGAAAAGATAGTAACTACTAAAAGCTTTAGTATCAATGTAAAAAAAGAAAATAAAGTTCAATATAAGGTCTGGCAGAAAACTTTTGGTGGGGAAAATGATGATTATGGGTATTCTGTAAAGCAGACAAAAGATGAAGGGTACATCATTGCAGGACATACATGGTCTTTTGGGAATGGGGGGTCTGATTTGTATGTAATGAAGCTTGACAAAAATGGATATACAATTTGGGAAAAAGCTTATGGGGGAAAATCTTGGGATAAAGGAAACTCAATTTATGAAACAACAGATAATGGGTTTATTGCTGTTGGTGGAACAAAATCCGTTGGATCAGGCAATGTTGATTTTTACATAATAAAACTTGATAAAAATGGAAATAAAATTTGGGAAAAAGCTTATGGAGGAAGTAAGAATGAGGAAGCATATTCTGTTCAGCAAACAAAAGATGGAGGATATATTGTTGCAGGTTTAACATATTCCATTGGCTCAGGAGGAAAGGACGTTTACATTATAAAACTTGATAGAAATGGTAATAAAGTTTGGGATAAAACATATGGAGGAAATGGTTGGGATGAAGCCTTTTCAATCCAACAGACAATAGATGGAGGTTATATTGTTGCAGGATTTTCAGATTCATTTGGGGCAGGTAATGGTGATTTTTATATCATAAAGCTAAATAAAAATGGAAGTAAGGAATGGGAAAAAACTTTTGGTGGAAAAAATTATGATGAAGCATATTCTATCCAGCAGACCAAAGATAAAGGATATATTGTTGTAGGTTGGACAGAATCCTTTAGTAAGGGGGGGAGTGATGTTTACATAATAAAGCTTAACGAAAATGGAGACAAAGTTTGGGAAAAAACTTTTGGTGGAAAAAATAATGATTGGGGATTATCAATACAGCAAACAAATGATAGTGGTTATATTGTTGCAGGGGTTACTGAATCTTTTGGGTTTGGTGGAAAGGATGTTTACATTATAAAACTTAATAAAAATGGGAATAAAGCCTGGGAAAAAACTTATGGAGGAATAGATCGTGATGAGGCACTTTCTATCTGGCAAACATGTGATGGGGGATATATTATAGCAGGATTTACATTGTCTTTTGGATCAGGAGGATATGATGTTTATGTGATAAAAATAAATGAAGAAGGTAACACAGGACCATATCCACAGTAATATGTTTATCCAAAAAAATTTTGAAACCATGTATTTTTCCCAAAAAGACAACATAAGAGTGGTAGAGCTTAAAGGTAATCCCTATGAGATAGGCTATCAGCATGGAATAGCTCTTAAAGACGAGATTCAATATTTTAATGATAACTTTGAGAATTTAATATGTCTTTTTCAAGGCAAGATAAAAGGGAAATTATTTTATAGATTAATGCTTAAAACTGCAAAAGATTTTGAGAAAAAGATACTTAATTTTTACCCTGAATCCAAGGAATTTTTTGAAGAAATGAAGGGAATTTCTGATGCCAGCCATGTACCCTATGAAAAAATTCTTCTTTTCAATCTTACCGATGAAATATCTACTTACTATATTGGTAAAAGCATGAGAAAAAGCTGTTCATCCTTTGTTTTTAGAAATAAAGATGGAAGTTTAATTATAGGAAGAAATCTCGATTATGGGGTATTCATAGATGAACTTCCATTATGCACTACTATTTTTAAATATTACCCAGAAAAAGGAAATTCCTTTATAGCTATTTCTTGGCCTGCCCTTGTTGGGTCTTATACTGGTATATCAGACAATTTATTCGTTTCAATAAATGTATCCCAAAGTAAAAGAAAAGAGATGGGAGCTCCAGAATTTCTCCTAACCCGCAAAATAATTCAATATTCTAATAACTTAGATGATCCTTTAATAAATGCTCCATATACTTTTCAAGGATTAAATGTACTTGTCTCAGATAAAAATAATGCAGTTATTCTTGAAATAAGTCCAAAGATGAAATACATAAGGGATTTAAGGGATAAAGGCTTCCTAATAGCTACAAATCACTATCAACATCCTGAAATGATATCAGAACAAGCACAAAGACTTGTTGAAGAAATGCCTATCCCTCTTAAAGATGGGTCTTATGTTCACCAGATAGATACAAGGGAAAGGGAGAAAATAATAAGAGAAAAAATAGAAAAAGTTAATAATATAGATGTGGAATACGCCAAAGAAATTCTTAAAAGTGTAAGTACGAGGTTAACATTACAAAGTATTATTTATTTACCAAGAGAAAGAAAATTATTTATAGCCCAAAACATTAAATCTCCGGTAACTTATGGAACATGGGAGGAATTTAATATATGAACCTAAAATTAATAATAAAAGTTTTTCTTCTTTCAATAACACCCATTGGAGAATGCAGAGTTTCCATACCATATGGAATATATAATGGGCTTTCTCCTTGGGAAACTTTTTTAATAAGCTTTTTAGGAAATACATTAATGGGTATAGCGATATATTTTACTATTGATTTTATAAGTAGGGCTCTCCTTAGTAGAGAGCCCTTAAAAAGTTATTATGAAAGATTTTTAAAAAGAAAATTGAGAAAGCTAAAAATATATCCATCTGGCCTTGTTTTTTCATTGGTAATTTTTATAGGAATTCCTCTTCCTGGAACAGGAGCTTTTACTGGTGCCATATTAGCCAGAGTCTTAGGCCTAAATTTTAAAGAAGCCTTTTTTACCATAACCTTAGGTGTTATATTTGCAAGTTGCATTGTATCAATGCTTACCCTATTTAGTAATATAATTTTTTAAATCATTCTATTTCATTAAGTCTAAAGTAGAACCTGACTACTGATTTTGCATTTGGAATTTGACCTGCAAATACATATTTTTCCAATCTCTTCTTCCAAGAATTTATTTTTTCTTCTCCTTTTTCCAAAAGAGAAAGGTTATCTCCAATTTTCTTCTTCATAGTTTTCAAATTTTTCTCCACTTCAACAAGTCCTAAAAGCTTTTTCCCCTCAATTTCTCCCCCATAAAGCATTATATTTAACATATTCTCAATATTCTGAATACCTTGCAAAGAAGTCCCAATTATGTCCATAGCCTTTTTACTTTGAAAAGCAAGATCCCCAATAAAATCTCCAATGTTTTTTATATCATCTGAGAAACTATTAGTCTCTATCTCTTTCTTAACCTCTTCCGCCATCATCAATGCCTTTTTCCAATCTTCATCATTACTACTTTCTGCTTTCCCCTTTATAAATCCATATAAATTATTAAAGCTTTTGGGATACTCTTTTAAATTTTTTGATATTAAATAGGCTTTATTTTGATTAGCCATAAGGGTAAAGGGCAAAGTAAGGTATTCTTGTGGAATAATTGGAGTATTTTTCTCTATACCTTCAAGGATTCCTTTAAGAATTTTTTGATGAGCTTGATTAAGTAAAAGAAAGCCTTCAATTCCCTCATTAATAGATTTAAGTTGCTCTTTCATTGATAAATCAACTGGAGGAAGGGATGGAAGTGCAGTGAAGGTAATAGCAGGTACCTTCAATTTTTTACCTCTCAAAGAAAGCCTTAATTTTGCATCAGGAATAGGATATGTAAAACTTGTAAGCCTAACTGTTTTCCCCAATACCATTATCATAAAATCATTGGGATTCCTAAGTACAAAATCATCGGCAGAAAACTCAGTAGACATTACTACTCTTAAAGGAATATCTTCATTAGGTTTCATATAAATCTCTATATCTAAATCTCCTGATTTCCCTAAAAAATCCCTTGGTTGTACTAATTTTCCATTATATTTATAAGTAATCTTAAAATCTAAAGGAACCTTTTTATTAACTTCTCCTGTTAAATATATATTCTTATTGTCAGAAGATTCTCCATAAATCACTATGTTACCCTTTTCTACCTTCATTTTTAGATCGTTAGTGTGCAACTTTACATTTTTAATATATTTTCCATCTTTTATGATATTAAAATTTCCCTTTCCTTCTATACTAATCCAATTTACAAGATCTACCCTTTTAGCTTTACCTTCAGCTCCAAGAAGGACATAAATGGTTTCATCATTTTTAATCTCTAAAGAATGTCCCAAAGAAATACTAAAAATTATACCCATCAATATTAATATGATAATTCCTCTTTTCACCTTCTCTCCTCCTTCCTTATAAAACCTAATTTATCAAGAAAAGAATCCAAAGTTACAAGGATAGGGACCACTAATAAGGTTACAAATAATACACTAATAATAGCTCCTCTGCTGACAAGCATAGCTAAATTCTTTGCCATAAAAATATCAGAAAAAATACCTAAAGGAAAGGAGATTAAAAACATGGTACCTGCACTAATTATGATACTATTTATACCTTCAAAGGCAAAATGGGCAGAGGTAATTCTATCAAACCCTTTTCTCTTTGCTTCCAAATATCTAGAGGTTAAAAGCACAGCATAATCTATAGTTGCTCCAAGTTGGATAGCCCCTATAAAAAGATTAGAAGAGAAAAAGATAAAACCATATGTTAGGTAATCTATAAGAAGATTAATCGTTATGGCAATCTCTATAACAAGAACAAGAAGGATGGGAATAGGTAAGGAAAGAAAAGAGAAAGCTACAACCATAAAAATAGCTATTGTAGATATAACGTTTATCTTATTTAAGTCATTAGTGGTTACATCTTTAAGATCATAATTTAAAACAGGAATTCCTGTAAAAGTAACATTATATCTTTTTTCTATTTTTTCTCTCATTCTTTCTATAAAATCATAAGATTCTGGGGAACCATAGGAAAAATTTGCATCTAAAGATAGATAAGAAACTCCATCCTTAAAGAAACTTTTCTTCACACTTTCTGGCACCATATAATCTGGCAGTAATAGATCTACCATTTCATAGTACCCCATGATACCTGTCACGTAAGGTTCTTTCTTTAATACTTTTATAATTTCTTGCCAATTATCTGGTGATTCTTTACCTATAACAAAAATGGTAGACTTTTTTTCAAATATGTCTTCTAACTTTCTTTGTCCTATCATGGAAGGTATATTTTCTGGAAGTCCTCTTAAAAGCTTATAATCTACAGGAAACTTAGGAATAATAAAAAGGGAAAAAGCACCAATAAGAAATATAACAAATATTACAGGCCTCCATCTTATTACAAAATTGAATAACTTTTCTCCAGGTATTCTTAAGACCCACCTCTTAGAACTTGACCATTTATGATGAAATTCATATAGGAGTACAGGAAGAATAGTAAGAGAAGAAATAAAAGATACCAATACACCTCTTGTCAAAATAAATCCAAGATCTTTACCGAGCCCAAATCTCATATAAGTCATAGCAAGAAAACCAGCCATAGTAGTAGCTGAACTTGCCACAATACTTGTAGCTGTAGTTCTAACTGCTTCCCATCCTGCTTCTCCCTTACTTTTTGTTTTTGATTCTTCCTCATATCTATGGTACAAAAATATGGCATAATCCATAGTAACACCAAGTTGTAAAATTCCCACAATCATCCGAGATATAAAACTTATCTCTTGCCCTAAAAGAGTAGAGATGGCAGTATTTATAAGAATAGAAAGAAAGATGGTATAGTAGATAAGAACGGGTACATACATTGAGGGTACAAGGAAAAATAAGAATATTATGACCAATATACTACCAATAAGAAGATAACGAATGGTTTCTCTTTGAGTTAAATTGCTTAAATCTTGAGCAATAACCGCATTACCTGTAAAATAGCTTCCCTTTGGAAGAATCAAATTTATCTCTTTTATTGCTGATTTTGTTAAAGGACTCTGGGAGGATTCTATAAACTCAACTTTCAAAAATGTATATCCCTCTTTTATAAACTTATCTTTTATATTTTGATCCCAAAAATAATCAGGCAAAAAAATATCTTGAAAATCTGAAATCCATGAAACCTTTGATACTCCTTTTATTTGAGACACCTTTTTCTTTAAAGAATCCACATCATAGGGATTATTAAAACGAAGTAATATAAATGCTTCTTCACCCAGTTTAAAGGTACTACGCAGTTCATTTAAAGCATTAACTGAAGGAAGGTTCTTTGGAAGTAGAGAATAAATGTCATAGTTTACCTTAATATTTAAACTAAGATAAAAGGACAAAATAAATAATACCAATGATAAAATGGTTATAATCTTGGAATGTCTAAAACAAAAAAGATAAATCCTTTTCATAACTCTCCCTCCTCATAAATTCCCAGAATTCTTTTAGTAATCAGAAGGATGAAATCCATAATTCCTTTAACATAACTACTTTCAATCTCAAGATTTTCATGCAAAAGACCATAAACCCCATAAAGTATAAATACTGCACATCTTTTGGAATCAAGCTGAGGATCTTTTTTTATTTTCTCAATAAGTTGAGAAAATGGCTCTATTAATTTATCCAATATTTCAAACGATATTTTAACCCTTAATGGAAAATATTGAGGACTATAATAGATCTTAGAAAAGGATCTTAAATCCTCAAAAGCCTTTATCACTGAGCTTACAATCTTATTGTATTTATCCACTAAAGAGATTCTTTCATCTTTAAGTATTTCTATAAGTCCCTTTATATAATTCTCCACATAATACTTTATTGCTTCCTCAAAAATCTCTTCTTTTGAAGAAAAGTAATAATAAAACATACCAGGAGAACCCTTAACTTCTCTCAATATATCCCTTATGGATGTTTTTTCATAGCCCTTTTTGAGAAAAAGACAAAGGGCAGTTTCAATAAGTTCTTTCTTTCTTATTTCAGGATCTTTACTTATTCTCATATTTATTCCCCACTATTGAACGAACGTCGTTCTGTTTATTATAAAAAAGATAAATTCTTTATGTCAATAAAATTATGGACATAAATAAATATTAAATGGTCTCTTTTTTAGGT
>CAZZIO010000026.1:0-4182 GCA_964654465.1 uncultured Dictyoglomota bacterium
GCAATTCATTTACAAAGAGATTTAGAACTTTTGGAGATTGGAGATATAGTTTCTCGATTAGAAACTAAATTGGAGAAGAGTGTAGATATTGTAATACTAAATAATCTCTACAAAATGGATCCTGTTATGGCTTTTGAGATAATTTCAAAAGGAATGCCTATTTATTTGATAAATAAGGAAAAATTTGTTGAATTTAAATATAGGACATTTATAGAATATATGGATACAGAGTATTTGAGAAAAATGATGGATAGAGATTTAAAAGAGAGAATAAAAAATAGAAAGTTTGGAATAAGAAAATGATTAAAGAAAGAATAAAAAGATTAGAAGAAAATTTAATAACATTAGAAGAATTTAGGAAAAATACTTCATTAGAAGATGTTTTAGAAGACAAAATTAAACAATGGGCATTGAGATATGGAATTTTAGAGTGTATTCAAGAAGTAGTAGATATATCTTGTGCTTTAGTAAGTAGTAATAATTTAGGAAGTCCTAAAAATTATAGAGAATGTATAGAGATTTTAATAAAAAATGGATATATACCTGAAGATTTAGGTAAAAGATTGATTAATATGATAGGTTTGAGGAACCTACTTGTACATGAATATATGAAAATTAACTTATCTCGTTTGTATGAATTTTTAAATAATGTAGGTGATTTTAGAGAATTCATCTATTATATAGAATTAAATAAAGAACTGGAGGATTGAAAAATGAGCTTTAAAAAAATATCTGTAGTAGGCTTGGGTTATGTAGGACTTCCATTAGCCTTGGAATTTGCAAGAGCTGGAGTTATAGTGTATGGGATTGAGCAAAATCCCAAGAAAGTAGAAATGGTAAATAAAGGTAAATCATATATTGATGATGTGAAAAGTGATGATTTATTACAAGTTGTAAGAAGTGGTAATTTAAAAGCTTATGTTGATTTTGAACCTGTTAAAGATTCTGATGCAGTAATTATATGTGTACCAACTCCTCTTGGTCCTCACAAAGAACCTGATATTTCATACATAGTTAATGTTGCGACTGAGATATCCAAAGAATTAAAAAAAGGCCAGTTAGTTGTCTTAGAAAGTACTACTTATCCTGGTACTACAGAAGAAGTTTTGGTACCAATATTAGAAAAAAGTGGACTGAAAGCAGGAGAAGATTTCTATGTTGCTTTTTCTCCAGAGAGGGTAGATCCCGGAAATAAAAAGTTTACTACAAAAGATATACCAAAAGTGGTTGGAGGAATAAATCAGGTTTCTACTGATAAAGCAGCAGAACTCTACTCCCTAATAGTTTCACAAGTATTTAAGGTTTCTTCGCCTAAAGTGGCAGAAATGGAGAAACTTCTTGAAAATATATTTCGACTTGTAAATATATCTTTCATAAACGAGCTTGCAATATTGTGTAATAAGATGGGTATTGATATATGGGAGGTTATCCAAGCTGCATCAACAAAACCATACGGTTTTATGCCCTTTTATCCTGGACCAGGACTGGGAGGTCACTGCATTCCTATTGATCCCTTTTATCTCTCATGGAAGGCCAAAGAGTATGATTTTGAGGTGAGATTTATAGAGCTTGCTGGAGAAATTAATGATAGTATGCCTAAATATGTAGTACAACTTGTTATGGAAGCACTTAATAAGGATAAAAAATCAGTTAACGGATCAAAGATACTTATTATAGGAGTATCTTACAAACCTAATATTGCAGATCCCAGAGAATCCCCAGCATTAAAGATTATTCCAGAACTTGAAAGACTTGGTGGAGAAGTGGAGTATTATGATCCCTGTATATCAGAGATAAAAATAAATGCAAATGGTAACGATAAAGTGTATAGGTCATGCGAATTAACAGAAGAAAAAGTTAAAAATGCTGATTGTATATTAATTGTTACAGATCATGATAATATAGATTATAATACTATATATAATAATGCAAAAAGAATTGTTGATACAAGAAATGCATTGAGAAAAAGAGGAATTGATATAGATGAAAGAGTAATAATCTTGTAAGAGAAGATATCGATGATCTGAAGATGTGGGATGGAATATAATAAGAGAAAACTTAACGAAAAGAAATTTAAAAATTGGGAAGAGTATTTATGGGTAGAAAGTATTGGTATGAAGTTAAAGGAAAGGCTGGATGGAGGGCTAAATACGTAAAAGAAGTGGATATTGATGAGAATACTATAAAGTTTTATCAAGAGATTTATAATGATAAGGGGAATTAACAGAGGTTCACATAAAGTATCCTGAAGATCTTGGCCATAGGAAAGTTAATAAAAATGATGTAAATTAATTAAAATTAGGAGGTTTTTAGTATTTTTATGATAACAAGAAGAGATTTAGCCAAAAAAATTATAGATTATCTTTATGGTAGAATTTCTTTAGATGAGCTTGTGGATTGGGCTGAAAGATGTTTAATGGAAGAAGACTTTGAAGAAAGTTATTTTGATTTAATAAGAGATATTTAGTTATATTGGATTATCTAATGTTCCAGCCTTTGGTCTTGCATGGGAGGATTGTAAAAATTTTTTAGAAAAACTTGGATATGGAGTTCAAATAGAGATATATGAAAAAGTTGGTAATGAATAATAGGTGAATAGGTAATATAGATAAAATGGATAAATTTATAGGACTTATAGGGCTCGGATATTGGGGTAAAAACATATTAAGGAATTTGTATGAACTTAATGTTCTTCATACAGCATGTGACTTTGATGAAAAGGTTATTGAAGAAAGAAAAAAAGATTTTCCAGATGTAAATTACACTCAAAAAGTAGAAGATATTTTTCAAAATCCAGAGATAACTTCTGTAGCTATAGCAACTCCTGCAGTAACTCATTATGAATTGGTCAAAAAAGCTCTATTGTGTGGTAAGGATGTATTTGTAGAAAAACCTATGGCTATATCTGTAAGAGAAGGAGAAGAAATAGTTAAGTTGGCGGAAGAAAAGGGAAAAATTCTTATGGTAGGGCATATTTTGCAGTATCATCCAGCTGTAAATAAATTGAAAGAACTGATAAAAAATGGTGCTATAGGTAATATTCTTTATATTTATTCTCATAGATTAAATATAGGGAAGGTTAGAAAGGATGAGAATGCATGGTGGAGCCTTGCTCCTCATGATATATCTTTGATTCTTAGTATAGTAGGGGATATGCCTATTAAAATATATTCTCAAGGGTTTGGATTTATAACAAAAGGGGTCGAAGATGGAGTATTGGCATCTCTTGAGTTTAGTAATGGAATTAAAGGATATATATTTGTAAGTTGGTGGCATCCTTTTAAAGAACAAAAATTAGTAGTAATAGGTACAAAAGGTATGATTGTATTTGATGATACCACTAAAGAAAAGTTGTTTTTATACCCTCATAAAGTAGAATTTAATAATGGATACCCTATAGCTAAGAAGGAAGAAATGCAGATTATCCCTATTGAAAATAGTGAACCATTAAAATTAGAGCTGCTTCATTTTATAGAGTGTATAAAAAAAAGGAAAAGACCAATAACAGATTGTTATGAAGGATTAAGAGTATTAACTGTTCTTGAAAGAGCAATGAAGTTGGCTAATAAAGGTGAGAGTAGCTTAAATTAAATATGATGGAGGGATATATGTCAAATAATAAACCATATTTTGTACATGAAAGCTCTTATGTGGATGATGGAGTAGAAATAGGAGAAGGTACAAAGATTTGGCACTTTTGTCATATATTAAGTGGAAGTAAAATAGGTAAAAATTGTGTGCTTGGACAAAATGTAATGGTGGGACCAAATGTAAAAATAGGGAATAATGTGAAAATACAAAATAATGTAAGTGTTTATGAAGGTGTAGAGATAGAAGATGATGTTTTTTGTGGTCCGTCCTGCGTATTTACTAATGTGATAAATCCAAGGGCTTTTATTGAGAGGAAGCATGAGTTTAAGAAGACATTAGTAAAAAGAGGAGCTACTATTGGTGCGAATGCTACCATAGTATGTGGAGTGACAATAGGAGAATATGCCTTTATAGGAGCAGGAGCAGTGGTGACAAAAGATGTACCGCCATATGCTCTTGTAGTAGGTGTTCCAGCAAGACAGATTGGCTGGGTATGTAAATGTGGAGCAAGATTGGAATTTGATGGGAATAATGAAGCAGTTTGTAAAAGTTGTGGAAATGAATATAGAATGGAAGATAAGAAGATTATTC
>CAZZIO010000027.1:0-10197 GCA_964654465.1 uncultured Dictyoglomota bacterium
CCATTAAATTTTTCCAATCTAAACCATGAAATAAGTTCTTTAATATTTATCAGAAATGCAGGGGTCTTAATATAAATCTCTTTCCCAATAGGAAACTTCACCTTAATACATCCCCTTCCCCTTATTCAATAAATATCTATATCCTAAAAGGGAATTTCCTTACCATCTTTGAAAAATTTTCCTGTTACTTCAAAAGGCATAGTAACAAGAGCCAAAGCTCCCTTTGCAGAATCTTTTGGGCTTCCAGGGGCATTAGGCCCACCCATATCCGTCTTTACCCATCCAGGATCTAAAGCATTGACAGCAACCTTTCCTTTCAATTCATTAGCAAGAAGCACGGTAAGACCATTTAGTGCAAATTTACTTAATCTATAGCTTGCAATATCATACATCTCTCTTAAAGCTGAAAAAGTACCTGCTCCAGAGCTAACATTCACTATTCTTGGCTCATTACCTTTAAGAAGAAAAGGTACCATAGCCCTTATAAGATAATACGGAGCATAAAGATTCACTTGAAAAGTTTTTTCCAATATATCCTTATCTTCTTCTAAAAATCCTCCATAAGCTAACATTACCCCAGCATTATTAATAAGAATATCCAAAGCATTCCATTTATTTTTGACAAACTCTACCACCTTTTCTTCAAAACCCATTTGGGATATATCTAATACAAGACCTTCAAAATCCCCCAATTTCTTAAATTCTGACTCTGCTTCTCTTAATCTCTTCTCATCCCTCGAAATACCAATTATACTTGCCCCTTCTTCTAAAAATAACTTTACAATCTCATAACCAACACCTCGGGAAGCTCCTGTTATCAACACCCTTTTCCCCTCAAGTACTCTACCCATTATATATTTACCTCCAATCATTCTCTAACTTATATACTAACATCATTATAACACATTACCTTATAATTTCTTTTACAATTGAAAAAATAAAATCTTATTGGTATAATTACTAAAATTCAAAATGGGTTCTAAGGAGGATAAGAAGCTTTGCTTAGACAGAATTTCTTAGAAGAACTTAAAAAATTAGAAAACTCACTTGTAGAAATGGGCTCTACTGTAAAGGATATGCTTGAAAAAAGTAAAAAAGCCATAATAGATAAAGATGAGGCTTTAGCAAAACAAGTTATAGATATGGATGATATTGTAGACAAATACAATTGGAGTATAGAGAACAACTGTCTCAAGCTTCTTGCTCTTCAGCAACCTATGGCTCATGATCTTAGAGTAATTGCTGCTGCAATGAAAATTATAAGTGATATAGAAAGAATGGGAGATTATTGTGTAGATATAGCCAAATTCACTATTGAACTAATCAAGTTACCCCTATTGCCATTAAACAAAAATTTAACAAACATGTTTGAACTAGTTGAAAAAATGCTCTGTGATTCACTGGATGCCTTTATTAACAGAGATATTAACTTTATACTAAGTGTGGTAGACCAAGATGACGCTATTGATAGAACATATTACCGAATATATGATGAGGTTATAGAAGAGATCGAACATGCACCTGAGACTGCCCCTCAGCAAGTAAAATATCTTATGATTGCAAGATTCTTAGAAAGAATAGCAGACCATATAACCAATATAGCAGAAAGAATATATTATATGGAAACAGGAGAATTAAAAGAGCTTCACGAATAAATTAGCCAAACTTTCCTGTAATATACTCTTCAGTAAGCTTTTTCTTTGGATTTGTAAAAATCTCAGCAGTAGGTCCTATCTCAATAACTTCTCCAAGGTACATGAATACCGTCTCATCTGATACTCTTGCTGCTTGTTGCATATTGTGAGTAACAATTATTATTGTGACTTCCTTTTTCAATTCCCTTATAGTCTCTTCTATTCTATATGTAGATATGGGGTCTAAAGCTGATGTAGGCTCATCCATAAGTAATACCTCGGGTTGCACAGCTAAGGCTCTTGCTATACAAACTCTTTGTTGTTGCCCGCCTGATAGGCTAGAAGGATACTCCCTTAATCTATTCTTAACCTCTTCCCAAATTCCAGCAAGTCTTAAACTTCTTTCCACAATTTCATCCTTTTCTGATTTTGAAAGTCTTTTATTGTTCAAGATATATCCTGCAATTACATTATCATAAATAGTCATATTAGAAAAAAGATTTGGTCTTTGAAAAACCATTCCAATTCTTCTTCTTACAATAACAGGATCCACATCCTTACCATATATATTTAAATTACCCAAAAAGATGTTACCTTCAACTCTTGCACCAGGAGACAATTCATGCAATCTATTAAAACATCTAAGAAGAGTGGTCTTTCCACAACCTGATGGTCCAATAATAGCTGAAATATATTTCTCTTTAATAGAAAGATTAATATTTTTAAGGACATGCATAGACCCAAACCATGCATTTAAATTTTCGACCCTTATCTTATCCAATGCACATTCCTCCCTTAATGTTTTCCTTTTTTACTCGCATATATTCGGGCAATTATATTTAAAATCAAAATAATAGTAACAAGAACAAGGGCTGATGCAAAAGCTTTATTTCTCCAATCATCATATGGAGATGTGGCATAATTAAAGATGGTTACAGTAAGGCTTCCAATTGGCTTAGTCAAGCTAAGACTCCAATATACATTATTAAATGAAGTAAAAAGTAAAGGCGCAGTTTCTCCCATAACTCTTGCTACTGCGATCATTATTCCTGTTACTATACCACTGGATGCAGAAGGAATAACCACTCTCAAAATTGTTTTCCACTTTGGCACTCCCAAGGCATAAGCTGCTTCTCTTACAGAGATAGGCACCATTTTTAAAGATTCTTCTGTAGATTTAGCTATAACAGGAAGCATTATTATAGATAAAGCTATACTTCCGGCAAGAGCTGAAAAGGTCCTCATAGGGATAACAATTATAGTATAAACAAAGACACCTATGATTAAAGTTGGAAAACTGGTAAGTACCTCTGTTAAAAATTTAGCCCACCATGCAAGCTTTCCTAAATGATATTCTGTAATAGCTATAGCAATCATCATACCTATAGGCACTCCAATTAAAGATGCCACTAAAGTAAGAATTAATGTACCTACAATAGCATTTGCAACTCCACCACCCGGAACACCTGGAGGCTTGGGAAGCTCTAAAAAAAGACTGAAATTTATATATCTAATACCCTTTATAAATACATCCCCTAAAATCCAAAAAAGAAATAAAGATCCAATAAGGAATGTTATCATGCTTATGGTTAACATTACTCTATTTATTATCTTTCTTGTCCTATAATTCATTCTTTAACAATCCTCTTCAATATATAGTATCGAGCAAACCCCATTATTAGAAAAGTGATTAAGAATAAAATTAAAGCGAGTTCCATAAGTACAGAAAGCTTTAACTCACCTGTTGCCTCTGCAAACTGATTTATAATTACACTGGTTATAGTAACTCCAGGAGAGAAGAGGGATATGGATATATCATGAAAATTTCCAATTACCATAGTTACAGCTACAGCCTCACCAAGAGCCCTACCAAGCCCTAAAATTCCTGCTGCAAAAATTCCTGACTTTGCATTACCCAAAACTACCTTTGATATAACCTCCCATTTAGTCATACCAAGAGCATATCCTGCCTCCCTCTGATCCATAGGGACTGCCATTAATATCTCACGAGACAAAGAAGATATGGTTGGAATGATCATAATAGAAAGAACAACTCCAGCAGTAAGATAACCTACTCCCATAGGATATCCTTGGAAGAATGGTAAAAATCCAAGGATTCTTTGAATAAAAGGACCTATCTTAAGTTGAAGTAAGGGAGCTAAAACAAAAAGTCCCCACATACCATAAATTAAACTTGGTATTGCCCCTAAAAGCTCAATAATAAAAGAAAAAATACGTTTTAAAAAAATAGGAGCAAGCTCCGAGATAAATATAGCAATTCCAATACTTATAGGAAAGGCAATAAGAAGAGCAAGAAAAGATGTAACCAATGTACCATATATAGCAGGTAAAGCACCATACTTATCTGCCACAGGGTCCCATATCTTATCTATTACAAATTTAAATCCAAATTTCTTTATACTGGGGATAGAATAAATAACTAATGATATAAAGAGGGATATAACAAGAATAACAAGTAGAAGACTTGCAAAAATGGCAAGACCTTTAAAAATTTTATCTCCTATACTTTTACTCATATATTTCTTCACCCATAAAAACTAAACTACCCTTATTTTAATTTTAGAAAAATCAATCGTAAAGTAAATTAAAAAAATTTTAAAGTAATATCATCTAATATGTTAAAAAACAAATCCATTGTCTCCACCAAATTTTCTCTTTTTATCTTTTCTCTTGTGTCAGACTTTTGATGAAGATCAGGAATATATCCCTCTGAATCACTTCTTATAAAAAAGAAAACAGGAATCTTAAGAAGATGAAAGATATATTGATCCGAATCGGACAGATAATAATTCTCTACAAAATTTGCAGGTACACTCAATTTTTTAATATATTTCTCAGCATACGTATTATAACCTACTATTAAGAATTTTCCCCTTCCTACACAGTCTAAATTTACATTTAAAAATATATTTTCAAGAGGAATAGGAGAATTTTCCACAAAGTATTTTGCTCCTAAAAGTCCCTTCTCCTCTGCATTTGTCACTAAGAATAATATATTAAAAGGATAATCATTACCTTTTTCCAATATTAATTTTGCTATCTCCATTAAAACCCCAACGCCTGAGGCATTATCATTGGCACCTGGAAAAAAGGTGTTATCAGGCTCTTTTCCCACATGATCTACATGGGCAGAAATTAATAAAACTTTCTCACTTTTTATCTTTGATGGTACATAAAAAATAAGATTATAGGCTTTCTCTAATCTTTTATCATATTCAATCCTATAATAACCTATTACTTTTTGTTTCTTATCTAAAAGATCCTTTATATTCTGAAATATTTGAGAAGAAATATAGATTACAGGTAGATTACTATTTTGAAAGAACAAGGATTTTTCAAAAATCAATTCCGTCATATCCTTTGGTATACCCAATATTACTCCCTTTGCACCATAAATAGAGGCAACAACCTGAGACTTCGTAACTCCATTCCTATAATCTGTAAGCCAAAAACTATCTTTAATATTTTTAACATCCCCTTCAATAGGAGCTTCTACTTTCCAGCTTCCCGAAAATCTATCTCTAAAATCTTCCCTATATTTAAATTTCTTTAACTCCTGATTATACTTTATAGCAAATTCGGGCATATCCCTTAGCTCATAAACTTCTACAGGAAAATCTTGCAAAAAATAATTACTAACATTTATCTTATCTAATTCCGAAGACAAAAAATTAATAGCCTCCCTATTTTCTAATGTACCTGCTTGTCTACCCATATATTTTTTATCAGAAAGTTCATAAATCACATTTAGTGCATAATCTCCCTTAACATAAGAAGATAAAGAGGAAATAAAAAGAAGAAAAAAGGATAAAATCAAGATTATAATTCTCATGCGTTTGTACTCCTTTTATCTATCTCTTTAAGAAGTATCAAGGCAGAATTTAAAAGAGAATAGGTATCCATATCCTGAGGAATTGTCTGAGACTTAAATTTTTCAATGTAATTCTCTAAATCAGAGATCAAAGAATACACATCAATTTTAGGAGTAACCCTTGGAGTTATAATTTCTTTCTTTTCTAAATCTAAGGTTTGGGCATAGGTAGGAATAATAGTCTTTCTTCCTCTAAGTTGTAATAACTGTCCAAGGGTTTGAGAAGCCTTAGGCTCTCCATGAACTATGATAAAAGTAGGATCACCTTGAAAATTATCTGTCCAAGTTAAAAGATCCTTTTGATCTGCATGAGCAGAAAATCCATTTATGGTATGAATTTTAGCCCTAACTGTTATTTCCTCTCCCATCACATGTACCTTCCTCTCGCCATCTACAATCCTTCTTCCCAATGTCCCCTCTGCCTGATAACCTACAAAAATCAAATGGGTATTTTCTTTCCACAAATTATGTTTCAAATGGTGAAGAATTCTTCCTCCCGTACACATTCCACTTCCTGCAATAACAACTCCTATATCAAGATCATTTATACTTTTTGATTCCTCAGGAGTAGACAAAAATTTTAAATTTTTTAATTGAAAAGGGCTTATTCCTTCAAGAAAATATTTCTGAATTTCTCCCGAAAGAAGATTACTATGCCTTTCATAAACTTCTGTTACCTTTTTTCCCATAGGACTATCAAAAAATATAGGAATTTTTGTTAAGATTGGGTATTTATAGGATAAAAGCATAATTTCATATATTACCCTTTGAGCCCTATCTACCACAAAGGAAGGTATAAGTACCTTACCTCCACTATTTAAAGCATCTAAGATAACTGATTCAAATTCTTTTCTCGTATCTTCCAAAGACTTATGAAGTCTATCACCATAGGTAGATTCAATTACTACATAATCTGCTCCCTCAATAATAGGTGGAGTTCCTTCCATTACATTGTTTTGTGGCCCTATATCTCCAGAAAAAACTATCTTAGTATTATCTCCCCATACCTCTAAGGAGGATGCGCCAAGAATATGGGCAGAATCCCTAAACCTAACCTTTATATCATTAAGATCTAACATTTCATCATAAGGCACTGGTTCAAAAAGCTTCATGGCCATTTCTACTTCTTTTTCTGTATAAAGAGGCTCTATAGGAGGCTTACCCGATCTAAGATTTTTCCTATTTATTCTTTCCACTTCCTCTTTCATAAGTTTTACAGTATCCAGCCATAGAATTTCACAAAGTTCTATAGTAGGATAGGTAGCGTATATTTTACCCTTGAATCCTTCCTTTACAAGCTTAGGAATCCTTCCCGAATGATCCAAATGGGCATGAGTAAGAATTACTCCAGAAATCTCCTTAGGATCAAAAGTAAAAGGTACTGCATTTTCATTTTCAGATTTTCCCTGAAATATACCACAATCTACAATATATTTCTTATTATTCTCCAAGAGAAAGCAAGAGCCTGTAACCTCGCCTGCAGCCCCTAAAAAAGTTATTATCAAAGTATCACCCTCTTTACTATTTAATTTTCCATTCTACCTGTCCACAAATGAAACATTCATGACATCTGATACAATGAGGAGAATTAGGATCCTTATTAACCTCTATATTTACAGGACATTTTGTCTTACATAAACTACAAGAAGGACAGGTGGGCTTTACTTCTAAATGATAAAAGGAAATTTTATTGAAAACAGAAAGGATAGTACCAAGAGGACATATAAATCTACAAAAAAGACGAGATATAAACATGGAAGAAACAATAAATAAGATAAGAAATAGAATCTTAATGGCAAACAAAAAACCAATAAGATTTCTAAGAGGTGGATGTATTAAGACTTGAGGTATTCCTGCCTCCAAGGTGCCTGCAGGACAAAGCTTACAAAACCATGGTTCAAGAGTAAAATAGGGGATCAAAATTACAAGAATAATAAGAATACTCCATCTTATAAAAGTAGCAAATCTATTTTCTATCCTTATCTTTCTCACTGGAATTTTATAAAGAAGGTCTTGAATAAAACCAAAGGGACAAAGCCAGCCACAAAAATATCTCCCAAGAAGTAAACCCGAAAGAAAAAGAATACCAAGAGTAAAAAAGGGAAATTGATGAAGCACTATAAAATGCTGAAGAGTACCAATAGGACAAGCAAAACTTGCTAATGGACAAGAATAACAATTAAAAACTGGCACAGGTATATGCTTACCCCAAGGAGCTAAAAAATAGGAATTCACAATAAGAAGACTTATTATCTGCCAAAGACTCCGTTTTTTAGATATACTCTTTTTCTTCATGAGATAAATTATACTACAAAAAGTCATTATCTAAGCCTTTTTGAAGTATAATTATAAATCAATGTGGCAGAACTCTCTCCCTTCACCTTTACATAAAATACAAAAGTATTTTTATCTATCTTCTCATAAGAGAAATTAGAAGAAACAATCTCCACACTATCTTCATAAATATATTCCTTTACCTCTACAGTCACATCCTCCTTTTTACTATTTCTTATCTCTACTGAAACCTTTGCTTCCTTTATCTCATATTTTCCTTCAACTCTCTGCTTACTCTCCAAAACCTTTCTCTCTCCTTTTATATCAAAATCAATTCCTTGTATTACTTCTATTTTTTCTCCAACTGCTATATTGGGTATACTGCTTTCCCCTAAAAAGATTACCTTATTTCCTACCATTTCAAAAATTTTAAGACTTCCCATAGGTATAGGAATCCCAAGCCCATTCTCTTTTTTATTCTCTATATTCCATAAAATATAAACTTTTCCATTTTGAAAAGCATATCTCTTAATAGCATTATTTATCTCTGCATCTATAATAGGGATAATTTTCGTACCCCCTTTAGCTAAACTATATTCACCTGAAAGATCAAATAATTTATAACCTTCTACTTCTTTTAACTCTGTCTCAGAGGGAACCCGCATAGCAAGAACGCTTAAACCTTTTTCCTGTAGCATTTCCTGAGGTCCTCTCTCTATATTTATTTCCCCTGCCAAAACAGAAAGCTTTATTTTTTGAAAACTCATATCAGATTTATTTTGTAGATAAATATCAGAAGAAAATCTTAATTTATCTTTATCAATAAAAAAGGAATGAACAGCATTCCAATTAATATTTGGAAGAATATAAACAATCTTTAAAGTATCAATCATATCTTCAGAAGAATAGATAAAAATACCAGATGGAGGATACAATACCTCCAAAATTCTATTTCCCTTACTTGAATATATAAAAAAGTTCCCCGCACCTACGCTCTGAGGAACTTCATCTAAGGCTATAAAATTGACTCCTTTTGTTAGTTTTACCTCTTTTTCAAGAGATACTACAGCAAAATTTCTCTGATAAACAATTAAATTCTGAGAAAAGGAAAAGGAGAGAATAAAAAGCATAAAAATAATCAAAAATATGGATATTTTTTTCATTATTATTTACCCCCTATAAAGAAATTTTCTAAATTATAACATATTTTTATGTCACCCACTCTTAGGATTTATTTAATAGAATCCCAAAAGAAAGGAGGTAAAAAAATGGCAGTACAAAGTTTACCTTATAATTCCCGACTTATTCTTAGAGTACAGGTAGGAATCCAGCAAGGAAACCCCGTATTAAGAAACAGAAGCTTCAACAATGTAAAAGCAGATGTACCAGATGAGGCAGTATATACAGTAGCTCAAGCTTTGGGATCCCTTCAAAAATTTCCACTAGTTAAAGTTGTAAGAACCAATGATGAAGAGTTATCTGAAATCTAAAAATAAGGAGGTATAAAGATGGCCACTTATTCCACAAGAAAATATGTGAGAATGATATTTAGAGACAGTGGAGGAAGCAACTTTACCATAAGAATTTCTGATCCTAAGGATGACTTAACAGAATCCCAGATTTTAAGCGCTATGGACACAATAATAAATCAAAATATATTTCAAGGAAAAACAGGAGATCTGGTAGAAAAAGTTGACGCAAGAATAATAGAAACGAATATTAGCGATTACTACGACTAAAATTAAAGGGTGGAGGTAATACCTCCACCCAAAAGAAAGGAGAGTTAAATATGTTTGAAAACTTAGTAAAAAGAGTACAATTTAAATTTAGCTTCTTATATCAAACCTTTCCAAGCTATACATGCAAAATATGTGGCCAAAAGAAAAATTTTGTATTTTTTATAGATGAAAATCCTGTATGTCCAGAATGTTTACCCATATTTTTTGAAAAACATCTAATCCCATTGATTATCTCAAAAGTAATAATAGGACTTGAACATAAGGAGGACAAAAATGCCTGAAATAAATGATATTAAAATATCTAAAAACTTCTACCTTAAAGATTTTCAATGCCCATGTTGTAAAAAGGTAATAATACACCCATCTCTTCTTGATGAAATGGAAAAATTATCTGCCATGGTAAAAGGTAAAATAAAAATTACAAGTGGATATCGTTGTGAAAAACACAACAAAGAAGTAGGAGGAGTACCAAATTCAAAACATATGAAAGGACTTGCTTGTGATATCACAGCCACAGATCTACAAGAAGTATATAACATAGCAAAAAAATTAAAATTCTCCTTCGTTAAACTTGACGAAAAAAAGAAATATATCCATATGGAGGTGTAAGCCTTGGAAGATATATATCAATTAATAAGCAATCTTGGATTTCCTATAG
>CAZZIO010000028.1:0-3878 GCA_964654465.1 uncultured Dictyoglomota bacterium
CTTGGTAAGAATTATCTGTACTTCCATCATCAATAAAGATAATTTCAAAAGATAGATTTAAGGGGGTGGTATTCTCAACTATACCCCTGTATAGCTCTTTTAATGTGCTTTCTTCATCCTTTACAGGTATTACAAAAGATATGTCCATTTTTTATAGTTAAATTATCTTATTTTAGAAACTAAAGGTCAAGTTTTTGAGTGTTTTAAAATTCAAAATTAAGACCTGTATTTATAGAAAAAATTGCTTTCATTGGGTTTTCTAATATAAAGTCCTCACGTAAAGATAAAAATGGTTTAAAGGGAATGTGATTGTCTGGTTCCCACCCAAACTTAAAATTAATACCCATCTTTCCTGAATAACTCATAAGCCCTATGGAAAGATGTAGATATTCAAAGTATCGTTTCTCTAAAACGATTCCTATTCCTACAAAATCTTTGAATTTTGTCACTTCTATACCATATTTTTTGTCTTTAAAGGTGGAAAATAAAAGGAAAGCTCCAAAGTAGTCGATTTTCTCTTCTGTGTATCCTGATCCAATGTGTATTCTTAAAGTAAAATTATGTTTACTTTCTTTATAGATTAATGGATTTTCAAAATTCATTAAAGATAAAGCATATCCATGATCTCCCTTAGAAAGTTCATCTTTTAAATTAAAATCAAATATTATTGGAGAATTTTTATAACGAAGGTAGATTTTTTGTTCATTAAGATTATAGACGGAAGACCAAACAGTGGTCTTTTGGCTTACTTTACTCAACAAATCGTATGCGTCCTCTACAGAATTCACGTTATTTAAATTTTCCTTAGCTATTTTATATCTTTCAAAAGATGTTTTACTGTCACTTCCAAGTTCTGGTTTAGATATAAAATGATTAGTCATAACTTGAGACTCAGCATTGTTTTTTATTATTATCATTTTCCCATCTATATATTCTAAAATAGCAGAGTTTCCTTCTTTATCTACAATCATGTAATGTACAATAGGATTTCCTAAGAAGGTTCCAAATACTACGTAATATTTGTGAAAGATTTTCAAGGCTTCATCTACGGTTTTTGCTCTCTCTAAAGTAATCTTTACCATCTCTAAGCTTATTCTTATAGGTTTGAATGGTAAAAAAGGAGTTATCGTATTTGGCACAGCAGATATACCAATGAAAAGTCCTGCATCGTTCATTCCCTCATAAGGCATATTTGATCCTAATTGCTCTAAGATAACTATACCGTGTAATCCATCTCGAGGAGTGATAAACCATATTCTTCCTCCCTCTCTATCATTGTCAAAATTCCTACCTACAAGAACATTCCCCTTTTTATTTGTGGTGTTAAAAATAGTACATGCAAAAATTTCCTTAGAGAGTATTAAGGAGAAAGTAAAAATGATAAGTATAAAAATAAAGATTCTTTTTAGCATTGTTATCCCCCTTATATTTGATTGTATTTATATCAAAAGCTATTTTATTGAAATTTGTACTTATTTGTCAATTTTAAGGGAGAATGTTAAATAAAGAAGAACTAAAAGGAAGACCAAAGAAATAGTTAGGGGAAAGAATAAAGAAAGTACTAATTTAAAGTTTCTATATATGGAAAAATTTTTAGAACATTCATACCCTTTCTGAATTCTCCTTAAGGTATAGGGAATATTATAATTTTTCCTAAGAATGGGAAAAGATTTTTTATATATAAGCCCATATTCTTTTATCATTGTAGTTTCTCTAATTTTTGTCCCTTCTCCTAAAAGTATTCCCAAGTTCTCTAAGTAGGAGTGGTAAAATTTTATAAAATCCTCTTAAGATAAAAAATATCACAAACTTAATGCAATATTGCAGAGGAGTTCTGCATAATGAAATATAATAATTCCTCCTACATCTAAGAAGATACATGTTTTTTATCTATTTTTTTAAGATTCTCCCTCCCTAACTCTACATGAATTTCTAATTATAATTTCTATTGGAATTCTACTTCTTTTAGGTACATCTTTTATATCCTTAGGTGGCCTAATTCTACTTTCCCCAAAAAATAAATAGTTCCCTAATAGCTAAGAGCTCAGGAGAGAAAAATATTCCTTTATATTCTTCTTTAATGAATGTATCTACATCAAATACTGCTTGAGATGAAGTCACTATTATTATCAAAAAATTCATGATGAAAAATCCTCTTTTAGCTTTTAAAAGAAGAGGATAGATATATTTTCCAAGTACTATATATATTTTAATGTTATAATCTAAATAATAATGATGAAGATGAGAGACCTCAAAATAAATAATTTAAGCTATTTAGAAGAGAATGAAAAACTGGCTCTTTACGAATTAAAATTTAAGTTCGAGAGCTTATTATGGTATAAACCAACTATTATACTTTATGGCTCAAAAGCAAGGGGAGATTTTGATACAGATTCCGATATAGATGTGGCTGTAGTAGTTGAGAATTTAACAAAGGATATAAAAGAGCAGATTCTTGATATTGTAGTAGAGATAGAAATTAAAATACTTAATACCGCTGTCTATACTTATTCTCTCTAAGGATGAATTTGAGCGACTCAAAATTAGAGAAAGAAGAATAGCTATTTATATAGAAAATGATGGAATATTAATATGAAAGATGAGAATATAAAATTAAATATTCAAGAAGAATTAGAAAGAGCAAAAGAAGCTCTCAAGTCTGCTGATATATTATTTGAAAATGATCTTGTTAAAGATGCTATGTCAAGGCTTTATTATTTTGTATTACATTATATTAAAGCTCTACTTTTGACAAAGGTTTAGAGCCTAAAAGTAATGAGGGGGCTTTGAAGCTTTTAAGTCTTCACTTTGTAAAGGAAGACATATTAGAACCTACTGCAGCTCATATCTTCTCTAAGCTTATGAAATATAGAGAAGAAGCTGACTATAAACCATCATATATATTTACTAAGGAAGATTTTTACAAGTTTAGACAAGAGGCTGAGATCTTAGCAAATATAATAAGAAATTATCTTAAGGCTAAAGATTATATTACTTAGTTTCTTTCTTTTCAAATTCTCTTTACATTTTTCCAGTTATCTTTAAAACCTCTTCACATAAATTAATAGCTCTTTTCAGATTTGTTTTATCATTCTTATAGCTTCCTATTATATTTCCCTACGCTTTAAAAATAGATCCCTTAGTATAAAAGGTTTTTTATTTCTATATATTTCATTGGAAAGAGAATACTATATAAGGGATAAGGCATAGAAAGCCTATAAGAGTAAAGCGAAGATAGCGAAATAGACTATAAAGGGAGGTATAGAGATTAATGGTGAATATTTTATAGAATTAATAAAGGAAATATGAAATAGATGAATAAAGACAGCTATAAAAGTTAAAGAGACATTCATAAAGTATTTTCTTTTTATAGGGGAGAGACTTTTAAAAATTACTAAAAATCTCTCCCCTTGATTTGTTAATAATTATTAATTAGTTTTTGAGGGTGCTTGCTGAAATTTAATTCCTGAGGAAAGAGTAAAGGTAAGTTGGTGATATCTTTCACCCCAATAACTTGTATTACCTATAGTTGTTTTTTCTTCATCAATCTTACCATTTATTGTACCTGTAAAGGTATTATTTGTGGAGTCGAAAACAATATTGATTTCTTTTGCTGGACCCTTTGAAAGGTCTAAATTAGAAATTAAATTATTTAGATCTCCTAAGGAGTAAATTTGTTGAACTGTAATCTTGATGGGTACTTGAGGATTTTGGCTACTTAAAGGTATTTTAATCTGCCATATAGAGTCTCTGGAAGATAAAATCCCATTTTTATCTAAATCTATGAATTCTTTACTATATGTTTGGGCTCCTACATCTATTATTACACGGAAAGAATTAGATTTTATTTTTAAATCTTCATTTCTTGCACTATAGGG
>CAZZIO010000029.1:0-76997 GCA_964654465.1 uncultured Dictyoglomota bacterium
TCTCGGGGGCTTTTTTATTTACTTCTTAAATGCATCCCTAATTTGTTCAAAGATGTTTTTATTTTCTTCTATCTTTATTCCTCTTATTTTTGCAAGCTCAAGAAGGAGTTCTTTTTCTTCCTGGGATAGATTGGTAGGTACTGTGATATAAACTCTTATTTTTTGATCTCCTCTTTTTCCAGGGTTATTTAAATTGGGTATTCCTTTGCCTTTTAAAGTTATTATCTCATTACTTTGAGTTCCTGGTTTTATTTTTATCTTTTCCTTTCCTTCTAAGGTAGGAATCTCTATTTCTCCTCCTAAAATGGCTGTAATAAAATCTACGGGAAGATCCATCCATATGTCTTCTCCATCTCTCTTGAATATTTTATGAGGTTCTATATGTATATAGATATAAAGATCTCCATTTGGCCCACCGTTATCTCCTGGTTCACCTTCTCCTGCTAATCTTATTACGTAGCCTTCATCTACACCTGCTGGTATTTTAAATTCAATCTTTCTCTTTTTTCTTACTTTTCCTGTACCGTGGCATTCATGACATGGATTTGTGATTATTTTTCCTTCCCCATGGCATTTTGGGCATGTGGTTATTTGAACAAATTGTCCAAAAGGTGTTCGTCTTGTAGTTCTTACCTGCCCTGTACCATTACACATATCACAGGTTATAGGTTGTGAGCCTGGTTCTGCTCTTGACCCTTTACATGTAGGGCAAGTTTCCAATCTTGTTACAAAAAATTCCTTTTTTCCTCCAAATGCTGCCTCTTCTAATGTAATGTTAATATCATATCTTAAATCTGCTCCTTTTCTTGAAGTTCTTTGTCTTTCTCTTCTTCCAAAGAGATCCCCAAATATACTGTCTCCAAAGAAGTTTTCGAATATGTCTTCAAAAGTTCTACCAAAGTTTCCAAAATCAAAATCACCTGGGTTCCACCCTTGTTGGAAATCTCCATATCCTGCAAAATCTCCTACACTTCCAAATTGATCATACTGGGCCCTTTTTTGTGGATCAGAGAGCACCTGATATGCTTCATTTATTTCTTTAAATTTTTCTTGAGCTGAAGGATCCTTATTTAGATCAGGATGGTATTGTCTAACAAGCCTTCTGTAAGCTTGTTTTATTTCATCCTGGGTGGCATTTCGTGGCACACCCAGGATTTCATAATAATCTTTTTTGGTGGGCATATTAGTTCACCTGGTAATCTCCATCTATAGTTTTTCCTCCTGGATTATCATTGGGATTTTGACCTTGAAAATTTCCAGTTGCTCCTGTAGACTGATACATGAATTGACCTATTTCACCAAGAGCTTGAGTTAATTCTTCTATTCCTTTTCTTACTTGTTCCACATTTATTCTGTCTGGTTTTATTAATTCTTCTAGATTTCTAATTCTATCTTCTACTTTTTGGACCAAGTCTTTACTTACTTTATCTCCATAATCTTTTATAGTCTTTCTTGCAGTATAAATAAGGTGTTCTGCTTGGTTTTTGGTTTCAATTTCTTCTCTTCTTTTTCTATCTTCTTCTTCAAATTTCTTTGCCTCTTCGGTCATTCTTTTAATTTCTGCTTCTGAGAGTCTAATAGCATTTGATATGGTTATTCTTTGTTCTTTTCCTGTAGCCTTGTCCCTTGCAGATACATGGACAATTCCATTTACATCAATATCAAAGGTTACCTCTATTTGAGGTACACCACGAGGGGCAGGTGGAATTCCATCCAATATAAATCTTCCAAGGGAGATATTATCCTTAGCAAGGGCTCTTTCTCCTTGTAGAACATGAATCTCTACACTTGTCTGATAATCAGCAGCTGTTGTAAAGATTTGACTTTTTGATACAGGAATAGGAGTGTTTCTCTCAATAATTTTTGTAAATACTCCACCAAGAGTCTCAATCCCAAGGGAAAGAGGAGTTACATCTACAAGAACTATGTCTCTTATCTCTCCTCCTATTACACCAGCTTGTATAGCTGCACCAAGCGCAACAGCCTCGTCTGGGTTTACATTTCTTTGAGGTTCCTTACCAAAATGTTTCTTAATCCATTCTTGGATACTTGGCATTCTTGTAGAACCACCTACAAGGATTATTTTATCAATCTGGGATGGTGAGAGTCCTGCGTCTTTTAATGCCCTTTCTGTAGGTTCTTGGGTTTTTTCTACTAAATCATATGTCAATTCTTCAAATTTTGCCCTTGTAAGGGTATAGGAAAGATGAAGTGGAGTATTTCCTTTCATGGCTATGAATGGAAGGTTGATCTCTGTAGATAATTTTGAAGAAAGTTCTATTTTTGCTTTTTCTGCAGCTTCGTATAATCTTTGAAGGGCGGTTCTATCTTCTCTTAAATTAATTCCATGTTCTTCCATGAAGTTATCTATAAGCCAATTTACAATTCTTTCGTCAAAATCGTCTCCTCCTAATCTATTGTTCCCAGCTGTTGCGATTACTTCAAATACTCCATCACCAATCTCTAAAATGGATACATCAAAAGTACCACCGCCAAGATCGAAAACAAGAATCTTTTGGTGTCCTTCTTTGTCAAGTCCATAGGCAAGAGCTGCTGCTGTAGGTTCATTTATAATTCTTACTACTTCTAATCCTGCAATGGCACCTGCATCTTTTGTGGCTTGTCTTTGGGCGTCAGAGAAATAAGCGGGACATGTTATTACTGCCTTTTCTATAGGCTCACCTAAGTAGGCTTCTGCGTCTTTTTTGAGTTTTCTTAATATCATGGCAGAAATTTCTTGAGGAGTATATTCTTTGTCATCTATCTTTACTTTATAATTGGTTCCCATGTGTCTCTTGATTGATTTTATAGTTCTTTCTGCATTTACTATGGCCTGTCTCTTTGCAGGTTCTCCTACTAAAAGTTGTCCATCTTTGGTAAAAGCAACAACAGATGGGGTAAGTCTGCTCCCTTCTGCGTTTGGAATAATAACTGGTCTACCACCTTCTAAATAGGCGATAAGAGAGTTTGTAGTTCCTAAATCAATTCCTACAATTTTAGCCATTATTCTCTACCTCCTTTTTCTATTTTTTTTGATACTATAACTTTTGCAGGTCTCAGTAATTTATTTTTAAATAAATATCCAGGTGCTATCTCTTTAACTATTAAATTATCCTCTCCATCCTCAATCTCTTCTATACCAACTGCTTCATGAAGAGATGGGTCAAAAGGTTTTCCTAAAGTATCAATCCTTGTAACTCCTTCTTTTTGAAGGAGATTTTCAAATTGTTTATATATCATTTGAACTCCCTCTATAATAGCATCTTTTTTTCTTGTATGCTTCATACTTTCTAAAGCCAAATGAAAATTATCCATTATATCTACGATTTCTTTTAAAAGTCTTGCATTGGCAATTTCTTGCCATTCTTCCTTTTCTCTCCTAAGTCTTTGACGGAAATTTTCAAATTCTGCTTGAAGTCTTACATATTTAATTTCCCAATCTACCTCTTGGGGGGCCTCTGAGACTACCTCATCTTTTTTAACTTCTATTTCTTTTTCCTCCATGTCTTTCACCTCTATTTTAAATTTTAGCACTCTTTAACGGTGACTGCTAAACCATATATAAGTTTATAATTTATATTAATAATGTCAAGAGAATATAAAGCCTATTGATTTCAATTATATAAATAGCTAAAATATATATAGTAAAAATTAATATATATGAAGGGGGGATATTATGGAGAAGAAGAGAATGGTTATTGAAGAATTAAAATTAAAAAATTTTAGAAATTTTTCTGATTTTTCTGTAAATTTTAAAGATGGAGTAAACGTAATTTATGGTCCAAACGGTTCTGGAAAAACCTCCATATTGGAGGCTATTTCCTATCTTTCGAATCCCAGATCTTTTAGAGGAGCGAGAGATTTTCAAATTTTAAAAATTGGAGAGAATTATTTTGAGGTAGAAGGTAAAGTATTAAGTGGAGATGAGAGACATGTAATAAAGATAACCTACTGGCAAGATGAAAGTAAAAAAGAAAAGATAGCTTATCTTGATGGATTTAAAGTTAAAAGGTTCAGAGATATTCAAGAGATTTTTATCGCCATACCTTTTAGCTTCAGAAACTATTCTATGATTGATGGATATGCAACTCAAAGGAGAGATTTCTTTGATGATATATTCTCTCTGATTGATTTAGATTATTATGAGACACTAAGAAATTATGAAAAACTTTTAGAAGAGAGAAATGAAAATCTTAAAATGGATGAAATAGATAGAAATTATGTGTTATACTTAGCAAAAGAGATGCAACCATTGGCAGAAAAGATTGTGGAGAAGAGGGAAAAGATGATAGAGGAATTATCTCAATATCTTGATCCTATATTTAGGATAGAATATAAGAGTGAGTTCAAAGGTAAAAATATAGCAGATTATATTGAGGAAGATATAGCAAGAGGTGTTACTACTGTGGGTCCTCACACTCAGGATGATTATATTCTGTATTACAAAGGAAACCAAGCTAAACATTATGCTTCAGAAGGGCAAAAAAGATTATTCTATCTATCTATTGTCCTTGCTTTTAAGAGTTTAATAGAAAAGACAAAGCATTACGAGCCAGTATTCCTTTTTGATGAGCCTGTAAATGTTTTAGATGCACATTTATTGGAAAGATTTATTTCTAATCTTTCAGGACAAGTTATTATTGCTACTTTATCACCACTTCTTGGAGCTCATAATATAGGCCTAACCTTAGAGGAGGAATGATGGAAGCGATATTTAGAAATCTTTGCCCGAACTGTGGGGGAGATATATCTTCAGAAAGGCTTCTTGAAGGGCTTCCCTGTGAAAACTGTATGCCTGATAAAAAGGTCGGGGAAGCCCTTTGTAGTTTGATATCTCTTAAAGGTCTTAGGGATTATTGTAAGCTAAAGGATGAGTATGAAAAGTGGGAAGAAATATTTAGAAATTTTGTCGGTTTTTATCCATGGGAATTACAGAAATTCTGGGCAAGAAAACTCCTTCTTGGTAGGTCTTTTGCTCTTCTTGCTCCAACAGGTATAGGTAAAACATCCTTAGGGCTTGCATCTTCTATATACTTTGCTAAGAAGAACAAAAAGTCTTATATTATTCTTCCTACAAGACTTTTAATACTTCAAAGTTATGAAAAATTGAAGGATAAAGTGAGAGAAAAGGACCTTTTGGTTTTTGGTCTTGATGAAACTAAGAAGGAAAAGGAAGAAAAAAGGGAAAGGCTTATCAATGGGGATTTTAAAATTCTTATTACAACCTCCATGTTTCTTTATAAAAATGTGGATATAATTCCTCGAGATTTTTCTTTTATATTCGTAGATGATGTGGACTCTTTTCTAAAAACTGCAAAAAATATTGATAAGGCTTTATATCTTTTAGGTTTTACCGAGGAGGATATAGAGAAAACTTTAAAGTATATTAAACTAAGAAGAAATTATAGTGAAGAAAATCAAGAAGATATAAAAACTCTTCAAGAAGAGATACTAAAGATAAGCAAAAAAGCAAAAGGTGTAATGGTAGTATCTTCTGCTACTAGTAATCCAAGATCTGAAAGAATTAGATTATTTAAAGAGCTTTTATCTTTTGATGTGGGTAGGCCTGTATTTTACTTGAGAAATGTGGAAGATGTTTATGAAGAGGTGGAGGATTTAGATAAAATTCTTATTGAGAGAGTAAAGAGATTTGGAAAGGGTGGATTAGTATTCTTATCATCGGATTATGGAAGGGAGCATATTGATAGAATAAAGAATCTTTTAAATCAAAATAGTATTTCTTGTGAATCTTATGATAATCTTACGGAAGAGGTCTTAGAGGATTACAGACAAGGGAAGATACAAGTTCTTATTGGTATATCCTCTTATAGAAATCCTTTAGCAAGAGGACTTGATCTTCCTGAAGTTATTAGATATGCGATTTTTTATGGTGTACCTAAAATTTCAGTAAATCTTGATCTGGAAGGCAATGTAAGGCATTTACTTTTAGCTTTATCCTCTTTAAGACCACTTATAGCAAGAGACAAAAACCTTGAAAAATACATAGCTACAGTTGATAGGTGGTTAAAAACTTTAAATAGGTTCTCCAATGTGATAAATCCGCCAAAGGATAAAGTTGATGAATTAAGAGACAATATAAAAAGATTTATTCTATCGAGAGAGATATATCATAAGATAAATACATCTGATGATATATCAATTAGAGAAGAAAATGGAAAGTGGTCTCTTGTGGTAGCTGATATTACGGGATATTTGCAGGCATCAGGTAGAACTTCAAGATTATATGTGGGGGGAATATCTAAAGGTTTGAGTTATATACTCGTGGACGATAGAAAGGTATTTAATAACCTGATAAGAAAAGCACGCTGGTGGTTTAGTTCAGATATAGTTTTTAAGAATGCAAATACAGTAGACATAGATAAGATACTACAAGAGATAGATGAGGATAGAGTAAGAGTTAGAAGAAGAGAGGGAAGAAGAGACGACTTCCTAAAACCTGTAATGGTAATTGTGGAATCTCCTCATAAAGCAAGGACTATAGCAAATTTTTTTGGGAAACCTATTTCTAGAAATATAGATGGTCAGGAGCTCTATGAGGTTATTACGGAAGATAAATACTTGGTTATTACATCATCCTTTGGGCATATTTTCGATTTAAATAAGGAAGTGGGATATTTTGGGGTGTTAGAAAATGGAAAATTTATTCCAGTCTATGAAACAATAGAGGGAAAGGAAAATATTGTAAATGCCTTAAGGGAAGCCAGTAAGGAATTTGATCAGATTCTTGTAGCTACCGATCCTGATACCGAAGGAGAAAAAATATCGTGGGATCTTAAAAATCTTTGTGCTATTTTTGCTAAGGATATTAAGAGAATGGAATTTCATGAAGTTACAAAGAGAGCCATATTAAATTCTTTAAAAGAGTTTAGAGATGTAAATGAAAATTTGGTTAAGGCTCAAGTAGTGAGGAGAATATCGGACAGATGGGTAGGATTTGAGCTTTCTCAGCTTATTCAAAAGGTATTTTCTCGAAATTATTTATCTGCTGGAAGAGTACAGACTCCAGTTCTTGGTTGGGTAATAGAAAGGGCTAAGGAACATAACAAAAAGATATATTTGGTAATTATTAGAAAAGAAGGGTTGGAATTGAGATTTGAATTTGAAAATAAGGAAGAAGCCCAAAAGTTCTTTAATTCTTTAACTAAGGTAGAGGTATTAAAGGAGAGAGAAAAGATTGAAGAAAAGGCCCCTTTACCTCCATATACAACGGATGTAATCTTGAAAGATGCTTCTGATAGATATAAATTATCAGTTTCTCGAACTATGGAAGTTTTACAGGATCTTTTTGAAAGGGGATTTATCACCTATCATAGAACTGATTCTACCAGGGTATCCGATACAGGAATAAATATAGCTAAAGAATATATAATTGAACAATTTGGAGAAGAATATTTTAGAGGTAGAACATGGGGAGAGGGAGGAGCTCATGAATGTATAAGGCCTACAAGAGTCCTTGATGTGGAAGATATTAAATCTATGATATATTCGGGAGAACTGGAAGGTTTTACTAAGGATCATTTAGCTATTTATGATCTTATCTTTAAGAGGTTTATTGCATCTCAGATGAGAAATATTGTACTTAAAGGCTATGATATCACAATAAAGGTACTTGATAAGGTACAAAGTATGGAATTATTTGAAGAGATAATACAAGATGGTTTTAATAAGGTTGTTCCTATAAAAGTTGTGAGAGTTCCAGAAGGTAAGGTAGACGTGATAAATAACAAATTCTTCTATACCATACCTAAGGTACCTCTTTTTACTCAAGGATCCTTAGTGGAAGAAATGAAAAAGAGAGGTCTTGGTAGACCATCTACTTATGCTACCATTGTAAGTAGGCTTCTTGAGAGAGGATATGTCATAGAGAAGAATGGATATTTGATCCCTACACCACTGGGTGAGAAGGTTTATAACTATCTTATTTCTAATGAAGATCGTTTTAGGTTTGTCAAGGAAGATTTTACACGTGAGTTAGAAGGTTTAATGGATAAAGTAGAAAATGGTGAGGTAGATTATCAGAAGATATTAGAAAGTTTAAGAAATGAACTTAGAAAAAATTAAATTTTCTTTAGCATTATTTGTAGGAAGACTTGTATATTTGTTTATGAAAATCTTAGGGTTGGATGCAACAACCTTTCCTGGTAAAGTAGTTTTGAAAATAGATCCCCAATTTTTAATAAAGATAAAAAATAGGTTTAAGAAGATTATTCTTGTTACAGGTACGAATGGTAAGACTACTACTAATAATCTTATTTTTCAGATAATTACAAAATCAGGTTATAAGGCTTTAGGAAATCTGGAGGGTGCAAATTTAAGAACTGGTATTGCTACTGCTTTTATTAGAAATCCATCCTATTATGATTTTGGGGTTTTTGAAGTGGATGAAGGGATATTCCCTTTTGTTTATAAAGATCTTAAACCCCATTATGTTGTTATTACTAATTTTTTTAGAGATCAATTGGATAGATATGGGGAGATAGATACTACTGTTGAAAAAATTAAAGGGGCTATAAAAGATAGTAAGGAACATATATTAATACTTAATGCTGATGATCCTTTTGTTTCCAGGTTTTCTGACCTTCCTAATAGAAAAATTTATTATGGCATAGGAAATAAGGTAAGGAAGAAGGATACAGAAGAAATAAAAGAGAGTATATATTGTCCGAAGTGTGGAAAAATACTTAAGTATGAATTTTTTAATTATGCTCAACTTGGTAGATACTTTTGTGAATGTGGTTTTAAAAATCCCGATTATGATTACTATATATTATCAGCAGAATATAAAGAAAATTATTGGCTTATTCATATAAAAGATGGGGATGAAGATGTTTTTTTAAACTTTAGATATCCTGGTGTCTATAATTTGTATAATGTAATCTCTGCTTACTCTGTTGGTAGGGTTTTAGGTATTGATAAAGAAATTTTAAAAAATATAATTTCTAACTTTTCTTTCAGATTAGGAAGATTGGAAAAATTTGACTTAGAGGGATATGAGAGGATTCTTGTACTTGTAAAAAATCCTGCTGGTTATAATCAAGTATTAGATACTATTAAAGATGATCCTAATGAAAAAGTACTTCTTTTAATACTAAATGATAATGTGGCAGATGGTAGAGATGTATCCTGGATATGGGATGTAGATTTTGAGAAGATAAAAGATGATAACATTTCTACCGTAATATGCTCGGGAACAAGGGCTGAAGATCTTTTGGTTAGATTAAAATATGCAGAAATACCCCTTAATAAGATTATTTTAGAGAATAATCTTAATACTGCTATTCTTAAAATATTAACTTTTAAGGCTAAAACATATATTCTTCCTACCTATACTGCTCTCTTTAAAAGTAGAAAATTGATAATGAAGAGGTTGAGGAATGGAACTTAAGATTCTTCACATGTATCCTGATCTTTTAAATCTTTATGGGGATAGAGGAAATATTATAGTCCTTGAGAGAAGGGCAAGATGGAGAGGGATAAAAGTAGAGGTTTTAAATTTTACAAGAGATAGAGAAGAAGATATAGAGAAGGCAGATATTATTTTTTTAGGTGGAGGCTCTGATAGGGAACAAGAGCTTCTATTTTCTCATATAATTAAGTTCAGGGATATACTAAAGGATTTGATTGAGGAGAACATAGTATTTCTTGCTATATGTGGAGGATATCAGCTTCTTGGCGAATATTACTTGAATGCTTATGGGAATAAGATTGATGGATTGTCTATATTAAATTTTTATACAAAGGCTGAAAAAGGAAGACTTATAGGAAATATACTTATAGAAGTAGATCTTCCTATATATCCAAAGACTCTTGTTGGATTTGAAAACCATGGTGGAAGAACATATCACAATTATAAGTCCTTAGGTAAAGTTATTAAAGGATATGGGAATAATGGAAAGGATTTTACTGAAGGTATTATCTATAAAAATCTTATAGGTACTTATCTCCATGGACCTCTTCTTTCAAAAAATCCTCATCTTGCGGATTATATTATAAAAAGAGCATTAGAAAGAAAGTATAATATGGAAATTGATCTTCCTAAATTGAATGATAAAGAAGAGTTTTGGGCTCATTATAGGATTATGGAAAGGATACTAAAGAAGGAGGGGGGATATAAAATCCCCCTCCCCAAGAGGCTATTTCTCTAATAAAGAACTAAAGGTATCGTGATGCTCTTCCTCATCTTTTAATATTTCTTCAAAGATCTTTGCTGTAGTGATATCTCCTTCCGATCTTGCCTTCTCAATAATCTTTTTATAAAGATTTATAGCATTTTCTTCATCTTTAACATCTTGTTCTAACATCTCTTTCAAATTTTCTCCTACGAAGATAGGAGATGGTTTAGTGGTAGGAATTCCTCCAAGATAAAATAATCTTTCTGCTATAATTTCTGCATGTTTCATTTCTTGAATTGCTATTTTTCTTAGTTCATCTTTTACAGCAAAATGTTCAGGACCTCTCCATTGTACATGCTGCCAAATATATTGAATGGATACTTGAAGCTCTCTTGCTATAGCGTCATTTAAAAGATCTAACAGTTCTTTTGATGCCATGTTGTTCACTCCCCTCTTAAAATATTTTTATATTTATTATAAGTTTATTTCTTTTTAAAAGCAACTTCCTATTCCTTTGCAATTTTTACAAGTAGAGGCATTAATTCAGTTCCTTTAATTCTTCCAATGCTTCCTTTTGCACAAGCACTCTCCCCAAAATAATCTAAGCCATCAGGTGTAATTCCCGAAGTTATGACCATTAATGGTACAGGATCTTCAGAATGGGATTTTAAGGAGCAAGGAGTTGCATGGTCAGCAGTTACAGCAATTACTACATTAGATAGATCCAATTTAGGTATTAAATTTTCAAAGAAAACAGAATCTATCTTCTCTATACTTTCGATTTTTTTATCATATAGTCCATCGTGTCCTGGTACATCTGGTCCTTTTAGGTGAGCATAAACTCCATCATAATGTTCTAATGCATATAACACTTTGTCTGCCCAAAGTTTATAATCAGTGGAATCTTCTATGGGTACTTCTTTCATACCTGTAAGAAGAGCTATTCCTCTTTCTACAGGCATTTCTACAATACTTCCAAAGTTAAGTCCATATAAACTTTGTAGTGTAGGAACCTTCGGTAGAGAATCACCAGCATCTCTCAAGAGAATTATATTTGCTGGTTTTTTACCTTCTTCCTTTCTCTTTTTATTTATCTCAGAATTTTTTAATACCTCAAAAGCTTTCATTACAAACTCATTAGTAAGTCTTGCAGATTCTTTTGCTTCTTCTGAATCATCAAGAGGCACACATTTTTGAACTTCCTTAGATGGATTTGCAATAGCAATGCTATAAGGTCCATGTCTCTTATACCCTGGATCTATATTTTCTACATTAGCTGAAAGTTTGCCATCCTTCTTTCTTATAACCAGAACTCCTCTGTGCCCTACTGTCGCTTTAAAAATAAAATCAGCACCATCTAATTTAACCTTTTGATTTACTTCTTCTGCTAAGGCTTTTGCTTCTTCAGTTGATAAATTTCTTCCAGCTCTTCTGTCTAATATTTCAAGAGTTTCTTCATTTACTGTTGCAAAATTGGCTCTCCATGCCAAATCTCCATCTCTTACTTCAATATCAGCACCATGAGCCTCTAATGGACCTCTTCCAGTATAGTATTTATCTACATCATAACTTAAGATACTAAGTACTGCTGCATCTGATTCAGGAGCTATGCCAGGCCCAATAGGATCCATAAGCCCAAGTTTTGCCTTTTTGGCTAATGCATCCATATTGGGAGTTTTGGCTACTTCTAATTCGGTCTTTCCATTTAGTTTTGGATCAGGAGTGCCTCCCAGTCCATCTAAAACTATGTAGAGTATTTTTTTCATTTTTCTCCTCCTTTCTAAAGATTTGATTTAACATAGTAAAATTTTATCATGAAGATTATTTGAATGGTATTGCATTTTTTTTAAAATTTGTGATAAATTAAAAGAAATTATTCGAATGATTAAAGAGGGGGAAGGTATAAAAATATGGTTATAATGCAATGGCTGAAATTAAAAGATCTCTTACCTACATTCATATATAACCATATAAATTATCCTGTATTTTTTACAGATGAAAATTTAAAATTAATCTTCTATAATAAGGCTTTTGAACAAACTTTTCTAAAAAGTAATGAGAAGGTTATAGGGAAAAAACTTTTTGATGTAGTCCCTCAATTTAAAGATAAATCCCTTTACTACATGAGAGCTATGAATGGTGAGAAAATTGACTTATATGAGAGTTATAAAGAGTTTTCTATTTATCCATTGGCTAATGATGGGGAAATAATGGGAACGGTTACAACCATAGAGGATAAGATTGATGAAATAAATTTTAATAATTTGGTAGAGGTTTTTCAGGGATTAGGAAGAAAAAACAACTTGGATAATGAGAAAATCATATTTGATAAGATTATCCATATGTTTGAAGCAAAATTTGGTTGTGTAATACTTTTGGACAATGGAGATTTAAAATTTAGGCATTTTACTGAATCCTTAGAAGGAGAATTTAAAAAAGATGATGATAGATATGCATATTATCATGTAATAAATAAAGATAAAGTAATGTATTTTCCAGATGTGAGAAAAAGCCAAATAAAGACAATGACACTAAAATCGTTATCCACTATTGGAATTCCTTTAAGGAAGAATAATTCTATTTTGGGAATACTCATTTTAGAGTTTAAAAAGATAGATCCATTGGATGATAAACTTACATCCTATCTATTGATATGGTCAAATTTACTTGCAGATGTGATTTTTGAAAATCTTCTATGGGAAACTCATAAAGAGTTAGAAGATAGGTTTAGACTTCTTTCGGAGCAATCCCTAATTGGGGTCTGTATTGTTCAAGATGAGAAGATTGTATATGTCAATCCTCAACTTATAGAAATTTTGGGTTATCCTTTAGAATTTAACAATATTAATGATTTGGCAAAGTCGGTGGTTTCTGAGAATAGGCAGAGATTCTTATTAAGGTATAAGGAATTGACTGAAAGAAAGCTTGGTTATATTATTGATGAATTCAAGTGCATAAGAAGCATAGATAGAAAGCCTGTTCACATTGAGGTCTGTGCTGTAAATACCACATATAAGGGTAAACCGGCTGTATTATATACATTTTTGGATATTACTTATAGAAAAGCCTTAGAAGAAGAGTTAAAACAGATCTCTAATACCGATCCCCTAACATCCCTATATAATCGTAGGGGATTTATTACATTGGCTGAACATACCATAAGTTTGACAAAGAGATTGAAGAAAAAGCTTGTACTCATATTTATTGATCTTGATAATTTGAAGGTAATAAATGATAATTTGGGGCATAATGTGGGAGATATGGTTCTTAAAGAAACTGCTGAAATTCTAAGAAGCACATTTAGAGAAAATGATATTTTGGCAAGAGTTGGTGGAGATGAGTTTGTAGTACTAGGAATTATAGAAAAGGATGAGGATAAGGATGAACTAATTACAAGATTAAACAAGAAGATTGAGGAGAAGAATAGTATGGAAAATAGAATGTATAGACTTTCTTTGAGCTATGGAAGTATCATCTTTAGCCCAGATGAACAAAAATCTATTGAAGAGCTTCTTAATAAAGCGGATATTTTAATGTATGAAAATAAAAAGAAGAAAAAAGCATTAACTAACGGTTGATAAAAGTGAGCTATATCACTTAAAGAGACTTCTAACTTATTGTATACTCATCTAAAAAGAACTTCAAAGGGAGGTTAGAGTGTATGAGGAAAGGTGTGTTTGTTTTTCTTTTATTGTTAATCCTTTCTATAGGTATTTCTTATTCTCAGGAAAAAATACAAATCCAACCTGAAAAAGAATGGGAAAAAATTATAATAGTACCAAATCCTGAAACATCTTTAAGTCTTGATTTGTGGTTAAATAAACCAGAAGGAAGCATATATAAGGTTGGGGAAAATTTAATAATATATGCAAAGGCTAATGATGATGCTTATCTTTATATTTTTGATATAACACCAGATGGTCAATTTACTTTGATATTTCCTAATTCTTATTCAAAAGATAATTTTATAAAAAAAGATAGAACATATACTTTTCCTGATAAGCCGACTTATAGATTTAAGGTAACTCCTCCGTTTGGTAAGGAATATATTGTAGGAGTTATAACTAAAAAACCTATTGAGTTTTTTCCTGGTAAGAAGTTTGAAACTATGGCTCCTGGAAGTGTTATAGAAAAAAGTATAGAGAAAGCATTAGAAACTCTTCAAAAGTCTCTAAAGAAGGAAGAAGGAAAAACATGGGCTCAAAAGGTCACATATTTTTATGTACAACAAGAGGTACAATCTAAATCTAAGATAAATATCTATTCTAATCCTTCGGGAGCTCGTGTATATCTCGATGGTCAATTACAAGGAAATACTCCTGTTACCTTAATGCTATATCCTGGGAACTATAGGATAACTCTAAAAAAGGAAGGTTATGAAGATTATTCAACAAATATAGTAGTTCAAGAGGGTAGAGATAGAGATTATACTTTTAATCTTAAACCTGTGTATGGAAATTTGAGGGTGGACACTGAGCCTAAAGGGGCAAGTGTCTACTTAGATGGTTCCTTTAAAGGGTATACTCCATTGACATTATATAATTTACCTGCCAATAAGACTTATCAATTAAAGGTAATCTATCCTGGTTATCAAGAAAAAGTAGAGAATGTCAAAGTATTACCTAATCAAACAAACTATGTATTTTATAGTCTTGTACCTCATTATGGATCACTAAATATCAATTCCTATCCACAGGGGGCAGATCTTTATCTTAATGGAGTTTATAGAGGAAAGACGCCAATTGTTATCAATAATGTATCACCTGGAAGATATCAGGTACAACTGAGACTAAGTGGTTATAAGGACTATGTGAGTTTTGTTGACGTATATGCAGGTCAGGTATCTACTTACAACTTTACTCTTGTTCCTTTACCCGCCACATTAAATATATTCTCTAATCCTTCCTCAGCAGATGTTTATATTAATGGTGTATATAAAGGGAAGACACCCTTATCCCTCACTGATCTTTCTTCGGGTACCTATAATGTGAAGATTTCTTTAAGTGGATATGAAGAATATAATGAGACAGTCTATCTTGCTCCAGGAGATCTTAAACGGATAAATGTTACATTAAAACCCATGAATTTAGGAGAAGTGTATATGGATTCAAATCCTAAAGGGGCAAAGATATTTATTGATGGTGTATATAAGGGAACAACTCCTCTAAATTTAACCCTTATAGAAGGTAGATATAAACTTACATTATCCCTTGATGGCTATGTGGACTTGAATACTGATATATTAGTAAGAAGGGGTGAAAAAAGCAGTTATCTCTTCACTCTTACACCAATAGTGACTGTAAAAAGATATTACATTAATTTTACTAAAGGTGGATATGATGGAAATCTTATTGTGGTAAAAGCGGAAAATGTGTTTATGGATAAGGAAGGTAAAGATTATGTTTTGGCTATTCGTCCTACAGGAAAATTTGAGGTTAAAGTACCCCTATTATCTATTTTTAGAGATGTGATTTTAAAAATAAATTTCATGTTTGATGAAAAGAATAGTAAAAAAGAAGAAATTGATCCATTCTTAGTGATTTATGTTAATGGAAAGACGGTAACATTACCATTATCTATTGAGGATAAAGATTTTATTCTCTTAAAGTATAATATAAAAGACTTGTTTAATGTAAATCAGGAGAATTTAATATCAATTCAGCTATTGGAAAATTCAGGGATTAATGTTAGGATAAAAGAAATTGTGGTAGAGGTGAGATAAAATTATGGGGAGGACATTAGTCCTCCCTACATAAATAAAATTCAATGAAAAATTGTCCATGTTGTTCAAATGTTCTTATTCCTAAAAAAGTTTCATCCCACTATGGTGTTTATTTAGAGATAGATCAATGTGAACATTGTGGGGGGATATGGTTTGATAAATATGAATTGGTATCTATGAAGCCTGATGATGTTTATTCTTTAGATATAGATTTTAAGGATAATATAAATTGTAATTCTCTTAAATGTCCTAATGATGGTACATCTTTAAAACTTTTGAGAGATCCTATAATTCCTAAGGATGTTTTAATTTATTATTGTGTTAACTGTTTTGGAATGTGGGTACCTATACAATCTTTAAGGAGATATAAAGAATATCAAAAAGAGCGTATAGAAACAAGAAAGAAGCAAAAAGAAACGAGTTTACCAAAGGATTTAGATTTAAAAATAGAGGAAATATTATCAAAGAATGTTGAAAACAATAAAATTGAAAATATGGAGATGGAAATATCTAAGTTTATTTCAATAGTGATTTTAATTTTGAGAATCCTTTCATTTTTTATAAGAAAATAAAGGGGGTCTAAAATATGGAAAATTTTAAAGATTATCCTCCTTTTTTTAAGAAAAAAGTGCCTTTAAAAAGTATAGTATGGATTATTTTATTTGTTTTGATATTGGTATCTTTATCATTAAGTTTTTACTTTGTGGGACCCGCAGAGGTGGGAATAGTCAAAAGATTTGGAAAGATTGTAGCGGTACATGATCCTGGTTTACATTGGAAATTACCCTTTATAGATCAGGCAATAAAAGTGGATGTAATGGCCATTAGAAGGTTAGAGATAGGATTTAGAACTATAACTTTAAATCCCCCTCAATATAGAAATGTTCAGGAAGAATCTCTTTTGCTAACTAAAGATGGAAAAATTGTGGATTTAGATTTCGTAGTTCAATATCAAATATCTGAGCCTGTTAAATATATTAGTTATGTGAAAGAAGGAGAAAAACTTTTGAGGGATTTGGCACAAGCATCTATGAGACAAGTAGTGGGGGGTTATCTTTTTGATGAAATTTTGACTGTTTCAAAAGAAGAAATTCAAAATGATGTAAAGATTTTATTACAAAATATCCTTAACAGTAATAATTTTGGAATTAAGATTCTCAATGTACAATTACAAGATGTGATCCCTCCAGATCCAGTACAACCTGCTTTTCAAGATGTAATAAATGCTAAATCTGAGAAGGATAAATTAATATTAGAGGCTCAAGCTTATTATAATAAGCTTGTTCCAGAGGCTGAAGGACAAGCAGCAAAGATTATTGCAGAAGCAGAGGCTTATAGAACAGAACAAATAGAAAAAGCTAAAGGAGATGCTCAGAGATTTAAAGCTTTACTTGAAAGATATAATAAAACGCCTTCTCTTATAAAGACAAAACTTTTTATGGAAGCAATGGAGATGATACTCCCTCAAGTTAAGATTATAGTCATAGATGATCCTAAGGGTGGAATGAAGATATTTAATCTTCCTGGAGATTTATTCACCCAAACCATGACTATTAGACAGGAAGGTGATAATAAATGAAGTGGGGAATTACTTTTTTTATAATAATGATAATATTTTTTGTTATTTTTTTATTTTCTGCTTTTACTGTAGATATAACTAAGCAAGCTGTAATATTAGAATTTGGTAAACCAGTAAGAGTTATAAGGGAACCTGGTTTATATTTCAGAAAACCATTTATCCAACAAATAGTATTTTTTGAGAAAAGAATTCTTGAATATGATTCAGAGCCTACCTTAGTGGTAACTAAAGACAAGAAGTCTATGATTCTTGATTCTTTTGCTTTATTTAGGATAGCTGATCCTGTATTGTTCTTAAAAACTGTAAGAAATGAGATTGGAGCTCAAGCTAGACTTGATGATATTATCTACAGTGAAATGAGAAGAATAGTAGGACAATACGATTTTGATGATATTGTTTCTATAAAGAGAGAAGAGGTATTTGAGGAAGTAACAAAGTCATCTCAAGAAAAGGCAAAGGAGTTGGGGATAGAGATAAGTACTGTTAGAATGAAAAGGGTGTCTGTTCCAGAGGAGAATTTAAGAAAGATATATGATTCCATGATTGCTGAAAGGGAAAGACAGGCCGCTCTTTATAGAGCAGAAGGTCAAAGAGAGGCACAAAGAATAAAATCGGAGGCTGAAAAGAAAAAAGTAGTTATACTTTCTGAAGCTTATAGAAAGGCTCAAGAGTTAAAAGGTAGTGGAGAATCGGAGGCAAGTAGAATTTTACAATCAGCATTATCTTCTAATCCTGAATTTTATCAATTTTTAAAGAGTCTTGAGATATATAAAAAGACTCTTCCCGGTAATGTACTTATTATCACGCCAGATTCTGAGATTTTTAAATATTTAAGAAGTAAATGATTTATGAATTGGAATTTCTAAGTTTATTTTGAATATCTTGTATAGCCTTTTTTATAGAGAGGTCTGATTGATAGAGCTCTTGGATTTTTTCATAGGCATGTAGTACTGTGGTATGGTCTCTTCCTCCCAGTTCTTCTCCAATTTTGGGCAGGGAGAGATCTGTTAATGTTCTTGCTAAATACATAGCAATTTGTCTTGGTATAGCGATCTCTTGAGATCTTCCCTTTCCTTTTAATTGTTCTATACTTATGTGAAAATATTCAGCTACGGTTTGTAATATATTATCTATAGTAATATTCTTTATTTGGGGTTGAATAATGTCTCTTAGTACAGTTTTAGCTAACTCTAAATTTATAGGCATATTATTTAGAGAGGCAAAGGCTATAGTTCTTATTAAAGCTCCTTCCAATTCACGTATGTTAGATTGTATTTGAGAGGCAATAAATTCTATAACCTCGTCAGGTACCTTAGCTTTTTCGGCTTCTGCTTTCTTTTTCAATATAGCAATACGGGTTTCTAAATCAGGAGGTTGAATATCTGCTATAAGTCCCCATTCAAATCTTGATCTTAATCTATCCTCTAAAGTAGGAATCTCTTTGGGGACTCTATCGCTGGTTAGTACAATTTGTTTTCCAGCCTCATATAATGCGTTAAAAGTATAGAAGAACTCTTCTTGAGTTCTTTCCTTACCAGCCAAGAATTGGATATCATCAATGAGTAAGACATCTATATTTCTATATCTACTTCTAAATTTTGTCATTCCGTCTTCTTTGATGGCATCAATTAACTCTACTGTAAATTTTTCCATAGAGGCATAAACTACTCGAGTTTTAGGGAACTTCTCTTGGATAAAGTGACCAATAGCATGGATTAAGTGAGTTTTTCCTAAACCTACGCCTCCATAGATAAGAAGGGGATTATAAGCTTTACCTGGATTTTGACTTACAGCTAACGCAGCTGCATGGGCAAAGCGATTGCTATCACCTACTACAAAGGTGTCAAAAGTATACTTAGGATTTAAGTTATTATATGATGTAGAAAAATATTCGTTTCTCTTTTCTTCTGGGATGGTTTCTTCCTTTTCATCAGCTAATATTTCAACTTTTAGATCTTTCTGGGTTACTTTCCTAATTACCTCTTCGATAAGAGGTAAGTAGTATTCTTCTAACCATTCTTTTGAAAATTTGTTGGGTGTTTGGAGTATGACTTTTTCTCCCTCTATATAAAGAGGTTTTAAGGTTTTAATCCAAGTTTCAAAGCCAGGTCTACTTATCTCCAAGGACAAATATGATAGTGCCTCTTCCCAGATATTATTAATATCTTTCATGAGAGAGTTTCTCCTTGTAATTCTTTTTTAAGATACAAATGTAATTTTAGCAAATATACCCTTAATATACAAATTGAAAAAATTTTTTCTTTGATATCTAACAATTAGTTTTTATCTTAATCTGAAAAATGGCAATTTAAAGGGTAAGAGTTAAAAATAATGTGGTTTTTAATCCTTTATTATTATATAATTGAATTATGGATTTGAAGGAATTTCTTAAAGGGGTCCCTATATTTTCAGATTTTTCTGAAGAAGAATTAAATAAGCTATTAGAGATAGCTAAGAAAAAAGATTTTAAAAAAGACACTGTCATCTTCCAAAAGGACGAAACGGGTAATTTCTTCTTTTTGATATGTTCTGGAAAGATAAAAGTTATTTTAGAGACGGAGGAAGGTAAAGAAGGAATTCTTTCCATTCTTTATCCCACTGAGTTTTTTGGAGAGATGTCTCTTCTTGATGGTGAGCCAAGGTCTGCTACTGTAGTGGCTTTAGAAGATACATCGGTAATGATAATAAATCGCGAAGATTTCTTAAATCTACTTTATAATCATCCTCAAATAGCCCTTAAGATATTAAGAACTCTCTCTTTAAGATTAAGAAAGGCTAATAGGCAGATTGAAACTCTAATGTTTCTTGATGCTCCAGGCAGAATAGCCAGAGTGATAATTGATATAGCAATGGAGAGAGGTCATCCTATAAAGGATGGAATACTTATTGATTTAGATTTTACAAGACAAGAACTTGGAAATATTGTGGGTATTTCTCGAGAAACAGCAATTAGGGTGCTTAAATCTTTTGAAGATGAGGGTATAATTGATATAAAGAAAAATCATATTCTTATAAGAGATATCTCTAAGCTTAGAGAAAAAATATATTAATCAGGAATGGTAGAGTATCAACTCATAGTGGAAAATAAGGATGAAATTGATAGAATAGATAAGTATTTAGTTAAAAAAGTTCATCTTTCCCGTTCTCAGATTCAAATTCTTATAGATGAAGGTTATGTAAAGGTTAATGGATTTATAGTTAAAAGCAGTTATAAGGTTAAGCCTGGAGATATTATTAATGTGATAATTCCTCCTCCTGAAAATACTGAAATTATACCTAAGGATATACCCATTCAGATAATTTACGAGGATAATGATCTTTTGGTTATAAATAAGCCACGAGGAATGGTTGTGCATCCTGCCCATGGTCATTATCAAGATACCCTTGTAAATGCTCTTTTGTATAAAGTAAAAGATCTTTCAGGAATAGGAGGAGAACTAAGACCTGGAATAGTGCATAGATTAGATAAAGATACAACAGGACTTTTAGTGGTAGCTAAGAATGATTTTTCTCATCAGAAATTATCTGAGCAATTAAAGAATAGAACTCTAAAAAGGGTATATTGGGCTTTATGTGAGGGGGAGATTCCTTGGGATGAAAAAAGGGTAGAACTTCCAATGGCAAGGCATCCAGTTTACAGAAAGAAAATGGCTATAGTTTATAATGGTAAGATATCTATTACTAATTTTAAAGTTTTAGAAAGGTTTAAGGGATATACTTTGGTATCTGCAAGTTTAGAGACAGGAAGAACTCATCAAGTTAGATTACATTTATCCCATTTGGGCTTTCCAATTGTAGGTGATGAGATTTATGGTAGGATTGATAAGAGATTTGGTGTGAAAGGTCAGCTTCTTCATGCAAAGGAGATTTCTTTCATACACCCGCGAACGTATGAAAGAATGAGTTTTTCTGTCCCTTTACCATCTGACTTTGAAAGAGTCCTTAAACTCTTGAGACAAAAATATTAAGGCTTCTTCAGGTTTGGCAAAAATGGTTTTTTCATTTTTATATATTACAAAACCTGGCTTAGCTCCTTTAGGTTTTTGCAAATATCTTCTGAAGGTATAATCAACAGGTACATAGGTGGAATTTCTTCCTTTACTAAAGTAGGCAGCTAAAGCTCCTGCTTCATATAAAGTGCTATCTGGAACTTCCTTATCTTGAGCCTTGATTATCACATGAGCACCTGGAATTCCTCTGGCATGTAACCATATATCTTCAGGCTTTGCTAAATTAAAAGTTATATGATCATTTTGTTTATTGTTCTTACCGACATAAATTTCAAAACCATCGGAGCTTATAAATTTGTAAGGTTCCGATTTTTTGATTTTCTTTTGGCTTTTCTCTTTCTTTTCTTTTATATATCCTTCCTTTTCAAGTTCCTCTTCTATTTCCATTAGTTCTGAGAGGGAATTTGCATTTTCAATAGAAAATTCAATAGAATTTAGATAAAACAATTCTTCCTCTAATTTACTTTTATAATCTTTCAAAATAGAGATTCCTCTTTTAAGTTTTTTATATTTTTTAAAATATTTTTGGGCGTTTTCAATAGCAGATAGACTTGGATCTAATTCTATTTCTATATATTCATTAGGATTATAGGGATTAAGAAAGGTTACTTTTTCAAGCCCCTTTCTTATTGAGCTTTGGTTAAGAATAAGAATTTCTCCTTTTATTTTAAAGATTTCCGAATCTTCGCCTTCTTTTATTTGAGAATCTAACTCTTTTATTTTTTCCTCAACCTTTTCTATATTGGTTTTTATAATTTCCAACAATCTATTTTTTTTCTGAGTGAATAATGCTTTTTCAAAGGCATAAGAATATATATAGTCTACCAATTTATAGACCTTATCAAACTCTTTTTTCTCTAAATCTTCATACTCTTTGAGGGGAAAAAGGGAGAAAGTAATAGGTTCACCATTTATTAGATAGGCGATAGGTTTGAATTCTCTTCTTATTATTTTTTCTTTGATATTTAAAAGTCTTTCTTTTAATATATTCTTCTCTGTTAGAGTAAGTATATTTGCCATCTTATTTCCTATATCTTCTATAATTTCATTTACTATATGAGGATTCATATGGGATATTTCTTTTAGTATGAGATCTCTTATTGGGATGTCCTTATTTAGAAGACTCTCAAGTTTGTCTTCCGTTAATTCTGAGATAGGTATCTTTATGCTTTTAGGGGGATAAATATAGTTTGCTCCAGGTATGACTTCTCGAAATCTGTTTATCTCACTTGGAACATGTTTTATGGCATCTATTATTATATTATTCTCATTTACCAGTATGAGATTACTATATTTTCCCATAAGTTCTAATATTACCTTTTTACTTTCTTCAGGAAAGGTTTTAATCTTAAATTCTATAATTCTTTCTTGGGGTATTAGGTAATAATCTAAGATTCTTCCCCCCTCCAAATGTTTTCTTAAAAGCATAGAAAAGGAGGGGGGTTTTGATGGGTATGGGAAATTTTTTCTGGTTAACTGTATTCTATATAATTGGGGATGAACAGAGAGAACTAAATTATATCTTCCATTATGAGGAGAATAAATTTCCCAAAATATGTCAGTGCTTCCTATCTGATATATTTTTTCAATGATAGAATCAATTATTATATCTTTTGTCTCCTCATAAAAAACTTCTAATGTTAGTAGATCAAAGCTTACTTTTAAATTCATTTTTTATTTAGGTGCATTAGCAAGAATCTTTTCTATTTCGTCTAAAACATCAGGAGATAAAGTAATGTCACCTGCTTTTAATGTTTCTTTAAGTTGTTCAGGTCTTGTGGCACCTACTATAGCGGAAGTTATTTCAGGTCTTCTTAATATCCAAGCTAAAGCAAGCTGGGACATAGTTATTCCTATTTCTTGGGCTAATTTTGTTAATTTTCTAACTTTTTCTATATTTTCTTCATTTAGTTCATTCTTAAGCCAATCGCTCCATTCTGCTCTGCTTCCTGCAGGGATTCCATTATTATATTTTCCAGTTAATATTCCTTGGGCAAGAGGAGAAAATACTGTAATACCTATTCCATGTTTTGCACATGTGGGTATGATTTCTGGCTCTATATGTCTATCCAGCATATTGTAGCGAGGTTGTTCTACTTGAGGTAAGTAAGCATTGTATTTAATGGCAGTACCTACTGCACTTTCAATTTGGGCAGCTGTCCATACACTGGTTCCCCAATATAATATTTTACCTTGATGAACAAGATCATCCATAGCTCTTACAACTTCATCGATGGGAGTTTCAGGGTCAAATCGGTGACAGAAATATAGGTCTAAATAGTCTACTCCAAGTCTTTTTAGAGATCCATCTATAGATTCCATAATGTGCTTTCTTGATAGTCCCCGATCATTAATATTATCACTCATAGGCCAGTATACTTTACTGGAGATAACAAGATCTTGTCTTCTAAAGTCCTTTAATATTTTACCGACTACCCTTTCTGCTTCTCCTTTTGCGTATACATCTGCAAGATCTATAAAATTTACACCATTATCTATTGCTGTAAATATACATTCCCTTGTACGGTCATAATCTACCTTCTCTCCAAAGGTAAGCCATGCTCCAAGTCCAATTACGCTTAACTTTATTCCTGCTCTACCTAATTTTCTATATTGCATTTTGGAAACCTCCTTTTATAAATTTTTTATTTCTAAAATTTCTCCATTTTCGGTTTCTTTTGAAAGTATACTCCAGTTTGGTGAAAACTCAATATGTAGTCTCATTAAGTTGGGACATTTTGTTCCTAATACATCTTTGTATAGATCATATTTTATAATCTGATCCGTTTCCCCAAATTCAGGATTTGCTTCTTCCTTAGGTCTTATTCTTACATCTATGATTTCTCCACATCTTTTACATTTTACTGATACAATGAAACTTTGAGATAGAGTGGTTGTGGAAGAGAAAAGTTTTTTAAGCCAATTAAACATTTCTCAAAGACCTCCATTTTTATTCAGATTTTTCATATTTCTATTTTAACATTAACAAAGATATTATTGACAAATTAAACAGATTGTTGTTAAATTATAGTAGAATTATTTTCAATGAGGAACTAATAGAAAGGAAATTAGTATTTATGGTATTTATAAGAACAGGGAGAGGCAGTAGAGCGAATCAGCAAAGGGAAGTTAATAAAACTATAGTTTTAAATGCTTTTTTGAGATGTAGAAATATCTCTCGTACAGAACTTGCCAGAAGGTTTAGTCTTAGTAAAAGTACAATTACAAGGCTTATAAACAGTCTTATTTCTGAAGGAATGATTGTAGAGATTCAACCTTATGTAACCAAGAGGATTGGTAGAAGGGCTATAATGTTAGGGTTAAATCCTGATTATCGGAATGTTATAGCTATAAAAGTAGGTGTTACTCATTCTACCATTGCAAGGGTTGATTTCTCTATGAAAATAAGGTCTGTAAAAAGTTTTGTAACGCCCAAAAATCCTAATGAGTTTATAGATAAAGTAGTTCAATATACAAAGGAGCTGTTCCCTGATGGTCTTGGTAAGACTCACGCTATGGGTATAGGAATTCCTGGAATAGTGGATAATACTTTTAAGAATGTAGTAGTAGCTCCCAATATTAATTGGAGGAATTTACCCCTTGGAGATATGATAACAGAAAGATTCAGAAGGGAATTTTCTGTTGATATTCCTGTGAAAATGGATAATGAGGCAAATATGGCAGTGGTTGCAGAAGGAATGTTGGGGGAAAGAATAGAATTATCTGATGCAAATATTGTGTACATATTTATAGGAGAAGGTGTGGGAACAGGACTAATATTAGAGGGGAAACTCTATCGTGGGAAGGCAAATACAGCAGGTGAATTTGGGCATATGACAGTAAGTAGAGATGGAATAAAGTGTAAATGCGGAAATTTGGGATGTTGGGAAAGATATGCATCTTTGGGAAGTGATAATGCGAAAAAGGCTGGATTTGATCTTGAAAAAGAATTTGCAGAGATTCAAGATGAGAAAGTTTTAGATTCTTATATTGAGGATATAAGTATTGGAATAATAAATATAATAAATGGTCTTAATCCTGATGTAATTATCCTTGGTGGTCCACTTATAAAGAACGATACAAAGGAGATTTGGGAAAATATAAGACAGAAACTGGTTGATATAGTAAGGCGGAAAAGTATAACTGAAGATGCTGGCAAAGTTAAGATAGAGCTTACTTCTTTCCTGGAATATCCTGCAGAGCTTATTGGAGCAGGTATTTGGGCTTTCTGGGATATATTTGAAGGGCCAGTACTTTCAACTATGTAAGATAATGTATATTTAAACCCCACAAAAAAGGAGGTGTCTATCCTAATATCCTTTATCCTTAGATTCTAAAATTCTATTTGGGGGGAGGTTTTATTATGTATCGTAAAATTTTAAGTCTTTTGTTAATCTTTTTAGTACTATTGACTTTTACATCCATTGCTCAATCAAAAGGTAAATTAGAAATTTTTAGTTGGTGGACTGCAGGAGGAGAGGCTGAGGGACTTCAGGCTTTGATTGAAATTTTCCAGAAAAAATATCCTGGTGTAGAAGTTATTAATGCTACAGTGGCAGGAGGAGCTGGTGCAAATGCAAAGGCAGTTCTTAAGACAAGAATGTTGGGTGGAGATCCACCAGACACATTCCAAGTTCATGCAGGTCATGAGTTAATAGATACATGGGTAAAAACAGGGTTTATGGAGCCTATAACTTTCCTCTATAAGCAAGAAGGTTGGGAGAAAGTAATGCCAAAAGGTATACTTGACATTGTGTCTTATAATGGACAGTACTGGTCTGTACCAGTAAATATTCATAGAGCTAATGTATTATGGTATAACAAAAAGATTTTTGCAGAGAACAATTTAACTCCACCTAAGACTTTTGACGAGTTCTTTAAGGTAGCTGAAGTATTGAAAGCTAAAGGAATTACACCTTTTGCTCTTGGAACAAAAGATGGATGGGAAGCTGCTCATGTATTTGAGACTGTATTGATTGGAAAACTTGGTGCTGAGGGATATAAGGGATTATGGAATGGAAAAACAAAGTGGTCCGATCCTAAGGTGACTGATGCTTTAGAAACCTTTAAGAAAATGTTAAGTTATGTAAATTCTGATCACTCAGCAAGGACATGGGATGAAGCTTGTGCATTAATTGTAGATGGTTCTGCAGCTATGACTATCATGGGAGACTGGGCTGTCGGTTATTTCTATGCTAAGGGATTTGAAGATTTTGGATGGGTTCTTGCTCCTGGTAATGCTGGAGTTTTTGATGCTTTATCTGATAGTTTTGGACTTCCAAAAGGAGCTAAAAATAGAAATAATGTTATAGCCTTCTTGAAAGTTCTTGGATCAAAGGAAGGACAAGAAGCTTTTAATCTTAAGAAAGGATCAATTCCAGCAAGGACAGATGTTGATAAATCTAAATTCCCAGCTTATCAGAGATCTTGTATGGATGATTGGTTAAAGCATAAGATAGTTCCAAGCGTAATGCATGGTGCAGCCGCTTCTGAAGGATGGGTAACAGAATTTAAGGATGTGATTTCCCTCTTTGTGGTAAGACCAGATGTAAAGACTACCCAGAGAGCCCTTGTTAATGTGGCTATTAAAAATGGAGTAAAACAATAAGAGAATTTTTAAGGGGGGAGGGTTTTACTCTCCCCCTGATAACTTTTAAGGGTGGTGAAGATATTGCAAAAGGATAAATTGTATTCTTTTCTTTTTATTCTTCCATCAATCATATTGATAGCTATTTTTGTGTATTTTTTTATTTTTTGGACTGGATTTATTTCTCTTACTGATTGGAATGATATATTTCCAAGTTTTAGTATCGTTGGATTAAAAAATTACATAGAACTTTTTCAGAATCTTCGCTTTCAAATATCTATGAAAAATACATTAGTTTTTACAGCTCTATTTCTTATATCATCTTTAATTTTAGGTTTTCTTCTTGCCATCCTTTTAGATCAAAAGATAAAAGGAGAAAACATATTTAGAAATATTTATCTGTTCCCTATGGCTATATCTTTTGTAGTAACAGGTGTTATATGGAGATGGATATTAAATCCTGGTACTATAAATAATCCTATTGGGCTAAACCAAATCTTGGATAAAATTGGGCTTTCTTTCTTGAAAAGTGGCTGGTACACAGATCCAAAAATAGGAATAAAAGCTGTAGTTATAGCTGCAGTATGGCAAATGTCAGGATATGTAATGGCTATGTATTTAGCTGGAATAAGAGGAATTCCAAATGAATTATTTGAGGCAGCTCAGGTAGATGGAGCTAATATGTGGCAAGTTTATCGATATATTGTTTTACCTCTCTTAAGGCCAATAACCTTGGGTGCCATAATAGTTTTAGGCCATATATCTTTAAAAATTTTTGATCTGGTTGTTGCAATGACAGGTTCTGGAGCAGGTTTTTCTTGTGATGTTCCTGCCTTATTCATGTATGATACTACCTTTAGAGGGAATCATTTTGCACAAGGAGCAAGTATAGCAATAATTCTTCTTTTAATGGTGGGGGTTTTAATTATTCCTTATCTAAAATATAGCCTCAAATCGGAGGTTAAGAGATAATGAGATTAGGAAGATTATTAATATATTTTTTCCTGATACTTTTTGCAATCTTTTACTTGACACCCGTATATGTGCTTGTGGTTACAAGTCTAAAAAGTTTTGCAGAAGTTGATCTTAAGACCATGTGGAGACTTCCCAAAACTATTAGTTTTGAAAGTTTTATACAGGCATGGAAAGGAGATCCAAAGAGAGGACTTAGGGGGCTTTCTCAGAATTTTATGAATAGTGTGTATTTGGTTATTCCTGCTACTATTCTTTCTGCCTTCTTGGGTTCTATGAATGGTTATGTACTTACAAAATGGAGATTTAAAGGAGCAGATATACTTTTTCCTATGCTTTTATTTGGTATGTTCATACCTTATCAAAGTATTCTTATACCTTTAGTGCAGGTATTACAGAAGATAAAACTTTATAGTACTATTTCAGGTCTTATATTTGTGCATATAGTATATGGTATTCCAATAACTACCCTTATTTTTAGAAATTATTACTCTACTATTCCTTCAGAACTGATAGAAGCTGCTAAAATAGACGGGGCAGATTTTGTTGGTATTTATAGGAGAATTGTTCTTCCAGTGTCTATGCCTGCATTTGCTGTGGTTATGATATGGCAATTTACTTCTATATGGAATGATTTCTTATTTGGACTTGTAGTTGCCCCTAATCCTTCTGTTCAGCCTATTACAGTAGCTTTGAATAATCTTGCAGGAAGTTATTTTGTACAATGGAATATTCAGATGGCAGGTGCTTTAATAACAGCTTTGCCTCCTCTTTTAGTATATATATTTCTTGGTAGATATTTTATGCGAGGCTTGCTATCAGGTTCTTTGTCAGGTATTTAATAAGAAAGGGGAGCCTTTTAATATAAAAGCTCCCCCCTTTTTATTTATCTATTTTTAAAATATGCTTCTGTAATATATCTCTTCATCATCCTATGCGTATTGAAGTATGAGGCTAAATTAGAGATAGAGTTTTTCATGATTTTAATCCAATCATCGCAATGATGATAATAGGTTGGTAAAATTATATATTCAAGCTTATTATATAAATCATCAATTTCTTCTTGAACATGATTTTCTAAGCTTTTTTCCTCCAATGGTGAGGGACCAATGGACCAACCAGTATATCCTTCTACATGGCCTTCTATCCACCAACCATCTAGTACACTAAAGTTAATTACACCATTATGAGCGGCCTTCATGCCACTGGTACCAGAAGCTTCTAATGGTCTTTGGGGGGTGTTTAACCATACATCTACACCTGCTACAATCTTTTTAGCCATATCCATATTATAATCTTGTAAATATACAATTTTGATATCTTTTTCTAATTCTTTGATGTATTCATATATTTCTTTAATTAGTTTTTTACCTTCTATGTCTTTGGGATGAGCTTTACCAGCATAAACAATCTGAATAGGTCCTTTTCTTTTTACCTTTTTAAGTCTATTAATGTCAGAAAATAAAAGGTGGGGTCTTTTATATGCTGTAGCTCTTCTTGCAAAACCTATTGTTAACACATTTTCTTCAAATTTTACTCCTGTTTGGGCATATATATAATCTATAAGATCCCTTTTAGCTCGTTTATGGGCAAGCCAAATTTCCTCGCTTGGAATAAATTGGGCTCTTGTAAGAAGTTCGGGTTCAGTTGCCCATCCTGGAATATATTTGTCAAAAAGTTCTCGAAATGGGGTAGAAGTCCAAGTAAAGGAATGAACTCCATTAGTTATGGCATATATTCTATGGCCAGGGAACATGGAAAGAGATATTTCTTGATGCCTTTTTGCAACACCATTTATATATCCGGAAAGATTTAAAGCAAGAAGAGTCATATTAAGAACATTTTCTCCTGCGAATTTTTTAATTAAATCTATAGAGATATAATTTCCCAAAATTCTTGAAACAAGGTCGTATGTAAATTTATCATGTCCAGCCTCTACAGGAGTATGGGTTGTAAAAATACATTTCTCCTTGACATTCTCTACTACTTCTTCTAAGGATTTACCATTATTTAATTCATCTTTTAAAAGTTCTAAGGTGAGAAGAGCAGAATGTCCTTCATTTAAATGATATTTTCTAATTCTAAGTCCTAACTCTTTTAATACTTTTGCTCCTCCTATTCCCAATACTATTTCTTGCTTTAGACGGTAGGATAGATCGCCACCATATAGGATATCAGTAATAGTTTTATCTTCTTCAGAATTTTCTGGTAGATTGGTATCTAAGAATATGACAGGTACAACATGTCCGTGAATAGACTTCCAATAGTATACCCAAGGTTGAATATATACTTTTCTACCTTCAATTTCAACAAAGGTTTTAATTGGAAGAGGAGACATATATTTTTCTGGATCCCAGGTAGCTGGTTGTTCTATTTGAGTACCATCTTCTTTTATTACTTGTTTAAAATATCCTTTTCTACTTATCTGAGTAATTCCAATAAATGGAATGTTTAAATCAGCAGCTGTTCTTACTGTATCACCTGCTAGAACACCTAAGCCTCCACTATATGTTGGTATATCAGAAGTTAAAGCTATTTCCATAGAGAAGTAGGCAATAACCTCTTCTTTTTTTAAACGGTCAAATATGGCTGTATTCAATCTCTCATACCTCCCTTTTTTTGTTTTAAATTCTTCTTAATAATATAACAAAAATCATGCGACTTCAAATAGGTAAAATTAAACGAATATTAGAAGATAACAGGTTTTTATTAATTCTTAACACATGTTAGTTATATATAAAATATTTTACTTTTAGTAAAATATGATAAAATTTATAGATCTTAATATTGAAAAATATAAAATTTTATTTTATAATTATTAAAAATCTATATTAATAAATGGAGGTATAAGGAATATGGATGATGAATTAAAAAGAATTTTAAAACTTTTAGAAGAAGGAAAAATAAAAGCTGATGAAGCTGAGAAACTTATTGAGGCTCTTGAGGAAAGGAAAGAATCAAAGAGGAAGGATAAATTTGGGTTTGTTAATATGGGAGAGATTGTAACCGATGCTTTAACTTCTGCTTTTTCTATCATACCGGGCGTTATAGTAAATAGTATGAAGGGGATAAAGCATGTAGATGAGGAATATGAATGGTCAGAGGATAAACCACTATTTTTAGAGATTACAGCAGGTGATTTAGGTATAGATGTTTGGCAAGAAGAAAAGATAAGGATAAGGGGAGAAGGTGTATTCATTTTAGAAAATAATTTGATTAAATTTTCTGCAGGAGATTTTAATTTGAATTTACCGAAATTAAACACGGTTAAGATGAAAGTTTCCGCAGGGGATGTAAAGGGAAAATTAGTTGCGAAGGAAAGTGAGATTCTCATAAAAATGGGTGATGGTGATTTATATATAGAGAGTGAGAAATTTAGGGCTGAGGTAAATATGGGAGATTTGGATATTGTCTTTGCTAAAGCTCCCTCTCAAGGAGAATTAATTTGTAATACTGGAGATATGTCCATAGTACTTCCTGATGATTTTGATGGAAAATTAGTAGTAAAAGTTACGATGGGTGAAGCATCTGTCGAAAGAAGGCCAGATATGATTGTGAAAGGTGATACATATATATATGGGAATGGTGAGAAATCAGAAATTATTATAAGATGTTCAATGGGTAATATAAATATTAAATGAATTTATTATCCTAATACTCCCCTAAGGAGATTTTGATTTTTACAAGTTAATAAGTTATACTAAACAAAATTTTTATACCTTAGGGGAGGATTTTTAGTTATGGATGTCATTAAATTAGATGGTGAATGGGAGTTTAGAAATACAAAAGAGAGAAAATGGCTTAAAGCTAAAGTACCAGGTTGTGTTCACTTAGATTTAATGGATAATAATTTAATACCAGATCCTTTTGTGGGGGAAAATGAACTAAAGGTTCAATGGGTAGAGGAAGAAGATTGGATATATAGGAAAAAATTTAATATAGATAAGGATTTCTTAAAGCATTCTGCTATAGAATTGGAATTTGAAGGAATTGATACTTTTTCTGAAGTTTATCTCAATGGGAAGAAAATAGGAGAAACAGATAATATGTTTATTCCTTGGTGTTTTGATGTAAAAAATATATTAGTAGAGGGGGAAAATCTTCTTGAAGTGAAGCTTTTGTCACCTACAAAAACGCTTAAAGAAAGAGCAGATAATTATCCATATAAACTTCATGGAGGAGATTTTTCTCCCCGAGTTTTTGGTAGAAAGGCTCAATATTCCTTTGGATGGGACTGGGGACCAAGACTTGCTACTTCAGGTTTGTGGAAGTCAGTGAAAGTAAAGGGTTGGGATAAAGCGAGAATTTTAGATGTATGGGTTCCTTTAAGGAATTTAGGTAATCCTGCCCATATAAATCTGGAGCTTGATATAGAGATTCAACAAGCTATGAGTGTAGATGTGGCGTTTAGGATCTCACATAAAAAGCCTGTTTTGGAACAAAGATTAAGATTTACCCTCCCAGAAGGAAGAGTATTTTTAAAGATACCATTAACTATAAAAGATCCTAAACTTTGGTATCCGCAAGGATATGGTGAACAGAACTTGTATAAAATACAACTGATTCTTTTGGATGAGAAAGGTGAGGTTTTAGATAAAATAGAGGAAACTTTTGGAATAAGAAAAGTAGAGCTATATACAAAAGAAGACGAGAAAGGTGAATCTTTTATTTTCAAAGTAAATGATGTACCCATCTTTGCTAAGGGGGCAAATTGGATACCAGCGGATAGTTTTCTTCCAAGATTAAGAGAAGAAGATTATAGATTTCTTCTAACAAAAGCTAAAGAAATGGGAACTAATATGCTTAGAGTTTGGGGTGGTGGAATATATGAAAATGATATATTTTACGACTTGTGTGATGAACTTGGCATAATGGTTTGGCAAGATTTTATGTTTGCATGTGCGGAATATCCAGATGATGAGAAATTTTTAGAAGAAGTACAGAGGGAAGCAGAATTTGTTGTTAAGAGATTAAGAAATCATCCTTCTATTGTTTTATGGTGTGGTAATAATGAGAATAATTGGGGCTATGTAGCAAAATGGTGGGGTGAAAGAGATAAGTTCTGGGGAGAGGAGATATATAGTAAAGTTTTGCCAGATGTATGTGCCAGACTTGATTTAACAAGGCCATATTGGCCAAGTAGCCCTTACGGTGGAAGGTATCCAAATAGTGAGGAGGCGGGAGATAGACATAACTGGGATATATGGCATGGATGGAAAGACTTTAAAGAGTATCTTAAAGATAATTCTAGATTTGTAAGTGAGTTTGGAATGCAGGCTCCTCCTGTTTCAGAGACTATCAGAAAGTTTATTACTTCTGAGAAAGAATATCATCCTCAAAGTAGGGAAATTGAATTTCATAACAAGGCTTATGAGGGTACAGAAAGAATATTAAGGTATATTTCTGGTTATTTTAAAATTACATCTGATATGGATGATTACATATATCTTTCTCAAATCATCCAAGGGTTAGCGTTAAAAACAGGAATAGAACACTGGAGAAATAATAAGTTCCATACTGCAGGAGCACTGATATGGCAACTTAACGATTGTTGGCCGGTAGTGAGTTGGAGCATAATTGATTATTATAAAAACTTGAAACCTTCTTACTATTTTGTAAAAAGGTCTTTTAAGAATCTGAAAGTAAATATAGAACCAAGAGACGGTAAACTTTTAATCTTTGTAGTTAATGATACCCTGCAATATTTTGAGGGTAAAATAGAATATGCATTTAGTACTTTTAAAGGAAAAAGGAGAGGTAAGAAGGAAACTGCTCTTGATCTTTCTCCTAATACATCTCTAAATGCTATAACAGTTCCTTTGGAAGAAGTAGATAAATATGGAGAATTTTTCTATGTACAACTTTTTGATGAAAAGGGTAATTTAGTTGATCAGAACGAATATTTCTTTGTTCCATTTAAACATTTAGAACTCCCTAAGGCAGAAGTTATTTATACTGTAGAGGAGCTTGACAAAGAAATATATAGAGTACTTTTGGAAAGTGATTTCATTGCTTTATTTGTAGCATTGGAACTTCCAAATGCGGAATGGGAAGATAATTATTTTACTATTTATCCAAAAGATAAATATGAGGTAATTTTTAGAGCTCCCTATACTCTTAAAGAGATAGAAGAAAATTTAAAAATTAAAGGATTGAATTTAAAAAAGGTAAGAAAGGCTTAATTTACAAATAGGACAGAAATTATAGCTTTTTCTATCGGTGTCTGATATAGAATTAGAAAAATGCATGACACACTCTGGGTTTGGACAATGGGAGAGACCCAGAGTGTGTCCAAGTTCATGGACCGATTCTTTTAAGGTGCGGATATATAAAATTTCATGATTTTTCGGTAATCTGTAGAAACTATTATCTAATCGTGCTATACTTACTAAGGCTTCTTTTCCATTAAGTTTTGCTTGCCCAAATATAAAATTAAGTCCATGGGTATATAAATCCACATTCGTTATTCCAAGGACCTTAAAACTATCGGGTATTTTTAATTTGGTAAGTATGTCAAGAAAAGGTAAAGAAAGGTATTGATTTCTTTCAGGATTGTAAGTATTGCTGGGTATAGGTAAGTTAAAGTATGTTTTTACAGGAAAAGGAATAATCTTAGGAAGATTTGCTGAAAGAAAGTCTAAAATATCTTTATCTATATTATCAAAAGGAACCAAATATATAAATTTTTCCATTTTTTTATAAAGAGGGAGAGGGATTACTCTCCCTCTTTTTATTTTTATTCATATTTTATTCCATCTTCTTTTAGAAAATCAATTATCTCATCCACATACGCAAAAGCAAGAGCAACTACTGTATCCGCACCGCCATAATAGATGGCAAGCCTACCTGTCTCAGCATCACATAAGGATGCACAAGGAAATGCTACATTAGGTACATCTCCTACACATTCATAATATTCTTGAGGGGAAAGTAGATAAGAACGAGCTCTATATTTTACTTTCCATGGTTTTTCTAAATCTAAAAGGGCAGCACTAAAGCTATATACATAACCATTACAAGAAAGTAATACTCCATGATAGATTAAGAGCCAACCCTCGCTAGTTTCTATAGGAGTAGGACCTGCTCCTATTTTAAGGGATTGCCATCCAGTAAGTCCTGCTGACATAACAAATCTATGACAACCCCAATGGATCATGTCTGGACTCTCGCTATAGAATATATCCCCAAAAGGTGTATGACCTCTGTCAGAAGGTCTGCTTAACATAGCATATTTGCCATTTATTTTTCTTGGAAAAAGTACTCCATTTCTATTGTAAGGTAAGAAGGCATTTTCTAATTGATAAAATTCCTTAAAATCAAAGGTATATCCTACTCCTATGGTTGGTCCATGGTAACCGTTACACCATGTAATATAATATCGATCTTCAATAAAAGTAACTCTTGGATCATATTTGTATTCACTTACCAATGGATCCTTAGTTTCTTGTATGAAGTTAATAGGTTCCTCTTCAATAGTCCAATTAATTCCGTCATCACTAAATCCGGCGTGCAAGTTCATTGATCTTGCTTTGTCGTCAACTCTAAAAACCCCTGCAAATTTTCCATTGAATGTAACTACTGCACTGTTAAATATGCTGTTTGCTCTTTTAATATGGTTCCTTTTGATGATGGGATTCTTAGAATATCTCCATACTACATCATTACAACCTTTTGGGCGTTCTTCCCAGGGTAAATTTGGAATCTTTTCTCCAATAATTTGGACTTTACCCATAATTTAAAGCCTCCTTTTTTTCTATTTATGTTAACTTAGATGTTCTGTTAAGTCAATAAATATCAGTGAAAATAGTAACATAAAAGTGGGGTTTTGATAATTGAAATTAATAATAAATTGGATTTAATTTATGGGGATAATAATAAATAAATTGGCTCCTCGGGCAGGATTCGAACCTGCAACCCGCCGGTTAACAGCCGGCCGCTCTACCGTTGAGCTACCGAGGAGCGAATAAGTTATTGTTGTAAAAAATTATATAAAAAACTTTTTGGAAAATCAAGTACTATATATTTTTTTAATTATTACCCTCTTCCCAAAAACTTTTTGCTTTAGTAATATATCAAAGGTTATGTATAAAACTTTGATAAAGGAGGATAAAAGATGCAAGAACTGATATTTCCTAAAGGCTTTTTATGGGGAGCTGCAACAGCGTCTTATCAGATAGAGGGAGCTTGGAATGAGGATGGAAAAGGAGAAAGTACTTGGGATAGGTTTTCTCATACTCCAGGTACTATTTATCAGAATCAGAATGGAGATGTGGCGTGTGATCATTATCATTTATGGGAGAAAGATGTGGATTTAATGAGTTATATTGGGCTTAAGGCTTATAGATTCTCTATTTCGTGGCCAAGAATTTTTCCAGAAGGAAAAGGGAAGGTGAATCCAAAGGGTTTAGCCTTTTATGATAAGCTTATTGATAGACTTCTCGAGAAAGGAATAAAACCTGCTATAACTTTGTATCACTGGGATTTACCTCAAACTCTTGAGGATATTGGTGGTTGGTTAAATAGAGATGTTGCAAAATATTTTTCTGAGTATGCTTCATTTCTGTTCTATAAATTTGGTGATAGGGTTGATTTATGGATTACATTAAATGAGCCTTGGGTAAATGCATTCTTGGGTTATGGTTGGGGTGTACATGCTCCAGGGAAAAGAGATATGAAAGGGGCATTTATTGCAAGCCATAACTTTCTTTTAGCTCATGGTTATGCTGTCCAGATTTATAAAGAAGAAGGATATAAAGGAAGTATCGGTATAACTATTAATGTTGCTCCTGTATACCCTGAGAAAGATACAGAGGAGAATTTAATAGCTGTAGAAAGGCATGATGCTTTTTCAAATAGATGGTTTTTAGATCCTATTTTTAAAAAGTCTTATCCTGAAAGTGCTTGGAAGGTTTTAGAGAAAACACCTTGGGTTTTTAAAGTTGAAGAAAGAGATTTCGATATTATATCTCAACCTATAGATTTTATTGGAATTAATTATTATACCAGAAGTATTGTAAAAGCAAATTCTGAAGATCCTTATACAGGAATAAGTAGGGTTCAAGGTGATGGTGAAGTTACTGCTATGAACTGGGAAATATATCCTGATGGGCTTTATGACATTTTAGTTCAGCTATATAGTAGTTATAAAATTCCAATTTACATTACTGAAAATGGGGCAGCCTTTGATGATATCTTGCAGAATGGTAAAGTTAATGATATTAAGAGAGTTAATTATTTGAGAGAACATATTAAGAGAGCTTATTTTGCTATCAGAGATGGTGTAGATTTAAGGGGATATTTTGTATGGTCTTTAATGGATAATTTTGAATGGGGGCATGGATTTAGTAAGAGGTTTGGAATTATATATGTTAATTATGAAAATCAGGAAAGAATATTAAAAGAAAGTGCTTATTTTTATAAAGGGATAATTGAGCGAAATGGATTAGAAGATTAGCAAGTTAAAAGCCCTTCCTCAGAAAAGAGTAAGTTGATTTTTAGAAGAGGAAGGGCTTTTTCCATTTATAAGAATGAAATTTTTGCACTTTTCTATTGGAATTCCTATTTTCTTTAATTCTTTTAAATCTTTTATCTTATTTTCTCTTCTCGCTTTGATTATTCTTGAGGCAAAGGCTGGACCTATTCCAGGAATTCTTATGAGTTTATCATATGGTGCAGAGTTTATCTCTATAGGGAAAAATTCAGGATGATTTTTAGCCCATACTGTTTTAGGATCTTCATCCGGAGGTAAATTTCCATTCTCATTAAACACAAGTTCTTCTATATCAAAACCATATTTTCTTATTAGAAAATCAGCTTCATATAATCTTACTTCTCTCCAAGTAGAAGTAGGTGGAAGGTCGGATAAAGGAGTAAGGGGAATAGGCTGAAAAGCGCTAAAATAGGCTCTTGATAAATGATAATTTTTATAGAGATTGAAGGTAAGGTTAAGAATTTCTTTATCCCTTTCTTGTGATGCACCAACTACAAATTGAGTTGTTATACCTGCTTTTGTCCTTAACCCCTTTTTATATAATTCTTTTAAAGTTTCCAATTTTTGAAGAAGAAAATTAAAATTCTTTTCAGGCGCAATTTCTTTTAGATATTTTTCTGATGGGGCTTCCAAATTTATAGAAATTCGATCTGCATATTTTATAGCGGTCTCTATATAATCTAAAGAAGATTCTGGGAGTATTTTTAAATGAATATATCCTTTAAAATTGTGAACTTCTCTAAGTATTTCTACCGATTTTAGCATTTGTTCCATAGTATATTTAGGTGATTTAGTTATTGCGGAACTTAAAAATAATCCATCTACCAAATTCTTTCTATGAAGTTCTAAGAATAATCTAACAAGCTCATCTGCTGTAAGAGTTACTCTTTGAAATGGTCTATTAGCTCTGTTAGCACAATAATAGCAGTTATGAATACAATCATTTGAGAGTAAAATTTTTAAAAGTCTTACTGTCTTTCCATCAGGAAGGACTGTAGGATAGATCCAACCGCTTATGGATGGCTTTCTTTTTATGGCTTCTTGAGAACATAAAAAGGACCCACATAGATCGAACTTTGCTGATTCTGCTAATATTTCGATTTTATCGCTTATATGCATTTTGTCATCTATGAGGGTCCTTTTTTAAAATAAAAAAATATCAATTAAGCCTTTTTAAGTTCTTTTAAAAGTAGCTTTAGCCTTTCCTTTTTCCTTTTTTCTCTTGCCTTTCTTCTTTTCCTCTTAAGTATTACCCTCCATTGTTTTCCCATTTCTTTCACCCCTGCTATAAGTTTAGTTTTATCAAATGATATTATATCAAAATACTACTTTTTAAAAAGATCTATTATTTTATCCCAAAGATTTTTCTCTTCTTCTTTTTTCTCAATTATTAGGATTGGCTCTTCATTAGGTTTTGCCATAAAAAGTTTTTCTCTTGCAATTTTCTCTATTATATATGGATCATCTGTATTGTAAGCTATCTCTCTTAATTCTTTAACTTTTTTTTCAAGGACTGATTTTCTTTGATAAAGTTCCTTTAGTTTTTGGGAATAAGTTATATAATCTCTAATCCCCATATATATAGATGGGCTTAGATATAGAAAAAAAAGAACTAAAAGTATTTTGCTTATAGGATTTCTTTTCTTTCTGTCCTTTTTAAGATATTCTTGCCACCCCACGATATATTACTCCTCTTTCAGGGTCTATAGTTATAATCTCATTATCTCTTAATTTTTCAAAGAGATTTTTGGCTCCAACTATTATACCTAATCCCTTACTTCTCCATGGGATTAATGATGGTGGAATTTTTTCATCTTCAATAACAAGACCGACTAATTTGTCAAAGAGAGGTTCTATCTCAAGATCATAAGACTTTATCAGTAATATAGCTCCATCTATCTCTTTACTAAGAGCTTCCTTAGGGTTTTGAGCTAATATAACCTTGGCGGTTTTGGAATCTCCACCAAGTCCATGTCCTTGTCCTATGATATCACTTATTACATGTACCTTTATAAGATTTGTCATACCAGAGATTCCCATGGGTATACCAGCAGTGATTACAACTGTGTCTCCTCTTTTAACATATTCTTTTTGAAGAAGTAACTTGGTAGATTTTTCAAACATTTCATCGGTAGTGTAAAAAATCTCAGTTAAAAGTGGAATTACACCCCAAGATAGGTTGAGTCTTCTTCTTACTTCAGAAAAGTGGGTAATGGCAAATATGGGAGCATTGGGTCTATATTTTGATATTTGTCTTGCTGTAAAACCACTATGAGTAGCTGTTACAATTGCTGAAGCTTTTATTTCTTTGGCTATTTGGCATGTGGAGAAGGTTATAGCTTTAGTTATAGTAGTATTACAATCTGTTTCTTTTAAAAAATCGTCATATGGAAAGCTTTCTTCAACTTTCTTTGCAATTTTATCCATCATTTTTACGCTTTCTATGGGATATTTACCCATTGCAGTTTCGTTTGATAACATAATAGCATCTGTACCGTCTAATATGGCATTTGCCACATCACTTACTTCTGCCCTTGTGGGAGTAGGATTACTTACCATAGATATTAACATCTGGGTGGCTGTAATTACAGGTTTTCCTGCTAATCTTGTTTCCTTTATTATTCTTTTTTGAATTAAGGGAACTTCCTCATTTGAAATCTCTATTGCTAAATCTCCTCTTGCTACCATTATAGCATCTGCTACTTCTAATATTTCTTTAAAATTATTTACTGCTTCTCTTTTTTCAATTTTGGCTATTACAGGAATTTTGGCATCATGTAATTCAAGGAATTCTTTTAACTCTATTATATCTGAAGCTCTTTGCACAAAGGACAATGCAATGTAGTCTACCTTGTTTTCTATGCCAAATATGGTATCTTTTTTATCCTTCTCTGTAAGAGGTGAAACTCTTAATTTAGAGTCTGGGAAATTAACTCCTTTTCTTTCTGAAAGATAACCCCCATGAATAATTCCACATACTAATTTGTCTTCTTTTTTATCCATGACTTTCAATTCTATAAGTCCATCATCTATAAGTATTCTATCTCCAATATTTACATCCTCTAATAGATAGGGGTAGTTAACATAAAGAATTTTCTCGTTGCCTATAGTTTCCTTAGGAGTAAGATAGATTTCTTCTCCATCTTTGATAAATATTTTGTCCTTTTCTAATTCTCCTATCCTTATTTTAGGTCCTTGAAGGTCTTGAATAATAGGAATTGGTTTGTCTAATTCTTCTGAAAATTTTCTTATAAGTCTTATTCTTTCTCCATGGACATTATAATCTCCATGGGAGAAGTTTAATCTTGCCACATCCATTCCTGCTCTAATAAGTTCCTTTAATACTTCTTCTTTTTCACTGGCAGGACCTATTGTACATACTATTTTGGTCTTTCTAAACAACTTTTTTCCCTCCTTTGTTTAATATATATTTTAGTATTATCTGAGAGCGCTCCTTCTAATCCAATCTCAAAACCATCTTCATTAACAACAATATACTCCCCATCTATGCATTTTTTATAGATATCCATGTCATAAGAAATCAGGGCATGCTTTACTTGCATGCCCTGAAATACTTCTAACAATTTATTATTTACAAAAACCTTAATCTTTTCTTTCAAATTACTTTATAATTATACTCCTTCCTTCCACCTTTGGATTTATAGGAGAATGTTTTTTCAAGTATTCTACAAAAACATCTCTTAACATATCTCCGTAGATAATATTTTTGCCTCTTGTGAAAGCTGTAAATTTGTCTCCACCCGCAGCAAGAAAATCATTGGTTACTACTCTATAAACCTTGTTTAAATCTAAGGGTTCATTCCCAACAAAGACCTCTATCACCCTTGATCCTATAGGTCTTGTCATATTATATTTTACTCTAATTCCTGAAGTTTGTAAAATACCCTTTTCTAAGGTAGCGCTTTGTTCTAAAAGATCTAATATGTCTTTTCCTGTTAGATCCATTATTACCAATACATTATCAAAGGGAAGTAGAGTATATACTTGTTCCATTGTTATTTTACCCTTAGGGATATCTGTTCTTATGCCACCGCTATTTTGGAATGCAATTTGGGCATTACTTGCTTCTAACATTGCATCACATATTACATTACCTACGTTTGATTCTTCATTATAATTTCTTACAAGATCCACAAGAGTTTCCCCTACAATTTTCGAAAATTCTTCTTTAAGTTGAGCATTATATTTGTCAATTATTTCGGCTACATTAGGGTCATATTTATCCTCGGGTCCTGCAAAAACAGTTTTTAGTTCTTTTTCTTTTGTAAAACCTAAAATTAAACCAGTTTCAGGTTGTACTTTTAAATCTAAAACCCCTAAATATATACCATTGTATCCTGCTTGTACAATAATTGTTCCTCTAACTATTAAAGGATCTGTAACTACTGTATGGCTATGTCCTCCTACTATTACATCAATTCCAGGAACCTTTTCTGCAAGGGCTTTATCTGCAGCATAACCTAAGTGGGATAATACTATTATTAAATTGGCTCCTTGGTTTTTTACTTCCCTAATTAAGTTAGGGAGTACTTTTTCAGGTTCTATAAAAGTTAAATCTTTAACATAATCAGGTTTTACTATATAAGCAGTTTCAGTAGTTGTAAGTCCTATTATTGCAATTTTAAGACCTTTTCTCTCAATAATGATATAGGGTTTAACATTTGGAAGATATGTTTCATCTTTTAATATATTTCCCGCTAAAAAGGGAAAATTGGAGGATTTTATCCATTGTTGCAGAGTATCTTGTCCCCAATCAAATTCATGATTTCCAATGGTCATGGCATCAAACTTAAGATAATTCATTATTTTAATAACGGGTTCGCCTTTAAATATATTTGATATAGGAGTACCTTGGAACATATCTCCAGCAGAAAGAAGTATGGTGCCTTCTGGATTCTTAGCTCTTTCTTCGTTTATCATATAGGCTAAATAGGCTCCGCCACCTACTGGAATTTTCTCACTAATGCTTTTCACAATGTATGGTAGAAGTCTTCCATGAAAATCATTGATGTGGAGTATCTTTATATCTATTAAATTGGAAGTTTGAGAGAAAGAGAGGCTAATAAGAAGAAATAAAATCAACAGGAGAAGGAGAGTTTTTTTTAAATACCTCATTGTTTTTTAATCCTCCTTTGGAAAGATTATGTTTTAATTATAACAAGAATCTTATAAATATAAAAATTCCGAATGAAATTCCACTTTTCATTATATACTTGTAAACTTTATTCCAATCAGCATTAAAATATTCCCTTGTAAGAACTAAACAAAGATGCATAGGAGATACCATTACTCCTAGATATCCGCTTAAGAATGCCAATAAGATGTATTTTAATGGATTAACATATGGAAGCATTCCCACTAATATTGGAAAGCTAATTCCAATAGAAGCAGAGGTAACTCCAGTTAATATGCCAACTATAAAGGGTATCAAAAAGAAAATAAGAGGGGTTGGAATGAAAGAAAAGTTAAGTAAATAGGCAATATCTGATACTGCTCCTGTAACTTCTAACATTTTTTTGAAGATCATTACCCCTAATATCAAGATTAGATTCTGTGGTTTTATTGAAGTCTTTAATGTATTAAAAATTTGGTGTGTATCAAAACGAAATATGACAAAAAGCAAAATAACAATTCCTAAAAGAACATATAAAAGATCAAAATGAAGAAAGATTACAGCAAAGATTAATATCAAAATAGGTAGGAAGGAGATTATAAAATCTTTAATGGGATTTTGAGAAATTGATATACCTTGGTTTTCTAAATTTTGATCTTGAGCTTGTTCTAAGGAATCGATCTCTTTAGAAGGCATTTTATAAAAGGAAAAAAGTAAACCTATAGCAAGTACGAATAATCCATATGGTAATGCTTCTTTTACAAGAATGTTTATAGGAGTTTGGGTTAGAGCTGAAACCAATATAATTCCTGGATATATAGGTAGAAATGGTTCCCATATATGCCTAAGCCAATAATTTATATAGCTTTTTCTTTCAGGTTCTAAATTATCATTGTCTGTTGATTCTTCTATGAAAGGTGCAGAAAAAAGAGCTCCGCCTACAGATGGAAGAAGGCCCATTATGATTGGCATAGATATCAAACGAATTTTATCGTCTTTAATCAAAGTTTTTAGCGAATTAACCATTTTTTTTAATACTTCTTTTTCTTTTAATATGGATTCAAATACTGCTATGAGATATAGGATTAAAAGAAGACTAATAGTATTCCAGTCTTTAACTGCTTCAAAAAAGGATTTTAAAATAGTATTTATGGATAGGCCAAAGCTTATACCCATAATTATGCTTCCACCTAAAAGTGCCCAATGAAGAGGGAATTTTTTGGATATTAATACTACAATAATACCAAAAATAATGGTTACCTTTAAGAGAGCTATCATCTTATATCACCCCTATCCATAAGTTTAATGTGATAAGAGAAATTAATGTGGAATAAATTATTACATGGGAGGCAAAAACAGAGTCCAAATCAAATTGTAAAGCAAGCACTAAGGCTGTTAGCATGGATGGCATAGCAGATTCTAATACAGTGACTTTATAGGGTACATCGGTTATTCCTAATACTCTTGAAAAGATTAAAGCAAGAAAGGGAAATAAGAGAAGTTTTAAGGTAATACCTGAGATAATACCTAATGTGGATTTATTGTTTTTTTGTGGTTTTGAAAAGGATAAACCTAAAAGAAACATCATGAGTGGTGTTGTGGCTTTTCCTAATATGGAAAGACTATCGATTAAAAAATCAGGAAGTTTATAGGGTGAAATTATAAATCCTAAAATTAATCCCCATAAAGGGGGATTATTTACTACTTTTTTTATTGTAAAGTTAAGATTTACTTTCTGAGCACTTAGCAAACTTATCAAGATAATACCTATTGTGTATATAAAAATAATCATACCTAATTGATCATAAATGATAGCAACAGTTAAACCTTGATTTCCATAAAGTTTCTCCATAATAGGATATCCTAGAAAGGTTACATTACCACCCACACTTACAAGAAAAAGACTTCCAATGGTTTTTTTGTTTAGATTTAGTCCAAAACCTATAAGTAGAGCAAGAATACCAGTTATGATACTAACTATCCATTCTACAATTACTACTTTATATAATGAAATTTGTGGGGGGTTAGTGTAAATAGAATAAAATACTAAAGCAGGTAAAGAAAAGTTGTATACGAATTTTGAAAATATTTCTCTATCTTCTTCTCTAAATATCTTATATTTAGAGATAAATCCTAATAAACTAATTAAAATCAGAGTTATTAATGTTTTTGACATTTTTCTTTGGATCCTCCACTTTATATACGAAATATAGAATATTTATTATTCCTAAAATGAGTAAGCAATGAAAAAGAAAGTAATATCCTTTTGTATCTGCAATTTTTCCTGCCAAAATAGGAGCTATAAAGGAAAAAGGTGCAAAAATAAGATTGATAGATCCTAAATAAAGTTCTCTTCTTTGGGAAGGGGAAAGATCAAGTATAAAGGCTAAATCTCCAACATAGAAAGCACTATTTATAATTCCGATAAAAATATAAACCGTATAGAAAGAAATTATATTATTTGCAGTTAAGAGAAGAATAAGAGATATTAATGTTGAAATTCTTCCCAAAAGGAGGGTTATCTTGTGACCAAATTTATCTCCTATGGGGCCTATGATAAAGGATGAAAGAGCTTGGGAAATTAAAAGGATGCCTGTAAAGTCTGCAACTATCTTATCTGGAATTTTAAATTGTTTTACAGAGAAAACTGATACAAAACTGATAAAGGATAATGAAAAGGTGTTTAGAATTCTTGAGATTGTATAATTTCTAAAATTTTTATCTTTAAAGACTATCTTTATACTTTTGATATACTCAGTGAGGGATGTATCTTGAACTTCATTTTCGTCAGGTTCCTCTCTGGTCAAAGATAGGAAAACAAAGGATATTAATAGAGCTATTCCAGCACAAAGGAAAGAATAGCCAAAGTTTATTGGAAATTGATAGGTGGAAAGGAAATATCTCGCTAAAAAAGCACCTCCAATCCCCATTATAGCTCCCAAACCATTTCCCATTGCGAAAAAGGTTCCTCTTTTACTTGGATGTATTACCTTACTTATCATGCTCATCCAAGGAGGTCCTAAAAATCCCATTGAAAATGTTGCAATGGCAAGTAAAAATAATGACAGATATAAAGAAAGTTTTGGAAAAGGAGATGCTAAAAAGAAGGCTATAAAAGACATAAAAAGATATGGAAGTCTTTCTCCCATGGTTACTTTTAATACTAATTCTATTTTTCTTTTATATCTTTCTGAAGCTCTTGCACCTAATATGGCTGGAATTGCCCATCCTAAGTTTGCAATTGCAGGAATTAATCCAATCTCAAGATTTCCAGCACCTAAATTCTTGGCAAATAAGGGTAAGAGGGTCTGAATAGAACCAAAGGTCATTCCCAAATTAAAGAATGCATTATCTATGGCATTGACTATAAAGTTCCAGCTATAATCCTTTTCTCTTAGACTCATAGCTTTTATAATATCAAATTTTTAATCTTCAGATAAGACTAATATTAAATGAAAAATTTAATGTATAATTTAAAATCAAGAAAATAATTATTTGTTGGGAGGATTACTTTTATGGGATATATGAAGGGAAGAGATCTACTTTCTATTTTGGATCTTTCAAAAGAAGAAATGGAGTATATATTTTCTCTTGCTAAAAGTTTGAAAAGTGATTTTCTTTCTGGAAAAAAACAGCATGATTATCTGAAAGGAAAAACAGTAGCCTTATTTTTTGAAAAACTATCTACCAGGACAAGAATATCTTTTGAGGTAGGAGTATATCAATTGGGAGGATATCCTCTTTATCTTAATGTTCAAGATATGCAACTAAAGAGAGGAGAAACAATTTCTGATACAGCGAGGGTACTTGAAAGATATGTGGATGGTATAATGGCAAGGGTTTATCAACATTCAACTTTAGAAGAGTTAGCAAAATGGGCTAATATACCGGTGATAAATGGACTTTCTGATTTGGAACATCCATGTCAAGTTATTTCTGATTACTATACTATTTTTGAAAAAAAGGGATATAAAAGATTAAAGATAGTTTATCTTGGTGATGGAAATAATGTGGCTAATTCGTTAATTTTGGCCGGAGCTCTTTTAGGTATGGAGATAGTATGCTCATCTCCAAAAGAATATTATCCTCCTTTAGAGATTATAAGAAAAGCTGAGGATTTAGCTAATAAAACAGGTGGAAGTGTGCAAATTATAGAAGATCCAAAAGAAGCAGTAAAAAATGCTGATGTTTTATATACAGATGTATGGGTAAGTATGGGACAAGAGGAAGAGAAAGAGTTAAGGAGAAGGGTTTTTCCTCCATATCAGTTAAACAAAGATCTTGTTAGTTTGGCAAAAGATGATGTTATAGTAATGCATTGTCTTCCTGCCCATAGAGGTGAAGAGATTACAGATGATGTTATGGATGGGGAACATTCGGTGGTTTTTGATCAAGCAGAAAACAGACTACACGTACAAAAAGCTATCTTGGCTTTGTTTATTTGATGCTTTTTTAAAATTCATTTTTAATGTAAAATATTTCTATGAGAAGTGTTTTCATTAAGATAGGTATACTTTTAGTATTCTTTGTATTACTCTTAGGTTTGTCCTCTTTAACCTTTTTTAAGGTATGGGAGAAACAAACTATAGATCTAAGATTTCATATTAGGGGAGAGACAAAACCCTCAGAAGATATTGTTATTGTTGGTATAGACGATAACTCAATTGAAGGTATTGGAAATTGGCCTTGGGAAAGATCTATTCATGGTAGATTTCTTGAAGTTCTAAGAAAAGAAAATCCTAAACTTGTAGTTTTTGATATTTTGTTTGATACCAAAACAGCTAAGGATACCATATTTGCTAAAAGCTTGAAATCCTTTAAGAAAGTTGTTTTATCTAATTATTTATATACTTATTTTGATAAAAGGCTTAATATAAGTCTACTTTCTCTAAAAGAACCGGTAGATATAATAAAGGAAGCTTCTCTTGCTACGGGTTATAGTAATGTATTAATAGATGACGATAATAAGGTCAGAAGGGCAAGACCTTATGAAGTGAATGAAACAGGTATTAAATACTATTCATTACCGCTTGTGGTTTATGGGATAGTTAGAAATGAATTTCCATATAAATATATTTATAAATTACCTGAGTTCTTTTATATAAATTTTAGGGGTGGAGAAGGATCATTTAGATATTTTTCCTATATAGATGTTTTAAATGGGAGATTCACTCCTAATACTTTTAAGAATAAGATTATTTTTGTGGGAGCTGTTTCTCCTATGTTAAAAGATACTTTTCTCCATCCTTTTTCAGGATATTTATCTCCTTCTGGAAAATCATATTCATATATGCCGGGTGTAGAAATCCATGCTAATATTCTTGATAATTTGTTAAATAATGATTATTTTAAAACCATAATTTTCCCTTTAATTCTAATAATTAATTTTCTTTCTGTATTTTTTACAGGTATTTTTTTAGGTAAAAAGATGGTTTTGAATGTTTTTATAACTATCTTTCTTATCTTGTTATATTTTGGACTTTCTTATTATTTGTTCTTGAAACATATTATAGCTCCTGTGGTTTCTCCTTCTCTTGGGATGGTATTGGGTTTTTTAGGAAATTTGGTATATCAGAGTATACTGCCTAAGGAAAGATTAGAAGGAATTACTATTAAGAAAAGATATAAAATATTGAAAAAACTAGGATCTGGGGGTATGGCTTCAGTTTATTTGGCAAAAGATTTAGTTACTAAGAAAGATGTTGCCATAAAAATACTTCATCCCCAATATGCAGAAGATAAAGAGGTCTTAGAAAGATTTTATAGAGAAATACAAGTATGTAAAGATCTTGATCATCCTAGTATCGTTAAGGTGCTTGATCATGGAAAAGAGGATGATCATGTATTTATGGTAATGGAATATGTGTCAGGGAAAGATTTGAAGAAAATTATGGAGGAGAAAGGTCCTATACCTGTGGATTTAGCAGTGGAAATTATAAAAAAAGTTGCTTGTGCTCTTTCCTATGCAAATTCAAAAAATATTGTACATAGAGATATAAAACCTCAAAATATTATGATAACTAATGATGGTAAAGTAAAACTCATGGATTTTGGAATTGCCCGAATAGGGGGACTTACCACATTAACTCAGACAGGTATTTTTATGGGTACTCCTCAGTATGCATCTCCAGAACAGTTAGAAGGTAAAAAAGTAGATATTAGATCTGATATTTTTTCCTTAGGAATAGTTTTTTATGAAATGTTAACGGGATTATTACCTTATGCTGAAGAAACAACTATTTCTCTTATGTTAAAAAGATATCAAGAAGAATTACCAGATGTAAGGAGTATCAATCCCAATATACCTGAGGGAATATCTATGATTATTAAAAAAATGACTGCCCGTTTTCCAGAATTTAGATATCAAACTCCAGAAGAATTAATTGATGACCTCAATAGAGGTTATCCTTTACATCCTTATGAAGAGAAAAATATTTCATCTTCAGATACAATTATAAGAAGGGATAAAGATAAAAAAGATAATTAGAGGCATTTAAATACTAAGACCACATCTCCTAATTGTATGATGTCTCCATCATGTAAAAGTTCCTTATTAACTTTTAATCCATTTACCATTGTTCCATTAGCACTTCCCAAATCCTCTATAAAATATTTATCCTCACTTCTTATTATCTTAGCATGAAATCTTGACACTGTTGGATTAACTATTACAATGTCATTTTCCCTTTCTCTTCCAATAGTTGTTTCGTCTTTAATAATTTTAAAGTCTTTACCTCTATCTTCTCCATGTTTTATGATTAAGTATGCCCAATTTATAGGAAGAAGTGTAGCATCCATTTTCATAGTATTAGAAGTGCCAGTTATTATATCATTTTTACCCATCTTTTGGATATTGATTTTCCCTTTTTCCTTTCTTCTCAAATAAATATCATATATTAATAGGGCAATAAAGATTACTAATAAAATAACTAAAAAAATATTCAATTTCCTTCCCCCTTTCATTTAGATCTTTATTGATGATTATATAAGAAAAATCGAAATTTGGCAATGATTGTTAAAGTTTATTAAAATAATGCATAAAATTGCATTTTTATGGTATAATTTTTCAAAATTGATTGGGAGGTATATGGTTATGAGTAAAGACAAAGTAGTGCTTGCATATTCTGGAGGATTAGATACCTCTGTAGCGATAAAATGGCTTATGCAAAAATATTCATTAGATGTAATAACTTTGACAGTAGATATTGGGCAGGGAATAGATTTGGAAGAAATAAAGAAAAAGGCTGAAAATTTAGGGGTAAAGAAGGCTTATGTTCTTGATTTAAAAGAAGAATTTGTAAATGATTATATAATTCCTGCTATAAAAGCTAATGCAATGTACGAAGGAGTTTATCCTCTTGCCACAGCTCTATCAAGACCTCTTATTGCTAAATATTTAGTTAAAGTGGCAAAGGAAAATGGAGCAAAGTATGTAGCTCATGGGTGTACTGGAAAAGGAAATGATCAGGTTAGAATAGATCTTGGGGTGAAGGCCTTAGCACCAGATTTAGAAATTATTGCTCCAGTTAGGGAATGGAATTTTTCGAGAGAAGAAGAGATTGATTATGCAATAGAGAATAATATACCTATACCTGTTTCAAGAAAAAGTCCTTTTAGTATTGATGAGAATTTGTGGGGAAGAAGTATAGAGGGTGGAATTTTAGAAGATCCATGGCAGGAGCCTCCAGAGGAAATTTATCAATGGACAAAATTAGAGAAGGAAGAACCATCTTATATTGAAATTACTTTTGAAGAAGGAATCCCTGTAGAATTAAATGGTGAAAGAAAAAATCTATTACAAATAATAGAAAACTTGAATGAGATCGTTGGTTCATATGGGATAGGAAGAATAGATCATATTGAAAATAGACTTGTGGGAATCAAATCTAGAGAAATTTATGAGGCACCCTCTGCGGTGGTAATAATAAAGGCTCATGAAGCTTTAGAAGATATGGTATTACCAAGAGAACTTGCACATTTTAAGAAGATTCTTGAGGGGAAATATGCTGAACTTGTATATTATGGCCTTTGGTTTGATCCTTTTAGAGAAGCTATTCAAGCCTTTATGGATAAAACTCAAGAAAGAATCACAGGAAAAGTAAGGATAAAGCTTATGCCTTGGAATTTTTCTGTAGTAGGAAGAATGTCTCCCTACTCTTTGTATGATCATGGGCTTGCTACTTATGATAAAGGAAGCACCTTTTCTACTGAGTCAGCAGTAGGTTTTATAAAACTTTTTGGACTTCAAAATTATCTATATGCATTAAGGGGAAACCAAAATGATTAGAGTAGGTATTGTAGGTGCTTCTGGATATGTAGGACAAGAACTTACTCGGATCTTGTTGAAACATGGAAAAGTAGAAAAAATATATCTTTTTACTGACCATTTTGAAGGTGCTGATATATTTAGAGGTGACAAGTTAATAATAAGGGAAAGAAAAGATTACCAAGAATATGTGGATGATTTAGATTTATTCTTTTTTGCCCTTGGAAATGGGGAGCTTTTAAAAATTTTATCAGAAAGTAGAGTTCCAGAAAGATTCATAGATTTAAGTGCAGATTTTAGATTTAAAAATCCTTATGAGTATGAGAGAATTTATGGTATAAAACATACATTACCTAATGTATTAGAGGAAGTTGTATATGGACTTCCAGAGATTTTTAGAAAAGAAATAAAAAAGGCAAAATATATTGCAAATCCTGGGTGTTATCCTACTGCTTCTATTTTAGGGATATATCCATTGATTAAGGAAGGAAAGACTTTTGGATCTGCAATTATAGATGCAAAATCTGGGATTTCAGGTGCAGGTAGAAAACCTTCTGATAAAAATATATATGGAAACATTGCAGAAAATTTCCAGGCTTATTCTATTCTAAATCATAGGCATCAGCCTGAAATAGAGAATGTGATTAAAGAATTTGGTTATATAAAAGTTTTATTTGTACCTCAACTTTTACCAACCTTTAGAGGTATATTTGCTTCCATATATGTACCTTTAAATGAAGAGATATCTTCTGAAGATCTTTTTGAAATTTACACGAATATATATAAAAATGAACCTTTTGTTAAAGTTCTTCCTCCTTTTACTTCCCCAGAAATTAAGAAAGTAAGAGGGACGAATTGGGTATTTATAAGTGCTCAAGTAGATAAGAATACTAAAAATGCATTAATATTTGTGGCTATAGATAATTTGATAAAGGGAGCTGCGGGACAAGCAGTACAAAACATGAATATTATGTTTGGTTTTTCAGAGGAAGAAGGACTTGATTTTTTACCTTTATATCCATAGATTAAGGAGAGATAAATATGGTATGGAAATTTGATGAAATTTATTTAACTGATATAAATGGTGTAAAAGCAGCAGGTGTATCCTGTGGCTTAAAAGAAGATAATAAATTGGATCTTGCTCTAATTGTGCTTGATAAACCAGTTTTTGCTGAAGCTATGTTTACTAAAAATACTGTTAAGGCTGCTCCTATTATTGTTTCTAAGAGGCATTTAGAAAAGTGTGGCATGATCCAAGCAATTGTTATAAATAGTGGGCAAGCAAATGCATGTACTGGAGAAAAAGGAATAAAGGATGCAGAGATGATGGCAGAAAGAGTTGCTCAAAATTTAGGTATTGATAAGGAATTAGTTTTTGTGGCATCTACAGGTAAAATAGGAGCATATCTGGAAATGGATAAGATAGTTAGTGGAATTGATTTGGCATGTAAGGTTTTATCTAAGAATTCAGGAAGAGAAGTAGCCGAAGCAATTATGACTACTGACACTTTTCCCAAAATGTCATCTGTTAAATATGGTGATGTAATAATATCTGGAATAGCAAAAGGAGCAGGTATGATTCATCCTGATATGGCAACCATGTTGGTTTTTATAGGCACAAATGCTAAATTGGGAAAAGATGCTATGAAGAAAGTTCTTAGAAGAGGTGTGGGTAAATCATTTCATCAGATAAGTGTAGATGGATGTACCAGCACAAATGATACGGTTCTTTTTTTTGCTACTTCAGAAAAGGAAATTAAAGAGAATATTTTTCAAAAAGGATTTGACATGTTAACTGAAGATTTGGCAAAGATGATAGCAAAAGATGGAGAAGGGGCCACTAAATTGATTGAGGTTAGAATTGAAAAGGCGGAAAGTTTGAAAAAAGCAAGGGTTTTAGGAAGAGCTGTTATTACTTCTAATTTAGTAAAAGCTGCTTTTGCAGGTGGGGATGATAATTGGGGTAGAATATTAGCAAGTATTGGTCAAACAGGATACAACATCGATTTAGACAAGATAGAGCTTTATATTGGTGAATATTTAGTTTTTGCAAAAAATGAACCTTTAAGGTATAATTCTCAGGAAGTCAAAAATTATTTAAAAAATAGGGAAGTTATGGTGCGTATAGTATTAAATGAAGGTAGATATAATGCAGTTTCATGGGGATCAGATTTGACGGAGGAATATGTAAAAATAAATGCATATTATAGGACATGAGGTGGAAAAAATGGAAGATAGATTTTTTCCTGTTTATAAAAGGTTTAAGCCCGTCTTTGTAAGGGGTGAAGGTGTTTGGCTTTTTGATAGCAACGGAAATAAGTATCTGGATTTAAGTAGTGGTATTGGAGTTAATGCTTTAGGACATGCCCATCCTCATATAGTTGAAAAGGTCAAAAATCAGATAGAAAAATTAGCTCATGTATCAAATCTATTTTATAATTTACCGCAGTTTGAACTTTTAGAAAGACTTGCCTCCCTTACAAAAAGGGAGGCATTTTTTTTATCTAATAGTGGTGCTGAGGCTGTTGAGGCAAGTATTAAATTGGCTCGTAAGTTTTTTCAGGGTAAAAAGTGGAAGATTATAAGTACGCAAAATTCTTTTCATGGTAGAACATATGGTGCTTTATCCGCTACTGGACAAAAGAAATATCATGAGGGTTTTGAACCTTTAGTACCTGGATTTACTTATGTCCCTTTTAATAATATAGAGGTATTAGAGGAAACTATAGATGAAGAAACATGTGCTATTATATTGGAACCTATACAAGGTGAGGGCGGTGTTTATCCAGCTGACAAGGAATATCTTAAAAGGATAAGAGAGATAACTAAGGAAAAAGGAATTCTTCTTATCCTTGATGAGATTCAGACTGGAATTGGAAGGACAGGATATTTTCTAGCTGAGGAGTTTTATGAGATACAAGCGGATATAATTCTTCTTGCAAAAGCTTTAGGGGGAGGACTTCCATTAGGGGCTGTTTGTACCACTAAAGATATAGCAAGTGCTATGACTTCTGGCAGTCATGGAACTACTATGGGAGGAAATTTAGTTGCTTGTTCTGCTGGAATTGCAGTACTGGATACTATTGGTAATGAGAAATTTTTAAGGGGGGTTAGGGAGAAGGGTTCCTATCTTCAAGGAAAACTTCTGGAGTTAAGAAATGAAACTCCATTGATAGTAGATATAAGAGGTAGGGGATTAATGTGGGGAATAGAGTTAAAGATTAAAGTAAGAGATATTTTAGAGGAATTAATTGAGAAAGGTGTGGTAGCCTTATCCGCAGGTGAAAATGTACTAAGACTACTGCCTCCTCTTATCATAGAAAAAGAAGAAATAGATTATGGCATTTCAAAAATAAGAGAAGTTTTATTAAAGAGGAGTGAAAACTTATGAGCAAAGAGGCGATTCTTGTTTTAGAAACAGGCCATAGTTTTATTGGAGAAAGTTTTGGACATAAAGGAGAAACAATAGGTGAGATAGTTTTTAACACCAGCATGGTAGGATATCCCCAAGTACTTACTGATCCATCATATGCCAATCAAATAATAGTCTTTTCCTATCCTTTAATAGGAAATTATGGGATAGATTCTGAAAGATTAGAAAGTAATAAGATTCATTGTGTAGGTGTTGTTGCAAGAGAATTTAATGATTATAAATTTCATTGGAATAGTGATAAATCCTTAGAGGAATTTTTGATAGAAAATAGGATAATTGGTATCCACAAAATAGATACAAGGGCTATAGTTCGTGAAATAAGGAAATTTGGCACTATGAAAGCTATTATTTCCACCGAAGAGAAAGACCCCTTTGTGTTAGTTAAAAAGCTTGGAGTTTATGATTTTAATTATTTAGATCTTGTAAGAAGGGTTACTACTACAATTCCTTACGAAATAAATGAGGACGGGAATAAGAAAATTGCCCTGATAGATTTTGGAGTAAAAAGAGGAATAATAAGAGAGCTTCTAAAGTATAATTTAAGAATAAAAGTTTTTCCAGCATGGGCATCCTTTGAAGATATTAAAAGCTATAATCCAGATGGAATAGTTCTTTCAAATGGCCCTGGAGATCCTTCCAATGTTCCATATGTACAAGAGACTATAAGGAGAATATTAAAACTGGAAAGACCGATTCTTGGTATATGCCTTGGAATTCAACTTCTTTCATTAAGTGTGGGGGCTCGAACCTATAAATTAAAATTTGGACATAGAGGAGCTAATCATCCTGTTTATCATGTGGACTCTGGAAGGACTTTTATAACTTCTCAGAATCATAGTTATGCTGTTGATGATAGAACTCTACCACCAGGTTTTGAAGTAAATTACTATAATCTTAATGATAATACGGTGGAAGGAATAAAGCATGATTCCTATCCTTTAATAGCTGTACAGTTCCATCCTGAGGCATCTCCTGGTCCATGGGATACAAAATATATTTTTGATGATTTTTACAATCTAATTTCATAGAGAGGTGAAAGAGATTGTCTAAAAAGTATAAAAAAGTACTTGTGATTGGTTCAGGACCAATAGTTATTGGTCAAGCTGCAGAATTTGATTATTCAGGTACTCAAGCTTGTAGAGCTTTAAAAGAAGAAGGGATTGAAGTAGTACTTATAAATTCTAATCCCGCAACAATCATGACAGATTGGGAAATGGCAGATAGGATCTATATAGAACCTATTACTGCTGAAGTGGTAGAAAGAATTATTGAAAAAGAAAGACCAGATGGTATAATTGCTACTCTTGGTGGACAAACAGGCTTGAATTTAGCAATGGAACTTGCATCTAAAGGGATTATTGAGAAATATGGAATTCCTCTTTTAGGGTGCTCGTTAGAATCTATAAGTATGGCAGAGGATAGAGAACTTTTTAGAAAGAGGATGGAAGAGATTGGTGAACCTGTTTTACCAAGTATTGTTGTAAGATCTATGGATGAAGGAAGAAAAACTTTAGAGCTTATTGGCCTTCCTTTAGTGATAAGGCCAGCTTATACCTTAGGAGGTACTGGTGGGGGAATAGTAGAAACAGAGGAAGAATTTGAAAAAGCGTTATTGAGAAGTTTAAAGTTGAGCCCTGTAAGTCAAGCCCTTCTTGAAAAAAGTGTGGTAGGTTGGAAAGAAATAGAATTTGAAGTAATGAGAGATAGAAAAGGAAATGTAATAACAGTATGTAGTATGGAAAATGTTGATCCTATGGGAATTCATACTGGTGATAGTATTGTTGTAGCACCTACTCAGACTCTTAATGATATAGAATATCAAATGCTTAGGAGTGCTTCTTTGAAAATTATAACAGCTTTGAAGATTGAAGGTGGATGCAATATTCAATTTGCTTTAAATCCATATAAAAGGGAATACTTTGTGATTGAGGTTAACCCAAGAGTAAGCAGATCATCAGCATTGGCTTCAAAAGCTACAGGTTTTCCAATAGCCAGAATTACAGCTAAGATTGCTATTGGAAAAACCTTGGATGAAATAAAAAATCCGGTAACTGGAGAGACTTACGCAGCTTTTGAACCTACATTAGATTATGTGGTAGTTAAGATTCCAAAATGGGGATTTGAAAAATTTAAAGTTAAGAATAGGAAACTTGGAACACAAATGCAAGCTACTGGTGAGGTCATGGCTCTTGGTAGAACTTTTGAAGAGGCTTTACTTAAAGCTTTGAGGTCCTTAGAAGTTGAAGCGGGATTATTTGATAGAAGATTTTCTTATATGTCAGATGAAGAGATAAGAAATGGATTGAAAAATGCGGATGATAGAAGATTATTCCTTATAGCTGAAGGATTTATGAGAGGTTATTCCATAGAAGAAGTTTATGATCTAACTAAAATTGATAAATTTTTCTTAACAAAAATTTATAACCTTATAGAAATATCCAAAATATATAAAGATAAATCTCTTAATGAAATTTCACCTGAAGAGTTAAAGAGTCTGAAAAAGATTGGATTTGGAGATTATGATTTGTCATGTTTCCTTAAGGCTACAAAAGAAGATATTTTCGCCTATAGAAGACTTCATAAAATCTTTCCAGTATATAAGATCGTAGATACCTGTGCTGCCGAATTTTCTGCTAATACTCCCTATTACTACTCCACATATGAAGATGAGAACGAAGCTCAGAAAAATCCACAAAGGTCAGTAGTGGTCATAGGTAGTGGACCTATAAGGATAGGACAGGGAATAGAATTTGACTATTGTACAGTCCATGCAGTTAAGGCAATAAAAGAAGAGGGACTTGTTTCTATAATGATTAACAATAATCCTGAGACGTTAAGTACAGATTTTGATATGTCTGATAGACTTTATTTTGAACCTCTTACAAGTGAAGATGTGACTAATATTATGGAACAGGAAGAACCTCTCGGATTTATCTCCCAATTTGGAGGACAGACAGCTATAAACTTATCTAAGAATCTGGAAAAAAGAGGGTTTTATCTACTTGGTACTTCTCAAAAGAGTATTGATTTGGCAGAAGATAGAGAAAAATTTGATAGATTTTTAAGGATGAATAAAATACCACGACCTAAAGGATTTTATATAAGAAGCTTAGAAGAGGCAAAAGAGGTAATAAAAGAGATTGGTTTTCCTGTATTATTGAGGCCTTCATATGTTTTGGGGGGTAGGGCAATGATAATTGTAAAAGATATGGAAACTTTGGAAAGTTATTTTAAAAGAAGGGATATAATTCTTCCCTTATGGATGGATCAGTTTATTGTTGGTAAGGAAGCAGAGGTTGACATACTCTGTGATGGCAAGGAGGTTTTTATTCCGGGAGTTATGGAGCATATTGAGAGGGCAGGAATTCATTCTGGAGATAGTACCGCTGTTTTTCCACCTTATTCTCTATCAAATGAAATCATAGATACTATAGTGGATTACTCTACTAAAATAGCTTTAGGACTTGAAGTTAAAGGACTTTTAAATATTCAATATGTGATCTCTGATAAGACAAACGAAGTATATGTTTTAGAAGCAAATCCAAGAGCATCAAGGACTGTACCCTATTTAAGTAAAGCATTAAAACTTCCTTTAGTTAAATATGCAACTAAAATTGCTTTAGGATACACCATAAGAGAGCTTGGCTTAAAACCTGGCCTTTATCCGAAACCAAATTATTATGCTATTAAGGCTCCTGTATTTTCCTTTACCAAGATTAAGGGTGCTGAAGTAGAACTTGGCCCCGAAATGAGATCTACAGGTGAAGTTATGGGAATAGATTATGAATGGGCTAAAGCTCTTTATAAGGCTCTTTATGCCAGTGGTATTAAAATTCCAATAAATGGAGGGAAAATATTTGTAACCTCTGTTTTCTCAGCCCCATGGGAAAAACTAATTTTAAAGGGTTATAAACTTTATTCTCTTGAAGATAAAGAAGGATTTATAAAAGTGAATTTCAAGGATGATGAAATGTCTACCCTTGCATCTTACGAATTCGACCTTGTTATTGCTATAGACGATAAGGATAAAGGTTGGAGAAGAGCTTGTTATGATATTGGGTTGCCATGTATTGTTACAGAGGATATGTTTAATGCAGTTATAAAAATGCTTGATGAATTTGGAGATTTGGATGTAGATTATAGAGCTGTTCAAGATTTTTATAAGGAGGAAGTATGGCTCTCTGGGGAAGCCGTTGGAGAAAATCATTAGATAAAGCTGTGGAAGAATTTACTTATTCTTTGGATTTTGACAAAAGGCTATTTAAAGTTGATTTAATTGGTACTTTAGCCCATGTATTAATGCTTAATAAAATTGGTCTAATAACAAATTGGGAGATAAAAGTTTTAGTAGAGGAAATTAAAAATCTTTATGAATTGTTAAAAGATGATATTGATAATATAAAGGATAGTGAAGATATTCATACGTATGTAGAAGAAAATCTAACTCAAAAAATCGGTGATATAGCCAAGAAGATGCACTCTGGAAGGAGTAGAAATGATCAAGTTGCGTTAGATTTGAGGCTTTACTTAAGAGAAGAAGCATATGAACTTTCTCAGTTGATCTTGAAAATTAGAGAAAATCTTTTATATATAGCGGAGAAATATATAGATTTTCCTATACCTGGTTATACTCATCTACAAGAAGCACAGCCAGTCTCTATAGGGCACTATTTTTTGGCTTATGATTCAATGTTTGCAAGAGACTTAGAAAGATTGGGTGAACTTTATAAAAGATTGGATGTAATGCCTCTTGGTTCTGGAGCTTTAGCAGGAAGTAATCTACCACTTGATAGATATTATGTAGCAGAAATTTTAGGGTTCTCAGAAGTATCAGATAATAGTATGGATTCGGTGGCTGATAGGGATTTTGTAGCCGATTTTATATATTTTTCATCTCTTGTTTTTACTCACCTATCTAAGCTTTCTGAAGAGATTGTTATATGGTCTACACAAGAATTTTCTTTTATTAGACTTCCAGAAGAATACTCCACAGGTAGTAGTATGATGCCTCACAAAAGAAATCCTGATGTAGCTGAACTTACCCGTGGAAAAACAGGGAAGGTTATAGGTAACCTTGTGAATATTCTAACTATTTTGAAGGCTTTACCCTTAAGTTATAATAGAGATCTCCAGGAAGATAAACCTGCAGTTTTTTTAGTGATAGACGAATTAAAATTGGCATTAAAAGTATGGAGTAATTTTATACTGAATTTAGAATTTAATATGGATAGAATAGAAAAGATTTTAAGAAATGATTTTCTCTATGCAACTGATATAGCAGAATATTTAGTCTTAAAAGGGATGCCCTTTAGGGATGCTCATAAAACGGTGGGAGAAGTAGTAAAGTATTGTGAAGATAATTCGAAGAGTTTTAAGGAACTTAGTATAGATGAATGGAAAAATTTTTCTCCCCTTTTTGACGAAGAAATTTTTAAATTATTAAATCCAGAAGAAAGTATCAAATCTAAGAAAACATGGGGAAGTCCTAATCCATCATTAAATAGAGAGGTAATAAAAAAGAAAAGACAGTCTATAGAAGATCAAAAATTAAAATGGGAGCTTATAAAAGATAAACTGCCAACTATAGACAAGATTATCGAAAGAATTATTTTGTAAGATCCTTAATAGGTACAAGATCTTCATATTTATAAAGTATACTCATGGCTTCGTTCATAGCATCAATATTTGATTCAATGACTCCTGCTAATGGGTTTAAACCTCCTATAATTACTAAACCTGTAGATCCTTGAGTTACTGGAATACCAAATAGCTCTTGGTTAGGTTTTCCCAAATAGATTTTACCTTTTATTCCAAGGTCTCTTATTTCTTCTATAACTTTCTCAGTCTCATCCCTTGCTGTGTTTGGGAGTTCTCTAAATGTTGCGAGTACTTTACCTTCTCCATTTTTAACCACGGATAATATAGATGTCATTCTACTTTTAATAAATACTTCTAAAGGATCTAAAGTAGAACCATTATAATTTATGGCTTCTAAAAATCTAACTGGCTCATGATTTTTAACTTCTAATACTCCACCAAATTTAGCATCTAAAGGAATGCCTCTTTTTAATAAAATTCCATGTATTGTTACACTGCATACTGTACCAACAATTACCTTTTTTTCTGGAACAATTATACCAGGGGTAATTTCTTCTTCCTCTTTGTCAAAGATGATTGTTTTGTCGCTTACTCCATATCCTTTTTTAAGGATCTCTTTTATTATTTGAAGGGATTTTTTGAGGTCTTTTTTATTGATTATAGATAAGTTTAAAATTACATTGCCTTTTCCACTTTTATCTAAGGTTACTTGATAAGCTAAATTTAGAATTTTACTAATAATAAATCCTAACTTATCTGCAACTAAAGCTTTTTTGATTTCTTCTCTACCTTTATCTGTTATGATTCTTCCTTTTTTACCATCTACTTTGGTTAAGCCCCTTTCGTCCATTATCTTTAGGTGATACCTAACTGCTCTTTCGGATAGTTCTATACCTTTTTCTACCAATTTTTTTGATATAGTGTTAGCTCCTACAGGTTCTGTATAGTTATTTAATATTTCAAGAATTGCAACTAATTTTCTTTCTATATCTTTATTCATCTCTTATCTTTAATGGATATATGGTGAGGGAGGAAAGAGTAAATCCCAATCTTCATCTTGATTTAGCCAACCTTCTTGCATAAGAAACTTTTTTGTGGCTAAAGCAAGAAATTGAGCAAGTAGAAAATAATCATCATCTATATTCCCATCAAGCTCATCTTTCAATCTTTCAGAGAGTTCTAAACGATCTACATAACTCTCTAAGGCTGTATAGTAAAAAGTTATCAATTTTTCTTCCCAATCAAAGTTTTTTTTAGGATTCTTATTCAATATTAATCCTCCCTAAAATTAGTCTTTTTTAAGATTTATCTGTACAGAGGGATCTTCTAATACCCATCTTAGTAAAACAATCATCTTTTGAGCTGTTTCTCTTCTTATATATTCAGGCCCAAAGTTATCTAATAATTTAGAGTGCTTGTAGTTACTTAGTTCTTGAATTAGCTGTTTTATTTCTTCTGGCTTTCTCATAATCTTTTCAACCTCCTATACAATATTTCTTTTAGTATTTCTCGGATAGTTTAGCATAGATTAATGTATTAAGCAAGTTATGTTAGAATTTGAGTAGTAAAAAAAGAAAGGGGGAAAGATTTTATGGAATTAGTATGGTCAACAAGTAATATTTGGAATTTATCCTTAGAAGAGGTTTTGTTATTAGGAAAAGATTTTTCAAAATATGTAATATTAGATATGGGAAAAATTAGAGGTTTTTTGAAAGAAAAGAGCATTGATAATTTGAAAAATTTGTTTCATGAATATGATTTAAAAACACTTATGATTATTCATGATGAAAAGGTGGGAGAGAAATTTGATGAGGAAAAGATTAAAGAGATTTTAGTTTTGTCTCATCGTTTAAACATACCTTATTTTTTTATTAATTCAGATATAAAACCTGAAAATCTTAGTTTTATTGTTGCCATGGAAGTTTTTAAAAGGAATTTGGAAAGATTGAAGGAGATAGTTGATATTCCATTAGTGATTAAAAATAACTTTTATGGAATTGTAAACACATTTGGAAAAGCATATAAATTGGCAAGAAGCTTAGATAATGTTTTCTTGTATTTTGATATATTTCATTATTATTTGTCTGGTGAAGAGCTTGATGTTTTTATGGATAAAGATCTATCTTTAATCAAGTTTGTTGTATTGAAAGATGCAGAGAATGTTCCGAGATATTATTTAAGAGAGCATCAACAACTCTTTCCTGGAGATGGGGTTATCCCTATTACTCAGATTTTTAGTTATCTAAGGGAAGGGGGTTTTGATGGATATGTGGTACCAGAGATAAGAAGACCTGAATATGATAAAATGCAACCAAAAGATTTTGTGAATATTTTATTTGAAAAGTCTAAAAACATATTGAGTAATATTTAATTTTTATGTAAAAAATTTTCTCCATACAATCTATTGACTAAATATCTTTTTCTATGTTATTATTTGTAATGTAGTATTTAACGATAATTTTTGTTTATGAAGAAAAATTTCTTCTGAGGTGTTAAAAATGGAAAATAATGTTTTGGAAAAAATAAAGGAGAAAAAACATTTATTTAGAGAGTCAGAGGAAAAAGTTGCTAATTATATATTGACTCGTTGGCAAGAAGTTTTGCACCTTCCAATTACAGAATTAGCTGAAAGAATTGGGGTTAGCGAGGCTACTATAGTAAGAATGTGTAAAAAAATGGGTTTTAGAGGTTTCCAGGAATTAAAAATAGCGTTGGCTATGGATAAGATTCAACCTATAAAAACAGTACATCAGGCTGTTCAGGAAGGGGATGATTTGGAAACAATTTTAAAGAAGATTTTTTCAGCAAATATAAGAGCCATGGAAGCTACTTTGAATGTATTATCTGTGAATGAACTTGAAAGGGCTATTGATGCTCTTTGTAATGCAAGGCAAATTCAAATATATGGAGTTGGTGGCTCTGGTCCTGTTGCCCTTGATGCTCAGCACAAGTTCATGAAAACAGGTATTCCTACAGTAGCCTATATAGATAGTCATATGATGGCTATGTCTGCTAGTATTTTAGAACCTCAGGATGTTGCTATTGGAATATCAGCATCTGGTAGTAGTAAAGATATAGTGGAAGCACTGGCATTAGCAAAAGAAAGAGGTGCCACAACTATAGGGATTACACACTATGCTAAAACCCCTATGGATAGAGTTTTAGATATTAAACTATCTGTATCCTCTGAAGAGACTTTCTATAGAACTGAAAGTACTTCAGCTAGGATTGCTCAACTTTCAATAATAGATACTCTTTATATTGGTGTTGCTCTAAAAAGATTAGATAAGACTATAGAAAACTTGAGGCTTACTCGAGAGGCAATAGTTCCTAAGAGATTTTAAAAGAAGGGAGCGAGGCGTTTGGGATTTAAAGTACTTATTACTCCGAGAAGCTTTGAACATATAAAAGATAAGTTTTGGGGGTTGTTAAAAGATGCAGAGATAGAAGTTGTCATGAATCCCTATGGTAGGGTTATTAAAGAAGATGAAATGGTAGAACTTGTTAGAGATATGGATGGAATTATTGTTGGTATAGATCCAATAACAAAAAAAGTAATTGATAATGCAAGAAAATTAAAGGTCATTTCAAAATATGGGGTTGGTGTTGATAATATAGATTTAGAGGCAGCAAAAGAGAGAAATATTGTTGTTACAAATACTCCCAATGCTAATAGTAATGCAGTGGCAGAGTTAACTGTAGGTTTAATTATCTCTGTATTAAGAAACATTCCCCTTTCTGATAGGAGGGTAAGGGAAAAGAAATGGGATAGATTCATAGGTTATGAATTATATGGAAAAACCCTTGGAGTAATAGGTACAGGAAGTATAGGAAAAAGGGTTATAAAGTTATTAAGAGGCTTTGATTTAAATATCCTTTGTTACGATAAGTTTCCAGACTATGAATGGGCAGAGAAAGAAAATGTTAAATATGTAGATTTCAACGAGTTATTAAAGAGGTCAGATATTATAACTATTCACATTCCATTAACAGAAGAAACAAGACATTTAATTTCTGAGAGAGAACTATCATTGATGAAGAAAACAGCAATAATAATAAACACATCGAGAGGTGGAATAATAAACGAAGAAGATCTCTACAAATTTCTAAAAGAAGAGAAAATATATGGAGCTGGATTAGATGTACTTGAAGATGAACCCCCTAAAAACTCACCTCTTATTGAACTTAACAATTTAGTAATTACATCTCATATTGGAGCTCATACACAGGAGTCAATAGAAAACATGGCATTTATAGCAGTTGATAACCTTATTTCAGTTCTGAAGGGTAAAGAACCTAAATTTAGGGTTTGCTAAATTATGAGAATTGGGGGTGGGAATGGAAGTATAAAACTGTTGGGATGCTTAAGATTTTTAAAGATCTCAGTTTTTAAGTAAGAAATGTTACAGGGAGGTAGGTAAAAAATGAAAAAGTTTCTAACGTTATTTACTTTAGTTTTATTGATTTTAGTGGTACCACTTTTTGCTCAAGCCCCCAAATATGTTTTAAAGTTTAATCATGTGCTTTCTCCTCTTGATCCATATCATGAAGGATTCTTAAAATGGGCAAAGGCAGTAGAAGAGAGAACAAAGGGTGGTTTAAAGATAGAAGTATATCATAGTGCTCAACTTGGAGTAGAAGAGGATATATTAGAGCAGATTAGACAAGGAGCTAATGTAGGTCAAAATACTGATGCTGCAAGAATGGCTATGTATTTACCAGAAATTGGAGTTATGAATTGTCCATATTTTGTAGATTCTGTGGATGAGGTAGCAAAACTCAAGAAAATGCCAACAGTACATAATTGGTTGAAGACTCTGGAAGAAAAGTATGGCTTTAAGGTACTATCTTTTACTTGGGTACAAGGCTTCAGGCATTTTATGACAAATAAGCCTATTAGGAAGCCTGAAGATCTCAAAGGCTTAAGAATTAGGACTCCTGGTACTCCTGTTTGGCAAGAATCTATTCGTGCTCTTGGAGCAACTCCTGTTGCACTTGCTTTTGGTGATGTATATCCTGCTCTTCAACAGAAGGCTATCGATGGAGTAGAATTGGTTTATAATAATATACCTGGAATGAGACTTTATGAGGTTTTGAAGTATGTTAATGAAACAAGACATATTCTCCTTATAAATTTTGAGGTAGTAAGCGCAAAATGGTTTAGAAGTTTACCTCCTACGTATCAAAAGATTCTTGAAGAAGAATGCGATAAAGCAGGATTGGAAACTACAAAAGTGGTATTCCAGAAGGAAGAGGACGTAAAGAGATTAATTCAAGAAAAAGGAATGATTGTAGTTCCTATGAAAGATATTGATCTTGATGCCTTTAAAAAGGCTGGAGAAAAGGCATATGAAGTATTGAAAGTTAAGGAAGTAAAAGAAAGAATCTGGAAAGAGTTGAGAAAGAAGTAATAGTATAAATCAAAGTTAATATATGGGGAGCCTTTATAGGCTCCCCATAAGTTTGTTTAATAAAGGGGGAAGATTAAATGAGGAAGGTATATGAAATTTTTGGAAAAGTAGAAGAATTTATTTCAGGAGTTTTTTTAGTAGCTATAGTTACACTGGTATTTATTGGTGGAGTGGCAAGGTTTCTTCATAATCCTATTTATTGGGCAAATCCTCTTGCAAGTTTTCTATTTGCGTGGGCTGCTATATTAGCAATGGATACTGCTTATAGACAGGATAAACTTATGAATGTAGATTTTTTGGTGAAAAGATTTTCAAAGAGAGTTCAAGGTTATATAAGAATATTTAACTATTTAGTGATTTCTGGTTTTTTAATATACCTAATTATATTTGGTGTTAGACTGTCTTTTATACAGAGATATAGGACTTTTGAAGGGATGTATGGTTTTAGTTATATGTGGGCTACTTTAAGTATTCCTTGTGGGGCTATTTTCCTTTTAATAACCACTTTAGTAAAGATTATTGATGAAATAAAAGGTTTACAAAATAGGAGGAATTAAACATGCTATTAGTTATCATATTTTTCTTTCTATTTATGCTTCTTGGTATGCCGGTAGTTTTTGCCATAGCTATTTCAGGATTTTTATTTTTTCTACAACATCCTGAAATTCCAATTACTACTCCAATTCAACAACCTCTTTCTCAAACTATAAATTTTGCACTTCTTGCGATTCCCTTATTCATAACAGCAGGAAATATGATGAATAAAACAGGCATAACTAAGAGATTAATAGATCTATCCGTGATTTTAGTAGGACACCTGAGAGGTGGTCTTGCCCAGGTAACTTGTGTCCTTTCTGCTTTAATGGGTGGTGTATCCGGTTCTGCCATAGCTGATGCTGCTATGGAAGCTCGCATGCTTGGTCCTGAGATGATAAGAAGGGGCCTTCCTAAGGGATATGCAGCAGGAGTATTAGTTTATTCTTCATTAGAAGTGCCAACAATTCCGCCCAGTATTGGATTAGTACTTTTTGGAACTATTGCTCAGGTTTCAATAGGTAGACTTTTTGCAGGGGGAATAGTACCAGGTCTTTTAATAATGGTATATCTTATGATAACAGTCGCAATTACAGCTAAAATTAGAAATTTTGCTCCTTTAAGGGAAAAGAGACCTTCTGCTAAGGAAGTAGCCACAGGTTTTCTAAAGAGTATATGGGCAATTCTTTTCCCTATCATATTACTTGTTGGACTTAGAGGGGGATTTTTTACTCCTTCTGAGATAGGAGCTCTTTGTGTAGTATATGCGGTATTGGTTGGACTTTTGGCTTATAGAGAACTTAATTTTAATAATTTCGTAGAAGCCTTGAAAAGTTCTGTTACTGATATAGGAGCTACCATGTCCTTAATTGCTTTTTCAAGTATTTTTTCTTATGGTATAGTATGGGAAAGAATCCCAGAATTAATATCAAACTTTATTTTAGGGATAACTAATAATCCTTTTGTGTTCCTTCTTATTTTAATTGTAATTCTTCTTATAGCTGGATCTTTTATTGATGCTACAGTTCTCATCTTGATGTTAACTTCCATATTTTTCCCAATAGCAATAAAGCTTGGAATTGATCCAATACATTTTGGTCTTATATTTGTAATTGCTTGTGCTGTTGGTAATTTTACACCCCCAGTAGGAGCAGCTATGTATGCTGTATGTACCATATTAGATGTCTCCTTAGAAGAATATTTAAAAGAATCGTGGCCATTTCTTGTAGCTATTGTTATTGCGATTATTACTATAATTTTATATCCAGATTTAGTACTGTTTATTCCTAACTTAATATTTGGAAAATAGGAGGGATATATTATGAATTTTAAAGATAAGGTTGTTCTTATTACAGGTGCAGGTTCTGGTATTGGAAGAAAGACTGCCATTATGTTTGCTGAAAGAGGGGCAAAAGTCGCTGTAAATGATATATCTGAGGATAGAGGAGAGGAAACAGTAAAAATTATTAAAGATCAAGGGGGAGAAGCTATTTTTATTTTAGGGGATGTATCATCGCCAAAGGATGCCCAAAGGATTATTAAAGAGGTAGTAAATACATTCGGGAAAATTGATATTTTAGTTAACAATGCTGGAATAGTAGTTTATGGAAAGGTGGAAGATACCTCAGAAGAAGATTTTGATAAAACTATGCTTGTAAACGTTAAAGGACCATTTTTCTTATCCAAATATGCTGTGATGGAAATGAAAAAACAAGGTGGAGGAGTTATTGTCAATATTTCTTCAGAGGTTGCTCTAAGGGCAATTCCAGAAAGGTGTGCCTACAGTGTTTCTAAAAGTGCAATTCTTGCTCTTACAAAATCACTTGCGATTGATTATGCAAGAGATAATATTAGGGTAAATGCGGTATGTCCTGGAACAACTTTTACTCAAGGACTTGCCGAAAGATTACAGAAATTGCCAAATGCTGATGAGGTTCTTAAACAAATGTCTGAAAGAAGACCGATAGGAAGACTTGGAAAGGAGGAAGAGATTGCTTTTGCAATACTTTTTGCTGCTTGTGAGGAAGCAGGGTATATGACTGGAAGTATAATTTCTATTGATGGTGGTTTTACTGCTTAAAGGGGGAGATCCTAGGATCTCCTCCTTAATTTTTAAAGATTTTTTGAAATAGATCTCTTAATTTTTCACTCTTTTGAAATCATAAAGATACATCCATAGTATTGAAAATTTTTTGCATTTTTGTTTAAAATGAGTTATAATCATTTCCTGAAAACCATACTAAAATGATAGGAATAAAGGAGGTAATATTGATGGATAAAAGGGAAATTAGAGATGGGATATACTATGTGGGGGCTCAGGATTGGAATAGAACCCTATTTGATGCCCTGATCCCATTACCAGATGGTACAAGTTATAATGCTTATTTGATCATAGGAGGTGAAAAGATAGCGTTAATTGATACTGTAGATCCAACAAAAAAAGATGTCCTTTTTGAATATTTAAAGGATGTAGATCATATAGATTATGTTATATCTCAACATGCTGAGCAAGACCATTCTGGAAGTATTCCTTTTGTATTGGAAAGATATCCATCAGCAAAAGTAGTAACAAATCCAAAAGGTAAAGAGCTACTTATGAGTCATTTACATATACCTGAAGACAAATTTATTACTGTAAATGACGGTGAAACATTATCCTTAGGAAATAAGACATTAAAATTTATTTATGCTCCTTGGGTTCATTGGCCAGAAACTTTTGTATCTTACCTTTTAGAAGATAAAATTCTTTTTACATGTGATTTATTTGGTTCTCATTTGGCCACATCAGATCTTTTTGTGGAGGATGAAGGTTTAGTGTATGAGGCTGCAAAAAGATATTATGCAGAGATTATGATGCCTTTTAGAAATATAATTCAGAAAAATTTAGAAAAGATTAAAGATCTTAATATAGATATTATAGCTCCAAGTCACGGTCCAGTTTATAAAAACCCATCCTTTATAATAGATGCTTATAAAGATTGGATAAGCGATAACCCAAAGAATTTGGTTGTGGTTCCATATATTTCTATGCATGATAGTACAAAGATTATGGTAGATTATTTTGTAGATAGATTAATTGAAAAAGGAATAAAAGTACAAATTTTTGACCTTACTGTAGCAGATATTGGAAAGATCGCTATGTCTTTAGTTGATACAGCTACTTTAGTTATAGGTACTCCTACAGTGCTTGCTGGACCTCATCCTAAGGTATTGTATGTAACCTATCTTGCTAATATTTTAAAGCCAAAGGTAAAGTTTGCCACCGTGATTGGTTCTTACGGATGGGGTGGTAGGACTCTTGACATCATAAAGAGTAACTTAACAAATCTTAGTGTAGAATTAATAGATCCAGTTTTAGTAAAAGGATTTCCTAAATTAGAAGATTTTAGATTACTTGATGAGCTTGCTCAAAAGATTTATAACAAACATAAAGAAATAGGAGTATTATAGAAAGGGAGAGGACTATTTCTCTCCCTCTCTTTTAATTATCTCCTCATTCATACTTCCTGTCCTATATCCTTCTAAATCTAAGGTTATATATTTGTAACCAAGGCTTTTCAATTCTTTTATAATTTTATCCTTTAAACTTAATATTAAATCAAAGTCTTTTTCTTCAATTTCTATTCTTGCCACATTATTATGATCTCTTACTCTTATTTGTTTGATTCCTAAATTTCTTATAAATTCTTCTGATAATTCAATCCTTTTCAGTCTTTCTTTTTCTATCTTCTCTCCATATGGTATTCGGGTAGCAAGACAAGCAAGAGATGGTTTATCATAGGTTGGTAAGCCAAACATTTGGGAAAGTTTTCTTATTTCATCTTTTGTTAACCCTACTTCTAAGAGAGGACTTCTAATTCCCAGTTCTTTTATAGCCAATCTTCCAGGTCTATAATCCTTAAGATCATCTGCATTACTTCCTTCTATTATATGCTCTATATTGTTTTCTTTGGATATTTCTAATATTTTTTTGAAGTTTATTTTTTTACATATATAACATCTTTCTGGAGAATTATTTATGAACTCTGGATTTTGAAGAATACTTTCATCTTCTACAATTATGTGTTTAACTCCTAATGTTTCTGCTAATTTTTTAGCCTCTTCTATCTCCTTTTTAGGAAATAATGGAGAAACTAAGGTTACTGCTAATACATTATCTTTTAATACCTCTTTTGATACCTTTAGAAGAAAGGTGCTATCTACTCCACCAGAATATGCAACTGTAACTTCACCTAATTCTTTTAACAGAGACCTTAATTTTTCTAATTTTTCTTCCATATTGTATCCTCCTTAGGTGTTTTTCCTTAAACAGTATACTAAAAAGGTACAAATTGTGGAATAAAATATTAAAAATAAAAACTTGAAATATATGATATAATTTAAAAAATATATAGTTGTTAAAAAGGCAAGCATGATAAAGCGTTTTGGTGTTTCTATTGAAAAAGATTTATTAAAAGCCTTTGACAAGATTATTGAGGAAAAGGGCTATAATAGCAGATCAGAGGCAATAAGAGATATTATAAGGGATTATATAGTAAGAGAGAAATGGAATGTAAAGAAAGAGAAGGTAGTAGGAAGCATAAGCTTGGTATATGAGCACGATGTATATGGTTTGGCAGATAAACTTACTGATATCCAACATCATTATCATGATGTGATAATTTCTACGTTGCACGTACATTTTGATGAGAAAAATTGTTTAGAAGTGATATTAGTAAGAGGAAGAGTAGAGAAGATTAAAAAGCTATATGATGAGCTTTCTTCATTAAAGTGGGTAAGACATACCAATATTTCAATAACTGATATTATTTAAATTTTTTTGTTTTTATGGTAACATTTTTTTTAAAATTAATGTTACGGAGGTGACTAAATAATGCATATACCTGATGGATATTTGGGACCTCAAACATATGGTAGTATGTTTGCTGTTATGGTATCTTTATGGGCAAAGGCTTATTCTTCTATGAAGAAAAAAGTAAAGGAAGAAACTATTCCCTTAATTGCTATAGGGGCATCTTTTTCTTTCGTTATAATGATGTTTAATATTCCTATTCCTGGTGGTACTACAGGACATGCTGTAGGAAGTGTTCTCCTTTCAGTACTTTTTGGACCTTGGACAGCTCTTATACTTACCTCTATTGTGCTTATAATACAGGCTTTAATCTTTGGAGATGGGGGTATCACAGCAATTGGAGCTAACTGTTTTAATATGGCTTTTGCTATGCCTTTTGTTGGATACTTTATTTATAGGTTGATAAGAGGTAAAACTCCTATATCTTCTAAAAGATCTCTTATAGGTGCAGGAGTAGGATCTTATATAGGTCTAAATATAGCTGCATTATTAACAGCTTTAGAACTTGGAATTCAGCCAATTATATCTAAGGATTCTCAAGGATTACCTTTATACTGTCCTTATCCTTTAAAAGTTACAATTCCTGCTATGATGATAGAGCATTTATTATTGTTTGGAATAGTAGAAGCTGTAGTTACTGTTTTAGTACTATATTATCTTGTTAAGACTGGTACTATAAAGGAGGAAAGTTATCATGTATAAAACGAAAAAGCTATTTATTGGTATTTTCATACTTGTTCTTCTTTCTCCTTTAGGTATTTTATTACCTTACTTTTTTAGAGCTGGATCTGCTTGGGGGGAGTGGGGACCTGATGAACTTAAGGAAATGATTGGGTATGTTCCAAAGGATCTTGAAAGACTTTCTTCTTTTTGGAATCCTGTCTTTCCGGATTATAATCTTAAAAGTTGGATTGAAAAGGGACTTTTTTATGAGATCTTAGGATATTTAATTACTGGGTTGATAGGTACTGCTATTGTAATTATTGTAACATATCTTATAATCATAGTTAATAAGAAAATACAGAAATAAATGAGTAATTATGTTGATAAAACTATATTAGAACTAAGTAGATTCTTAGAGGACACTCTAATTTTTAAAAAGTTAGAGTGTCCTTATTTTTGTAAGAAAATTTCAGAGAAAGTAAGATTTTTTTCTGTCATAATGTCCATTATATTTATTACCCTTTTTAAAAGTCTGTATTTGCTTTTATTCTCTAATATTTTGATATTAATCTTAATTCTTTTTGTCCGGATAGATCTGAGGAATTTTTGTAAAAGGGTGCTATCCTTTGGATTATTATTTTCTTTTATAATTATTCTTCCATATATTTTCTTTAATCCTATAACTTTTTCTTTAGGTTTCTATAAGGAAGGATTGGAAGTAGCTTTAAGATTCTTTCTAAGAATATTAGCATCTATTTCTCTGATACAATTCTTATTATTTACTAGTTCTTGGGTTGAGATTATAAAAGGTTTAAGGAGTCTTTTTGTACCATCACTTATAATATATATTATTGCCATGACTTATCGATATATCTTTTTGCTGGTTACTTTGGCTTTAGAAATGTTTTTGGCTAAGAAAAGTAGAATGATAAATTATGAATTAAGAAGAGAATACGCTTGGATTGGTGGTAGTATGTCTCTTTTATTTCTAAAATCTCAGGAACTTATGAAAGAAGTTTCTCAAGGAATGACCTCAAGAGGTATAAGTAAGAGATTTAAAATCCCTATGAATAATGGATTAAAAAAGGAGGATTATATTTTTGTGAGTATATTGATTTTATTTTGGGGAGTTTTGTTATGCATGGACCAATTTTTAAGTTAGAAAATGTAAGTTATTACTATACAAAAGAAAAAAAAGCCTTAAATTCTATAAGTTTAGAAATAAAAAAACAAGAAAAAGTAGCAATTTTAGGACCTAATGGTGCTGGAAAAACTACCCTTTTGAAAGTATTGGATGCTCTTTTATTTCCTCAGGAAGGTAAATTTTATTTTTGTGGAGAAGAGGTAGATGAAGATCGTTTTGAGGATCCAGAGTTTAACTATAAATTTAGAAAATCAGTAGTACTTCTTTTTCAAAACATAGATGCCCAATTATTTTTACCCACTGTGAGGGAGGAACTTTCCTTTGGACTTATACAACTGGGATTTCAGGAAGCAGAGATAGAAAGGAAAATATCACAAATTTCGGATTTGTTTCGTATATCCCATCTTTTAGAACGTTCTCCCTTTCAATTAAGTGAAGGAGAAAAGAAGAAGGTTGCTTTAGCGTCTCTTTTGATCATTGATCCAGAGATTATTTTATTAGATGAGCCTACGAATGGACTTGATCCAAGAAGTGTAAGAGAATTTATAGAAATAATTGAGGAACTTCAACATAATGGTAAAACTGTTATTACTGCTACTCATGATTTAAATACTGCCATTAAAATTGCAGATAAGTTTTATGTGATGGGAGAGGAGAAAAATATATTAAGAGTGGGAAATTATGAGGATATCTTTTTAGATGAGGATTTTCTTAGATTTGCTAATTTGATATAGATCCTATTTTATAAAAACATAATTGTGATATAATTTTTTTCTATGAAAATAAAAGATTTCTTTACAACTTATTTTGTAGAGGATGTAGAGCTTAAAAGAAGCTTAAATTTAGTAATTCTTGGAGTATGCTTTGGTATAGTATTTTTTAACGTAACAACAGGAGCTCCTATTGCTGGTTTTGCAAAGGAACTTGGTTTTGGAGATCTACTTTATGGTTTTATGTTGGCTATGCCAGTTTTAGGTGGGGCTATACAACTCTTTGCATCTTATGTTTTAGAAAGAACAAAAAAGAGAAAGATAATCTTTTTTTTAGGCGGCTTTATTCAGAGAATACCTTGGCTTTTTATTCCTATATTACCCTTCTTTATATCTGACAAAAATCTTTTGTTTTCTTTAATTGTTTTTCTTTTAGCGATTACTGCTGTTGGAGGGGCATTTATTAACGTAAGTTTTATGTCCTGGATGGGAGACTTGGTTCCTATTGAGATAAGGGGAAGATTCTTTAGTCATAGGAGTATGCTTGCAACCTTTGTTTCTTTTATTAGTGGGCTTAGTATTGGATGGTTTTTAGATAGGGTCCATGGATTGATAGGTTTTGCCATAGTTTTTATTTTTGCTACTATTTTAGGGCTTTTGGATATTTGTTGCTTTTTCTGGGTATATGATCCCCCTATGAAAAAATCTGATTTTTCTCAAGTCAATTTTAGAAAGATGATGAAAAGTGTTATTAAAGATTCAAGGTTTTCCAATTTTCTCTTATTTGCCGTTTTTTGGAATATAGCATTAAATATCTCTGCTCCATATTTTAACATATACATGATTAAATATCTCAAGATGAGTTATTTTGAAATAGCTCTTTATGTTCAGATTGTAAGTAATGTAATAACTATTCTTTCAGTCAGAATGTTGGGAAGATTAATTGATAGGTTTGGAAATAAACCGGTTCTTATTATAAGCACATTAATTGTAAGCTTCTTGCCCTATATATGGTGTTTTACAACACCGAATAATTGGCTCTTTTTTGTAATATTAGTTCAAATATTTGCAGGTACTTTTTGGCCAGGAATTGATTTAACTTTTAATAATCTGGCTCTTTATCTTTCTCCTAATGAAAATAGGTCTTTTTATATTGCTGTTTTAAACTTTTTTGTAGGAATAGTTAATGCCTTATCTTTTATTTTGGGAGGATATATTATAGAATATGTGGCTCCACCAATAGTAGCCTTTATTAATAATGTTACGGGATTATACCTTGTGGAATATCATTTAATATTTATATTGTCAGGAGTTTTAAGATTTATGTTTTCAAGAATATTTTTACCAAGGATACATGAGGAAAGGTCTAAGCCTGTAGAAGAGCTTAAAAACCATATTGTAAAAAAGATTAAGAATAAGATTGGGGTGTTCTAAAACACATTAGTCCCAAATTATGATAAAATCAAAAATTAAGAATAGATGAAGAGAAATGATAAGGTCAAAGTATTCTTCTTGTAAAATGCTTCAATTAGTAAAAGAACTTTTGAGGGAAAACACAATTTTAACTTCAAAAAAGATAGGCAGACCTAAGTCTTATGATGATGTGTTTATCATTTCTCTCTGGCTATTTCAAACTTTGCATAAGTTTTCCTATAGAGAGATTTTAGAATATGTCTCTCTTGAAGGGTATTCTGTTCCAGCTTTAGGTACCTATCATTATAGGGTTCAAAAACTTCCGAAGGAGGTTTTACAAGAGTTAATTGAGAAGGTTGGGGAGATGTTTTTTCGGAGAGATGGAAGAAGATGGAAAGGTTTAGTAGTAGATGGGACACTGGATTTGGTTATCGAGAGAAATATGTTTTAGGATGGCTTCGTGGGACAGTTGCAAAGGAAGTTGCCTCACATGTTAGGGCTGTTTTATTAGTTGGGATAGATGAGAAGAAAAGGATAATTCTTTTGTGTTGTGAGGTAGTTTTTGCATATGCTTCTGAGGTTGAGATGTTGCGTAGACTTCTTGGTAGGGTTGATAAACTTTTGGGGTTACCTTTTATTGGAAACAAGGGATTTAATGCTGTAGACATATTGGAGAGGGTGAGGGGGCTTGGGTGTTAGTTGGCAGTTAAGATGAAAGAGACTTGGAGGGTTGGGATAAAACATCCATTGAGGAAAGAATCCAAGGTTGGGGGGAGAGATAGGGAAAGGAAATGAGATATTTAATAGAGGGGGTTTTTGGTAACATAAAACTTAAACTAGGGTCAAAGTTTGCACTTATAAGAGAAGATTTAGCCTTGAAGAGAGCTTTAGCGGTATTTGCCCTTTATGCCCTTAACCTTATTTTTTTTCAATTTGTTATATTGCCTTTTTTTAAAATAATTGATAAAGACTTAAACAATTTTCTTATGAAAATTTATTGAATTTTATAATTTTCGAACATCCCAGTTTTTATTTGAATTTAGATGTTATGCTATAATTTAATTGAGGTGATAAATATGAGCATCACTGAGGATTTCATAAAAAAGATAGCCAATAATTTAGGTATTAATTCTGAAGATGTTACTAAGGAAAGTATAAGAGCTTTCTTAAGAGAAAAAAGAAGGAAGATAAAGATAGATATATTAGAGATTCTTGATAGGTATAAAGTATCCTCTTCAATAGAACTTAAGAAAAAGATCTCTAAAGGGTAAGTTTCAGAACATCCTACATGGGAAGGCTTAATTCTTTTAGAAAATCTTGAGGAGACTCTTAAAATAATTGAAGAAGACCTCAAGAGCATACCTTAACTTGTTAAATATCGCATTAAATGAGTGTGGTTCAATCATTGAATATGGGGAGATAATATATACTCAGAGTCAAGAGCCATGGAAATTGCGTCTGTACTTTTATGATGGAAGTTTTTTAGATATTTTTTTTCAAAATTAGGTAAATATTCATACCATTGGGAGAGAAGATTTATTGATAAATCTATATATAGACACGATAACGCTCCTCATAAAAATTGGGAGAAAGTAAAGACTTTCCCAAAACGTTTCTTTATCCTCAATCTATAAAAATTTGATACTAACAACAATCCAAAATTTATTAAACTGATTATCCTTTTCTCTAATTCTTCCAGAAGCCCTCTTGCTTTTCTTCTTTTCTCCTCCATCTTCGTTAAAAGATACACTTTGTCTCTTCCATCTTCATACTTTTTCTGTAGAGTTCCTAGCTCAGCATATTCGCTGGCAGGTTTGAAACATAAGCATAGAAATCTTCTTCCTCTTCATCTGAAATATATCCTCTCACAAAAACATTAGCTATTACTTTGTGTACTAAAACATTTTCATAAACTCCAGCTCCTAATTTCCGTAAAGGTTTTCCATTTACATATACATTCCTATTTAACCTTATGATAAAATACGTCAACTCTGGATATGTAAACTCTCTATCAAATACAAAGACTGTTCCCTTGAGAAGAACAGGAAGGAGCAAAGATATGGCTTTTATGATTAAATCTACTTCGCCTTTCCATTTTAGCTTAGAAAAAGAATCAAATCTAACTGGAACAAGAAGGATAGGTAAAGCTCTACCTCCTATAGGAAGAAAACAAAAGAGTAGGGAGATTTTACTCTATTTATGATTAAATGAGCTAAACTTATTTGGACATCAATAAAATTCCATTTATGGTTATGAAGAAATCTTCTAATTCTATTAACTAAAGCTTACTTCTTCTTTACTCTTTTTTGATAGAGGTAAATCTGGTAAAATATACATAGAAAATCG